>NZ_JBIALB010000004.1:0-552289 GCF_042872965.1 Micromonospora sp. NPDC005087 | reverse complement strand
CCAGCGATCACAGAGCGTAGACAACTCGATGATCACTGACTCCGTGCCCGTTTCGCTACTCTGCATCCCCGCCGTCACCTACTGGCGGACGCTCTTAGCACCCTTCCAAGCAGTTCCATCCGCTCCTCGAACCCCTCGGCGGGAGCAGCAGTGTGTAACGTCAGCAGGCTCTCGGCCACCATGTCGGCGACCAGTACCCGGGCGACGCCCAGCGGCATCCGGGTGTACGCGGCGATCTCCGCCAGCGACTGTGCCCGGCCTTCACAGACCGAGGCGATGCGGTGCTTGTCATGCCCGGCGAAGCGGGACTCGGCGACCTGGGTGGGAGAAGCCGTGAGGACCGCCTCGAGGGCGATGTCCTGCCGGGGCTCGGTACGACCACGGGTGACCGCGTAGGGACGTACCAGAGCGCCGCGCGGGTCAGCGCGTCGTTGGTCCATCCCCGATCACCTCCTCGTCCCCCGTGGAGCCGGTCCACACCGCCTCCCCTCCCTGCTCCGGCGCACCGTCGGCACGCCGTCGTGTCGTCGCTACGAGCGCACCGCGTCGCGCGGCAGCGGCACCAGGGCGGCACCCACCCGCTCGACCAGCAGCGCCATCTCGTAGCCCACCTGGCCCACGTCGCAGCTGCGCGCGGCCAGCACGGCCATCGACGAGCCGTCGCTGATCGACATGAGGAAGAGGTAGCCGCTGTCCATCTCGATGACGGTCTGCAACACCCCACCCGCGCTGAACATGCGGGCCGCGCCCTCGGTCAGGCTCACCACGCCAGAGGTGATCGCGGCGAGCTGGTCCGCCCGGTCTCCCGGGAGGTCCCGGGAGGAGGCGAGCAGCAGCCCGTCGGCGGACACCGCCACCACGTGGGCGATACCCGCCACGCTGTCGGCGAAGTTGGTGAGCAGCCAACCCATGTCCTGCATGGCAGCTGGCCTGTTCATCGGCTCTCCTTGGTCGAGGTGCTGTTCAGGTCCGTCCCGGCCGTCCGCCCGCGCTGCACGCCACGGTGGTAGGCCGACAACAGACCGCGTACTTCATCGGGGGTCCGCCGGCTGCGGTCCCGGCCGCTCTTCGGTTCGATGCCGCCGGGCACGAGCTGCGCCTGCGGCACCCGCTTGGGAAGCCCTGAGCGGGTGGTGCCGGCGGCGGCCGGCTCGGCGGCCCGGCTGGCCCGGGACCAGCCCTCGTCGGCCGCCGTCCGCCAGGCGCTCGGGTCCACCGCCGGAGCGGCGGGCGCGCTCGGGGCGGCGGGCGCCGCGGGCGCGGTCCGGGCGGCCGGCGGCGGGTTGTACGACGGCGGGGGCGGCGGTGTCGCGGCGCCGAACCCGCCGGTGCTCGCGGCACCCGGCGTCGCGGTGCCGTCGGTGGCGGAGCCGCCCGGGGTACGGGTCGGCAGTGGCGGTCGGGCCGGCGTCGCGGCCGGCGCGGCAGTGGCGGTCGGGTGACCGCCGCCCGAGCGGGTGCCGGCGTCGGTGGAGGGTGGCGGCGAGTCGAACTGCGGCCGAGTGAAGATCGCGGTGGCGTCGTCGCCGTGCGACCGGAACCAGACCGCCTCCATCTCCCGGAAGATCGGCGCCTCGGCGGGGAAGTCGGGCCGGTTGGTGACCGGCGCGGCCGGCACCGGCGGCGCGGCTGGCGGCGCGACCGCACCGGGGCCGGCGACCGGCCCGACCGGCAGCACCGGAGCATTCCGCGTGTCGGTGGCGTCCGCCCCCGAGCCGCGCCGGGGCAGCGGGTCGACGGTCGGGCTGCCCACCGAGGCACCCCCGCCCTTGAACGGGGTTCGGGCCGGCGGGACCGGGGTGGCCGGGGCCGACGCGGGCGGCAACGTCGTGTGCGCCCCGGTGAAGCCGCCGGCCTGCACGGCCGGGGCGGTGTTCCGGGCCTCCAGCGGGGACGGCCAGGTCGCCGGCGCCGGCGTGCTGGTCCGCCATTGTTCGGGCAGCGTCGCCGCCGAGGTGGTGGCACCGGCGAACGGCTCGGCGTGACCGACCGGGGTGAGCGGCGTCTGCTCGACCGCCATCGGCTGGCGTGGCCGGGTCAGCACCTGCTCGCGGCCGCGGTTGACGGGCAGCACCACGGTTGCGGCGGGCAACGTCACCTGAGCAACAGTGCCGCCCTCCATGTTGCGGCGCAACTCGACGCGGATGCCGTAGCGGGAGGCGAGCCGGCTCACCACGGCCAGACCCATCAGCCGGAACGCGGCGACGTCGACGCTCGGCGGCGCGGCCAGCCGCCGGTTGAGCGAGTCGAGCTGCTCATCGCTGAGGCCGAGCCCCCGGTCCTCGATCTGGATCAGCACGTAGTCGCGGATCCGGCGACCGTCGGCGACCACCGTGGTGTTCGGCGGCGAGAACCGGGTGGCGTTGTCGAGCAGTTCGGCGACGAGCCGTACGACGTCGTTGACCGCGTGCGCGGCCACCGAGATGTCGGTGTCCACGGTGCCGAACTCGATGCGGTTGTAGAGCTCGACCTCGGACTGGGCGGCGCGCAGGACGTCCACCACCAGGGCGTCCTCACGGCGCGGCACAGCGGAGTCGGCGCCGGCCAGGACCAGCAGGTTCTCGTCGTTGCGGCGCATCCGGGTGGCCAGGTGGTCCAGCTCGAAGAGCTGCGCCAACCGCTTCGGATCCTCCTCGCCACGCTCGATCGCGTCCAGCTCGCCGATCATCCGGTCGACCAGGGTCTGACTGCGGCGGGCCAGGTTGAGGAACATCGCCGAGACGCTGGTACGCAGAGCGGCCTGCTCGGCGGCGACCCGCACCGCCTCCCGGTGTACGACGTTGAAGGCCAGCGCCACCTGACCGACCTCGTCGCGGTTGTTGAGCTGGATCGGGTCCCGGACCTGACGGACGATCTCGTCCACCCCGCCGTCGCCCACGCTGCCCATGTTCTGCAGCCGCTGCACCGCGTCGGGCAGGTCGTGGTTGGCCACCGAGAGCGCGCCCTCGCGCAGCCGGCGCAGCGAGTGGTTCAGCGAGCGGGCCAGCACCACGGCCAGCGACACGGCGATGATCAGGGTCAGCAGCACCAGCACCGACTCGACCACGGCCTGCCGGATGACGCTCGAGCGCGCCTGGTCGGCCTGCTCGAGCAGCCGGTTCTGCAGTTGGATCTCGGCCCAGCGCATCAGGTCGTGGACCGCGCCGATGGCGGAGGTGGCGTCCTGGGCGGCGACCAGCGGGCGCTGCCCCACCGAGCGGGTGATGTCGGTGGCCACCCGGTCGGCCAGGCCGACGGCGTCACCGGAGACGGTGCTGTCGACCAGAGCGCGCTGCACCGGGTCGGCGGCGAGCGAGAAGGCGACCAGGGCCTCCTGCTGGCTGGTCAGGGTGGCGACGAAGGAGGAGAACTGTTCCTCGTCGAGCTGGCCGGCGCTCAGCGCGGTGAAGGCGACCGCCTCCTCCTCGGCGACGGACGCCTTGGCCCGGGCGAACGCGGCGACCGCCCGCCGGCTGTCCGACAGGCGCTCCTCGCCGGGCAGTTGGGCCAGCCCGTCACCGTAGGCGACCAGGTCGGTGAGGATGACGCCGTAACGCAGCACCGCCTCGGCGACGGCCATCTGCCGACGGTCGAGCACCTCCTGGCGGGTTCCGTCCAGCGTGGCCAGATGCTCGTCGATCGCGGTCAGCCGGCTCCGCAGAGCCGCCGGCACCTCGCCGATCCGGGCCCGCTCGGCGCGGTACTCGTCCACCCGCTGCTGCGTCTGGCGGACCCGCAGGTTGTACGCGTCGGCGGGCTGCTGCGGCGCGGCCAGGTAGGCCGCCGCGGCCATCCGCTCGACCTGGAGGTCCTGGGTCAGCGCGCTGACGTCGATGGAAAGCGCGGTGAGCGACCGCGCCCGGGTGGCGTCGAAGGCGCCCTCACCCACCGAGATCAGCCGGACCGTGGCCAGCGCGATCACCGCCGCCACCGGGACGACCAGGATCAGCGCCAGCTTGGACCGGATCCGGGCGTCGCGCAGCCTCGGCAACCGTCGGCGCGTGGGCCGAGCGGTGTCGCCGAGCGCGGGCAGGGTCGTCGGTCCGGTGCTCACGACATCGCCTCCGTCGTTTCTTCCCCGCCTGACCCGCCGAACCGTGCCACGAGCGGAGGGGACCACGCGCGGCACGGCCGCGATTTCATCAGAGAAGGTCCTGTTTGGGAAGCCGCAGTGGGGCAGGAAACGGTCGGACGGCGCGCAACCCATGATCCGGTCAACTGATACCTTCATTTCCGCAAGCCCCTGAACAGGGCATGTAACTCCAGAGTGGTCACGCGTGCATGCAAAGTGAGCTTTTGCAAACATTGCGTTACCCCAGCATGTGGGATGGCCGTCCCGAAAATGCGACCCGCGTCCGCGCTTGACCACAGCGCCGGCCATTGGCAAGGTTTTGCAGGCTTCGCGCACACCGTACGGCAGAGGAGATCCCGTCCTCCACTGAGGACGGATTAGCGGCGGTGACCGGGCAGCGCCCGCGCCCGCACCTGGAGGACTGAGTTGAGCCCCATCCGCTCCGCGACCATCGCGGCGCTCGCATCGGCCGTAGTGGCCACCACGCTCACCGGCTGTCAGTTCGGCGGGGCGGAGCAGGACACGAGTCCGATCGTGATCGCCGCAGACCTCGAACTCTCCGGCGTAGCCGCTCCGGTCGGCCGGGCATACCAACGGGCCCTGGAACTCAAGGTCGAACAGTTGAACTCGTCCGGCGCGCTGAACGGCCGGAAGATCGAGCTGAAGTGGAAGGACAACCGTTCCGACGCCGCCGAGTCGTTACGCAACATCGCCGACTTCAGCGGTGATTCCCGGGTCAGCGCCATCATCATGGGTGGCTGCAACGAATGCGCGGTCGGCGCGGTCGGGACCATCAACGAGAAGCAGATTCCCACCATTGCGCTCGCCTCTTCCGGCGCGATCGCCAGCCCGGTCGCGGAACGGCGATACGTGTTCAAGCTGGGCCCGAACGCCGTGGACAGCGCCGCGGCACTGACCACCGAACTGCGTCGCAAGAACGTCCGCAAGGTTGGCCTGCTCTACAGCAACGACGACTACGGTCGGGAGGGCGCAGCCGCGCTCCGCAGGGAGCTGGCCAAGACCACGATCAAACCGCTCGGCGAGGAGTCGGTGAAGACCACCGACACCGACGTCTCGCAGCAGGTCGAGCGGCTGGCCAAGCTCAAGCCCGACGCGCTGGTCGTCTGGACCCCGCCGGAGCAGGCGACACTGGCCGCCACCAGCATCCAGCAGACCACCTTCCGCGGGTCGCTCTTCTTCGATCCGGGGGCGGCCGGCGACCTCTTCCTCGGCGCGGCGGCCCGGGCCACCGAACGGGCCACGCTCATCTTCACCCAGACCATGGTGATCGACGACGTGATCGCCACGACGCCGGCGAAGGCGGCCCGGCGGCAGTGGTTCCAGGACTACACCGCGCGCTTCGGCGGGTACAACGGATCCTCGTCCTTCGCGGCCGACGCGGTCCAGCTCATCGCCGACGCCGAGCTGCGTGCCGGCGGCCCGGCGGGGCGGGTGGACCGGAACGGCATCCGGGACGTGCTGGAAACGTCCCAGATGGACGGCCTCTCCGGCCCGATCCGGATGACGCCGGACAACCACTCCGGGCTGATGCCGCAGGCGCTCACCACGCTGGTCGCGCGCAACGGGCGGTGGCGGCTGGCGGGCTGAGGCCGGTCGAGGGCCACACCCCCTCCGGCGCGATCCCGCGTCGGTGGACGGTGTGGCCCCCGCCGTACCCGGCTCCGGGCGGTCAGGCTTGATCCCTCCGCCGGGCACGGCGGGGCCACACCTCAGGCCGTTCACCGGTCACGGTGAGCGGGATAGCCGGGACTGAACCGGCTCGCCCTGGTGATGATCTCAATGGTCAGCGGCTGCTGGTGGTTTCTCGGACCCAGGGCAGGGCGAGCCGTTCGAGCAGCACCAGCACCGAGTAGAGCAGGATGCTCACCAGCGCCACCAGCATGATCGCCGCCCAGGCGGTGGCGGTGTCGCCGATGCCGGCGTACTGGACGATGACGTAGCCCAGGCCGCTCTCGCCGGCCTGGAACTCACCGATCACCGCGCCGATCGCGGCCAGCGGCATGGCCACCTTGAGCCCGACGAAGATCTGCGGCAACGCGGCCGGGAAGCGCACCTTGCGGAACGCCTGCCAGCGGGAGGCGTTCCAGGAGCGGACCAGCTCCGCCAGGTCGGCCGGGGTCGTGGTCAGGCCGGTCGCGGTGGAGAGCACGATCGGGAAGAAGCAGAGCAGGAACACCATGGTCAGGATGGGCTTCTGACCCCAACCGAGCGCGACCACCAGCAGCGGACCCAGCGTGATCTTGGGCACCGCGTTGATGGCGACCAGCAGCGGGGTGAACATCCGCTCCACCGTGCGGGAGCTGGCCAGGGAGAGTCCGAGCAGGACACCGGCGGCCGCCGACAGGGCGAAGCCGAACACGATCTCCAACAGGGTGTCCCAGGTGTGCTCCAGCATCCGGGCGGGCTTGTCGACGAATGCGGTGAGCACGTCGCCCGGCGGTGGCAGGGCGGCCGGGTGGACCAGCTCCAGCCGGGCGATCAACCACCAGGCCGCCAGGGCGATCAGGATGCCCGCGACGGGCAACAGCCCCGCCCCGACCCCGGTACGCAGGCCCGCGCCCCGCCCCGCTCGCCCCGCCTCGGTGCCGGCGCCCGGGGGCGCGGGCACTTCCGCCACCGGCTCCGCTGACCGGACGTCGGTCATCTTGTCCTCCTCGATATGCCGCGGCCCCACCGGGGCCGACGAGCGACGGGGGCACGCCCCACCGGAGCCGGTGGGACGTACCCCCTGGTGACGACCGGACGATCAGGCCTTCGGCGCGAGGCTGAAGTCGATGACCTGCTCGGGGGTGATGTTCTGCTTCAGCGCGCCGGCGCCCTGCAGGATCGCGATGCTCTTGGCGACCCGGCCGCTGTCCAGCGTGCCGATGGCGGTACCGGAGTTGCCGGAGCGCACGTACGCGGCCATCAGCTCCAGCTCGGCGGCGGCGGACGCCGTGTTGGTGGCGTCCACGTTCTTCTTCAGGATCTCGGCGGCCTCCTTGGAGTTCGCCAGGCTGTACTCCAGGCCCTTGAGCAGCGCCGTGGTGAACCGCTTCACCATCTCGGGCTTCTCCTTGGCGATCTTCGAGGAGGTGATCAGCACGTTGCCGTAGAGGTCCTGCATCACGTTGCTGTACGGCAGCATGACGGCCTTCTTCTTGGCCACCGCCTCGATGGTCGGCTGGCCGACGACGAACTGGCCGATGCCGTCCACCGACCCGGAGGCCAGGGTGCCGATCAGCTGCTGCGCCTCACCGTTGACCCAGGTCACCTTGTTGACGTCCACGCCGGCCAGCCGGGCGTACGTCGGGAAGAGGTTGCGGACCACGGACCCGGGGGTGTCGGCGAGCTTCTTGCCCTCCAGGTCCTTCGGGGAGGCGATGTTCTTGCCCTCGAGCGTGGCGATGCCGGCCATGGTGCGCTGCTGGATCGCGGCCACAACAGTGAAGTCCCTCGCCTGGCCGTTGCCGACCTGGAGCAGACCACCGGTGAGGTCGATCGGACCGAAGTCGGCCTGGCCACCTACGACGGTCTGGATCACACCACCGGTGCCCTGACCTGCCTTGATCTCGACGTCGAAGCCGGCTTCCTTGAAGAAGCCCTTCTCCTTCGCCACCCAGGCGTAGGAGTCACGGCCGAACTGGCCGAAGGAGGTGAGGTAGGTCACCTTCTCCAGCGTCTTGCTGTCGCCGCCCTTGGCGTCGTCGGCCGAATCCGACCCGCTGCTGCAGGCGGAGACAAGGGCGAGGGCGGTGGCCAGCGCGGCCGTAGCGACCGTACGGGTCAGCCTTCTCATCAGTGCACCATGTCCTTTCCGACCGGGGCCGGCAGGCCACCGGAGGGGGTTGTCGCGGCGGAACCGGCAGGAGGGGTGGAAGCCGGGCACCGCCATCGTGAGGGGACTCTTCGCGGGCACAGCGTACGAGAAACCCACCTTTGCGACGCCAGGCGTATCGGGTTGCGGAACGGAAACAACCTGACGACCACCCCGGACGGTGCGATTAGGTGATGAGCCGGCTAGCCTTTGCCAGATTCCTGACCGTCCACTCAGCGGAGGTCCGCCCGAGATGATCCGACTGTCCGGGGTGTCCCGTACCTTCGAGGGCCGATCCGGCCGGGTGGAGGCGCTGCGGGGCATCGACCTCGACGTCGCCGAGGGCGAGTTCGTCGCCGTGCTCGGCCGCTCCGGCTGCGGCAAGTCCACCCTGCTGCGGCTGGTGGCCGGGCTGCTCCCGCTGAGCGCCGGCGAGATCACCGTGGCCGGGACGCCGATCACCCGGCCCCGCCGGGACATCGCCATGCTGTTCCAGAAGCCGGCGCTGCTGCCCTGGCGCACCGTCCTGGACAACGTTCTCCTGCCCGTGGAGATCTTCGGCTGGAGCCGCGCCAAGCACCGCGAGCGGGCCCGGCAGCTGCTCGACGTGGCCGGGCTCGCCGGCTTCGAGAAGCGACTGCCACACGAGCTCTCCGGTGGCATGCAGCAGCGCGTGTCGCTGTGCCGGTCGCTGATCGGCGAGCCCCGGGTGATGCTGATGGACGAGCCGTTCTCCGCGCTGGACGCGCTCACCCGCGAGGAACTCTCCGGCGAACTCCAGCGGGTGCACATGGAGAACAAGCCGACCATCGTCTTCGTCACCCACTCGATCGACGAGGCGGTGCTGCTCGCCGACCGGGTGGTCGTGCTGAGCCCCCGCCCCGGCCGTATCCGCAAGGTCGTCGAGGTGACCATCCCCCGACCCCGCACCCTGGGCCGCAATGCCCACCTCGCTGACGTCGCCAGCGTCAGCGCCGACCTGCACGAGCTGTTGATGGAACGCGACCAGCCGGCCGCGGCCGGTGCGGAAGGACGATAGACATGCGGATGTCCGTCTTCACGGAGCCGCACCGGGGCGCCAGCTACGACGACCAGCTCCGGTTCGCGCGGATGGTCGAGGCGGGCGGCTTCGAGGGCTTCCTCCGCGCCGACCACTACCAGTCGATGGGCGCCGACCCGGGCCTGCCCGGCCCGACGGACGCCTGGCTGACCCTCGCCGCGCTCGCCCGGGAGACCGAGCGGATCCGGCTCGGCACCCTCGTCACGTCGGCCACCTTCCGGCTCCCCGGCCCGCTGGCGGTGATGGTCGCGCAGGTCGACCAGATGAGCGGTGGCCGCGTCGAGCTGGGCATCGGCGCCGGCTGGTACGAGCGCGAGCACATCTCGTACGGCATCCCCTTCCCGGCGGTCGGCGAACGCTTCGACCGGCTGGCCGAGCAGCTCGAGGTGATCACCGGGCTGTGGCGGACGCCGCCGGGCGCGACGTACAGCTACACCGGCGACCACTACCGGCTGGTGGACGCACCTGCCCTGCCCAAGCCGGTGCAGGTGCCCGGGCCGCCGATCATCGTGGGCGGGCGCGGCCCCAAGCGCACCCCCGAGCTGGCCGCCCGGTACGCCGACGAGTTCAACATGCCGTTCAAGTCCGTGGCGGAGACCGCGAAGGCGTACGACCGGGTGCGCGAGGCGTGCGACCGCAGCGGCCGGACGGAGTCCGGGCGGGCGCCGCTGGTGCTCTCCGCCGGGATCGTGGTGGCCGTCGGGCGGACCGACGCCGAGGCGAAGCGACGGGCCGCGCCACTGCACGAGAAGAGCGCGCTACCTCCGGAGGACCCGGTGGTCGGCTCGCCCGCGCAACTCGTGCAGCGGATCGGCGAGTTCGCCGCGGTTGGGGCCACCCGGGTACACCTACGCCTGATCGATTTCGCTGACCTGGACCACCTCGAGCTGATCGCCGCCGAGGTGCTCCCGCAACTGGACGGAGAACGATGACCGACGTGTTCGACGGGACCAAGCTCGGGCCGGTGGGCCAGGAGATCGTGTACGAAAACGACCGGGTCCGGGTCTGGCACATCCGGCTCGAACCGGGCGAGCGGCAGCCGCTGCACCGGCACGACCACCCGTACCTGGTGGTGGCGATCGAGGGCGCGAAGAACGTCGTGCAGACGGTCGACGGCACCCTGATCGACGCCGACGAACCCACCGGCGGAGTGGTCTACCGGGACCCCGGCGCCGTACACATGCTCACCAATGTCGGAGATACGACGTACCTGGCCCGGCTGGTCGAACTCAAGTAGACCCGCCGGGAGCGGGCCGGCGCGCCGCGCGGCGCGCCGGTGGCGATCGGGTGTACCAGGTGCGTAACGTGCCGGACATGGCCTTTCGGACCTGGGGCAGACTGCTGCTCACGGCGCTCGGGGTGAGCGTGCTGGCCGGAGCCGGCCAGCTCGGCGTCGCGTACGGATTCGGCATCGTCCGACTCACCGGCGCCTTCACCGGCACGACCGTCAATCAGTGGCCGGCCCAGCTCGTCTGGGTGGGCTGGTTCGCCGCGAACGCCGCCGTTGCCGGTGCCGTCCTCACCGGACGCCTGGCCCGCCGGGACGCCGCGCCGGTCAGCACCGGCCGGCAGTTGGCCATCGGCGCCGCGGCCGCGCTCGGCGCCACCGTCGTCGCTCCGCTCTGCATGCAGCCCGCCCGGGCAGCCGAACTGATCTCCGTCGACCCGGTCTGGGCGGTCGGCATCTGCGCCGTGCTCGGCGCGGTGATCGGGGCCGGCGCGGCGATCGCCGTCCTGCTCCGGCCCGAGCTGGGCTGGAACATGGCGGCGGTGGCCGGTGCGGTCTGGGTGCTGGCGCTGGTCTCCGTCCTGCCGTCGCTCGGCACGGTCGGCCCGCTGCCCACGGTCCGGCTCGGCGTCCTCGAGCCGAGCTGGTTGGACGACGGCGCGGCGCAACGGCTGGCGCTGGTCCTGCTGCCGCTCACGGCGCTGCTGGCCGGCGTGGCGACCGCCGGCCTGGCCCGCTGGCGTGGCCAGGTCCCCCTGGTCAGCGGGGCCACCGGGGTGGCCGGCCCGGCGCTGGTGGCGTTCGCCTACCTGACCGCCGGTCCCGGCGACGCGGTGGATCGTTACCAGACCACCCCCTACTACGGCGCGCTGATCGCGATCCTCGCCGGCGCGCTCGGCGCGGCCGCCGCCGCCCTGCTGCGCTGGCCGGCGCGTACCCGCACCGCCGATCGACGGGCGATCGAGCCGACCGACATCCTGCGCCCGTTGCCCGCCGGCCCGGCCCTACCCGGCGCCGACGCGGCAGACGCGGCAGACGACCGGGGCGCCGCCGAGTCCACCGGCACGGACCTGGCCAGCGCCGGCGCCGGACGTGACCCGCGCGCCGCCGACAGCACCGGACGTGACCCGGGCGCCGCCGACAGCACCGGTGCCGTCCGCACCGTCCCGGCCCACTGGGACTGGCCGGCGACCTCGGGAATCGGCCAACACGGGTCGGTGCCGGCTCACCCGACCGGCACTCCCCTGCCCCGACCGGCCGGCGGTCCCCGCCACCACAGCGACAACCTCGGTGACCCCGCGACGACGGCCACTACGCACGAGCCGGCCGCGACCAAGGCAAGCAGGGGCGAGCCGGCCACGACCACGCCAAGCAGGGGCGGGCCGAGCACCGACGACCCGGCCCAGGACGGTCCGGTCGGCGTCGACCCCACCGCTCCGAACCCCACCGCTCCGAAGGGCGGTCCGGGCGACGACGGCTCGACCAGCACCGCGGCGACGGCCACCACCGGCACGGCCCAGCCGACCGGCGAAGACGCGACGAGCCACCACTCAACCATCGACGGCACCACCGCCGCGACCAGCGCGAGCCCGGAGACGACCACAGCGAGCGCGAGCACGACCACAGCGAGCGCGGGCACGACCAGCACGGGCGCGGCGAGCAAGAGCACCGGCACGACCAGCGCGGGGACGACCAACGAGAGCGCCGGCACTGCCGGTGACGGCACGGCCGACGCACCGGCGCCCAAGCCGCGCCGGACCCGCAAGCCGAAGGCCGCACCGGCCGCCACGACCGCAGACTTGGCCGACGGTACGACGCCGTCCGACCCGGAGGTCGCCGCCGACCCGGGCAGGTCCACGACCGCAGGCCGCGCCAGAAGAACCACCCGGCCAGCCAAGGCCACCGACGGCACCGGCACGGCCACCGACGGGTCCCGCCCCGGCGAGGACGCCCCGGGCACCGAGCCCGGTCCGGGAGCCGGGACGCCCGCGGCGACCCCGGCCGCCACCACCGGCCCTGCGAGCCCCGCCACCACCGACCCGGCGGCGAGCCCCGCCACCATCGGCCCGACGGCGGCCGACCCGGGCGGTGATTCCGCAGCCGCGGTCGCGCCCCGGACCACCGACACCGACACCGAACGGTCCGCGACCGCGAGTGGTCCCGCCGGACCTCTGATCCGGCCGGCGGCAGCCACCCCGGAGGCGGATCGGTGGACCCCGGCCGCGCCAGCCTGGCCGGTCACCCCGGCGTGGACGGCACCTCCACAGGCCGGCGCCCCGGAACCTTCCGCATCGGACACCCCGATCAGCCCGGAGGAGCCGACCGAGCGGACGCTGCGCCCCCGGCACCGGGCACCCCTGCCGGACCTGAGCAGGGCCAGCACCTGGGACGCGTTCACCACCGCACGCCGCGAGGGGGCGGCAGACCCGCTGGAAAGTTCGGCGGGCGCCACCTGGCCGGCGTCGACCGACTCGCCCTCGGCCGGCGACCCGGCACCTCCCGCCGGAGCGTCGAGCCCGAACGGCACCGCCACACCGAACGGCACAGCCACACCGGCTGTCCCGCGCAGCGCGTCGGACCGGGCGGCCACCCGATGGCGACGGGCGGCCGGCACGCCGGACCTGGCCGCCGAGCCTGTTCCGACCGTTGCGGCGGGACAGGCCTCCCCGACCGCGGCCGCTCCGCTGGTGCCGGAACAGACCGGCGTCTATACCGACGGTCCGGCGAGCGCCGACGCCGCACCGGGCGCCGGCAACGACGCGGAGCAGCCCTCCCGCCGGGGACGGCTCGGCGGCCTGTTCCGCCGCAACCGGTCCCGCGCCGACGAGGAGAGCCCGGCCGCACCGGAGGCGACCGAGCCGCTGCCGGCACAGGACGAGGAGTTCGTCGACTGGGTCAGCGGCCTGAGCGAGCCGGTGGCGGACAACGAGCCGGAGCAGGAGAACGGCCGCCGCTCGCTGCGCTCCACCGGACGACACCACCGCGACTGACCCCGCAGCCCCGCGCGGGCTCGCCTGTGCACGGGCGGCCGGCGCGGGGTAGGCGGATCAGGCCAGCGGCAGGTAGACCTTTCCACCGCCGGAGACGAACTCCGCCGACTTGTCCTTCATGCCGCGGGCCGCGTACTCCTTGAGCTCCTGCGTGATCTTCATGGAGCAGAACTTCGGGCCGCACATCGAGCAGAAGTGCGCCGTCTTCGCCGGCTCGGCGGGCAGCGTGGCGTCGTGGTACGAGCGCGCCGTCTCCGGGTCCAACGACAGGTTGAACTGGTCCTCCCAGCGGAACTCGAACCGCGCCTTGGACAGCGCGTCGTCCCACGCCTGCGCGCCGGGATGGCCCTTGGCAAGGTCCGCGGCGTGCGCCGCGATCTTGTACGCGATCACGCCCGCCTTGACGTCATCGCGGTCCGGTAGGCCCAGGTGCTCCTTCGGGGTGACGTAGCAGAGCATCGCGGTGCCGAACATGCCGATCATCGCGGCGCCGATCGCCGAGGTGATGTGGTCGTACGCCGGCGCGATGTCGGTGGTCAGCGGGCCGAGCGTGTAGAACGGCGCCTCGTGGCACCACTCCTGCTGGAGGTCCACGTTCTCCTTGATCTTGTGCATGGGCACGTGCCCGGGCCCTTCGATCATCACCTGCACGTCGTGCTCCCAGGCGACCTTGGTCAACTCGCCGAGGGTGCGCAGCTCGGCGAACTGCGCCTCGTCGTTGGCGTCGGCGATGGAGCCGGGCCGCAGCCCGTCGCCGAGGGAGAAGGTCACGTCGTAGCGGGCCAGCAGCTCGCACAGCTCGGCGAAGTTGGTGTAGAGGAAGTTCTCCTCGTGGTGCGCCAGGCACCAGGCCGCCATGATCGAGCCGCCCCGGGAGACGATCCCGGTCACCCGGTTCACCGCGAGCGGCACGTACGGCAGCAGCACCCCGGCGTGCACCGTCATGTAGTCCACGCCCTGCTCGGCCTGCTCGACCACGGTGTCCCGGAACACCTCCCAGCTCAGCTTCACCGGGTCGCCGCCGACCTTCTCCAAGGCCTGGTAGATCGGCACCGTCCCGATCGGCACCGGCGAGTTCCGCACGATCGCCTCGCGGGTCTCGTGGATCCGCTTGCCGGTGGACAGGTCCATCACCGTGTCCGCACCCCAGCGGGTGGCCCAGGTCAGCTTCTCCACCTCTTCGGCGACGGACGAGCTGACCGCCGAGGTGCCGATGTTGGCGTTCACCTTGACCAGGAACGCCTTGCCGATGATCGCCGGCTCGCACTCCGGGTGGTTGACGTTGAGCGGCAGCACCGCCCGGCCGGCGGCGATCTCGGCGCGGACGAGCTCCGGGTCGACGTTCTCTCGGATCGCCACGAACTCCATCTCGGGCGTCACCACGCCGGCCCGCGCGTAGGCGAGCTGGGTCGGTCGGCGCCCGTCCGCCCCGGCCAATGGCGTACCCGCGCCCCGCGCCGGGGCGACGTCACCCCGTTCGGCGATCCACGGCCCGCGCAGCGGCGGCAGCCCCACCTCCGGGTCCGAGCCGGGACCGGACGTGTCGTAGAGCCGCACCGGCGGATGGTCACCGGTCAGCGCCACCTCCGCGAACGGCACCCGGACATCGGGCCGTGACCCCTCGACGTACACCTTGCCTCGTGCCTGCATGACAGCCTCCCTGGTGATCAAGCGGACCAGCCGAAGTGATCCAGCGGCCCACGGCCCGCACCCAGCTCCCAACCCCGCGCTCCAGTCAGTGCGCGGAGCACGTACTCCTTGGCGACCCCCACCGCCGCCGGCACCGGATCGCCCAGCGCGAGCCGCACGGCGATCGCCGCCGAGAACGAGCACCCGGTGCCGTGGGTGTGCCGGGTGTCCACCCGGGGTGCGCGCAGCAGGGTGGTGTGGCCGCCGCCGTGCAGCACGTCGACCGCCTCGCCCGCGTCCAGGTCACCGCCGGTGACCACCACGTACTTCGGGCCGCCGGCCGCGAGGGCCTCGGCGGCCGCGACCATCCCGGCCACGTCGTCCACCGGGCGTCCGGTGATGGCGGCGGCCTCCGCGCAGTTCGGCGTCGCCACCCTGGCGTACGGCAGGAGCCGTTCGACCGCGCTCACCACGCCGAGCCGGTGGCCGCTGGTGGCCACCAGCACCGGGTCGACGACGAGCTGGGGCAGCCGGCCGTCCCGGGCGGCCTCGGCCACGGCGTCGGCGACGGCGGGATTGCCGAGCATCCCGGTCTTGACCGCGCAGACCGTGAAGTCGGCGAGCACGCTGTCCAGCTGCTCGGTGACCGTGCGCGGGGGCAGCGGCAGGACGGCGTCGACGCCCCGGGTGTTCTGCGCGGTGACCGCCGTGAGGACGCTGGTGCCGTACGCGCCGAGCGCCGCGAAGACCTTGAGATCGGCCTGGATGCCGGCGCCGCCTCCGGAGTCGGAGCCGGCGATGGTGAGGATTGTGGTCGGTGTCACGGCTCCTCCTTGGTTGCGGTTTGGGGCTGCGGCCGACCGTGCCCACTCCGGGCGGTCAGGCTTGATCCCTGCGTGGGCACGGTCGGCCGCAGCCCCGTCGTGGGGACCTGGGCGCCTCCGCGCCGGGTTTGCGTCATCGGGGTGACCGCCTTCGTGAAGGCCCTGGTCAGGGTGGTGGCTGCTTCGGTTGGGTCTTCGGCTCGCATGACTGCGCCTAGTACCGCGACTCCTGCTGCTCCCCCCTCGATACAGGCGATCACCTGATCTGGGGTTTCCACGCCGCCCAGCGCCAGCACCGGTGTTGGGCTGGCCTGGATCAGCTTTCGCAGGCCCTCGGGGTGCAGGGGTGGGCCGTAGCCGGGTTTGGTTTGTGTGGGGTAGACCGGGGAGACGGTGGCGTAGTTCTCGGTGGTGATCCGGTGCAGCTCGGACTGGTTGTGGCAGGAGCGGCCGACCAGCCGGTGGGTCGGGGGCGGGTACGGGCCGGCGGCGGGCAGGTGGACGGCGTCGCCGCCGAGCGGGTCGGGGCCAGCCACGATCAGGGTTCCGCCGGCATCGGCGAGGATCGCGCGCAGGTCGGCGGCGAGGGCGGCGCGCTCGGCGCGGGGGAGGTCCTTCTCCCGCAGCACCACCCAGCGCACTCCCCCGGCAACGGCCCCCGCCACCACCTGATCGAGCGCCCCCCGCGCCACCCGCCGATCCGTCAGCACGACAACGCCCGACGGCAGGGTTGCCGGGCACCCGGGCGGGACGCGCTCGGGGGTCACAGGTCGGGTCTTCCCTCGTCGGGGGTGGACGGGAGGGCGTGGAAGCGGCGGGCGATCCGGCCGGCGCCAGCGGCCAGCCGACCCGCCTCGACCGCGTACCGCATCGCGGTCGCCATCGCGACCGGGTCCGCGGCCCGGGTGACCGCGCTGGCCAGCAGCACCGCGTCGCAGCCCAGCTCCATCGCCAGCGCCGCGTCGGACGCCGTGCCGATGCCGGCGTCCAGGATCACCGGCACGTCCACGCCCTGCCGGATCAGCCGGATGTGGTGCGGGTTTCCGATGCCGAGCCCCGAGCCGATCGGCGCGCCGGCCGGCATCACCGCGGCGCAGCCCACGTCGGCCAGCCGGCGGGCGAGCACCGGGTCGTCGCTGGTGTACGGCAGCACGGTGAATCCGTCGGCGACCAGCTCCTCGGCGGCGCGGAGCAGCTCGACCCCGTCGGGCAGCAGGGTCCGCTCGTCAGCGATCACCTCCAGCTTGATCCAGTCGGTGTCGAACGCGTCCCTGGCCAGCCGGGCCACCTTCACGGCCTCGGTCGCGGTGTGGCAGCCGGCGGTGTTCGGCAGCAGCCGTACCCCGCACCGGTCCAGCAGCTCCAGCAGCCCACCGGCGCTGCCCGGCGCGGTGTCCACCCGGCGCAGCGCCAGAGTGACCAGCTCGGTGCCGGACGCCCGGATCGCCTGCTCCAGCACGTGCAGGTTCGCGGCGCCGCCGGTGCCGAGGATCAGCCGCGAGGTGAACGTCGCCCCACCCAGCTCGAACGGCACGCCGGTCACCCGCCCTGCGCGGCGGCGAGCACCTCGACGCGATCACCGTCGCGCAGCGCCGTGGTCGGCCAGCCGGTTCGGGGCACCACCTCGCCGTTGACCGCGACCGCCACCCCGCGCTGCTGCGGCGCGATGTCGCTGACCAGATCGGCCACCGACGCTCCACCGGGGACGCTGCGCCCGGTCCCGTTCACCGTCAACTCCACCGGTCCTCCTCTGTCGTCCGATCAGGTGCGCCGACATCGGCCGCACCAGGCCCGGCCAGCCGACCGGCCGCGCTGGTGGGATCCGGGCCGGCGGCGGCGAACCGGCCCGGGTGAAAGGGCGTGAGCAGCGGATCGGGCACGCCGGTGGTGACCAGGTCGGCGATCAGGTCGGCGGTGACCGGGGTGAGCACGATGCCGTGCCGGTGGTGCCCGGTGGCGGCCAGCACGTCCGGCCGGTCGGACAGCGGCCCGAGGATCGGCGCGTTGTCCGGGGTGCCCGGACGCAGCCCGGCGACCGTCTCGACCAGGTCGTACTCGGCCAGCTCGGGGAGCAGGTCGACGCCGGCACGGAGTAGGCGCAGCACCGCGCCGGCGGTGACCGTGGTGTCCGACCGCTCCTCGACCGTCGCGCCGAGCACCACCTCGCCGTCTGCGCGGGGCACCAGATAGACCTGCTCGCCGTCGGCGTACCCCCGGATCACGTGCCGGAAGCCCGGCGCGGCGCCGCCGGGCGCGCGTAGCCGGAGGATCTGGCCCTTCACCGGCCGCACGGGCAGGCCGGTGAGGGCGGCGGCGCCGCAGCCGGCGGCGACCACGGTGACCCGGGCGTCCACCTCGGCGAGGGAACGGACCGCCCGCGGGGCGAGCACCGCGCCGGCCCGCTGCGCGGCCGTGCGCAGCGCCGGCACCAGCAACCGTGGGTCGACCTGGTGGTCGGTGGGCGCGAGTGCCCCGCCGCGCACCCGCGGCGCGAGCGCCGGCTCGCGGTCGCGCAGCTCGGTGGGGCGCAGCGGGGTGACCGGCAGGCCCAACCCCTGCTGGTACGCCCAGAGCCGGCGCGCCTCGGCCAGGTCGTCCGCGGTCAGCCCGACCAGCAGGGTGCCCTCGGTCCGGTAGCCCAGCTCGACGCCGCTCGCCTCGGTCAGCTCGTCCGCGAACGCCGGCCACCGGGCGGCGGACGCCAGCAGCAGCCCGGTCAGCTGCCGCTCACCGAAGTACGCCTCGGCCACCGGAGAGAGCATCCCGGCGGCCACCGCCGAGGCCCCCGACCCGGGGGACGGATCGTGCACCACCACCCGAAGTCCGCGGGCGGCGCACCGCCAGGCGATCGCCAACCCGATCGGCCCCGCCCCCACCACCGCCACGTCCGCAAGGAAGGGCCCCTTGTTAACGGATTCTGTAGAGGAAGGGCCCCCTGTTAACACGTCAGCGCCCCGAGCAGCTCGGCGGTGGCCCGGGCCGGGTCGGCGGCAGCGGATACCGCGCCCACCACCGCCACCCCGTACGCCCCGGCGGCTCGCAGCGCCGGCACCCGGGCGGCGGTCACCCCACCGATCGCGATCACCGGAACGTCGACCGCGTCGTTGACCGCCCGTACCCCCGCCGGGCCGATCGGGTCCGGCAGCCCGGCCTTGGTGCTGGTGGCGTGGCACGGCCCGACGCCCAGGTAGCTGGCTCCCGCGGCGACGGCCTCGATCGCCGTCTCCGGTGCCCGGGCGGTGGCCCCGAGCACGCCGGTGGGGCCGAGCACCCGGCGGGCGGCGGCGACCGGTAGGTCGTCGGCACCGACGTGTCCACCGGCGGCGCCCACCGCCAACGCCACGTGCAACCGGTCGTTGACCAGGCAGGTCGCCCTGTACGGCGCGCAGAGCGCGAGCACCCGCCGGGCCAGGTCGTACGCCTCGCGGTCGGTGGCGGAGTCCTCGACCCGGACCTGCACCACCAGGTCGGCTCGGGCCGTGGTGAGGGCGGCCCGGACCACGGTGAGTGGATCCCGCCCGGGTCGGGTGTCGGTGATCAGATGCAGTCGCCCGAGGGACGGCACGGCAACGCTCCTCCCTGCGCCGGCATTACCCGGATCAGGTTCGACGGTCGGGGGCTGTCAGCCCCCCTCTCAGCCCGGTACACCGGACTCCCGTGGGTTACTTGCGTGTCACCGTACGACAGTTCCGGCCGTCTGCCAAGGCGGGGTCGGCCGGCGGCCGGCGGGCGAAAACCACACCGCTCGGCGAGATCCGTTGGGCGCTTCATGCGGTCCTGTTCGGAATGTCGCCCACCGTTGCAGAACCGTTACCCGCCGGCATCTTGCCGGACATTGATCCAAC
This sequence comes from Micromonospora sp. NPDC005087, assembly GCF_042872965.1. Classification (NCBI taxonomy): domain Bacteria; kingdom Bacillati; phylum Actinomycetota; class Actinomycetes; order Micromonosporales; family Micromonosporaceae; genus Micromonospora; species Micromonospora sp. NPDC005087. Next base: position 532,845 of record NZ_JBIALB010000004.1, on the reverse strand, counting down.
CGAATTAATTTGTTCAGCGATTCGACAAAATGCTGGCGTGGTTGCCCTGGCACGGCATTCGCACCGGCTCCATCTGGGACGGTCTTCGGCGAGCCGGCCCCCGCGATCCCTGTCCACCGCGACATAGGAGGCGGCGTGTCCCATTCTCGTCGTGCCCGAGTACCCATCACCGCGACCCTGATCTCCCTGGCCCTGGCCTCGACAACTCTGTTCGGGCTGCCCGCCCAGGCGGCTCCGGCCGCCGCCCAGGTCCCCCCGCGAAACACGCCGGCCGCGGCCCCGGTCAGCCAGGTGCCGCCGAAGGCGCCAAAGGCTGCGGCCGATCCCTTCTCCGTCCTGGTGTTCTCCAAGACGGCCGGCTTCCGCCACGACTCCATTCCCACCGGGCTCGCCGCGATCCAACAACTGGGCGAGGCCAACGGATTCACCGTGGACAGTTCCGAGGACGGTGGCGCGTTCACCGACGCCAATCTGGCGAAATACCGGGCGGTGATCTGGCTCTCCACCACCGGCGACGTGCTGGACGCCGAGCAGCAGGCCGCGTTCGAGCGGTACGTGCGTGCCGGCGGCGGTTACGTCGGCATCCACGCCGCCTCGGACACCGAGTACAGCTGGGCCTGGTACGGCGACCTCGTCGGCGCGTACTTCGCCAACCACCCCGCGAACCAGCAGGCCACGGTCAAGGTGGAGGACCACGCCCACCCGTCCACCGCCGAGCTTCCGGACCGCTGGTCCCGCTTCGACGAGTGGTACAACTACCAGACCAACCCCCGGCCGGACGTGCACGTGCTGGCCAGCCTGGACGAGAAGAGCTACACCCCGGGCGCCGGTGCGATGGGCGCCGACCACCCGATCGCCTGGTGCCAGGACTTCGACGGCGGCCGTTCCTGGTACACCGGGGGCGGGCACACCCGGGAGTCGTACGCCGAGCCGGAGTTCCTCTCCCACCTGCTCGGCGGGATCCGGACCGCCGCCGGGGTGGCGGACGCCGACTGCGGCGCCTCGAAGACCGCGAGCTTCGAGAAGGTCACCCTGGACAGCAACACCAGCAACCCGATGGAGTTGGACATCGCCCCGGACGGGCGGGTCTTCTACGTCGAGCGGGACGGCCGGGTGCAGGTCGTCAAGCCGGACACCGGCAGCACGTTCACCGCCCTCGACCTGGACGTCTTCACCGGCAACGAGGACGGACTGATCGGCATCCGGCTCGACCCGGACTTCGCCACCAACAGGTGGGTGTACCTCTACCACGCCCCGAACGACGGCATCGCGCGCAACCTGCTGTCCCGGTTCACCGTGACCGGCGACACCATCGACCCGGCCAGCGAGAAGCAGGTGCTGCGGGTCGACACCCAGCGCAACACCTGCTGCCACGCCGGCGGCAGCATGGCGTTCGACAGCGTCGGCAACCTGTACCTGGCCACCGGCGACAACACCAACCCGTTCGAGTCGAGCGCGTACTCGCCGCTCGACGAGCGGCCGGGCCGCCAGGACTACGACGCGCAGCGCACCTCCGGCAACACCAACGACCTGCGCGGCAAGGTGATCCGGATCCACCCGGAGGACGACGGGACGTACACCGTCCCGGCGGGTAACCTCTTCGCGCCGGGCACCGAGAAGACCCGTCCCGAGATCTACGCGATGGGCTTCCGCAACCCGTTCCGGATCGGCACCGACCCGAAGACCAACACGCTCTACGTCGCGGACTACGGGCCGGACGCCAACGCGGACAGCCCCACCCGGGGCCCGCGCGGCCTGGTCGAGTGGAACATCGTCACCCCCGGCAATTACGGCTGGCCGTACTGCACCGGGACGAACGAGGCGTACAACGACTACACGTTCCCGTCCGGCCCGAGCGGGGCGAAGTTCGACTGCGCAGCCCCGGTGAACAACTCGCCCAACAACACCGGCCTGACCAACCTCCCGCCGGTCGTCCCAGCGACCGTCGACTACGGGTACGCCGGTGACGCGCGATACCCGGAGATCGGCGGCGGCGGCGCCCCGATGGGCGGCCCGGTCTACCGGTACGACGCCGACCTCGACTCCGACCGGAAGTGGCCGGCGTACTACGACGGCAAGGCGCTGCTCGGCGAGTGGAACCAGTCGAAGATGTACACCATGCAGGTGACCGCCGACGGCAGGTCGTTGGTGGACATCAACCAGTTGCTCACCGGGATGGGCATGCTCCGGCCGATGGACTTCGAGTTCGGCCCGGACGGCGCGCTCTACCTGATCGAGTGGGGCAGCGGCTTCGGCGGCAACAACGACAACTCCGGCGTCTACCGGATCGACTACATCGCCGGTGAACGCGCGCCGATCGCGGTGGCGGCGGCCGCCCCGACGTCGGGGCCCGCGCCGTTGACGGTGGAATTCTCCAGCGCTGGGTCGCGCGACCCGGACGGCGGCGCGCTCACCTACGCCTGGGCCTTCGGCGACGGGCAGACCTCCACCGAGGCCAACCCGACGCACACCTACGCCACGGCGGGCAGCTTCACCGCCCAGCTCACCGTCACCAACCCGAAGGGCCGTACCGCGGTGGCCAACGTGCCGGTCACCGTGGGCAACACCGCGCCGACGGTGACCATCGAGTTCCCGCCGGACGGCGGCTTCTTCGACTGGGGTGACCAGGTCCACTACACGATCAAGGTGACCGACCCGGAGGACGGGCAGATCGACTGCGACCGGGTGCGACTCCAGGTGCTGCTCGGCCACGACGAGCACGCCCACCCGCTGGAGCAGCACACCGGCTGCAGCGGCACCGTCCAGACGTCGCTCGCCTCCGGGCACGGCGCCGAGGCGAACGTCTTCGCGGTCTTCGAGGCCACCTACACCGACCAGGGCGGCGCTGGCGGGGCCGGCCCGCTCACCGGCCGCGCGATCGAGCAGTTGCAGCCCAAGCGCAAGCAGGCCGAGTACTTCACCGCCACCGGGCGGGCGCCGGGGAGCACCGGCGGCGGCGACGCCGGCGTGCAGCGGGAGACCGGCGGCGACAGCGCCGGCGGCGGCCAGAACATCGGGTTCATCGAGGACGGCGACTGGTGGTCGCTCGCCCCGGCGAACCTGACCAACGTCACCGACATCCGGTTCCGGGCCGCCTCGGCAGTCTCCGGAGGCCGGGTCGAGGTCCGCGCCGGCGCCGTCGACGGACCGGTGGTCGCCTCGGCCACCGTGCCGGGCACCGGCGGGTGGCAGACGTACACGGACGTGACCGCGCCGGTGACCGGCGCCGCGAGCGGCACGCTGTACTTCGTCGCCCGGGACCCGAACGGCGGCGCGGGGTCGCTGTTCAACGTCAACTGGATGGACTTCCTCGGCCGCGGCGTCACCGAGAACGCGCCACCGGTGGTCAGCGCCACCGCCACCCCGGCCACCGGCACCGCGCCGGTCACCGTCGCCTTCGACGGCACGGCCACCGACGCCGAGGGCGACACCCCGCTGACGTACGCCTGGGACTTCGGTGACGGCGGCACCGCGTCCACGTTGGACGCCAGCCACACCTACACCAGCCCGGGCACCTTCACCGCCACCCTGACGGTGACGGACAGCAAGGGCGCGAAGTCGTACGCCACCGTGCCGGTGCGGGTCGACGCGCCGAACACGTCCTGCTTCGGGGCGCGCTCGGACGACTTCGACGGCACCAGCCTCGACAAGAACCGGTGGACCAGCGTGGTCCGGGAGAACCAGCTCTACTCGGTTGCCGGCGGCGCGCTGCGGCTGCCCACGGCGGTGGGCGACCTCTACGGTGCCCGCAACGACGCCACCAACCTGGTGCTCCAGGCGGCTCCGACCGGGGCCTGGCAGGCGACCACCCGGGTCACCCTGCCGGTGACGGCCAACTACCAGCAGGCCGGCCTGCTGGTGTACGGCGACGACGACAACTACGCCAAGCTGGACCTGCTCTACAACGGCAGCCGGCGGGTGGAGTTCATCCGGGAGACGGCCGGCACGCCGCGCAACGAGGCCGCCGACAGCACCGCCGCACCGGCGGGTGACACCGTGCACCTGCGGATCATCAGCGACGGGACGAACCTGACCGCGGCCGTCTCGGCCGACGGGCAGACCTTCACCCCGGTCGGACGATCGGCCGCGCTGGACGGCATCACCAACCCGCGGATCGGCCTCTTCGCGGTCAACGGCGGCACCGAGGCGCCGGTGGTGGACGCCAGCTTCGACTGGTTCCAGGTCACGCCGGACGCCCCGGCCGGACCGGTCGTGCCGTCGGACGAGTTCACCGGCGACACGCTGGACAAGTGCCGGTGGAACGCGATCCTGCGCGAGGACCCGAACGGTTACCGGGTCACCGGTGGCGCGCTGCGGGTCGACGTGCCCAACGGTGACATCTACGGCACCGACAACACCGGGCCGAAGAACTTCATCCTCCAGACCGCGCCGTCGGGCGACTGGACCCTGGAGACGAAGGTCGACGGCAGCCTGCTGAACGAGCAGTACCAGCAGGCCGGTCTGATCGTGCACGCGGACGACGACAACTACCTCAAGTTCGACTACATCGCGGACAACCAGGTCGGCCAACCGGTGACGCGGCGGATCGAGTTCCGCAGCGAGATCGGCGGGGCGGTCCAGAACCCGCAACCGGAGGCGGCCAACCTGACCGGCGCGGTGTGGCATCTGCGGCTCGCCCGCAGCGGCGACACCTTCACCGCGTCGTACTCGGCCGACGGGACGACCTGGACCGCGTTGACCACGCTCACCAACAGCGCGGTCGGGGCCACCCCGAAGGTCGGGTTGTTCACGCTCGGCGCCAACCAGACCGCCTCGAAGACCGCCGCGTTCGACTACTTCCGGTTGAGCACCGGGGTGGCCGACGAGACGGCGCCGGTCACCACTGCGGCGGTTTCCGGCACCCCGACCGACGGGTGGTACACCGGGCCGGTGACGGTCACCCTCACCGCGGCCGACGAGGCCGGCGGCAGCGGGTTGGCCGGGACGGCGTACCAGCTGGGCGGGGCCACCACCTGGACGGACTACACCGCTCCGGTGGCGGTCAGCGGTGACGGCGAGCACGAGCTGCGGTTCCGCTCGACCGACGAGGCGGGCAACGTGGAGTCGACGAAGACCGTCACGGTCCGGATCGACGCCACCGCGCCGGTCACCTCGGCGACGTTCGCTCCGGCGAACGACGCCGGCTGGCACGACGGGACCATCCCGGTCGTGCTGACCTCTACCGACGCCGGTTCCGGGGTGAAGACGGTGGAGTGGTCGCTGGACGGCGGCGCGTGGACGCCGTACACGACGCCGGTCGAGGTGACCGGCGACGGGCAGCACGAGCTGCTGTTCCGCGCCACCGACAAGGCGGGCAACGCCGAGACGCTCAAGTCGGCGGTGCTGCGGATCGACGGCACCAGACCGACGCTGCTGGTCTCCGGGATCGCCGACGGCCAGCTCTACGGGGACAGCCAGGACGTCCGGGTGTCCTGGCAGGCCGTCGACCCCACCTCGGGCATCGCGTCCGTGGTGGGCCGGTTGAACGGCCAGGCGTACGCCAGCGGCACCCTGCAGGCCATGTACGAGCTGCCGCTCGGCCTGCACGAGCTGACCGTGACCGCGACCGACAAGGCGGGCAACACGACGACCTCGACGGTCCGGTTCTTCGTCACCACCTCGTTCCGGGACATGCAGAACCTGCTGGACCGGTTCAAGGCGACGGGGCGGCTCTCGGCCAAGGCGCACAAGCAGTTGACGGCGAAGCTCGACGCGGCCCGCAAGGCCGAGGCTGCCGGCAACGACAACAAGGCGATCAAGCAGCTGACCGACTTCCGGACGCTCGCCGCCAACGCCACGCTGGTGGGCGAGGCGGAGATCCGGGACGTCCTGATCCGGGACGCCGACGCCATGATCGTCCGGCTCGGCGGCACGGCCAGCAAGGCCGGAGTCAAGGCGAACGACGGCGAGCCGGTCAAGGGCGCCGGACGGCTCGGTGGCGACGCCACCCGGCTCGCCCCCGGTCGCCAGCTCTGATCTGACCGACTGATCGACTCGGTATCCCAGAAGTCGGGGTGTCCCGGACCACAGGACACCCCGACTTCAGGGAACGCGGGGTGGATCAGGATCCCGCGCCACCCACGCCGGGCATCAGAGGACGGCGCGCAGGGCCGCCAGATCCTCGTCGGTGGGCTCCCAGGTGCCGGCAGCGGCGTTGGCGTGCACCTGCTCGGGCGTGGTGGCACCGGCGATCACCGAGGTCACCGCCGGCTGGGCGGCCAGCCCGCCGATCGCCACCTGGAGCATGGTCAGCCCCCGCTCGGCCGCGTACGCCTCGATCGCCTCGATGGTGTCCCAGTCGGCGGCGGCGAGTCGCTCCGCGTACCGGCCACCGCCGGAGAGCCGGCTGCCGGCCGGCGGCCGCCCCGCACGCTTGTACTTGCCGGTGAGCAGGCCGTTGGCAAGCGGGAAGAACGGCAGCATGCCGAGACCGAACCGCTCGCAGGCCGGGATCACCTCGGCCTCCACGGACCGCTCCACCAGGCTGTAGTGGTTCTGCGCGCTGATGAAGCGGGCCCGGCCGTTGGACGAGGCGATCCAGTCCGCGTCGGCGATCTGCCAGCCGGCGAAGTTGGAGTTGCCCAGGTAGCGCACCTTGCCGTCCCGGACCAGGTCGTCCAGGGCTGCGAGGGTCTCGTCGATCGGCGTGCCCGGGTCGGGCTCGTGCATCTGGTACAGGTCGATGTGGTCGGTGTCGAGCCGGCGCAGCGACGCCTCCACCGCGCGGGCGATGTAGCGCCGCGACCCCCGGGCACCGAAGTCCGGCCCGTTGAGGCCGTTCATGTCCATGCCGAACTTGGTGGCCACCACCACGTCGTCCCGGCGTCCCTTGAGCGCCTGCCCGAGCAGTTCCTCGGAGCTGCCCTGCGGCTCGCCGTAGATGTCAGCGGTGTCGAACAGGGTGATCCCGGCGTCCAGGGCGGCGTCCACCACCGCTCGGGTGCCGTCGAGGTCGAGCTTACGGCCGAAGTTGTTGCAGCCGATGCCGACCACGGACACCACGAGCCCGGAGTCGCCCAGCCGGCGATAGGTCATCTCAGTCACGAGATCCACCCTATGCCCAGCGAAGGAAGGGCCCCTTGTTAACACCTGGCGTTAACAAGGGGCCCTTCCTTCGCCTCAGCCCACGTCCCAGACCGGCTCCGGGGTCTCCACCACTTCGCTATCGCCACCGAACAGCACGAAACGGTCGAAGGATCGCGTGAACCAGCGGTCGTGGGTGACCGCGATCACCGTTCCCTCGAACGCGTTCAGGCCCGCCTCCAACGCCTCCGCGCTGGCCAGGTCGAGGTTGTCGGTGGGCTCGTCCAGCAGCAGCAGGGTCGCCCCGGAGAGCTCCAGCAGCAGCACCAGGAACCGGGCCTGCTGCCCGCCGGAGAGGGTGCCGAAGCGCTGGTCACCCTGCCCGGCCAGCTCGTAGCGGCTGAGCACCCCCATCGCCGTGTGCCGATCCATGCCGGTCCGGTGCTCGTCGCCCCGCCAGAGGATCTCGACAAGCGTCTTCGACATCAACTCCGGCCGGTCGTGGGTCTGGGAGAAGTGCCCCGGGCGCACGCGGGCGCCGAGCCGGGCCGTGCCGTCGTGCGCCACCGGGGCGAGCGCGGCCGCCCCGTCGACCGGCCCGTTGGCCGGGTCGGGGTCGCTGCCACCCCGAGCCAGCAGCCGCAGGAAGTGCGACTTGCCGGTGCCGTTGGCACCGAGCACCGCCAAGCGGTCGCCGTACCAGATCTCCAGGTCGAAGGGGTAGGTCAGGCCGTCCAACTCCAGCTGCTCGCAGATGACCGCACGCTTGCCGGTCCGCCCGCCGGTCAGCCGCATCCGGATGTCCTGGTCCTTCGGCGGTACGGGCGGCGGCCCGGCCTCCTCGAACTTGCGCAGCCGGGTCTGCGCGGCCTGGTACCGCGAGGCGAGCCCGTCGTTGTACGCCGCCTTCTGCTTGTACATCAGCATCAGCTCGCGCAGCTTCTGGTGCTCCTCGTCCCAGCGCCGGCGCAGCTCGTCGAGGCGGGCGTGCCGGGCCACCCGCGCGGAGTGCCAGCTGGCGAAGCCGCCCGGGTGCACCCAGGCGCTGCCGCCCTCCACGGCGACCACCCGGTCGGCGGTCTGGGCCAGCAGCTCGCGGTCGTGCGAGACGTAGAGCACGGACTTGGTCGACTCGCGCAGCCGCGCCTCCAGCCAGCGCTTGCCGGGCACGTCGAGGAAGTTGTCCGGCTCGTCGAGCAGCAGCACCTCGTCCGGGCCGCGCAGCAGCAGCTCCAGCGCGAACCGCTTCTGCTGCCCACCGGAGAGGGTGCGGACCGGTCGGTCCCGGACGGCGTCCCAGGGCTGGTCGAGCACGATGGTGGCGACGGTGTCGAAGAGCACCTCGGCGTCGTACCCGCCGGACTCGCCCCAGGCGCCCAGCGCGTCTGCGTACGCCAGCTGCGCCTTGCCGGCCGCGGTGCTGTACTTGCCGCGGACCTCGGCCGCCCGCATGGCCGTCTCGGTCTCGCTGAGCCGGCGGCCGGCCTCGCGCAGCGGCGGTGGGGCGAGCGACAGCGCCAGGTCGGCGAGTGTCGACTCGTCGCCGATCATGCCGATGAACTGGCGCATCACGCCCAGCCCGCCGGCCCGCGCGACGGCGCCGGTACGCACCGGCAGGTCACCGGCGACCATCCGCAGCAGTGTCGTCTTACCCGCGCCGTTCGGCCCGACCAGGGCGATCTTGCCGCCCTCCCCGACCCGGAACGACACGTCGGCGAAGAGTTCCCGACCATCGGGCAGGATATGCCCGACCGCTGCCACGTCCACGTATCCCACGCCGGGATCCTGCCCCTGCAGGGGCCGGGCGGTACATCCAATTACCGGGTGACCCGCAGCACCCGGAAGCCCTTCTGGCTGGCGTGCCGCTCGACCTGCCAGCTCTGGTCGGTGAGCCAGCGGTGCAGCGAGTCGCCACCGAGGTGCCGGGCGACCACCAGCCAGCCGACGCCGTCCGGGGCGAGCCGGGGCAGCCAGCGCAGCAGGAGGTCGTGCAACCCGTCCTTGCCGATCCGGATCGGCGGGTTGGACCAGAGCTGGGCGAAGCGAAGCTCTGCCGGCACGTCGTCCGGCGCGCTGACCCGGACCCGGTCGCCGGCGCCGACCCGGGCCGCGTTGGCGGCGGTCAGCTCGCGGGCGCGGGCGTTGACGTCGACCGCCCAGACGGTGCTCGCCGGCGCAAGGTCGGCCAGCACGCAGGTGATCGGCCCGAACCCGCAGCCGAGGTCGAGCAGGTCGCCGGTGGTGGCGGTGGTGGGCAGCTCGGCCTTGCGCAGGAGCACCGCGGTGCCCGGGTCGAGACGGCTCGCGGAGAAGACCCCGCCGGCCGAGGCGAGCCGGTAGTCGCGGTCGGCGACGGAGAACTCGACCTCGCGCGGCGGGGCGTCGCTGGCGGGCTGAGCGGTGAAGTAGTGGTCGCCGGTCACGCCGGCAATTCTCGCATTGGTCGCAGCACGCCCCGACACGGCCCACACCTACATTTCCCATTATTACCCCCTAAAGGGACAATGCCTCCTAGTCTGGGCGACATGGTGTATCGGTACGAGTCCGATGAGGACGCTTTCGTGGAGTACCCGGATGACGGGTCCGACCTGTCCGTGGCCGGCGCTGGTCCGCCTCCGCCTGCCGGGCCCTCTCCGTCGCGTTTCCCCACCCCGTCGCTGCGCCGGACGAACCAGATCGCGCTGCCGTCGTCCGCTCCGCCGCCGACCCGTGCCGACATCCCGCCCGCCCCGCCACGCGAGCAGGTCTACACCTCAGCGGAGCCGATCGAGCCGACCTCCCGGCGCGGGGGCGGCCGGCTCTGGCAGGTGCTGGTCGGTGGCGCGGCCGTCCTGGTCCTCCTCGCGCTCTGCGGCCTGGGCGCCGCCGCGCTGCTGGTGGACCGCGGCCCACAGCCGGAGACCACCCCGACGTACCAGCCGAACGCCGCCGCGTCCGACCCCGCCGAAGAACGGCAGGACCTCGACTCCCGGGACACCGACCAGGCCCCCCTCACCGCCAAGGAACTCTTCCCCGGCAAGGAACTGAAGGTCACCGACGGCCAGCCGGGCTACCAGGTGGTCAAGACACACTCGAGCGGCAGTTGCGCCGTCGCCGCCACCGACGAGGTCGCCGACCTGCTGGTCCGGCTCGGCTGCAACCAGGTGGTACGGGCCACCCTGCGGGCTCCCGGCGGCAACCACCTGGTCACCACCGGGCTGTTCAACCTGACCGACAAGGTGAGCGCGGAACGGGCCCGGGACCGGATCCGGCAACTGCTCGACGAGCGGCAGGGCCGGTTCCAGGGCATGGTCGGCAAGGAAGGCGACGGCACCGAGGTGGTGGCGACAGCCCCCGCCCGGGTCGGCTGGCAGGTCCGCGGCCACTACCTGGCGTACGCGCTGGTGGTCCGCACGGACGGGGTGGCCGTCAAGTCCGGTGACACCACGATCCGGGAGATCCTGTTCGACATGCTCGAGCTGCACCTCAGCCGGGGCGTGCTGGAACGGCGGGCCGATGGCGGCACGGCGGGGCAACCGACGGCGGGGCCGACCGAGAGCGGCGGCACCCAGAGCGGCACCACCGGCGACGACGAACTACCGGGCGACTGACCGCACCCCGCCGTCGGCGGTCACCGTGACCGGCCAGTCCGCTCAGCCCTCGACGGGCACCCGCAGCCGGCGGGTGAGGTCGGCGCGGCGGGCGTACTCGGTCGGATCGGCCGGGTACCCCACCTCGACCAGGGTCAGCCCGTGCGCCGGGGCCACGGTCACCTCGCTGGACCGCTCCCGGCGGGTCAGCAGCGTGCCCGGCCACTCCACCGGGCGGCGGCCGTCCCCGGCCACCAGCATCGCCCCCACCAGGCTGCGCACCATCGCCTGGCAGAACGCGTCCGCCTGCACGGTGGCGACCAGGATGCCGTCCGGGTCGCGACGCCAGTCCAGCCGGGTCACCTCGCGCAGCGTCGTCGCGTTCTCCTTACGCCGGCAGTACGCGGCGAAGTCGTGCTCCCCGACCAGGCCGGCCGCCGCGGCGTTCAGCGCCGCCAGATCCAGGGGCCGCGGCCAGGCCAGCACCTCGTGCCGGCGCAGCGGCTCCGCGCCGTACCGGGCGTCGGTGACCCGGTACTCGTAGCGTCGGAAGGTGGCCGAGAACCGGGCGTCGAAGTCGGCCGGCACCTCGGTCATCTCCCGCACCCGCACGTCGGTGGGGAGCAGCCGGGCCAGCCGTCGCAGCAGCCGACCCTCGTGCTGCCGCCACACCTCGGCGGGCAGATCGAGGTGGCAGACCTGCCCGGTGGCGTGGACCCCCGCGTCGGTCCGCCCGGCCACGGTCAACCCGGTGGCCGTGCCGGCGCCGAGGACCAGGTCCAGGGTCTCGACGAGCACCCCGGCGACGGTGCGCCGGGTCGGTTGGGCGGCCCAGCCGGAGAAGCCGGTGCCGTCGTACGAGACATCCAGCCGCAGCCGGATCCGCTCGTCCACCTCGTACCTCCTGTTACGGGTCGGGCCCGGCACCCCGATGGGGTGCCGGGCCCGAACGATGCCCGAGATCAGGCCTTGTTCTCCTCGGTGGCGAGGTCGCTGTCCTCGCGCGCCTCGGCGGTGTCGCCGGACGCCGAGACCGGCGGCTCCGCGTCCTGGTCGGAGTTCTCCGACCGCGGGGCCTCCTCCGCCGGGGCGAGCGCCTCGACCTTGTCCTGCTGCGCGGCCTTGCGGGCGGCGGTCTTCTTGTTCGCCTTCGGCTCGGCGACCTGAAGCTCCTCCACCAGCTCGATGACCACCATCGGCGCGTTGTCACCCTTGCGCGGACCGGTCTTCACGATCCGGGTGTAGCCGCCGGGGCGGTTGGCGTACCGGGGCGCGATCTGGTCGAACAGGGCGTAGACGACGTCCTTGTCCTTGACGACGCCCAGCACCCGCCGCCGCGCGGCCAGGTCACCGCGCTTGGCCTTGGTGATGAGCTGCTCGGCCAGCGGACGCAGCCGCCGGGCCTTCGTCTCGGTGGTCTTGATCTTGCCGTGCTGGAACAGCGCGGTGGCCAGGTTGGCCAGCATCAGCCGCTCGTGCGCGGGGCTGCCGCCGAGGCGGGGGCCCTTGGTGGGCGTGGGCATGCTTGGTGCTCCTCAGTTGTGGCGGCAGCGCGGACTAGAGCTGCTCGGTCTCGCGGTAGTCCTCGGTGTCGTAGTCGGCCTCGCCGAAGGTGTCCACGACGTGCGCCGGGTCGAAGTTCGGGGCCGAATCCTTCAGCCCCAGACCCATCCCGGCGAGCTTCATCTTGACCTCGTCGATCGACTTCTGACCGAAGTTGCGGATGTCGAGGAGGTCGGCCTCGGTACGCCCGATGAGCTCACCAACGGTGTTGATGCCCTCGCGCTTGAGGCAGTTGTAGGAGCGGACGGTGAGGTCCAGCTCCTCGATCGGCAGGGCGAGGTCCGCCGCCAGCTGGGCGTCCTGCGGGGACGGCCCGATGTCGATACCCTCGGCGGTCTCGTCCAGCTCCCGGGCCAGACCGAACAGCTCCACCAGCGTCGAACCGGCGGAGGCCAGCGCGGTACGCGGGCCCATCGACGGCTTGGTCTCGACGTCGATGATCAGCCGGTCGAAGTCGGTGCGCTGCTCGACGCGGGTCGCCTCGACGCGGTAGGTCACCTTCAGCACCGGCGAGTAGATCGAGTCGACCGGGATACGGCCGATCTCGGCGCCGGACTGCTTGTTCTGCGCCGCCGTCACGTAGCCCCGGCCCCGCTCGACGGTCAGCTCCATGTCGAGCCGGCCCTTGCCGTTGAGGGTGGCGAGCTTCAGATCCGGGTTGTGCACCGAGACGCCGGCCGGGGGCTGGATGTCACCCGCGGTCACGTCGCCCGGGCCCTGCTTGCGCAGGTACATGCTGACCGGCTCGTCGTGCTCGGAGCTGACGCACAGCTCCTTGATGTTCATGACGAGCTCGACCACGTCCTCCTTGACACCGGGGATGGTGGTGAACTCGTGCAGCACGCCGTCGATCTTGATCGAGGTGACCGCCGCACCCGGGATCGACGACAGCAGCGTGCGCCGCAGCGAGTTGCCCAGGGTGTAGCCGAAGCCCGGCTCCAGCGGCTCGATGGCGAACCGCGACCGGGTCTCGTTGATCGACTCCTCGGAGAGGGAGGGTCGCTGGCTGATGAGCATGTTTTCTCTTCTCTTCCGGGACGCCCGCTATTTGACGCCCACGACACAAACTGTTCCGGTGGCCCGCCCTGGAGGGCGGGCCACCGCAACGAGCTCCGACTACTTGGAGTAGAGCTCGACGATCAGCTGCTCCTGGACCTGCGTGTCGATGACCTGCCGGGCCGGGAGGGAGTGCACCAGGATCTTCATCTGGCTGGGAATGGCCTCGAGCCACGCCGGCACGGCCCGCGAACCGGCCTGAGCCTGCGCCACGATGAACGGGGTGAGCTCCTTGCTCTTGCCCCGAACCTCGATGATGTCGTGCTCCTTGACGCGGTACGACGGGATGTCGACCTTCTTGCCGTTCACCGTGAAGTGACCGTGCTTGACCAGCTGGCGGGCCATGTCCCGCGAGTGGGCGTAGCCGGCCCGGTAAACGACGTTGTCAAGCCGCGACTCGAGGATCTGCAGGAGGACCTCACCGGTCTTGGCCTGCTTGCCAACGGCTTCCTCGTAGTAACCGCGGAACTGCTTCTCCAGCACGCCGTAGACACGGCGGGCCTTCTGCTTCTCACGGAGCTGGAGCAGGTACTCCGTCTCCTTGGTGCGGCCGCGGCCGTGCTGCCCGGGCGGGAACGGCCGGGACTCGAACGGGCACTTCGGACCATCGCACTTGCTGCCCTTGAGGAACAGCTTCATCTTCTCCCGCCGGCAACGGCGGCAGTCAGCACCGGTGTAACGAGCCATCTCTCTCTACCTCTCAGACCCGGCGACGCTTCGGCGGACGGCATCCGTTGTGCGGCTGCGGGGTGACGTCGGAGATCTGCCCGACCTCGAGGCCCACGGCCTGCAGCGAACGGATGGCGGTCTCCCGGCCGGAGCCGGGGCCCTTGACGAACACGTCGACCTTGCGCATGCCGTGCTCCATGGCCCGACGCGCGGCGGCCTCGGCGGCCAGCTGCGCGGCGAACGGAGTCGACTTGCGGGAGCCCTTGAAGCCAACCTGGCCCGCGGAGGCCCAGGAGATGACCGCACCGGTCGGGTCCGTGATGGACACGATGGTGTTGTTGAAGGTGCTCTTGATGTGCGCCTGCCCGTGGGCGACGTTCTTGCGTTCCTTGCGCCGGACCTTCTTTACAGCGGCTCCGGCACGAGCCTTCGGTGGCATAAGTCTGTGCGCTCCTAGTTGACTTTCCGGACTGGGTTGCGGCCTGGCCCACCTCGGCGGCGGCCGACCCCGTCATCCGGTTAAGAACTACTTCTTGCCGGGCTTCTTCTTGCCGGCGACGGTCCGCTTCGGGCCCTTGCGGGTCCGCGCGTTGGTCTTGGTCCGCTGGCCACGCACGGGCAGGCCCCGGCGGTGCCGGATGCCGGCGTAGCAGCCGATCTCAACCTTGCGGCGGATGTCAGCGGCGACCTCGCGGCGCAGGTCGCCTTCAACCTTGTAGTTGCCCTCGATGTGGTCGCGGAGCTGCACGAGCTCCTCGTCCGTGAGGTCCCGAGCGCGCTTGTCCGGCGAGATGCCGGTGGCGGCGAGTGTCTCCAGGGCGCGAGTGCGACCGACCCCGAAGATGTAGGTGAGCGCGATCTCCATCCGCTTCTCGCGGGGGAGATCCACGCCGACTAGACGTGCCATGTGCGGGCGTACTCCTCATGATGTGTGGCGGAGGTGTGGACCCGTCCCACCCCGCTACCGGCCGTCCCGACTTTCCGACGCTGTCAGCGTCGGCGACCGGGATCGGTCGCTGCCCAAGCGGGCCCCGGCCTCCGACCGGGGGTCAGCCACGCAGGAGTACGTCTCGCGTACCGCTCGTGGCTGGGACGAGCATGTGTGTTGTGTGTCGCTGGGGATCTACCTGGGCCAACGCCACCCGGCCGCTTCCGGCCGGATGGGCTGAATCAGCCCTGGCGCTGCTTGTGGCGCGGGTCGGTGCAGATGACCATGACCCGGCCGTGCCGGCGGATCACCCGGCACTTGTTGCAGATCCTCTTGACGCTCGGCTTGACCTTCACGGTTGCCTTACTTCCCATCTGGCCCGGGGACGCGCGCAGCGCGAGACCGGACGTCGAAGACGGACACGGGACTTCCCGGCCGCCGTCAGGACTACTTGTAGCGGTAGACGATGCGCCCGCGGGTCAGGTCGTACGGCGAGAGTTCGACGACGACCCGGTCCTCCGGCAGGATGCGGATGTAGTGCTGCCGCATCTTGCCGCTGATGTGAGCCAGCACCTTGTGGCCGTTCGCGAGCTCCACCCGGAACATGGCGTTCGGCAGGGGCTCGATGACCCGACCCTCGATCTCAATGGCTCCGTCTTTTTTCGGCATGTCCTCCGCTGTCCTGACGTCGATTGCTCCGGGCGGCCCACAACGTCTTACACGGGTGTCTGACCAAGATCAGAAAGCCCGCGCCAGCCGCGGCTCCAGCACCCACCGAAGCGCAGGGTGGGCATGCCGGAGTGGACGCTGTGCGCCGATCAGAAAGTGTACGCCGGCCTGCGGGCGGTCGCCAAACCGGCCACCCACCGCGCCGCCGGGTCGAGCGGCGCTCCCCCGTCCGGGACCCCGATGATCTCCGTCCGAGCAACGCCGGGGCGTCGCGCCGGATCGGCTCCGCCCCCTGCCCGCGGGTCAGCCGGCCGGTCGGGGGTCGTCCCGTTCGTCCCGTGCACCGGCGCGCAACTCCCGCCGCCGCCTCCGCTTCGCGCGCCTGCGCTCCCGCACGATCGCCTGGCGCCGGGGCTCTCCCCCGGCCAGCCCGGTGACCGTGCGGATCACCAGCACCGCGCCCCACGGCCCGGCCACCCAGGCCGGCCAGAAGTAGAGCAGGTCGCGGCTGAGCAGCGAGGTCACCGCCCAGATGGTCACCACGATGGCGACCACCTTCAGATACGGAAACCACACCTCGGCCAACCAGCGAGCGGCGACGCCCCGGTCCCCGGCCGGGGCGGGCGAGGGCTCCGCACCGCCCTCCAGCGGCCCGGCAGCCGGTGCGGTGACCGGCGCCAGCGTCGAGCGCTCCGGCGGCGCCACCGGCGGCAGATCGGTGAGCAGGGCGTCCAGTTCGGCGTACGTGCGGGCGGCGTAGGCCCGCTGCAACCGCTCGTCGTACTCGTGCAGGTCCAGTCGGCCCTCACCGAGGGCCACCCGCAACCGTTCGGCCACCGCCTCACGATCCGCGTCCGCCGCTCGCATCCCGTCCCGCCCGTCCATGCCGGCAAGCATGCCACCGTCACGCCAACGGCGTCCCACCCGGCCGACCCCCTTGATCCACCCGGGTCGGCCCATGGAGGGGCTGCGGCGCCCCAGGGGGTCAGGACGCGGTCGAGGCCGCCGACTGCCGCGCGGTGACCAGGTCGCCCAGTCGGGCACGGCCGCCATCGAACGCGGTGAGCACCCAGACTCCGTCCGGCAGCAACGCCATCGAGTGCTCGACGTGCGCCGCCACCGAGCTGTCCCGGGTGACCACCGTCCACCCGTCGGCCAGCTCGACCGTACGCGGCGACGCCATGGTGATCATCGGCTCGATGGCCAGCGCCATGCCCGGGACCAGCCGCGGGCCCTTGCCCGGCCGGCCGTGGTTGAGCACGTGCGGGTCCTGGTGCATCTCCGTGCCGATACCGTGCCCGCCGTAGCCGTCGACGATGCCGTACCGGCCACCCTTGCGGACCGCGGTCTCGACCGCGTGCGAGATGTCGGTGAGCCGCCCCTTGCCGCTGGCTGCCCCGCGTGCGGCGGCCGCGATGCCGGCCCACATCGCGTCCTCGGCCACGTCGGCCATCTTGAGCAGCGCCGGGTCGACGTCACCGACGCCGACGGTGATCGCGGAGTCACCATGCCACCCGTTCAGCACCGCACCGCAGTCGATCGAGATCAGATCGCCGTCCCGCAGCACCTGCTTCGGCGAGGGGATGGCGTGCACGATCTGCTCGTTGACCGAGGAGCAGATCGACGCGGGGAAGCCGTGGTAACCCTTGAACGACGGGACGCCACCCGCCTCGCGGATCGTCGACTCGGCGATGGCATCCAGGTCGGCGGTGCTGACGCCGGGCGCCACGGCCTCGCGCATCCGGCGCAGCGCCTCGGCCACCACCAGCCCGGCGGCGCGCATCTTCTCGATCTGGTCAGGGGTCTTCAGCTGGATGTCCAGCTGGGGACGACGCATGGACCGATTACCTTTCGTTGCCGATCAGCGGGGCACGTCGCACGTACCCCGCTGATCGCACTCTATCCGCCGTGGCCCGGCCGGACCTCAGCCGCCGTACGACCGCAGCGCGTCTATGGCCCGGGTGGTGACGTCCTCCACCGGGCCGGTGGCGTCGATCCCGACGAGCTTGCCCTGGGCGCCGTAGTAGTCGACCAGTGGAGCGGTCTTCTCGCTGTATTCCCGCAGCCGCGTGGCGATGGTCTCCGGCTTGTCGTCGTCGCGCTGGAACAGCTCGGCGCCGCACCGGTCACAGATGCCGGGCCGGGTGGTGGCGTCGAACTCGACGTGCCAGATCTTGCCGCAGCCCCGGCAGGTCCGCCGGCCGGAGAGCCGCCGGATCACCTCGTCGTCGTCGACCACCAGCTCCAGGACCAGGTCCAGTGCGGTGCCCAGGTCGGCGAGGAGCTTGTCCAGCGCGGCGGCCTGCGGAGTGGTCCGCGGGAAGCCGTCGAGCAGGAACCCCTCGCTGGCGTCGGGCTCCGCCAGCCGGTCCCGGACCATGTTGATGGTGACCTCGTCCGGAACCAGCTCGCCAGCGTCCATGTAACGCTTCGCCTCGACACCGAGCGGCGTGCCCTGGGTGACGTTCGACCGGAAGATGTCCCCGGTCGAGATCTTGGGCACCGACAGGTGCGCGGCCACGAACTCGGCCTGCGTGCCCTTGCCCGCGCCCGGCGGGCCAACCAGAACGAGTCTCATCTACCGCAGGAACCCTTCGTAGTTCCGCTGCATGAGTTGGCTCTCGATCTGCTTCACGGTCTCCAGACCGACGCCGACCATGATGAGCACAGCGGTGCCGCCGAACGGGAAGTTCTGGTACTGCTGGTTGTCCAGCCAGATGAAGAAGAAGTTCGGCAGGATCGAGATCACGCCGAGGTAGAGCGCGCCCGGCAAGGTGATCCGGCTGAGGATGAAGTCCAGGTAGTCGGCCGTCGGCTTGCCCGGGCGGATGCCCGGCACGAACCCGCCGTACTTCTTCATGTTGTCCGCGACCTCGGTCGGGTTGAACGTGATCGAGACGTAGAAGTACGTGAAGAAGATGATCAGCAGGAAGTAGACCGCGATGTAGATCGGGCTGCTCGGGTTGACCAGGTTGTTCTGGATCCAGGCCTGGGTCTTGCCCGGGTCGGTCTGGTCGAAGAACTGCAGGGCCAGCTGCGGCAGGTAGAGCAGCGACGAGCCGAAGATGACCGGGATGACACCGGCCTGGTTGACCTTGAGCGGGATGTAGGTCGAGGTGCCGCCGTACATCCGCCGGCCGATCATCCGCTTGGCGTACTGCACCGGGATGCGGCGCTGCGCCTGCTCGATGAAGGTGACCGCGGTGATGACCACCAGGACCAGCGCGATGACCAGGGCGAACATGTCCCAGCCCTTGCTGGTCTTGATCTGCCAGCCCTCGCTGGGCAGCCGCGCGGCGATCGAGGTGAAGATCAGGACGGACATGCCGTTGCCGACGCCCCGGTCGGTGATCAGCTCACCGAGCCACATGACCATGCCGGTGCCGGCGGTCATGGTCATCACCAGGATGGCCAGGGTCAGCCAGTCCGGGATGCCGGTGCCGGTGGGGATGATCGGGAACTGGTCGCAGCGGTTCTGGAAGAGCTGGCCCGAGCGGGCCAGCGCCACGAACGCCGAGGCCTGCAGCACACCGAGACCCAGGGTCAGGTACCGCGTGTACTGGGTGATCTTCGCCTGGCCGGCCTGGCCCTCCTTGCGGAGCTGCTCCAGACGCGGAATCACGACGGTCAGCAGCTGCAGGATGATCGACGCGGTGATGTAGGGCATGATGCCCAGCGCGAAGACCGAGAGCTGTAGCAGCGCTCCGCCGGAGAAGAGGTTGAGAAGGTTCACCACCCCGGTGGTGTCACCCTGGATGGTGTCGAGGCACTTCTGCACGTTGCCGTACGAGACGCCCGGGCTGGGCAGCGTTGCACCCAGCCGGTAGACCGCGATGATGCCTACTGTGAACAGCAGCTTCTTGCGCAGGTCAGGCGTACGGAACGCACTGAGAAAGGCGGACAGCAACTTCTTCCTCCTGCGCGAGGCGGGCCGCCGGTGATCCCTGGCGGGTCGGGGTGGATCCCGGGCGAGCGCCCGGAATCCATGGCTGGGATGGGACTCTAACAGCCCCATCCCGGTCCGGGCAGATGTGCCCGGCTACATAAACCGATTCCGATATTACCGGGCGCATACGCCCCAGGCAGACCATGGCGCCCGCCAGTTGGTCACAACTGGACGGGCGCCATGGGTCGTACGCCTTACAGCTCGGTGACGGAGCCACCGGCGGCGGCGATCTTCTCCTTGGCCGACGCACTGAACGCGTGCGCCGACACCTGGAGCGCCACTCCGCCGAGGTCGCCGGTGCCGAGGACCTTGACCGGGTGACCCTTGCGGACCGCGCCGGACTCGACCAGCTCCAGCGGGCCGACCTGGCCGCCGTTCGGGAACAGCTCGGCGAGCCGGTCCAGGTTGACCACCTGGAAGACCACCTTGAACTTGTTCTTGAAGCCCTTCATCTTCGGCAGGCGCATGTGGATGGGCATCTGCCCACCCTCGAACGCCGCCGAGATGTTCTTGCGGGCCTTGGAGCCCTTGGTACCGCGACCAGCGGTCTTGCCCTTGGAACCCTCACCGCGACCCACACGGGTCTTCGCGGTCTTGGAACCGGGCGCCGGGCGCAGGTGGTGCACCTTGATCGTCATTACTCGACCTCCTCGACCTTCACGAGGTGGTTCACAGTGAAGATCATGCCGCGGATCTCGGGCCGGTCCTCCTTGACCACCACGTCGTTGATCCGCTTGAGGCCGAGCGAACGCAGCGAGTCACGCTGGTTCTGCTTGGTCCCGATGCCGGATCGGAGCTGGGTGACCTTCAGACGTGCCATCAGTGCGCCACCCCCGCACGCGACGCCAGCATGGCGGCCGGCGCGACGTCCTCCACCGGCAGGCCACGACGTGCCGCGACCTGCTCGGGGGACTCAAGCCCCTTCAGGGCCGCCACGGTGGCGTGCACGATGTTGATCGGGTTCGACGAGCCGAGGCTCTTCGAGAGCACGTCGTGGATACCGGCGCACTCCAGCACGGCGCGCACCGGACCACCGGCGATGACACCCGTACCGGCCGAGGCCGGCTTGAGCAGCACCACACCAGCGGCGTCCTCACCCGTCACCGGGTGCGGGATCGACTTGCCGATCCGCGGGACCTTGAAGAAGTGCTTCTTGGCCTCCTCGACACCCTTGGCGATCGCCGCGGGCACCTCCTTGGCCTTTCCGTAGCCCACGCCGACCGTGCCGTCGCCGTCACCAACGATCACCAGGGCGGTGAAGCTGAAGCGACGACCACCCTTCACGACCTTGGCGACGCGGTTGATCGCGACGACCCGCTCGAGGTGCGGGGTCTTCTCGACGGGCGCGTTTCCGCGGCCGCCCTCACGGCGGTTGTCGCGGCGACCACCCTCGTTGCCACCGGACCCGCCGCCACGGCGCTGTTGACCTGGCATCAGCAGCCTTCCTTATCTCTCGTGACGGGGTTGTTAGAACTCGAGCCCGGCTTCGCGGGCAGCGTCGGCAAGCGCGGCGACTCGCCCCGCGTACCGGTTGCCACCGCGGTCGAAGACGACCTTGGAGACGCCGGCGGCCTTGGCCCGCTCGGCGAGCAGCGCGCCCACCTTGCCGGCGAGGGCGCTCTTGTCGCCCTCGGCACCGCGCAGCGAGGCGTCCAGGCTCGACGCCGACACCAGGGTGTGACCCTTGGTGTCGTCGACGATCTGGGCGACCATGTGCCGCAGCGAACGGGTGACGACCAGGCGCGGACGCTCGGCCGTACCGCTGACGTTCTTGCGGACGCGGAAGTGCCGACGCGCACGCCCAACGGCGCGCTTGGCGGCGACACCGCGGCGGCGCTTGAGCAGCGTGGCGCTCACTTCTTACCTGCCTTTCCGGCCTTGCGGCGGATGACCTCGCCCTGGTACTTGACACCCTTGCCCTTGTAGGGCTCCGGCGGGCGGATCTTCCGGATGTTGGCGGCGACCTCACCGACCTGCTGCTTGTCGATGCCGGCCACGTGGAACAGGGTCGGCCGCTCCACCGTGAAGGTGATGCCCGCCGGTGCGGGAACCAGCACCGGGTGCGAGAACCCGAGCGCGAACTCGAGGTCCGTGCCCTTGGCGGTGACCCGGTAACCGGTGCCGGCGATCTCCAGGCTCTTGCGGTAGCCCTCGGTCACGCCGACGATCATGTTGGCTACCAGCGTACGGCTCAGGCCGTGCAGTTCCTTGGCCTTGCGCTCGTCGTTGGGGCGGTTGACGCTCAGCTGCCCGTCCTCGGCCCGCTCGATCGTGATCGGCTCGGCGAGGGTGTGCTGGAGCTGGCCCTTCGGGCCCTTGACCTTGACGGTCTGCCCGTCGATCGTGATGTCGACGCCGGCTGGTACCGGGATCGACTTACGTCCAATTCGCGACATTTCTACCTGTCTCCCGTTACCAGACGAAGGCGAGGACTTCCCCGCCAACACTCCGCTTGCGGGCCTGCCGGTCGGTGAGCAGCCCCTGGGACGTCGAAATGATCGCCACGCCCAGCCCACCGAGCACCCGGGGGAGCCCGTCCGACTTGGCGTACACCCGGAGACCGGGCTTGGACACGCGCTTGATGCCGGCCAGGCTCCGCTCGCGGTTCTGGCCGTACTTCAGCTCGACGACCAGTCGCTTGCCGACGGCACCCTCCTCGGGCTCCTCGACCGACCAGGTGGCGATGTAACCCTCGGCCTTCAGGACCTCGGCGATGTTCGCCTTGATCTTGGAGTAGGGCATCTTCACCTGATCGTGGTACGCCTGGTTGGCGTTACGCAGACGCGTGAGCATGTCTGCGATCGGGTCGGTCATCGTCATGGATTTCGTCAGCCTTTCTCGCCGGGGTTCCCGGGGCATCGGCCCCGGGCCTACGGCGAAGAGCAATACCTAATCGGTGCAGGAGTTCCCGGCCGACAGCCGGGACGCGGTCGCCCTTACCAGGAAGCCTTGGACACACCCGGCAGCTCACCGCGGTGGGCCATCTCCCGGAGGCACACCCGGCAGAGCCCGAACTTGCGGTAGACCGCCTTCGGGCGCCCGCACCGCTGGCACCGGGTGTACGCGCGAACCGAGAACTTCGGCTTCGCGGCCGCCTTGATGATCAGCGCCTTCTTGGCCATCTCAGTTCTCCTTGAACGGGAAGCCCAGGAGCTTGAGCAGCGCCCGGCCCTCGTCGTCGGTCGTGGCGGTGGTGACCACCGTGATGTCCATGCCCCGCTGGCGATCGATCCGGTCCTGGTCGATCTCGTGGAACACCGACTGCTCGGTCAGACCGAACGTGTAGTTGCCGTGCCCGTCGAGCTTGCGCCCGTCCAGACCGCGGAAGTCGCGGATACGCGGCAGCGCGATGGACAGCAGCCGGTCCAGGAACTCCCACATCCGGTCACCGCGAAGGGTCACCTTCGCGCCGATCGGCATGCCCTCGCGGAGCTTGAACTGCGCGATGGACTTGGTCGCCCGCCGCACCTGCGGCTTCTGGCCGGTGATCGTGGCGAGGTCGCGGACCGCGCCGTCGATCAGCTTGGCGTCGCGAGCAGCCTCGCCGACACCCATGTTGACGACGATCTTGACCAGCCGCGGCACCTGCATGGGGTTGCCGTAGCTGTGCTGCTCACGCAGCTGGGCCACGATCTCGTTGCGGTACCGCTCCTTGAGGCGCGGCATGGTCTTTTCGGTAGCCGTGGTCATCACAGGTCCTTACCGGTGCTACGCGCGATGCGGACCTTCTGGCCGTTGTCGTCGATCCGGTAACCGACGCGCGTCGGCTTGCCGTCGGAGTCCAGGACCTGCACGTTCGAGACGTGGATCGGGGCCTCCTGGGTGACGATGCCGCCGGTCTTGGCGCCACGCTGGGTGGTGCTGATGCGGGTGTGCTTCTTGACCCGGTTCACGCCCTCGACCAGGACCTTGTCCTGCCGCGGGTAGGCCGCAATGACCTTGCCCTTGGCACCCTTGTCCTTGCCGGCGATGACGACGACCGTGTCGCCCTTCTTGACCTTCACGGTCACAACACCTCCGGCGCGAGGGAAATAATCTTCATGAACCGCTTGTCCCGCAGCTCCCGGCCCACCGGGCCGAAGATGCGGGTACCGCGCGGGTCCCCGCCGTCCTTGATGATGACGGCGGCGTTCTCGTCGAAGCGGATGTATGAGCCGTCCGGCCGCCGCTTCTCCTTGGCCGTGCGGACGATGACCGCCTTGACGACGTCGCCCTTCTTCACACCGGCACCCGGGATCGCGTCCTTGACGGTGGCCACGATGACGTCGCCGATGCTCGCGTAGCGCCGACCGGAGCCACCGAGAACCCGGATGCACAGGATCTCCCGAGCACCCGTGTTGTCGGCGACGCGCAGTCGCGACTCCTGCTGAATCACGTCTATCTCCTATGTCTGCCGGTTCTCCGGCCGCCGAGGACGGCCGGAGCCTGGCGGAACCAACGCCCGACGCAACGCCGGGCGAGCTCGAGCCTTCGCTACTTGGCCTTTTCCAGGATCTCCACGATCCGCCAACGCTTGGTGGCGCTCAGCGGCCGGGTCTCCATGATCAGGACCCGGTCGCCGGTGCCGGCAGCGTTCTGCTCGTCGTGGACCTTCAGCTTGCTCGTCCGGCGCATGATCTTGCCGTACAGCGCGTGCCGAACCCGGTCCTCGACCTCGACCACGACGGTCTTGTCCATCTTGTCGCTCACCACGAGGCCCTCACGGACCTTGCGGCGAGCCCGCACGGTGGCGGTCGTGTTCTCGTCGGTCATGATGCAGTCACCTCAGTCGGCGCGGCCGAGAGCCCCAGCTCACGCTCACGCATGATCGTGTAGATCCGGGCGATCTCCCGACGGATGACCTGCAGCCGCCGGTTGTTGTCCAGCTGCCCGGTTGCGGCCTGCACGCGGAGGTTGAACAGCTCCGCCTTGGCCTCCCGCAGCTTCGTGACCAGCTCCTCTTCGGAGAGCTCACGCAGCTCGGTCGCCTTAACGCCCGCTGCCATCAGGATTCACCCACTTCGCGCGTAACAATGCGGCACTTCATCGGGAGCTTGTGGATCGCGCGACGCATGGCCTCTCGCGCGATCTGCTCGTTGGGGAAGGACATCTCGAAGAGAACCCGCCCCGGCTTGACGTTGGCGACCCACCACTCGGGCGAGCCCTTACCGGAACCCATCCGGGTCTCGGCAGGCTTCTTGGTGAGGGCCTGGTCCGGGAAGATCGTGATCCAGACCTTGCCACCACGCTTGATGTGACGGGTCATCGCGATACGCGCCGACTCGATCTGGCGGTTGGTCACGTACGCCGGCTCGAGAGCCTGGATCCCGAACTCGCCGAACACCACCCGGTTACCACCCTTGGACGCGCCACTGCGGTCCGGGTGGTGCGGCTTGCGGAAGCCCTTCGGGGGCTTGCGCGGCATCAGCATCTGTCAGCCCTCCTGCTGCGTTTCTGCCGGAGCAGCCGCGGCGGCGACAGCTGCGCTGTCCACCGGCTCGCCGCTCGGCGTCTCGGCCTGCTGCGCGATGGTGGTCGCAGCAGCACGGCCAGCCTCGGTGCCACCAGCCGTCGTGCCGGACGAACCCGACCGGCCACGGCGCGGACGCTCGGGACGGTCGCCGCGCTCACCACGACGCGGGCGGGACGGACCGGCCTCGGCCGGAGCCTCCCGGCCCGGGACGGCGTCGCCCTTGTAGATCCAGACCTTCACACCGATCCGACCGAACGTGGTACGGGCCTCGAAGAAGCCGTACTCGATGTTGGCCCGCAGCGTGTGCAGCGGAACCCGGCCCTCACGGTAGAACTCGGTCCGGCTCATCTCGGCGCCGCCGAGGCGACCCGAGACCTGAACACGGATGCCCTTGCAGACCGGGTTCTTCATCGCCGACTGCATGGCCTTGCGCATCGCCCGACGGAAGCTGACCCGGCTGGACAGCTGCTCGGCCACGCCCTGCGCGACGAGCTGAGCGTCCGACTCGGGGTTCTTCACCTCGATGATGTTCAGCTGCACCTGCTTGCCGGTGAGCTTCTCGAGCTCGCCGCGGATCCGGTCGGCCTCCGCACCCTTACGGCCGATGACGATGCCCGGCCGGGCGGTGTGGATGTCGACCCGGACCCGGTCGCGGGTGCGCTCGATGTCGACCTTGGAGATGCCGGCGCGCTCGAGGCCCTTGGACATCATCCGGCGGATCTTGACATCCTCGCCGATGTAGTCCTTGTAGAGCTTGTCCGCGAACCAGCGGGACTTCCAGTCGGTCGAGATGCCGAGCCGGAACCCAGTGGGGTGAACCTTCTGACCCATTACTCGGCGTCCTCCGTCTTGCTCTGCGCTTCGGCCGGTGCGGCCTCCGTGGCCGGGGCGGCCTTCTTCGCCGCGGCCTTCCTCGGCGCTGCCGGCGCGACCGCTTCGACCGCCACGGTGATGTGGCAGGTGCGCTTGCGGATCCGGTACGCCCGGCCCTGCGCCCGCGGCTGGAACCGCTTCATCGTCGGGCCCTCGTCCACGAACGCCTCGCTCACGAGCAGCGCGTCGGGGTCCAGCCGCTCGTTGTTCTCCGCGTTGGCGATCGCGCTAGCGAGCACCTTGTACACCTGCTCGCTCGCAGCCTGCGGCGCGAACTGCAGCACCGTGAGAGCCTCCTTCGCGGGCAGGCCGCGGACGAGGTTGACCACCCGGCGCGCCTTCATCGGCGAGATGCGCACGTGCCGCGCAACCGCCCGCGCGCCCGGAAGCACCGGAGCGTCGCCCTTTCCTGGCATCGCTGTAACCCCTTGTTCCCTCTATCCGTATGCCCGCGGCGTCAGCGCCGACGGCTCTTCCGGTCGTCCTTCTCGTGACCCTTGAACGTGCGGGTCAGCGCGAACTCGCCGAGCTTGTGCCCGACCATCGCCTCGGTCACGAACACCGGGACGTGCTTGCGTCCGTCGTGCACCGCGATCGTGTGCCCGAGCATCTCCGGGATGATCGTCGAGCGCCGCGACCAGGTCTTGATCACGTTCTTGGAGCCCTTGTCGTTCTGAACTTCCACCTTCTTGAGCAGGTGGTCGTCTACGAACGGGCCCTTCTTCAGGCTGCGAGGCATGTCTTATCTCCCTCAGCCGCGCTTACGCGTGGCGTAGCGACGGCGGACGATCAGCCGGTCACTCGGCTGGCCCTTACGGCGGGTGCGGCCCTCGGGCTTACCCTGCGGGTTGACCGGGTGGCGACCACCGGAGGTCTTACCCTCACCACCACCGTGCGGGTGGTCGACCGGGTTCATGGCGACACCACGGACGGTCGGGCGCTTGCCCTTCCACCGCATCCGGCCGGCCTTGCCCCAGTTGATGTTCGACTGATCGGCGTTGCCGATCTCGCCGACGCTGGCGCGGCAACGCACGTCCACCCGCCGGATCTCGCCGGACGGCATACGCAGGGTCGCGTACGCGCCCTCACGGCCGAGCAGCTGGATGCCCACGCCGGCGGAACGGGCCAGCTTGGCCCCGCCACCCGGACGCAGCTCCACGTTGTGGATGGTGGTACCGACCGGGATGTTGCGCAGCGGCAGGTTGTTACCCGGCTTGATGTCGGCGCCCGGGCCGGACTCGACGCGGTCGCCCTGCTTCATGTCCTTCGGCGCGATGATGTACCGCTTCTCGCCGTCGGCGTAGTGCAGCAGCGCGATGCGCGCGGTGCGGTTCGGGTCGTACTCGATGTGAGCGACCTTCGCCGGCACGCCGTCCTTGTCGACCCGCTTGAAGTCGATCAGACGGTACTGGCGCTTGTGACCGCCACCGTGGTGCCGCGTGGTGATCCGGCCGTGGGCGTTACGCCCGCCCTTCTTCGGCAGCGGAGCCAGCAGCGACTTCTCCGGCGTGGACCGGGTGATCTCGGCGAAGTCGGCGACACTGGAACCACGTCGGCCCGGCGTCGTCGGCTTGTACTTACGGATAGCCATTGTCTACACCCCTCAGCTGACCGGGCCGCCGAAGGCCTCGATGCGGTCACCGTCAGCCAGCTTCACGATCGCCCGCTTGGTCGCCTTGCGCTGACCGAAGCCGGTCTTGGTGCGCTTGCGCTTACCCTGGCGGTTGAGCGTGTTGACCGTCAGGACGCGGACGTTGAAGATCTGCTGGATAGCGATCTTGATCTCGGTCTTGTTCGCGTCCGGGTGCACCAGGAAGGTGTACCAGTTCCGGTTCAGCTCGCTGTAGCTCTTCTCCGAGACGACCGGCGCCACGATGATGTCGCGCGGGTCGGCGATCGTGCTCACTTGCCACCCTCCTCGGTGGTCTCGGCGGGCACGCCCAGGAACTCGTCCAGGGCGTCCTTGGTGAAGACCACATCGTCGGCCACCAGCACGTCATACGTGTTGAGCTGGCCGGACTCGATCAGGTGCACCCGCGGCTCGTTGCGCAGCGACACCCAGTTCAGTTCGTCGGTGCTGCTCAGCACGACCAGGACCCGACGGGCCTCGGTGAGCTTGGTCAGCGTGGCAAGGGCCGCCTTGGTCGACGGCTTCTCGCCCGAGACGAACGCCTCGACGACATGCACCTGCCCGGCGCGGGCCCGGTCGGAGAGGGCACCCCGCAGCGCGGCGGCCTTCATCTTCTTCGGGGTCCGCTGGCTGTAGTCGCGCGGCACGGGACCGTGCACCACGCCACCGCCGGCGAACTGCGGCGCGCGGATCGAGCCCTGCCGGGCGCGACCGGTGCCCTTCTGCTTGTACGGCTTCTTGCCGCCACCGGCGACCTCGCCGCGGGTCTTGGTCTTGTGCGTGCCCTGTCGGGCCGCCGCGAGCTGGGCCACCACGACCTGGTGCATCAGCGCGACGTTGGCCTGCACGTCGAAGATGTCAGCCGGCAGCTCGACGGAGCCGCTGGTGCTGCCTTCGACGGTGCGCACGTCAACGGTGGTCACTTGGCCGCACCGCCCTTCTTCACCTTGCTCTTGGCCGCGGTACGGACCAGAACCAGCGCGCCCTTGGGACCAGGGATGGCACCCCGGACGAGCAGCAGGTTGTTCTCGGTGTCGACCGCCTGGACGGTGAGGTTCTGCACGGTGTAGCGAACGCCACCCATCCGGCCGGCCATCCGGGTGCCCTTGAAGACACGACCCGGAGTGGCGCAGGCGCCGATGGAGCCGGGCGAGCGGTGCTTCCGCTCGACACCGTGACCGGCACCCAGGCCGTGGAAGCCGTGCCGCTTCATCGGGCCGGCGTAGCCCTTGCCCTTGGTCTTGCCGGTGACGTCGATGGTGACGCCGGCCGGGAACTCCTCGACCGTGACTTCCTGGCCGAGCGAGTATTCCCCAGCGTCCGCGGTGCGCAGCTCGACGATGTGCCGGCGCGGCGCCACGTCCGCCTTGGCGTAGTGGCCGCTGATCGGCTTCTTGACCTTGCGCGGGTCGATGATGCCGTACGCCAGCTGGACCGCGGAGTAACCGTCCTTCTCGGCGCTACGAACCTGGCTGATGACGCACGGGCCGGCCTCGACCACGGTCACGGGAACAACACGGTTGTTCTCCCAGACCTGGGTCATGCCGAGCTTGGCGCCCAGGATCCCCTTGACTTGCCTGTCCATTTGTCCGGTCCCTACAGCTTGATCTCGATGTCGACGCCAGCCGGCAGGTCGAGGCGCATGAGCGAGTCGACCGTCTTCGGGGTCGGGTCGATGATGTCGATCAGCCGCTTGTGCGTGCGCATCTCGAAGTGCTCGCGCGAGTCCTTGTACTTGTGCGGCGAGCGGATAACGCAGAAACGGTTGATCTCCGTGGGCAGCGGCACCGGGCCCGCGACCTGCGCCCCGGTGCGCGTCACCGTCTCGACGATCTTCCGAGCCGAGGAGTCGACGACCTCGTGGTCATAGGCCTTGAGCCGGATGCGGATCTTCTGTCCCGCCATGGTGGCTTCTGTTCCTTCTCTCGATGCCGCTGTGTTGCGGGCGCCTGTGCCGGCTGGCACAGGCCCACTTCGCCGACCCCCGCGGTCGGGCGTGTCGCGCCCTCGGGCCGGGCTCCGCCCTGGGACTCCAGAGCGGTGCTGACCGCGCGGTGGGTCAAGGCGCCGATCGCAATTACCGCGACCTGAACGCCGTGCGAGGGTGGTTGGCGGCGAGGCCGCCAACCACCCTACGCTCGACTGTCCCGTCACCCGGAGGTTCAGCGAGAGCCGAACACAGGCGACGAACTGTCGTTACGCAACCTGACTAGTATGCCGCACGACCGGCGGCGGGTCTAATCGGGGTTACCTAGTTCACTTCATGATCTTGGTGACGAACCCGGCGCCGACGGTGCGGCCGCCCTCGCGGATCGCGAACTTGAGGTTCTCCTCCATGGCGATGGGCTGGATCAGCTTCACCGACATGGTGGTGTTGTCACCCGGCATGACCATCTCGGTGCCCTCGGGGAGAGTGACGACACCGGTGACGTCCGTGGTGCGGAAGTAGAACTGCGGACGGTAGTTCTGGAAGAACGGGGTGTGCCGGCCGCCCTCCTCCTTGGAGAGGATGTAGACCGTCGCCTCGAACTCCGTGTGCGGGGTGTTCGAGCCCGGCTTCACGACGACCATGCCGCGCTCGACCTCGTCGCGCTTGGTGCCACGCAGCAGCAGGCCGACGTTCTCACCTGCGCGGGCGTCGTCCAGGGTCTTCCGGAACATCTCGATCGCGGTGACCTTGGTCTTGAAGCTCTTCTCCCTGATGCCGACGAGCTCAACGTCCTCGTTCGGCAGCAGCACGCCGCGCTCCACCCGCCCGGTGACGACGGTGCCACGACCGGTGATCGTGAACACATCCTCGACGGGCATCAGGAACGGCTTGTCGACATCCCGCTCCGGCTGGGGGATCGAGGTGTCGACCGCGGTCATCAGGTCCAGCAGCTTGCCGGTCCACTCGGGGTCACCCTCGAGGGCCTTCAGCGCCGAGACACGGACGACCGGCAGGTCGTCACCCGGGTACTCCTGCGAGGAGAGCAGCTCGCGCACCTCGAGCTCGACGAGCTCCAGGAGCTCCTCGTCGTCGACCATGTCGCTCTTGTTGAGCGCCACGACGATGTACGGAACGCCAACCTGACGGGCCAGCAGCACGTGCTCGCGGGTCTGCGGCATCGGGCCGTCGGTCGCCGCGACCACCAGGATCGCGCCGTCCATCTGCGCGGCACCGGTGATCATGTTCTTGATGTAGTCCGCGTGGCCGGGGCAGTCGACGTGCGCGTAGTGCCGCGCCTCGGTCTGGTACTCGACGTGCGCGATCGAGATCGTGATGCCGCGGGCCTTCTCCTCCGGCGCCTTGTCGATCTCGTCGAACGGCGTGTAAGGGTTCAGGTCGGGGTACTGGTCGTGCAGGACCTTGGTGATGGCCGCCGTCAGCGTCGTCTTACCGTGGTCGATGTGACCAATGGTGCCGATGTTGACGTGCGGCTTAGTCCGCTCGAACTTCGCCTTCGCCACTGGTGTCCTCCTGTGGACTTCTTGGTTCGTACGCCCGGCGCGCCGGTCGGCGCTTAGGACTCTGTCGACAGCCTTTCCGGCCTGATGGCCGGAGAGCTTTTGTGGGTTCTGCGGCGATGAAGCCTACAGGCCCGGTCTCACGCAACCCGATCGTGGTGGCCGCGGGCGGGTGAACGCTCCCGCGACCGACCACGAATCAGCTGCTCGGGGACGTTACTCGCCCGTTGCCTTGGCGATGATCTCCTTCGCGACGTTCTGCGGAACCTCCGCGTAGGAGTCGAACTGCATGCTGTAGCTAGCCCGGCCCTGGGTCTTCGACCGCAGGTCGCCGACGTAGCCGAACATCTCCGACAACGGCACCAGAGCCCTCACGATGCGGGCGCCACTGCGCTCCTCCATCGCCTGGATCAGGCCGCGGCGGGAGTTGAGGTCGCCGATGACGTCACCCATGTTCTCCTCAGGAGTGGTGACCTCAACGGCCATCATCGGCTCGAGCAACGCCGGGTCGGCCTTGCGGGCCGCGTCCTTCATCACCATCGAGCCTGCGATCTTGAATGCCATTTCCGACGAGTCGACCTCGTGGTACTGGCCGTCCAGCAGGGTCAGCTTCACACCGACCAGCGGGAAGCCGGCAAGGATGCCGTACTGCATGGCGTCCTGCGCGCCCGCGTCCACTGACGGGATGAACTCCCGGGGGATGCGGCCACCGCTAACGGCGTTCGCGAACTCGTAGGTCGGCGAGTCGTTGTCCAGCGGCAGCGGCTCGATGCTCACGATGACCCGCGCGTACTGGCCGGAACCACCGGTCTGCTTCTTGTGGGTGTACTCGACCTTGTCCACCTTGCGGCGGATGGTCTCGCGGTACGCCACCTGCGGCTTGCCGACATTGGCCTCGACGTTGAACTCACGCCGCATCCGGTCGACCAGGATGTCCAGGTGCAGCTCGCCCATGCCGGAGATGACCGTCTGACCGGTCTCCTCGTCCAGCCGGACGCGGAAGGTCGGGTCCTCCTCGGCCAGCCGCTGGATGGCCGCGCCCAGCTTCTCCTGGTCGGACTTGGTCTTCGGCTCGATCGCCACCGAGATGACCGGCTCCGGGAAGGTCATCGACTCCAGGATCACCGGGTTCGCCGGGTCGGAGAGCGTGTCGCCGGTGGTGGTCTGCTTGAGGCCCTGCACCGCGATGATGTCGCCGGCCTGCGCCGACGGACGCTCTTCCCGCTTGTTGGCGTGCATCTGGTAGATCTTGCCGATCCGCTCCTTGCGGTCCTTGGTGGAGTTGACCACCTGGGAGCCGGATTCGAGCAGGCCGGAGTAGACCCGGACGTAGGTGAGCTTGCCCAGGTGCTTGTCTGTCTGGATCTTGAAGGCCAGCCCGGAGAACGGCTCCGACTTGGACGGCTTCCGAATCAGCGGGGTCTCGCCGTCGGTGGCCGTACCCTCGATCGCCGGAACGTCCAGCGGCGACGGCAGGAAGTCGACCACGGCGTCAAGCATCGGCTGGACGCCCTTGTTCTTGAACGCCGAGCCGCAGAGCACCGGGTTGGCCTTGCCGCCGATGGTGGCGCGCCGGATGGCGGCCTTGATCTCCTCGACGGAGACCTCTTCGCCTTCCAGGTACTTCTCCATCACCGTGTCGTCGACGTCGGCCAGGGTCTCCATCAGCTTCTCGCGCCACTCGGCCGCGGAGTCGGCCAGCTCGGCCGGGATCTCCTCGACCGCGTAGTCGTCACCCTTCTGGGTCTCCCCACGCCAGGTGAGCGCGCGCATGCCGATCAGGTCGACGACGCCGATGTGGTCGCCCTCGAGCCCGATCGGGATCTGGAGCACCAGCGGGGTGGCGTTGAGCCGGTCGATCATCATCTGCACGCAGCGGAAGAAGTCGGCGCCGGTCCGGTCGAGCTTGTTGACGAAGCACATCCGCGGGACGTTGTACTTGTCGGCCTGCCGCCAGACGTTCTCCGTCTGCGGCTCCACGCCGGCGACACCGTCGTAGACCGCGACCGCACCATCCAGCACGCGCAGCGACCGCTCGACCTCGACCGTGAAGTCGACGTGGCCAGGCGTGTCGATGATCTGGATCGTGTGGCCCTTCCACTCACACTTGGTAGCAGCGGAGGTGATGGTGATACCACGCTCCTGCTCCTGCTCCATCCAGTCCATGACGGCAGCGCCCTCGTGGACCTCACCGATCTTGTACGTGATGCCGGTGTAGAACAGGATCCGCTCGGTGGTCGTGGTCTTACCGGCATCGATGTGCGCCATGATGCCGATGTTGCGTACGTTGGCGAGCGCGTCTGCGGCGGCCACTTCAATCCCTACTTATCGTCGTCTCGACTCAACTGGTGGCGGTTCCGGCGCCCGAGGGCGCCGGAACCAGGGTGTTACCAGCGGTAGTGCGCGAAGGCCTTGTTGGACTCGGCCATCTTGTGCGTGTCCTCGCGCCGCTTGACGGCGGCACCGAGGCCGTTGCTCGCGTCCAGCAGCTCGTTCATCAGCCGCTCGACCATGGTCTTCTCACGCCGAGCGCGGGAGTACGTGACCAGCCAGCGCAGGCCCAGCGTGGTCGCCCGCGTGGGGCGAACCTCGACCGGAACCTGGTAGGTGGCGCCACCGACACGACGGCTACGCACCTCGAG
This sequence comes from Micromonospora sp. NPDC005087, assembly GCF_042872965.1. Lineage (NCBI taxonomy): Bacteria > Bacillati > Actinomycetota > Actinomycetes > Micromonosporales > Micromonosporaceae > Micromonospora > Micromonospora sp. NPDC005087. Next base: position 499,378 of record NZ_JBIALB010000004.1, on the reverse strand, counting down.
GGTCGGCTTGACGTTGTCCATCGCCCGCTTGAGGGTGACGACCGGGTCGGTGCCGGACTTCTCGCGGCAGCCCTCGAGGGCCGCGTACACGATGGATTCGGCGAGCTGGCGCTTGCCACGGAGCAGGATCTTGTTCACCAGCTGGGTGACCAGCGGCGAGTTGTACACCGGGTCAGCGACCAGCGGCCGCCGCGGAGCGGGTCCCTTACGCGGCATGTCAGCTCTTCTCCTTCTTCGCGCCGTAACGGCTGCGCGCCTGCTTGCGGTTGCGGACACCCTGGGTGTCCAGCGAGCCGCGGACGATCTTGTAACGCACGCCGGGGAGGTCCTTCACCCGGCCGCCGCGAACGAGCACGATCGAGTGCTCCTGCAGGTTGTGACCGACGCCCGGGATGTAGGCGGTCACCTCGATCTGGCTGCTGAGCTTCACACGAGCGACCTTGCGCAGCGCTGAGTTCGGCTTCTTCGGGGTGGTGGTGTACACGCGGGTGCACACGCCGCGCCGCTGAGGGGAACCCTTCAGCGCCGGGGTCTTGGTCTTGCTCGTCTTTGCCTGGCGGCCCTTTCGGACCAGCTGCTGGATCGTGGGCACCGGGTTTCTCCGCTCCCTTCGGCCGCAGTGTTGCGGCCGCGCCGTCTGCTCGTTAGCCGGCCTGATGACCGGCTCTCCTACATTCCGGCCAGGGCCACCTTGCGGAGGTCCCGGCACCCGCGGTCGGGCGTGTCGCCCAACTCACGGTCCCGGTGCGGACGCTGGCGCGGACGTACCGGGTTCTGTCACCGGCACGCGAGTCGCCCCGCCCCGGATCTTTGGCTTGTCGTGCCGCCGTCCGGACTCCGGATCCAGCGCACGCACGAGTTGCCCGGGCACGCCCGGGCACAAGGGGAAAGAGTACCTACCACAGCCGCCCAGGTCAAAACGGAATGGCCCGGCGAACGTCTCACACCCGCCGACCGGATCTCGTCCTGCCCCGTCGCCCGCGATGGGCACCTACAGGCACAAGTGTACCGGCTTCTCCGGAGGAACCACCCGTCGCCCCCGAGGCGGGCACCGACGACCCGACGCGCGACCCGCGTCAACCAGGCCGGGCGCCCGATCGGAGGGTGACCGGCCTCACGCCAGGGAGATCGCCAGCGCCAGGCCCAGACCCAGCAGGCTCAGCAGTGCCCCCGCCGCCCCGCAGCTGATCCCCGCGACGGCCAGGCCCCGGCCGGTGAAGCGGACCGCCGGCGGTTGGGCCGGCCGGCGGATCTGCCGCTGACCGAGCAGGCCGGCGCCGGTCGCCGCCACCCCGGCCAGCACGCCGAGCACGGTGAACGCCCCGGACGCCCAGACCCCGCCGGCGTTTGCGCCGAGCGCCCCGAAACAGATCACCAGCAGCGAGACCAGGATCGACGCGATCCCGGCCAGCAGCGCCCCGACGGCCAGCCCCGAGGTGACCGGGGGCACATCCAGGTAGACGACACCGAACGGGGTGCCCGACACCGACTCCACCCGCTTCGGCGGCCGGCGCTGGTCGTCGGTGGGCGGCGGTGGCACCGGCCGACCCGGCGTCGGGACCCAGCCGGGGCCGTGACCCGGCATCGCCTGCCCCCATCCCGCCGGCGCACCGTGCCCGCCCGCCGGGCCGGACGACGGCTGCCCCCAACCGGGCGGCACCGGGTACGGGTGACCGGAACCAGGCGGGGTCGCACCCCAACCGGGCGGCGGCGCCCCCCAACCGGGGGCCGACGCGGGATGGGCCGGCGCACCCCAACCGGGCACGGTCGGGGGTGGGTTGCCCCAGTCGGGCGGCGTACCCGGGCCGGGTGAGGCTGCGGGCGATCCCGGCTGCCCGCTCGGGTCGGGTCGCGCCCAGCCGCTCGGCTCGGACCCGCCCGGGCCGGGGGCCGACGCGCCAGGGTGCCCGGCCGGATCGTCCGCCGGGGGCCGCGCCGGTTCCGTCACGAGGTCCTCCTGTCACAGGGCCGCCACCGCCGCACGGCGGACACCCGTCAGGCTACCGCCGGGGCGCCGCCGCCCCGACGGGCGCGGCCGCGGGCGGCTCAGTCCATGTTCGCGGGGTAGTCGTGGCCGAACGGCGCGCCGGCCAACCGGACCACCCCGATCACCACCGCGGCCACCATGCTGACCGCGGCCAGCGCCAGACCGGCCCAGGCCAGCCGCTCCCCTCGCCGCAGCCAGACGCCACCGGTCAGAAAGCCCCCCGAGGCGTACGCCTCCCGGCGCGCCTGCCGCGCCAGGTGGAGTGCCACCGTCGCGGGCACCACCCCGCCGATGAACAGGCCGGTCAGCATGCCGAGCAGCCCCAGCGCGAAGACCGCCCGCGCCTTGGTGGAGCGGACCGGGTCGGGATCGAGCGGGTGGCGCAGGCCCTGCTGCGCGACGGACACCTGCTCGGGTGCGGTCGTCATGCCTCCATCATGCCGAACCCGGTCCTTGGGTGGGCAGCTCCGGACGCGACGAGGCCCCCGGCGGATGCCGGGGGCCTCGTCGTGCGGTTGGTGCTTAGCGGTACGACCCGAAGTCGAAGTCGTCCAGCGGCACAGCCTGCCCGCTGGCCGGCCCGAAGCCGTAGTCGGTCTCCGGGTACCCGGTCATCGAGTAGACCTTGGCCTTGGCCTCCTCGGTCGGCTCCACCCGGACGTTGCGGTACTTGCTGATGCCGGTACCCGCCGGGATGAGCTTGCCGATGATCACGTTCTCCTTGAGGCCGACCAGCGAGTCGCTGCGCGAGTTGATCGCAGCGTCGGTCAGCACCCGGGTGGTCTCCTGGAAGGAGGCCGCCGAGAGCCAGGAGTCGGTGGCCAGCGAGGCCTTGGTGATACCCATCAGCACCGGACGACCGGCGGCGGGCTCGCCACCCTCCGAGACGAGCCGGCGGTTCTCCGACTCGAACAGCGCCCGGTCGACCAGCACACCCGGCAGGAACTCGGTCGAGCCGGAGTCGATGACCGTCACCCGCTTGAGCATCTGACGGATGATGATCTCGATGTGCTTGTCGTGGATGAGCACGCCCTGCGAGCGGTAGACCTCCTGGACCTCACTGGTCAGGTGGACCTGGACCGCCCGCGGACCCATGATCCGCAGAAGCTCGTGCGGGTCGATGGTGCCCTCGGTGAGCTTCTCGCCGACCGCGACGTGACCGCCGTCGTGGGTCCGCAGCCGAACCCGCTTGGAGATCTTGTCGTAGACGATCTCCTCGCTGCCGTCGTCCGGCACCACGATGATCTTCCGCGAGCGCTCGCCGTCCTCGATCCGGATCCGGCCGGGGGTGTCGGCGATGGGCGCCTTACCCTTCGGGACCCGGGCCTCGAAGATTTCCTGGACACGCGGCAGACCCTGGGTGATGTCCTCACCCGCGACACCACCGGTGTGGAAGGTACGCATCGTCAGCTGCGTACCCGGCTCACCGATCGACTGGGCGGCGATGATGCCGACCGCCTCGCCGACGTCCACGGTCTTGCCGGTCGGCAGCGAGCGCCCGTAGCAGGCACCGCAGACACCCAGCTTCGACTCGCAGGTGAGCACGCTGCGCACCCGGACCGTCTCCACGCCGGCGGCGACGATCTTGTCGACCCCGATGGAGTTGATGTCCTGACCCCGCTCGGCGACGACGGTGCCGTCCGGCCCCTTGATGTCGTCGGCCAGCGTACGGGCGTGCACGCTGGTCTCGGCGTGCTCGTGCACGACCAGCCTGCCGTCCTCCAGGCGCTCGCCGATCTGCATCGGGATCGCCCGGTCGGTGCCGCAGTCCTCCTCGCGGATGATCACGTCCTGCGAGACGTCCACCAGACGACGGGTCAGGTAACCCGAGTCGGCGGTACGCAGCGCGGTGTCGGCGAGACCCTTACGCGCACCGTGCGTGGAGATGAAGTACTCCAGCACGGACAGACCCTCCCGGTAGCTGGCCTTGATCGGCCGCGGGATGATCTCGCCCTTCGGGTTGGCCACCAGACCACGGATCGCCGCGATCTGCCGGAGCTGGAGCAGGTTACCGCGGGCACCCGAGTTGATCATCTTCCACAGTGGGTTCTCCTGCGGAAGCGCGGTGTCCATCTCCTTGGCGACCTCGTTGGTCGCCTTGGTCCAGATCTCGATGAGCTCGCCGCGACGCTCCTCGGCGGTCATCAGACCACGCTGGTACTGCTTGTCGATCCGGTCGGCTTCCTTCTCGTACTTCGCCAGGATCTCCGCCTTGCGCGGCGGAGCGATGACGTCCTCCATGCCGATCGTCACGCCGGACCAGGTGGCCCAGTGGAAACCGGCCTCCTTGAGCCCGTCCAGGGTGGCGGCCAGCGCCACCTTGGGGAAGCGCTCGGCCAGATCGTTGACGATCGCGGAGAGCTGACCCTTGCGGATCTCGTAGTTCACGAAGCGGTAGCCCTGCGGCAGCGTCTCGTTGAACAGCACCCGACCGAGGGTGGTCTCCACGGTCAGCGGCTCACCCTCGACCCAGCCCTCCGGAGCGGTCCACGGCTCGGCGCCGGCGCCGTTGTCGACCCCGATCACGTCACGCAGCCGGATCCGCACCGGCGCCTGCAGGTGCAGCTCGCCGTTGTCGAACGCCATCCGCGCCTCGGCGTCCGAGCTGAACGCCCGGCCCTCGCCCTTCTCACCGAGGGTGAGGTGGGTGAGGTGGTAGAGACCGATGACCATGTCCTGGGTGGGCATGGTGACCGGCTTGCCGTCGGCCGGCTTGAGGATGTTGTTCGACGACAGCATCAGGATCCGTGCCTCGGCCTGGGCCTCGGCGGACAGCGGCACGTGCACCGCCATCTGGTCACCGTCGAAGTCGGCGTTGAACGCGGTGCAGACCAGCGGGTGGATCTGGATCGCCTTGCCCTCGACCAGCTGCGGCTCGAAGGCCTGGATGCCCAGGCGGTGCAGGGTCGGTGCCCGGTTGAGCAGCACCGGGTGCTCGCCGATGACCTCTTCCAGCACGTCCCAGACGACCGGGCGCTGCCGCTCGACCATCCGCTTGGCGGACTTGATGTTCTGCGCGTGGTTGAGGTCGACCAGCCGCTTCATCACGAACGGCTTGAACAGCTCCAGCGCCATCTGCTTGGGCAGGCCGCACTGGTGCAGCTTGAGCTTCGGGCCGACCACGATGACCGAACGGCCGGAGTAGTCGACGCGCTTGCCCAGCAGGTTCTGCCGGAACCGGCCCTGCTTGCCCTTGAGCATGTCGGACAGCGACTTGAGCGGGCGGTTACCCGGACCGGTGACCGGCCGGCCACGGCGGCCGTTGTCGAACAGCGCGTCGACGGCCTCCTGGAGCATCCGCTTCTCGTTGTTGACGATGATCTCGGGCGCGCCGAGGTCGATCAGCCGCTTGAGGCGGTTGTTCCGGTTGATCACGCGGCGGTACAGGTCGTTCAGGTCCGAGGTGGCGAAACGGCCACCGTCGAGCTGGACCATCGGGCGCAGGTCCGGCGGGATGACCGGGACGCAGTCCAGCACCATGCCGAGCGGCGAGTTGCGGGTGTTCAGGAACGCCGCCACGACCTTGAGCCGCTTGAGCGCCCGGATCTTCCGCTGGCCCTTGCCGGACCGGATGGTCTCCCGCAGGCTGTCGGCCTCGGCGTCGAGGTCCATGTTCTGGACCAGCGCCTTGATCGCCTCGGCGCCCATGGAACCGGTGAAGTACTCACCGAACCGGTCGCGCAGCTCGCGGTAGAGCAGCTCGTCGGTGACCAGCTGCTTCGGCTCCAGCTTGCGGAAGGTGTCCAGCACCTCGTCCAGGCGGTCGATCTCGCGCTGGGCCCGGTCGCGGATCTGGCGCATCTCGCGCTCTCCGCCCTCCTTGACCTTGCGCCGGACGTCCGCCTTGGCACCCTCGGCCTCCAGCTCGGCCAGGTCGGCCTCGAGCTTGGCGGCCCGCTTCTCGATCTCCGAGTCGCGGCTGTTCTCGGACTGCCGCTTCTCGGCCAGGATCTCGTTCTCGATCGTCGAGAGGTCACGGTGACGCGACTCCGCGTCCACGCTCGTCACGACGTACGAGGCGAAGTAGATGATCTTCTCGAGGTCCTTGGGGGCGAGGTCCAGCAGGTAGCCCAGCCGGCTCGGCACGCCCTTGAAGTACCAGATGTGGGTCACCGGAGCGGCGAGCTCGATGTGCCCCATCCGCTCACGACGGACCTTGGAACGGGTCACCTCGACGCCGCAGCGCTCACAGATGATGCCCTTGAACCGGACGCGCTTGTACTTACCGCAGTAGCACTCCCAGTCCCGCTGCGGACCGAAGATCTTCTCGCAGAAGAGCCCGTCCTTCTCCGGCTTCAGGGTGCGGTAGTTGATCGTCTCAGGCTTCTTGACCTCGCCGTGCGACCACTGACGGATGTCGTCGGCGGTGGCGAGACCAATGCGCAGCTCGTCGAAGAAGTTGACGTCGAGCACTATGTCCCCTATGTCGTCGTCTGTACTGCTAATACTCGGGCGAGGTCGGGGGCCGGCAAGCCGGCCCCCGGACCGCTCACCTCAGACCTCTTCGACCGAGCTCGGCTCGCGCCGGGACAGGTCGATCCCCAGCTCCTCGGCGGCCCGGAACACCTCGTCGTCGGTCTCGCGCATCTCCAGGGCCACGCCGTCGCTGGACAGCACCTCAACGTTGAGGCACAGCGACTGCAGCTCCTTGAGCAGCACCTTGAAGGACTCCGGGATGCCCGGCTCCGGGATGTTCTCGCCCTTGACGATGGCCTCGTAGACCTTCACCCGGCCGAGCACGTCGTCGGACTTGATCGTGAGCAGCTCCTGCAGGGCGTACGCGGCGCCGTACGCCTGCATCGCCCAGCACTCCATCTCACCGAAGCGCTGACCACCGAACTGCGCCTTACCACCCAGCGGCTGCTGCGTGATCATCGAGTACGGGCCGGTCGACCGTGCGTGGATCTTGTCGTCGACCAGGTGGTTGAGCTTCAGGATGTAGATGTAGCCGACCGCGATCGGGTCCGGCAGCGGCTCGCCGGAGCGGCCGTCGAACAGCTGCGCCTTGCCGCTGGCGCCGATCAGCTGGTTGCCGTCCCGGTTGGGCAGGGTCGACGAGAGCAGACCGGCGATCTCCTCCTCGCGGGCACCGTCGAAGACCGGGGTGGCCACGTTGGTGTCCCCCTCGGACTCGTCGGCGCCGATCGAGCGCAGCTGCTTCTTCCAGGACGCGTCGTCGCCCTCGACCTTCCAGCCGGTCTTGGCGACCCAGCCGAGGTGGGTTTCGAGCACCTGGCCGATGTTCATCCGGCTCGGCACACCCAGCGGGTTGAGCACGATGTCGACGGGGGTGCCATCCTCAAGGAACGGCATGTCCTCGATCGGCAGGATCTTGGAGATGACGCCCTTGTTACCGTGCCGGCCGGCGAGCTTGTCGCCGTCCTGGATCTTCCGCTTCTGGGCGACGTAGACCCGGACCAGCTCGTTGACACCCGGAGGCAGCTCGTCGCCGTCCTCGCGGGAGAAGGTACGCACACCGATGACCGTGCCGGTCTCGCCGTGCGGCACCTTCAGCGAGGTGTCCCGAACCTCGCGCGCCTTCTCACCGAAGATCGCGCGGAGCAGCCGCTCCTCCGGGGTCAGCTCGGTCTCGCCCTTCGGCGTGACCTTGCCGACCAGGATGTCGCCGGGGACGACCTCGGCACCGATCCGGATGATGCCGCGCTCGTCGAGGTCGGCGAGCATTTCCTCGCTGACGTTCGGGATGTCGCGGGTGATCTCCTCCGGGCCGAGCTTGGTGTCCCGGGCGTCGACCTCGTGCTCCTCGATGTGGATCGAGGTGAGCACGTCCTGCTGCACGAGGCGCTGCGACAGGATGATCGCGTCCTCGTAGTTGTGACCCTCCCAGCACATGAACGCCACGAGCAGGTTGCGCCCGAGCGCCATCTCGCCCTCGTCGGTGCAGGGACCGTCGGCGATGACCTGACCGGCCTCGACGCGGTCGCCCTCGAAGACGACCGGCTTCTGGTTGACGCAGGAGCCGGCGTTGGAGCGGCGGAACTTGTGCAGCAGGTACGTCCGGCGGTGACCGTCGTCCTGGTGGATGGTGACGTAGTCGGCGCAGAGATCCTCGATCACACCGCCGACCTCGGCGACCACCACGTCGCCAGCGTCGACCGCGGCCCGGTACTCCATGCCCGTACCCACCAGCGGCGCCTCGGCCTTGACCAGCGGCACCGCCTGGCGCTGCATGTTCGCGCCCATCAGTGCCCGGTTGGCGTCGTCGTGCTCGAGGAACGGGATCATGGCGGTCGCGACCGAGACCATCTGCCGCGGCGACACGTCCATGTAGTCGACGGCGGCGGGGACCACGTCCTCGGTCTCGCCACCCTTACGACGACACAGGACCCGGTCCTCGGCGAACGTGCCGTCAGCCTTCAGCGGCGCGTTGGCCTGGGCCTTGACGAACCGGTCCTCCTCGTCCGCGGTCAGGTAGTCGATCTGGTCGGTGACCCGACCCTCGACGACCTTCCGGTACGGCGTCTCGATGAAGCCGAACGGGTTGACCCGGGCGAAGGTGGACAGCGCGCCGATCAGGCCGATGTTCGGGCCTTCCGGCGTCTCGATCGGGCACATCCGGCCGTAGTGGGACGGGTGCACGTCGCGGACCTCGAAGCCGGCCCGCTCCCGGGACAGACCACCCGGGCCGAGCGCGCTCAGCCGGCGCCGGTGGGTCAGGCCCGCCAGCGGGTTGGTCTGGTCCATGAACTGGGACAGCTGCGACGTCCCGAAGAACTCCTTGATCGCCGCCACCACCGGGCGGATGTTGATCAGGGTCTGCGGGGTGATCGCCTCGACGTCCTGCGTGGTCATCCGCTCGCGGACGACCCGCTCCATCCGGGACAGGCCGACCCGAACCTGGTTCTGGATCAGCTCGCCCACGGTGCGCAGGCGGCGGTTGCCGAAGTGGTCGATGTCGTCGGCCTCGTAGCCCTCCTCACCGGCGTGCAGCCGGCAGAGGTATTCCACGGTGGCGACGATGTCGTCCTCGGTGAGCGTGCCGGTGGTGATCGGCACGTCGACTTCGAGCTTCTTGTTGAACTTGTAGCGCCCGACCTTGGCGACGTCGTACCTCTTCGGGTTGAAGAAGAGGTTGTCGAGCAGGGTCTGGGCGTTCTCGCGCGTCGGCGGCTCGCCAGGGCGCAGCTTGCGGTAGATGTCGAGCAGGGCCTCGTCCTGGCCGGCGATGTGGTCCTTCTCGAGCGTGGTCATCATCAGCTCGGACCAGCCGAACCGCTCACGGATCCGCTCGGCCGACCATCCGATGGCCTTGAGCAGGACCGTGACGGCCTGCCGACGCTTGCGGTCGATGCGTACGCCGACCGTGTCGCGCTTGTCGATGTCAAACTCCAGCCAGGCACCCCGACTCGGGATGACCTTGACGCTGGAGAGGTCGCGGTCGGAGGTCTTGTCCGGCTGCTTGTCGAAATACACGCCCGGGGACCGGACGAGCTGGCTGACCACGACGCGCTCGGTGCCGTTGATGACGAAGGTGCCCTTGGGCGTCATCATCGGGAAGTCACCCATGAACACCGTCTGGCTCTTGATCTCGCCAGTGGTGTTGTTGGTGAACTCCGCGGTCACGAAGAGCGGAGCGCAGTAGGTCAGGTCCTTCTCCTTGCACTCCTCGATCGAGGCCTTGACCTCGTCGAAGCGCGGCGCCGAGAAAGAGAGCGACATGGTGCCGGAGAAGTCCTCAATGGGACTGATCTCTTCGAGGATCTCCGCGAGACCCGAGCGTGCGTGCGGGTCGTCCGCCGACCGGCCCTGCCAACCCTCGTTGCCGACGAGCCAGTCGAAGGACTCGTTCTGGATGGCAAGGAGGTTGGGGACCTCGAGGTGTTCGGTGATCCTGCCGAATGAAACTCGACGGGGCGCGAATGCGCTCGACGTACGACTGGTCTTCGCAGGGCGGGAAGCTGCCAAGATGCGTCCTTCCGAGGACCGGTGCTGCAGAACGGCTGGTACGCGTGCACTCCAATGACCCCACCAGAAATATCCGTAAACGGACATTTCCGAGCAGGGGTCAAGTCGGAAGGCAGCGCAAACTAGCAGTGTAGCCGAGAGGCTAACCGCTGTCCAGCCCACCCCGCAGGTCGTTGCGGAACGTGCCTCGGCCCCCGTGAACCGGGGGTCTGCCGGGCCGCTCGGAACGCAACGTTCCCGCTGGGCCGCTCGGGTTGCCGCGGCCGATGGTGCCGCCGCTTTCATTACCCACGTCGTGGCCGTCGCAAGCGCGGTGTCTTGCTGGTGTCAGCGTGCCTGGCAGCCCGGGGCCGCGTCAAGGGCCGGAATCCGGGTCGCGCCGTCTTTCCCACCGAAGGGCGACCCGCCGCGCTCGTTCGGGTCCTCCCGAGAGGGCGTCGGCGCCCAGCTCAGGACGGCTGTCGCCGGGTTCACCAACACGGCGGGCGGCGATCCGTGTCGGATCGCCGCCCGTCGCGACGCGATCGTGTCCCCGCTCGCCGAGCCGGGCACGCGCAGGTGGAACGTCAGGTCACTTGAGGGTGACCTTGGCGCCCTCGCCCTCGAGCTTGGCCTTCGCCTTCTCGGCGGTCTCCTTGTTGACCTTCTCCAGGATGGCCTTCGGCGCGGACTCGACCGCGTCCTTGGCCTCCTTGAGGCCCAGGCCGGTCAGCTCACGCACGACCTTGATGACCTGGATCTTCTTGCCACCGTCAGCCTCGAGGACGACGTCGAACTCGTCCTTCTCCGGCTCGGCCTCGGCGGCGGCCGGAGCCCCACCCGCGGCGGCCACGGCGACCGGGGCCGCGGCGGTGACCTCGAAGGTCGTCTCGAACTGCTTCACGAACTCGGAGAGCTCGATCAGCGTCATCTCCTTGAACGCGTCGAGCAGCTCGTCGGTGCTGAGCTTCGCCATGTCTGGCGTCCTTTCCTGGATCTGTTAAGTAAGAACTGGTGCGCCGGGAGGCCGTCAGGCCGCCTCGGCGCCCTCCTTCTCGCGCTTGTCCTGCAGGGCAGCCGCCAGACGGGCGGTCTTCGACAGCGGGGCCTGGAACAGGGCCGCGGCCTTGCTCAGGTTGCCCTTCATCGCGCCGGCCAGCTTGGCCAGCAGCACCTCGCGGGACTCCAGGTCGGCGAGCTTCGTGACCTCGGCCGCGGTGATGGCCTTGCCCTCGAAGACACCGCCCTTGATGACGAGCTTCGGGTTGGCCTTCGCGAAGTCGCGAAGCCCCTTCGCCGCCTCGACGACGTCGCCCGAAACGAAAGTCAGCGCGGTAGGACCGGTGAACAGCTCGTCGAGGCCGTTGATGCCCGCGTCCGTCGCAGCACGCTTCGCCAGCGTGTTCTTCGCGACCGTGTAGCTGGTGTCGGCGCCGAGCGAGCGCCGCAGCTGGGTGAGCTGGGAGACCGTCAGACCGCGGTACTCGGTCAGCACGGTGGCGCCCGCGTTGCGGAAGTTCTCGGTCAGCTCTGCGACGGCCGTGGCCTTGTCGGCCCGGATCGGCTTGTCCGCCATGTCCCTCCTCTCTCGTTACTCGAGGCTGGTCCCCGTCACGGCCGAAGCCGGAGCGGGGGCGGAGGCAGCACGACAACGAAAAAGCCCCGGCGCAGGGCGCACGGGGCGAGGGCCGGCGGATCGTCACGGTCGGCGGACCATGCTCACTGCCGAGTTACGCTTGCCGCCCTACGCGGGTCGCCCGTTGTCGCGGGACCTTCGACCGTGCCGAAGCACGGTGACCAGCGGTCTCTGGGTGGTTCCTCATCCATGAGAACACGGATGACGTTTGAAGAGTACGCGACCCCGTGACCAGCACCAAATCGCCCGGTGTGAGCCAGGCCACCGCTGCCTCGACTCCGGGCGCCTCAACCCCGGGCTCGCCGCCGCCACAGGTAGCCGCCGACCGCCGCGGCGCTCCAGGCCAGCGCCCAGGCGGTGAGCCCGAGCAGGGTGAGGACGGCGGCGTCGCCCGCCGTGGTCCGGGCTATCGCCATGATCGGCGGCGCCAGCCAGGGGGCCACCGACCCGGTCAGGCCGAGCACGACCGCGCCGACGCCGCCGAGGGCCAGCACCGCGACGCCGTACCCGGCGCCGCCCACGGAGGGCCGGCTGGCCAGCGCGCCGAGGGCCACCGCGGCGGGTACGACCAACAGATGCGCCCACAGCCCCAGCGCGACACCGACCGGCACCGATCGGTCCGTCGGGTCGACCGGACCGTTGACCCCGCCCACCAACCACGGGAAGGCCAGCGCGACGGCCACCGCGACCAGCGCCGCCACGCCGGCGGCGAACAGCCCCGCCAGCCGCTCCCGGGCCACCCCCACCGTCACCTGGGCGAGCCGGCGCTGCACGTCCGGTTCGACGTCCAGCAGGATCTTGGTCTGCCAGGCGAGCAACGGGAACAGCACCACCGCGGAGACGCCGTACGCCTCCGCCGGCTGGGACCGGCCGCCGCCGTACAGGATGCCGAGCGCGACGAGGCCGGCGAGCAGCGGCGCGACCGCCCGCCCGGTCCGCAGGAAACCGGCCAGTCGCAGCCGGACCAGGGCGATCATCGGGCCTCCCCCGCGGCGTGATCGACGGCCACGCCGACGCCGTCCACCGTCACCGGCTCGTCCGGTGCCGGGTCGTCACCGCCTGGTCGGGCCGGCGGCGGGGCGGGCCGGGCGTCGGCGCGTACCCGCAGCACCTGGTGGCCCTCGGCGCGCAACCGGGCGACGGTGCCGGCGACCCGCGCGGTCGGCACCGCGACCTCGATCACCGCGACCGTCCCGTCCGGCGCCGGGGTCTCCTCGACCACCGTGCCGTCGGCCACCGCCCAGTGGCGCGCGCCCGGCAGCCGAACCGTCTCGCCACGGTGGTCGCTGACCAGGACCGCCCCGCCGACGGCCAGAACCTCGTCGATCAGCTCGGGAACCAGGGCCCGGGTGGTGGCGTCCAGCCCCTCCCACGGCTCGTCGAGCACCAGCAGGCCCGGCGGGCGCAGCATGGCCTGGGCGAGGCCGACCTTCTGCGCGGTGCCCTTCGACAGCTCCGGAAGCCGGACCGCGCGGAACGCGACCAGCCCCAGCCGGTCGGTCCAGGCCGTCACGGCCGCGTCGGCCGCGGCCCGGCCCAGCCCGGCCGCCCGGGCCATCCCGGTCAGGTAGCGCGCCACCGTGAAGGGCTGGTCGGCCGGGAAGCGCTCCGGCACCCAGCCCACCCGCCCGGGCCGGTCGGTGACCCGGCCCCGAGCCGGCCGGAGCACCCCGGCGGCCACCTGGAGCAGGGTGGACTTGCCCACCCCGTTACGGCCCAGCACGACCGCCACCTCACCCGGACCGATCCGCACATCCACGCTCCGCAGCACCCACGGACCACGCCGGTGGTACCGAAACCAGACGTTCTCCAGCCGCATGCGGTCGAGCCTGTCACACCTCAGACGCGCCGGGGCGCCGCCACGGTGGTGGCGGCGCCCCGGTGGAGCGAAGTGTCGGCTCGGCTCAGGCCTCGGCCGAGTCCTCGCGCAGGTTCTTCACCAGGTTGGGGTCGACCGGGACACCCGGGCCCATCGTGGTGGTCAGGATGACCTTGCGGAGGTACTTGCCCTTCGCCGCGGACGGCTTGGCGCGCAGCACCTCGTCGAGCACCGCGGCGTAGTTGTCCACCAGCTGGCTCTCCGAGAAGGAGGCCTTGCCGATGATCAGGTGCAGGTTGGAGTGCTTGTCCACCCGGAAGGTGATCTTGCCGCCCTTAATGTCCTGCACGGCCTTGGTGACGTCCATGGTCACCGTGCCGGTCTTCGGGTTCGGCATGAGACCGCGCGGGCCCAGGATCCGCGCGATCCGGCCGATCTTGGCCATCTGGTCCGGCGTGGCGATCGCCGCGTCGAAGTCGAGCCAACCGCCCTGGATCCGGGCGACCAGCTCGTCGGTGCCCACCTCGTCCGCACCCGCCGCGGTGGCCTCATCGGCCTTCGCGCCGGCGGCGAAGACGATCACGCGGGCGGTCTTACCGGTGCCGTGCGGCAGGTTGACCGTGCCGCGGACCATCTGGTCCGCCTTGCGGGGGTCGACGCCGAGGCGCATGGCGACCTCGACCGTGGCGTCGAACTTGACGTTGGTGGTCTCCTTGGCCAGCTTCACGGCCTCGGAGGGGGTGTAGAGCTTGGACCGGTCGATGACATCGGCGGCCTTGCGGTAGCTCTTGCTGCGCTGCATTGCTGAATACTCCTGTGGTCTCTGGCGGGCCGCTCGGCGCGGGCCCTCCCACGGTGGTCGGCCTAGGCCGAGGTCAGTCGTTGACGGTGATGCCCATCGACCGGGCGGTGCCGGCGATGATCTTCTCGGCCTGGTCCAGGTCGTTGGCGTTGAGGTCGGCCATCTTCTTCTCGGCGATCTCACGCAGCTGGGCGCGGCTGACCGAGCCGACCTTCTCGCTCTGCGGAACGCCCGAGCCCTTCTGCACACCGGCGGCCTTGATCAGCAGCCGGGCAGCGGGCGGGGTCTTCAGCACGAAGGTGAAGGACCGGTCCTCGTACACGCTGATCTCGGCGGGGACGATGTCGCCCCGCTGGGATTCGGTCTGCGCGTTGTAGGACTTGCAGAACTCCATGATGTTCACGCCGTGCTGGCCGAGCGCGGGGCCGACCGGCGGCGCCGGCGTGGCCTGGCCCGCCGGCAGCTGAAGCGTGAACGTCTTGACGAGCTTCTTCTTCGGAGGCATGTCACTTCCTGGGGCTTGGAGCTGGGAAAATGCGGCTGACACCGCCCTCGGGGCGCGCACGGTCAGCGCGGTGCGACAGCGGCGACGTTCAAGAGTAGCGCAGGCCGCAGCCCACTCGTCCGCCGAGGTCGAGCGGGAGGGCGTACGCCGACGTCAGCGGCGGGCCGGGCCCGCCGCCGACGACCGGTCAGATCTTGGCGACCTGGTTGAAGTTGAGCTCCACCGGGGTCTCCCGGCCGAAGATCGACACCAGCACCTTGAGCTTCTGCTGGTCGGCGTTGATCTCGCTGATCGTGGCCGGCAGCGACGCGAACGCGCCGTCGGTGACGGTGACCGAGTCGCCCACCTCGAAGTCGAGGACCTTGATCTCGGGCTTCGCCTTCTTCTGCTCGGTCTCGATCGCCGGCGCCAGCCACTTCAGCACCTCGTCGAGGGAGAGCGGCGCGGGCCGGTCGGCCCGGTCGGTCGCGCCGACGAAGCCGGTCACGCCCGGGGTGTTACGGACACAGGAGTAGGACTCGGCGGTCAGCTCCATCCGAACCAGGATGTAGCCCGGGAAGACCTTGGCCTGGATCTGCGAACGCTTGCCGTTCTTGACCTCGACCTCTTCCCGGGTCGGCACCTCGACCTGGTAAATGAAGTCCTCCATGTCGAGGCTCGTGATCCGGGTCTCGAGGTTGGTCTTGACCTTGTTCTCGTAGCCGGCGTAGGAGTGCACCACGTACCAGTCACCCGGCGCGTAGCGCAGCTTCTGCCGCAGCTCGGCGACCGGGTCGTACTCCTCGTCCGGGGCGGGCTCGGTGGTTGGGAACTCCGGCTCGCTGGCGGCCTCAACCGACTCGTCACCAGCCGCCGTCGCGACCGTGGACTGCTCGTCCACCGGTCCGGCGGTCTCGTCGTACTCAGGCACGCTCGCTCACTTCCGTCACTATCGGCTCTGGAGGCAGCCGGTCAGCTCGAGTTGCCGAAGACAAACAGCACGACCTTGGCGAAGCCGTAGTCCAGCACACCCACGATCGTCAGCATCACTGCGACGAACGCCACCACCACGGCGGTGTATGTCAGCAACTCCTTGCGCGTCGGCCAGATGACCTTACGCAGCTCGGCCACTACCTCGCGGAAAAACCGGGCGATGCGGCCGAACACGCCCACCCGACCGGTCTCCGACCGGGTGGTCGGCCGGCTGTCCGCCGACTCCGCCCGGGCGCGGGACCGCGTCGCGGTGCCTCCCCGGGAGACCGGCTCGTCCGCGCTGGTGGCGTCGTCGTCGGCTACGTCGTCGACGACCTCGTCGTCCAGACGATCGTCGCCGGCGTCCTCGCCGCGCCGCTTGTTGTCGGCCACT
Organism: Micromonospora sp. NPDC005087; assembly: GCF_042872965.1. NCBI lineage: Bacteria > Bacillati > Actinomycetota > Actinomycetes > Micromonosporales > Micromonosporaceae > Micromonospora > Micromonospora sp. NPDC005087. The sequence continues at coordinate 483,379 of NZ_JBIALB010000004.1, read as the reverse complement.
TCGCCCTCCGTCGCGGAATCTCGGGTCGCACGCCGGACGGCGTGCGCGGCGCTGTCACGCCGGCCGGACCAACCGTCCCGCGACGGGCCGCGGCCGGTGGATCAACCGGGGGGCCCGATGCCTCGGAACCACCCCGCCAATGCCACCACCACGGGCCGGACGCCGCCATCTCGGCGGCGCGACCCACGGGAACGGTCAGGCCTGAGGCGCAGGGGTGACAGGACTTGAACCTGCAGCCTGCGGTTTTGGAGACCGCTGCTCTGCCAATTGAGCTACACCCCTGTGCGGCAACTCTCGCCCCACGCGGCCACAGACGGCCGAGCAGGGGTCACTTGCCCCACGGCGGACCAGTGTACGGGTAGCCGCCCGACTTTCCCAACCGGTCTCCCCGCCTCGCGTGGCGGGAAGATTCAGCGTGCCGTCCGGATGGTGGCCCGCGCCTGCGAGAGCACCTTTTCACCCAGGCAGGTGGCGGTCACGTCGAGCCGGGTCAGGCCGTCCTCGGTCACCTCACGGACCACCGCGGTGACCTCGATCTCGGTCCCCTGGTCGTCGTCGGGGACCACGACCGGCCGGGTGAACCGGACGCCGTAGTCGACCACCGCGTCGGGCGACCCGGCCCACTCGGTGACGGCCCGGCCGACCAGCGCCATGGTGAACATGCCGTGCGCGATCACCCCGGGCAGACCCACCTTGGTGGCGAACCGGTCGCTCCAGTGGATCGGGTTGAAGTCGCCCGAGGCGCCGGCGTAGCGGACCAGGTCCGCGCGGGTCACCTGGAACGTCTTGGCTGGCAGCTCCATCTCACGCCTCCCCACGTACGACGATCTTGGACCAGACGGCGACCACCGGCTCGCCGGCGACCGTGCTCACGTCGGTGCGGGTGGTCAGGAAGCCGTGCCCGCCCCGGGTGGTGACGTCCTCGATGGTGCTCGCGCACACCAGCTCATCGCCGGCGACCACCGGCCGGGTGTACGCGAACCGCTGGTCGCCGTGCACCACGCGGCTGTAGTCGACGCCGAGCGCCGGGTCCTCGACGATCTGGCGGCTCGCGGCCATCGTGACGACCACCGGAAAGGTCGGCGGGGCGACCACGTCCGGGTGGCCCAGCGCCCGGGCCGCCTCCGGGTCGTGGTGGGCCGGGTCGGTGGCGCCGATGGCGGTGGCGAACTCACGGATCTTTTCTCGGCCCACCTGGTAGGGGGCGGTCGGCGGATAGGTCCGGCCGACGAAGGAAGGGTCCAGAGACATGCCGCGAACCTACACGGAGAACACAATCGCCGATCTGCTCGGTCGGCGGCGGCGGAGCCGCGCCGGCCCGGCCAGATCGGCGATCGGGAAAGCTTCAACAATGGCCGGCGTGGGGCCGGCCGCAGGTCAGCGGGTCTCGCGGTGGACCGTGTGCCGACCGTCGCGCGGGCAGAACTTCTTCAGCTCGATGCGGTCGGGGTCGTTACGACGGTTCTTGCGCGTGATGTAGTTGCGCTCCTTGCACTCCACACACGCCAAAGTGATCTTCGGCCGGACATCGGTAGCCTTCGCCACGGCGGAGTGCCTTCCTCGCTAACGGAAACAACTACGACGCGTCAGCCTAGTCGCTGACTGCGCGGACATGCAAAGTGAGCGCCAGTGGCGCCCATCCCCACGGCCACCGGGACCGTGCCCGGAAGACGAGAGTAGCGGTGGCCGGACTTGAACCGGCGACACAGCGATTATGAGCCGCTTGCTCTGCCATCTGAGCTACACCGCCGCGGTGGGTCCAGCTGAACCCTCGAGCCCCCTTACGGAATCGAACCGTAGACCTTCTCCTTACCATGGAGACGCTCTGCCGACTGAGCTAAGGGGGCCTGCGCGATCTCCCCTGGAGGCGCGCAGAAGTAAGAGTACACGGCCCGGCTCGACAGGTGAAATCGGATCCCCGATGATCGTCCGCGCCCAGCTCAGGGCACGACACGAAGGCGTGGGAGCTCCCCGCCGGAGATCGTTTCCGGGTCGGCCTGGGCGCCGAACCAGGCGGCCAGACGCTCGTACGGCAGCGGTCGGCTGAACAGGAAGCCCTGACCGATCTCGCAGCCGATGTCCTGGAGGAGCTCCAGGGTCAGCTCACTCTCCACACCCTCGGCGACCACGGCCAGGCCGAACTGCTGGGACAGGGTCACCACCGCGTTGACGATCGCCAGGTCACCCGGGTCGGTCGCCATGCCCTGCACGAAGGAGCGGTCCACCTTCACCTCGTGCACCGGCAGCCGACGGAGGTGGGCCAGGGACGAGTCGCCGGTGCCGAAGTCGTCCACCGACAGCCGGACGCCGAGGTCGCGCAGTCGGCGCAGGGTCGGAATGGGCCGGTCGGTGCCGTCCAGCACCCCCGCCTCGGTGATCTCCAGGGTGAGGCGTTGCGCCGGCACCCCGTACTCCGTCAACAGCTCCTGCACCCGGTCCGGGAAATGCTGGTCGGTGAGCGTACGGGCCGAGAGGTTGACCGCGATGGACAGCGGCTGTTCGGCCAGTGCCCAGTCCCGGCTGCGGCGCAGCCCCTCGCGGAGCACCACCTCGGTGAGCCGGCTCAACTGGCCGGTGTGTTCGGCCACCGCCACGAAGTCTTCGGGGGCCACGGTGCCGTGCGTCGGGTGCTCCCACCGGGCCAGGCACTCGACACCGACCAGGTGGCGGTCCCGCAGAGTGACCTTGGGCTGGAAGTAGACCTCCAGCTCGTCATGGTCCAGTGCTCGGCGCAGATCGCCGGCGAGACCCAGCCGGCGCAGCGATCGGGACTCCAGCGCAGGGTTGAACAGCTGTACGCTGCCCGGCACCGACTTGGCGGCCGTGGCGGCGAGGTCGACCCGGAGCAGCAGGGTCGCCGCGTCGCTGCCATGATCCGGGTGTACGGCCACCCCGACGGCGGTGTTCACGTCGAGGGTGAGCGCGTCGAAGACCATCTCGTCGCGGATCTGGTCGCGCAACTGGCCGGCCAGCTCCAGTGCCGCGTCGGCGCTCTCCAACCGCAGCGTCACCAGGAACTCGTCCCCACCGGCCCGGCCGACCAGGGCCGACGACGGCGCGCTGGCCCGCAACCGGTTGGCGACCTCGGCGAGGACCTTGTCACCCGCCGCGTGGCCGAGCGACTCGTTGACCTGCCGCAACCCGTCGACGTCGAAGAGCAGCAAGGCCACCACCTCGCCGTCGGTGCGGATCTTGACCGACTCCTCCAGTGCGCCGGTGATCCGCCGCCGATTGGGCAGCTTGGTCAGGGCGTCGTGGTACGCGTCGTGTCGCAACCGATCGACCAGCCGAGAATTCTCCAGGGCCACCGCGGCGTGCGCGGCCACCGTCTCGAAGACGGCGATGTCCGCGGGCGTGAAGTTGTTGCCATCACCGAGGCGATTGGCCACCTCGAGGGTGCCGATGACGACCTGACCAGACCGCAGCGGCACCACTACCACGTCCTTGATCCGCCGTTCGGCCAGATCGGCGCGGAACTCTCCGTCGGTGGTCACACCGCGGCCGACGGCAATCGTGCGCCGGGTGTCGCGGACCCGCTCCCGGATCGTCGGCGGGGTGAGCGCCAGGTCGAGCAGACCGGGGTCGTCCACCCGGGCAGTCAACAAGGTCTCGGGGTGCCGCCCCTGGGCCGGGAGCCACAGCGTCGCGTACTCCACCTGCATCAGAGCGCGGACCCGGCCGAGCAGCGCGTCCGCCAGCCTGCCGCTGTGCCCGCTCTCGACCACCGCGCGGGTCAGGTCGTACAGGTCGGTGAGGGTGCGGTGCTGACGGAAGAACTGGGCGTAGGCCCGATAGACCAGGACAAGGCCGGCGCCGAGGGCGGCGAGCAGGAGCAGCGACCACCACGTGCTCCGGACCATGATCAGCACAATCAGGCCAACCGACACGTTGATCGCCGCGGTGAGCACCGCCGGCGTGGCGGTACGCAATGTCCCGCGCCCGGTCTGCCAGCCGTGCAGCAGCGTGTGCACCGCGGCCACGCTGGCGTAACTGATCAGGATCACCATGCTTACGGCGGCGAAGATGCTGACCCAAGTGCTTGGCCCCACCCCCTTGATGGGCGGGAATGCCTGGAGGACCAAGACGGCCAGTGACGTCCCCGCAGCGGCCCGCGCCACGTTGAACCACACTTTGGGCGCCGAAAACCGCTGCCGAGTGTGGGTGATGAGCGAACTCAACGTGTAGATGACCACCACCGTCAGCGGCGGCAGAAAGTAGAGCGCGAGGACCATTGGCAGCTCGGTGAGCGTGACACCGATCGTCTGCCGCCGAACAACCAGGCTGAGCAGCGGCAACCCCGCCACGATCATCAGGACGAGAAGAAGAGCTGCCTCCGGCCAGTCGCCGAATGGCTCCTTCGCGACCAACCCCGTGATGGTGGCGCAGGTGACCGCGATCAAAGCGAGAGGCGCGGTGATGATCCATGCGTCCTCGGACGACCTGCGCCGGGGTTGACCGCGACCGATCATGGCGCTCCTTCGGAATGACGCCGAGCGGTCACGACACCGTCACGGAGCACTCCGCCATTGGCGCGTGGCGCCCCGAACAGCCCAATTGGATGACGGACCCAGGGCGCCCAGCCGCTCACTGCCAGACGATGTCTGCCGTCTGCGCGGTCGGCCTGACGTGGTCACCCCGCACCTGCCAGACAATGTCGCCAGCCTGCACGCTCTGCCACACAATGTCGCCAGCCTGCACGCTCTGCCAGACAATGTCGCCAGCCTGCGCGCCGCCCCCTGCGCTGCCGCCGAGACTGACACCGCCGATGCCGCTCACGAGTGCGGCGAGGACTAGAAGTGAGCCAAACAGCCGGCCCAACCTACGACCAGACATGATTGCTCCTGTCGGAAAGTATCGTGGGGGTAGTGGAGGTTCCACGATCGTGCCACAGTGAGCGCAGCCAGAGAAGTGGTGGGCGGCCCGAATGGCCCCACCGTCTGTGACTTCCCGCCGTTCGGCCCACCGCCCTCATCACGCCGGGCCTGATCACGAGCCCGCAGGGCAGCTCACCGCTTCGTACAGCATTGAATACGACCTTCAACACAATTCGGCTCAGCCGTGCTGGGGCGATCAAATCTGGCGAGCCGGTCACTGTCAGTGACGGGCCTCAAGGGTAGGACGCGCTTGCGCTCCGTGTCCAGCCATCGACCACCATACCGGGTCTTCGCCAGCGCGCCAGCACCTCGACGGATCCCTTCCGGATCCACGGCTGGCGGCTCGAAGAACGCTGCACCAGCCCAAGGACAGGCCGAGGTGAGATCCCGTCTGGATGGCCTTCCTCGCCAGGCCGAGCCACCGTCGCGCCCGACGGTGAACTGCCTACGCTTTGGCGACCTCGGACGTACGAGCTCAGGAGCTCCGAAGCGGCCGGAACACGGCCCGCACCTCGGTGGAGAAGAGCTCCGGTTCCTCCCAGGCGGCGAAGTGGCCGCCGCGGTCGACCTCGTTGAAGTACGCGAGGTCGGGGTAGACCGTCTCGGCCCAGCTACGCGGGGCAGCCCAGATCTCGTCGGGGAACGTCGTGAAGCCGACCGGAACCGAGACCGGCGGAGGCGCCTGGCCGGACGCGGTGGCTGCGGCGATGGTCCGTCCAAATTCCCAGTACCACCGGGCGGCCGAGGCGCCGGTGCCCGTCAGCCAGTACAGCGTGATGTTGTCGACGATGCTGTCACGGGTCAGGTTGCCCACCGGCTTGCCGTCGACGAACGCGCGGGAGATCTTGTAATAGCTGTCCGTGTCGTGGTCGAGCATCCAGGCCGCCAGCCCGACGGGTGAATCCAGCAGGGAGTAGCCGATCGTCTGCGGCCGGGTGGACTGCTCCAGGAAGTAGCCGAAGCCGTCCATTGTGAACGTGTTGAGCGCGTCGAGCGCCACGCGCTCCTGCTCGGACTTCGCCGGCAGTTTGTCCTTGATACCGATCGCCCCGGCGAGCAGATTGACGTGGATGCCGACCAGGCCATCGGGTCCCTGGCGGCCCATCGCGTCCGTGACGGCGGCACCCACGTCACCACCCTGGGCGACGTAGCGCGTGTAGCCGAGGCGGGCCATCAGCTGCGCCCACGCGCCGGCCATGCGGTTGGAGTCCCAGCCGAGCTCGGTCGGCTCACCCGAGAAGCCGTAGCCAGGCAGGGACGGCAGCACCAGATGGAAGGCGTCCTCGGCGGCGGCGCCGTGCGCGGTCGGGTCGGTGAGCGGCCCGACGGTCCCGAGCAGTTCGACGACCGACCCTGGCCAGCCGTGCGTCATGATCAGCGGCAGGGCGTCCTCGTGCTGCGACCGTACGTGGATGAAGTGGATCTCGACGCCGTCGATGACGGTCGTGTACTGCGGCATGGCGTTCAGCTTCGCCTCACACGCACGCCAGTCGTAGTCGGTCGTCCAGTAGCGGGCCAGCTCCTGGACCGTCGCCAACTGCACGCCCTGGGAGCGATCGGTGACCAGCTCTCGGGTGGGCCAGCGCGTGGCCGCGATCCGGCGCCGCATGTCGTCGATCACTTCTTCCGGCGTGTCGAGCCGAAAGGGGCGGATCTCGTTGTCGTCAGACATGTTCTCCACCTACCGGGTCGGATCGACCGGCACCGGGCGCCGGCGAGCTGGCACGCGCCCAGTCTCGCAGCGGACCCGCAACCGGCGCACCGAAACGCGAATTCGCGCCTGGGTCCAGCCCGTGGCCTCCACGAGAAAGACCCCGGAGCGCGTTTCCGCAGCTCACGGGGTCATCTCTGCACCTGGTGGCGGGTAGAGGATTCGAACCTCTGTAGCTTTCGCGACGGATTTACAGTCCGCTCCCATTGGCCGCTCGGGCAACCCGCCAGGGCACCCCACCGCGTCGTAACGCGGCGGCGGAAGCAAGGATAGCGGCTCACCCCGGCACCGGCGCAACCGGGTACGGTCAGGGGGTCGTGCTGCCGGTCGGCGGCCGACGGCAGGCCCAGTCCGCCGGACAGCAGGAGCAGAAGCATGGCAGCGAACCCGTCGTTCGACATCGTGAGCAAGGTCGACCGCCAGGAGGTCGACAACGCCCTCCGCCAGGCGGAGAAGGAGTTCTCGACGCGGTTCGACTTTCGTGGCACCGGCGCGGAGATCTCCTGGTCGGGCGAGGAGGCGATCGGCCTCCAGGCGGAGACCGAGGAGCGGGTGCGCGCCGCGCTGGACGTTTTCAAGGAGAAGTTGGTCAAGCGGAACATCTCGCTGAAGTCGTTGGACGCCGGCGATCCGCGCCCGTCCGGCAAGGTATTCAAGATCGACTGCAAGGTGATCCAGGGCATCGAGACGGACAAGGCCAAGGCGATCAGCAAGAAGATCCGCGACGAGGGCCCCAAGGGCGTCCAGGCCCAGATCCAGGGCGACCAGCTGCGCGTCACCGGCAAGAAGAGGGACGACCTCCAGGCGGTCATCTCGCTGCTCAAGGGCGAGGACTTCGGCGTCGCGCTCCAGTTCACCAACTACAGGTAAGGCGGCTTCGGGGCCCGGCCATGGGGCCGATCACGCCTTGTCACCTCGGCAGACGACGGCCTGGGGCTGGTCCTCGTCGGCCCGCCCGAAGCCGGCGTACCTCTTCTGGTGGCCTTTACGGCCGCGACTGCGATGCATCGCGGCATGAGCGATGGGTCGGACCATTCGCTAACGTCTGGCTGGTGGCGGCCGAAGCAGCGGGGGCATTTCGTCGGACTGCGATTGAGCGATCGGATCAGCGAATCGCCTGGGACCGGACGGACCAGGCCTTCTTCGCTGCCGGAGCGTGTCACATCCTGGCCTGGGTGTGCCGGGATTCCTACCCGGATCGGCCGATTGAGATCGCAGGGGTGCGCTTGGCAGACGGCTGGCAGGTCTTCCACGCCTACGCGCTCTGGGATGGCTGGGCGTTCGACCATTCGGGGTGGAACCCCGAGCCGGAATTGCTGACGGCCAACACAGCCTTCGAATGCCGGCCGCTGGAGCGCGTCAAGATCGTGGACAGTCTCGCCGAATTCTGCGAGGCGCACCACTCCCGCATGCCGCACCAGTACTGGCAGGACCCGCTCCCCCGTGCTCGCGACTACGTGAGCCGATACACCCCACCTTGGGCGTAGTTCTGGACTCGGCGCAACCCCTCAGCTACAAGAACCCGCTGAGCAACAGGTACCCGCCGCCAACCTCACCCGCCGCCTGAAGCGGTTTCCGGCGACGCCACACACGGCTCAATAGATGACGCTGTACCAGTGGGCGGTCTCGCCGGGAATCGGTGCCAATCGCACCCTGGTTCCGCCCGGCTGGTCGAACATGCGTACCCCGTCGCCGAGCAGCACCGGGGCGAAGAGCATCAGGATCTCGTCGAGCAGCCCGGCCTGGATGCACTGTCTGGCGACGTTCGCGCCGAGGACGTTCACGTACCTGTCCCCGGCGGCCTCCTTGGCCTGCGCGACGGCGCTGTGCAGGTCGCCGGCGAAGGTGACGCCCGGGGCTGGCTCGACCGGCGGCCGGTGGGTGAGCACGACCACCGGTCCGTGGTACCGACCGCCGAAGGCCCCTTCGCTGTCGGTGCCGCGGTTCGGGTCGTCGCCGCCGAAGGTGCTGTTGCCGGCCAGGATCGCGCCGATGTTGGCCAACAGGTGGTCCGCCGTCGGGTTCTCGCCGACGAGGTGCTCGGTCAGCCAGGACATGTCACCACCCGAGCCGGCGATGTAGCCGTCGAGTGACGCTGTCGCGGAGTACAGCAGCTTTGCCATGGGTCTCCTTCCACTGGTCGGTCCGAAGACCGCCTAGAGCCGGAAGGGTGCGGGCTTGCATCCGGTACCTGGGTACGGGCTTACCGTCGGGTGGTGAGCGACCGACACCCTGGGACGGACGATACGTGGGTCCCCGACTCCTGTGACCTGCCCACCGCCGAGCAGCCCGTGCGCCTCGCCGAGTTCGACCGCTTCTTCGCCGACGCCGTCCGACGGCTCGATCGGCCGTCCGCGCAGCTCCTGCGGCTGCACCTGGTCGGCACGGCGGAGGCCGAGCGCGCCGCCCGGGACCTGACCGCCCGTGAGTCGGCGTGCTGCTCGTTCTTCACCTTCGAGGTCACGCGGACCGGCCGGGACGCGGTGACGCTCGACGTACGGGTGCCGGCCTCGCACGTCGGCGTTCTCGACGGCCTGGCGGAGCGGGCGCGGCCCGTCGGCGTACCCGGGTCGGCCGGGTCGTGGTTGCGCAGCGGTCAACTGGCCGACGCGGCGGGGGTGAACCCGCAGACGCTGCGCTACTACGAACGTCGTGGCCTGCTGGCCGCGCCACGGCGCTCGCCCGGAGGGCACCGGCTGTACCCGGCGGAGTCGGTCACCCGGCTGCGGGTCATCAAGACCGCGCAGCGTCTCGGCTTCACGCTCGGCGAGGTCGCCGACCTGCTCCACGCCGGCCAGCGGCATCACCGCCCGAGCACGGGCCTACCGGCTCAGGCCACGGCCAAGCTGGCCGAGGTGGAGCGGAGGCTGGCCGACCTGACGGCCGTCCGAGACACCCTGCGAGCGGCGATCTCCGCCGGCTGCGACGACCTGGTGGCCTGCGCCGGCAGCTCCGGCTGCCCGCTCCCGTTCGATCAAGCCTGACCGCGCGGCGGCAGGTGGGTCAGGCGGCGACGGGCTCGTCGGTGCGTACCGTCGAAATCTCCGCGCGGGCGATCGGCCCGGCGGGCAGCGCGGCGACCGCGGCCCCGACGGCGACCGACGCCCCCGCGAACAGGAACGCCCACGGCACACCGCCGGCGTGGTCCACGATCAGGCCGGCCACCGCGCCGCCGGCGGCGCTCGCCGCCACCGACATGGTCACCACCCAGGTGTACGCCTCGTTCAGCATGCCGGTCGGCGCGATCCGGCCGACCAGGGTGTTCTCCAGGGTCAGCGCGGGAGCGATGGTGGCCCCGCCGACGACCAGCGCGACACCCAGCGCCAGCGGCGTGGGCATGACCGCGAACACCACGAAGGTGCCGGCGAGCGCGGCGAGCAGCATGGCGAACTGCCGGGTCATGTTCGGGGACGGCCGGCGGACACCGAACCAGAAGCCTCCGGCCGCGCTGCCGATCCCCCAGACCGCCAGCAGGATCCCGGCCAGGCTCTCCGGGTCGTCGGCGGTGTAGTTGCCGGCGTACGCCGGGACAATCACGCCGGCCGCGCCGAACGCGATGCCGAGGCTGGCCACGCAGACCAGCAGGGCCGGGAAGCCCCCCACCCGCAGCGGGCCGAGCCCCCGGGCGTGGTGCTCACGCGAGTGCGGACGCCAGCCACGCATCACACGGCCGAGGGCGACGGCGGTGGTGCCGACCAGGGTGACCACGGCCGCCCCGATCAGCGCGGCCGCGGCGTCGGCGAACAGCACGAAGCCGGCGACGAGCAGCGGGCCGAGCACGAAGACGATCTCGAACAGCGAGGTCTCCGCGGCCAGGGCGGTGTTGCGCAGGTGGTACCGGTCGGAGCCGGGGCCGGTGAGGTCGTTCCACGCACCACGGATCGCGGCGGTGAGCGGCGGGTAGGTCGCTCCGGCGATGCCGGCGGCCAGGTAGATGGCGGGAAGGGCGTCGTCGCCCGACCGGCTGGCCAGCAGCAGCCCGATCAGCGCCAGCGGGTGGGCCACCGCGGTGACCAGCAGGACCGGGCTCGGGCCGACCCGGTCGGCGATCCGGCCGGCCACCGGGCTGAGCGCGGCACCGGCGACGGCGTAGATCCCGCCGGCGACGGCGGCGAGAGCGTACCGCCCGGTCACCTGCTCGACCACCAGCAGCAGCGCCAGCGGGGTCATGCCGATCCCGAGTCGCCCGATGATGCCGGTGATCAGCAGCATCGGCGCGCCGGGGATCCGCCAGACACCCAGGTACTGGCGCAGTGCGGCCACCGTGAACCTCCAGAGAATGTAATGAGCGTGAGCCGTTCCGACCCTAACGCCGCCGGTCAGTGCGAGGTATCGGATATCGCGGGTGACACAGCACTCCGCCCGCACCCGGTACGGGTGCGGGCGGAGGCTTGGATCAGCGGGTCAGCGCTGGAACTGCACAGGCCCCGAGTTGGCGGCCATCTGCTCCAGCCGGGCGACCCGGTCCTCCATCTTCGGGTGGGTGGAGAAGAGCGCGGCCACGCCGCCGCCCCGGAACGGGTTGGCGATCATGAGGTGCGCGGTGCTGGTGAGCTGGCCCTGTGCCGGCAACGGCCGGCGTCGCGCCACGGCGTCGATCTTGCGAAGTGCGCTCGCGAGGGCAAGCGGGTCACGACTCAACTCGGCGCCCGAGGCGTCCGCCTGGAACTCGCGGCTCCGGCTGATCGCCAGCTGGATCACGGTGGCCGCGATCGGCCCCAGGATCAGGGTCAACAGCAGCACGGCCGGGTTCGGCCGGTCCTCGTCGTCGCCACCGCCCAGCGGGATGAAGAAGGCGATGTTCGCCAGGAAGGTGATGATGCCGGCCAGGCCGGCCGCCACGCTGGAGATCAGGATGTCGCGGTTGTAGACGTGCGACAGTTCGTGCCCGATCACACCGCGCAGCTCGCGGTAGTCGAGGATCTCGGTGATGCCCTGGGTCACGCAGACCGCCGCGTGCTGTGGGTTACGACCCGTGGCGAACGCGTTGGGCTGCGCGGTCGGGCTGACGTAGAGCCGCGGCATCGGCTGCCGGGCCTCGGCCGCCAACTCCCGCACCATCCGGTACAGCTCGGGGAACTCCGCCTCGCTGACCGGTTGCGCCCGCATCGAGCGCAGTGCGAGCTTGTCGGAGTAGAAGTAGGAAATGCCGTTCATGACCAGAGACACGAGGACGGCGATGACCAGGCCGCCACTGCCGCCGAACCCGTAGCCGACCGCCAGGATCAGGGCGGTGAGCAGGCCGAGCAGCGCGGCGGTCTTCAGACGGTTGTGGTGCACAATGTCTCCTTCGGTGCACGGATCGCCGGGATCCGCTGACCGGTGCAACAACCCGGTACCCACCAACCATCCGTCTCAACGCTGAGAATTCACTGAGACCTGCCCGGTGCGATCAACGGCCGGCCAGGTCGAGCACCAACTGCGGGGCGACTCCCAGCACCACGGCAGCCACCGTGGCCACCGCGAGCACCACCGCCACCACACCCACCAGAGGTACGGCCGCCGCACCGCCGGGAACCGCCACGCCCGGCGTCGCCGTCGGCGCCCACAGGGCGGCGGTCATGCGTAGGTAGTAGGCCAGCCCGATCACCGCGTTGACCGCCACCACCAGCGCCAGCCAGGCGGCGCCACCGTCCAGCAGCGCCCGGACCACGGTCACCTTCGCGAACAACCCGGCCAACCCGGGCGGCAGACCGGCCAGGCCGACCAGCGCGAGACCGAGCGCCGCACCCCGCCACGGGTGCCGGCGGGCCGCACCGCGCAGGTCGTCCAGGGTGCCGCCGTCCGCACCCGTCGGGCGCAGGGCGGTCACCCCGGCGAACGCGGCCAGCTCCAGGACCACGAAGAAGACGGTGTACGCCACCGCGGCCGCGTACGCGGCATCCCGTGCCTCGCCCGTACGGCCGGCGGCCAGCGCCAACGCGCCCAGCGGGGCGAGGATGTAACCGGCCTGCGCGACCGAGGACCAGGCGAGCAGCCGGACGGTACGCCGTTGGCGCAGGGCCACGAGGTTGCCGACGGTCATGGTGAGCACCGCGAGCAGGGCCAGCACCGGACCGGTCTGGTCGGCCGGCAGCGACCGCTGCACCACGGCGAGCAACGCGACCACGCCGCCGACCTTCGACGCCGTGGACAGGTACGCGGCCACCGGCAGGGGTGCGCCGTCGTAGGTGGCCGGGGCCCAGGCGTGGAACGGCACCGCCGCCACCTTGAAGGCCAGCCCGAGCAGCAGCAACGCCACCGCGGCGGTGGTCAGCGGCAGGTCCCGCAGCTCCGGCCGCTCGGCGAGCAGCGTGCCGAGCCGGTCCAGGTGCAGCGAGCCGGTCACCGCGTACAGCAGCGCCGCGCCGAGCAGGGCGACCGTGGTGGCCACGACGCTGACCACGAAGAAGGTGACCGCCGCCTCGGCGCTGGCCAGACTCCCCCGGCGCAGGCCGACCAGCACGTACAGCGGCAGGGTAAGCGTCTCCAGGGCGACGATCAGGGTGATGAGGTCACCGGCCGCGCCGAGCACGACGCCGCCGGTCATCGAGCAGGCAAGCAGGAAGCAGTACTCCCCCACCGGTGACCGCCCGGCCCGCAGCGCGGGCACGGACAACCCGAGCACGCCCAGGGTGAGCAGCGCCACCACCGCGCCGACCAGGGCGGCCCGGCCGCCGAAGATCCAGGAGCAGTCGGCGCCGACGCAGAACGTCCGCCGCTCGCCACCCGCCCCGACCAGGGCGGCACCGACGGCGGTGCTGAGCGCCCCGAGCGCGGCCACCACGACCGTGGCCCGCGGGCGGGCCAGCAGCAGGTCGGTGACCAGCACGAGCACGGCGGTACCGGCGGCCAGGTAGGCCGGCAGCAGCGCCACGCTGTCCACGCTCTGCACCGTGTTCATCGGAGGACCACCCCCACCAGGGCGTCGACCGGGGCCTCGGCGACCCCGAGGACCAGCGCCGGGGCCAGCCCGATGGCCAGGGCGAGCAGCACCAGCGGCGCCCACGCGGTCAGCTCGGCCCCGGCCAGGGTGGGACCGACCCCGCCGACGGCGGTGGTCGGCCGGCCGTGGGTGACACGGCGCAGCAGCCGCAGGAAATACGCGGCGGTGAGCGCGCCGCCGAGCGCGGCCAGCACACCGAGGGTGGTCCAGAGCGGGCCGCCCACCTGGATCGCCGCGATCACCGCGAACGCCTCCCCCCAGAAGCCGGCCAGCCCAGGCAGGCCGAGCGACGCGATCGCCGCGAACGCGAGCAGACCGGCCAGCCGGGGCGCGGTCTCCCGCAGCCCGGACAGCTCGGACAGGCTGCCCGTGCCGGTACGGTCCTTCACCGCGCCGGCCAGGAAGAACAGCAGGCCGGTGATCACGCCGTGCGCGACGTTGCCGATCAGCGCCGCCTGGATGCCGGTGGTGGTCAACGTGGCGACGCCCAGCAGCACGAAGCCCATGTGGCCGACGCTGGAGTAAGCGATCAGCCGCTTGACCTCGTCCTGCGCGAGGCAGACCAGCGAGCCGACCAGGATCGCGGCGACGGCCAGCACGCCGAGCACCGGCGCCGCCCAGCGGGCACCCTCCGGCGCCACCCCCACCGCCACCCGGATCAGGCCGTAGGTGCCCATCTTGAGCAGCACCCCGGCCAGCACCACACTGCCCACCGTGGGGGCCTGGGTGTGCGCGTCGGGCAGCCAGGAGTGCAGCGGCCAGAGTGGGCTCTTCACCGCGAAGGCGAGCGCGAGCAGGGTGAACGCGGCGAGCTGGGTGCCCCGGGACAATCCGCCGCCACCGGTCAGCGCCACCACGTCGGCGGTGCCCGCGGCGGCGACCACGACGTACACGCCGACCAGCAGCAGCACCGAGCCGAGCAGGGTGTAGAGCGCGAACTTGCGGGCCGCCCGACGCCGGTCCGCGCCGCCCCAGCCGGCGATGATCGCGTACATCGGCAGCAGGACGACCTCGAAGAAGAGGAAGAACAGCACCAGGTCCAGGGCGAGGAAGGTGCCCAGGATGCCCACCTCGACCACCAGCAGCAACGCGACCAGGGCTCGGCCACTGCCGCCGGCCGGCACCCGCCACAGCGTGTACCCGCAGCACAACAGCGTGAGCAGCGCGGTCAGCACCACCAGCGGCCAGGAGATGCCGTCGACGCCGAGGTGGAAACGCAGATCCAGGCCGGGCACCCAGGGCAGGTCCAGTTGGTGCCAGGGCCGCACCGCCGGCGCGCCGGCCGACCAGGCGACCCAGCTCCGGCCGCCGAACACCAGCGGCACCGCGGCCAGCAGGGTCAACGTCGCCGCCACCGTGCCGACCAGTCGGGCCGTCCGGTCCCGCGGTGTCGCCGCCACCGCAACCGCGCCGAGCGCCGGCAGCGCCAGGACGGCGACCAGCAACACCTGCCCGACACTCATCGGACCGCCTCTGTTCGCGACTGCGGGGCTCGCAACACCGGCTCACTCCTCGCGCTCACCGGACCGCCTCTGCTCGCGACTGCGGGGCTCGCAACACCGGCTCACTCCTCGCGCTCACCGCACCCCTCCGATCAGAGCGGCGGCCAGCCCGATCAACAGCGCGCCGGCCAGCACCCCGGCGGCGGCCCGTGGCAGCGCCGCCCGGTGCAGCGCGGCGAGCCCGGCGCCCAGGCCGGACGCGGCCCGCCCGCTGCCCTCGACAGCACCGTCCACGAACACCTCGTCGCCGGTGCGCGCGGCCCGGGCCAGCGCGCGGACGGGACGTACCACCAGGGCGTGCTGGACGTCGTCGAGCCGGAACGCGCGGGCGAAGACCGGCCGCAGCGGACCCAGCGCGGCCGCCGGGTCGGCGGCCGGGGCCTGGCGCCAGCCCAGCAGCACCAGCCCCGCCCCGACCAGCAGCAGCGCGAGCGGCAGCAGCAGCCCCGGCCCGAGGTGGACCAGGCCGTCCTCCGCGCCCGCCACCGGCACGGTGGCGAACCGCAGCCGGTCGGCGAACGCCCCGACGAACCCGGCCAGGCCGAGCAGCGCGGCTGGCACGGCCAGGAGCAGCACCGGCCAGCGCAGCACCGCCGGCGGATCGTGCGGCCGGAGCAGCGGCAGCCGGGGCTCGCCGAAGAAGGTCCGCAGCAGCAGCCGGCCGGCGTACCAGGCGGTGATCGCGACGCCGGCCAGCCCGGCCAGCCAGACCAGCCAGCCCACCCAGGACGGCGCCGGGCCGGTGCCCTCCCGGGCGGCGGCTTCGGCGACCGTCAGCACGCCGTCCTTGCTCCAGAAGCCAGCCAGCGGCGGCACCCCGGCCAGTGCGCCCAGGCCCACCACCGTGCACCAGAAGGTCACCGGCATGCTGCGGCGCAGCCCGCCCATCTCCGACATCTGCGTGGTGCCCACCGCGTGGATCACCGCGCCGGCGGCGAGGAACAGCAACGCCTTGAACGCGGCGTGGGTCAACAGGTGGAACAGCGCCGCCGACGGCGAGCCGACCGCCAGCGCGCCGGTCATGTAACCCAGTTGGGACACGGTCGACCAGGCCAGCACACGCTTGATGTCGTCCTGCGCGGTGGCGGCGAGCGCACCGAGCAGCAGGGTGATCGACCCGATCACCCCGAGCACGGTCAGCGTCACCGGCGCGGCCGTGAACAGCGGATAGAGGCGGGTCACCGCGTACACCCCGGCGGCGACCATCGTCGCGGCGTGGATCAGCGCCGAGATCGGCGTCGGGCCGGCCATCGCGTCCGGCAGCCAGGTGTGCAGCGGGAACTGCGCGCTCTTGCCGGCCACCCCGGCCAGCAGCAGCAGACCGGCCGCGGTCAGGGTCGCGGTGGAGTGGTCGTGGGCGAGCACGTCGGCGATCCGGAAGCTGCCCGTCGACACGCCGAGCAGCGCGATGCCGAGCAGGAACCCGACGTCGCCGACCCGCGTGACCAGGAACGCCTTCATCGCGGCGGCGGGCGCACCGGGCAGCCGGCGGTCATGGGCGATGAGCAGGTACGAGCAGAGGCCCATCACCTCCCAGCCGACCAGCAGCATGATCAGGTCGCCGGCGACCACCACCAGCAGCATCGCGGCGGTGAAGAGACTGATCTGCGCCGCGTACGGCGGGTAGCGGTGGTCGACGTCGACGTCGTCGTGCGGGCCGCGCCGCAGGTAGCCGATCGAGTAGACCTGCACGGCCAGGGCGACCGCGGCGACCGCCACCGCGACCAGCGCGGCGGCGCCGTCCAGCCGCACGCCGAGGGTCACCGTCAGCCCACCGAGGTCGACCCAGGTGGTCGACGTCTCCCGGGGTCCGTCGACCGTGACCAGCAGCGCGACGGCCAGCGCGAGCGCGCCGGCCGCGCCGGTCACCCCGAGCGCGACGGCCACCCGCCGGGCCCGATCGTCACCGCCCACACCGGTGGTCGGGTGACGCGGGGCCGGCGGCAGCAGCAGGCCGAGGAGCCCGGCGGCCAGCGGTACGGCGGGCAGCAGCGCGCCCAGCACCCCGGTCACCGGCCCGCCTCCGCGTCCCGGCCGGCGGTGCCGGCGGCGGCTGGCTCCGGCGTACCGGCGGTCCGCGGCGACTCGGCGGGTTCGGTCAACTGCACCTCGTCCACCGCCACGCTGGCGCGCAGCCGGTAGAGCTGAAGGACGATCGCCAACCCCACCCCGATCTCGGCGGCGGCGAGGACGATGACGAAGAGCGCGAAGACCTGACCGGAGTGCGGCAGCACCGAGCGGGCGGTGGTGTCCGCGGTGACCAGGATCAGGTTCACCGCGTTGAGCATCAGCTCCACCGCCATCAGCACCAGCACCGCGTTACGCCGGCGCAGTACGCCGTAGACGCCGAGGCCGAACAGCAACGCGGCGGTCACGTACGGGATGACCGGTCTCACCGGCGCCCCCCGGAGGTCACGTCCACCCCGTCCGGCGCTGCCGCGCCGTCCGCTCCCGCGCCGGACCGGCCGATATCCGGCCGGGACAGCACCACCGCGCCCACCAGCGCCGACAGCAGCAGTACGGAGAGCACCTCGAACGGCAGCACCCACGACCGGAAGATCTGCTCCCCCAACCGTTCCGCGGTACCCGCGTCGGGCAGCGCGACCGTGCTCCACCGGTAGGCGTCGACCAGCAGGACGGTCAGCCCCAGCCCGGCGCCGCCGCCGATCAGCGCCGCCGGCCAGCCGGGCCGGTCAAGGTCGTCGGAGGCGCCGATCGGCGCCCGGGTCAGCATCACCGCGAACAGCAGCAGCACCACCACCGCGCCCACGTAGATCAGCACCTGCACCCAGGCCACCAGCTCAGCGCTGAGCACGAGATAGTCGCCGGCCAGCGCGCCCAGGCAGACCACCAGGTAGAGCCCCGCCCGGACCAGGTGTTTCGTGGTCACCACCAGCGCACCGGCACCGACCGCCACCGCGCCGAGGGCGAGCAGCAGCAGATCCGCGCCGGTCACCGGGCCGCCCTCCGGGCTCGGGGCGCCGACTGTCGCGCGGTCACGACGCGGCACCCGGGTCGGCGCCGGGCTCGGGGCGTACCGCCGGCGGGGTCGGACGTGCGGCGGCCGCCTTGCGCGCGGCGGCGGTCTCCTCCTTGGCCGGCTCGCCGTTCGGGTCGTGCGCCGGCGGCGGCGGAACCGTGGCCATCCACTGGCCCAGGTGGTCCTTGTCGTGCAGCAGGTCCTTGATGTCGTACTCGGCGTACTCGAACTCGGGCGACCAGTAGAGCGCGTCGAACGGGCAGACCTCGATGCAGATGCCGCAGTACATGCAGAGCGAGAAGTCGATGTCGAACTTGTCGAGCACGTTGCGCTGGCGGGGGCGGGCGGCGCCGGGCACCGCCACCTCCTCCTTGTGCGAGTCGATGTAGATGCACCAGTCCGGACACTCGCGGGCGCACAGCATGCAGACCGTGCAGTTCTCCTCGGACAGCGCGATCACGCCGCGCGAGCGGGGCGGCAGCTCGGGGGCGACGTCCGGGTACTGCTGGGTGGTCGAGCGGCTGGTCATCGTCTTGAGAGTGACCGCCAGCCCCTTCACCAGGCCCGCGCCGGGGAGGCCACGCTCGGTGCCGCCGTGCTCGCTGGGGTCGCTCATGTCGACCATCCTGCCCTGTGGCCCCCGCGCGCGCGACCACCACCCGTGGGTCTGCGGCGGTACCGTGGTCGCGGGGAGAACGAACGCACTGGAAAGGACCCGTCGATGACCGCCGCGCTGCACGACGACGTTCCGCCGCCGGGCGAGTGGACAACCGACGCCTTGGACGCCCTGCCCAACGACGGCAGGCCTCGCCCCGAGATTCTGGACGGAAACCTGCTCATGTCGCCCTCCCCCACGCGACTCCATCAGTCCATCGCGCTCATGCTGGGCTCGGCCATGCTGGAGAGCTGCCCACGCGATTTCGACGTCACCCAGGGCGTCGAGGTACGCATCTCACGGAAGCGTTCCTTCATCCCTGATCTGCTGGTCACCTACCTCGACGCCGCAGAGCGGAATCCGTCGCACTATCTACCGGACCAGGTTCTTCTGGTGGTTGAAATCGTCTCGGAAGGGTCCCGCAGCATCGATCGGGTACTCAAACCGGCCCTCTACGCCGAGGCGGACATCCCCTACCTCTGGCGGATAGAGACCGAGGCCGGCATCGTCGTACACACCCACAAGCTCGACGCGATGAAGCAGGTCTACGTCGAGCAGGCACAACTCACTGACGGCATTCTGGTGCCGGAGCCGTGGGAGATGGACATCCCGCTGGAGCGAATCACGCCCCGGGCCCGCTGACGACGGTCGGTGGGAGCATCTCGACGCCCAGCTGCTGGAGCAGCTGGAACAGCTCGTTGCAGCTCCACACCTCGACGATCCGGCCCGCCGCGTCGAAGCGCAGGAACGTCGCCCCGGAGTAGCTGACCACCTGCCCGGTCGGCGGCACCGGCCCGAACTGCCCCGCCTGGGTGCCGGCCGCCCGCCAGTGCACGGCCACCCGCTCGCCGGCGGCCACCACGTCCACGATCTTGTAGCGCAGGTCCGGGAAGGCCGCCCGCCGCTCCCGGTGCCAGGCCAGCGTCGCCTCCGGCCCGGTGCCGCCCAGCCCTGGGCATTCCTCGGCGATCAGCTCGTACGCGGACTCCTCCCGGCGGGCGTTCCACACATCGGCGATGAAACGCCGGGCCGCCGCCTCCACATCCGTCATGCCGGCAGGTTAACCGGCGCCGTCGCACCGGGCCCGGTCCCGGCCGGGACGCGGGACCGCAGCCGCGGTCGGATCGGGACGTGGGACCGGCGGTCAGGTTGGGCAGCTGCGAGCCGGCGGGCCGGAGATCAGCGAGGATGGGAACCGAAGACGATTCCGGACCGGGAGGGCGACGTGGGCGAGGAAACAGGCGGGAAGTACGTCGAGCCGGGCGGTGAGTTCACCCGGGACCAGCGGTACATAGCCACCCGGATCACGGCGGACGGGCGGGACGGTTACCCGGTGGAGCCGGGCCGGTACCGGCTGGCGGTCAGCCGCGCCTGCCCGTGGGCCAACCGCCTGATCATCGTGCGGCGGCTGCTCGGTCTGGAGGACGCCATCTCGATGGCGGTGGCCGGCCCCACCCACGACGCTCGCAGCTGGACCTTCGACCTCGACCCGGACGGCCGGGACCCGGTGCTCGGCATCGAGCGCATCCAGGAGGCGTACTTCAAGCGCTTCCCCGGCTACGAGCGGGGCATCACCGTGCCGGCGATCGTCGACGTGCCGACCGGGCAGGTGGTGACCAACGACTACGCGCAGATGAGCCTCGACCTGTCCACGCAGTGGGGCCCGTACCACCGCGAGGGCGCGCCGCAGCTCTACCCCGACCACCTCCGGGCGCAGATCGACGAGGTCAACGACGTGGTGTTCCGGGACGTCAACAACGGCGTCTACCGGTGCGGCTTCGCCGGCAGCCAGGAGGCGTACGACAAGGCGTACCACCGGCTGTTCGACCGGCTGGACTGGTTGTCCGGGCGGCTGACCAACCAGCGCTACCTGGTCGGCGACACCATCACCGAGGCCGACGTGCGGCTCTTCACCACGCTGGTCCGCTTCGACCCGGTCTACCACGGCCACTTCAAGTGCAACCGGCAGAAGTTGAGCGAGATGCCGGTGCTCTGGGCGTACGCCCGGGACCTGTTCCAGACTCCGGGGTTCGGGGACACCATCGACTTCGACCACATCAAGCGGCACTACTACGAGGTGCACCGGGACATCAACCCGACCGGGATCGTCCCCCTCGGCCCCGACCTGTCCAACTGGATCACCCCGCACGGCCGGGAAGCGCTGGGTGGCCGTCCCTTCGGCGACGGCACGCCGCCACCGCCGCCGGCCGAGCCCGTCGACCCCGCGCACACCCCGCTGCGCTGACCGCTCTGCCTCAGCTGCGGCCCTTCCTCAACCGTTAAGAAGGGGCCCCTGCTCTACCGCAGGCGTTAACAAGGTGCCCTTCCTTCGCGGTCAGAGGGCGATGCGGACGGCCGCGGTGAGGACCAGCTGCGCGAGGGAGGCCGGCACCAGCACCAGCCAGCAGAGCCGCTGGAGCTGGTCCTCGCGCAGCCGCGGGTAGGACACCCGGAGCCAGATGATCACGAACGCCACGGCGAAGACCTTGAGCAGGGTCCAGAGCCAGCCCAGCTGGTCGTCGGCGAACGGGCCCTGCCAGCCGCCGAGGAACAGCACCGTGGTCAGCGCGGCGATCACCACGATGCCGACGTACTCGGCGAGCAGGAAGAACGCGAAGCGGAGGCCCGTGTACTCGGTCATGTACCCGAAGACCAGCTCCGAGTCGGCCACCGGCATGTCGAACGGGGGCCGGCGGATCTCGGCCAGGCCGGCGACGAAGAAAATGATCATCGCGGGTGCCTGCCAGAGCAGCCACCACGGCTGCCACGCCGCGACGATGCCGGAGAGGCTGAGCGTGCCCGCCGCCATCGCCACCGAGGCGGCGGCCAGCACCAGCGGCAGCTCGTAGCCGAGCAGCTGGGCGGCCCCGCGCAGCCCGCCGAGCAGGCTGTACTTGTTGGCCGACGCCCAAGCCGACATGAGCACCGCCACCACCCCGACGCCGACCACGGCCAGCACGAAGAACAGGCCGATGTCCAGTGGCTGCCCGACCAGGTCGTTCGGGCCGAGCGGGATGACCAGCAGCACCAGCAGGTAGGGCACCAGGGCCACCGCCGGCGCCAGCCGGAACACGGCCCGGTCCGCCTCGCGCGGGGTGATGTCCTCCTTCTGCACGAACTTGACCCCGTCGGCCACGAGCTGCGCCCAGCCGTGGAAGCCGCCCGCGTACATCGGGCCGAGCCGGCCCTGCATGTGCGCCATCACCTTGTGTTCGGCCTGCCCCACCAGCAACGGCAGGGTGAGGAACGCGACCAGCACGCCGCCCACCCGCAGCACCAGCTCCACCCAGAGCGGCATCAGGCCGTACCCCCGTCGTCGTCGGTCCGGTCGCCGCGGGCCGGCGGGTCCGCGACCGGACCGCCCGGGCTCCCGCCGGGCGCGGCCTGGTCGGGCGCGGCCGGGCCGTCGGCGGTGCCGGCGGGTCGGGGAGTACGCGCCGGACGGGCCCCCGGGGCAGGCCGCGCCGGCCGCTCACCGGCCGGTCTGGCCGGGGTGCCGCCGCGCGGACCCTCCCCCGCCCCGCCCGCCCCGGCCGGGGTGGGCGTGGTGCCCCACTCGCCCGGAGCGGGCACGCCCGGCGGGCGGATCGGTCGGCGGCCACCGCCGGCCTCGGACTCGCCCGGTTCCTTCGCACCCGGCCACGGCTTGGCCACCCGGGAGGCGAGCACGAACTCCTTGCGCAGCGGATGGCCCTCGAACTCCGGCGGCAGCAGCAGCGGTCGCAGCTCCCCGTGGCCGTCGAAGCCGATGCCGAACATCTCGTGCGTCTCCCGCTCGTGCCAGGCGGCACCCGGGTAGACATCGACCACCGACGCCACCGTGGCCGCGCCGCGGGGCAGCCGGGTACGCAGCAACACGCCGCGCCGCAGCCGGGTCGACCAGAGGTGCGCCACCACGTCGAAGCCCTCGGCCAGCTCGTCCACGGCGGAGAGCCAGTCGAAGAAGTCGCAGGCCAGCTCGGTGTCGTCGCGGGCGGCGCGCAGCGCGTCCGGCCAGCTCCCCGGCGGAACATCGACGGTGGCCCGCGCGTACCGCTGCCCGCCGGAGACCGACGGGGTCGCCTCGACCGGCGCGAGCAGCGCGACCAGCCGAGCGCCGACCTCTTCGGGAGTCATGCCGCTGATCCTAGGGCCTGTGTGGAAGTCGCCGTTCGGGCCGAGTGGAGCCGAGGTGCCCGACGATCTGCCGGCTTTGGGGGGCGGCCCGGTGCTGGGCGGGGAAAGATGAGGGCGTGCGCGCTGTCACCGTGAAACCCGGAACCGCCAACTCGCTGAGCCTCATCGAGGATCAGCCCGAGCCGGCGCCCGGGGAGGGCGCCGTCCTGGTCCAGGCGCTGGCGGTGGGGATCTGCGGCACCGACCACGAGATCATCGATGGGCAGTACGGCGAGGCGCCGCCCGGCTCGGACCGCCTGATCATCGGACACGAGTCGTTGGGCCGGGTGCTGGAAGACCCGAGCGGCGCCTTTCAACCCGGTGACCTGGTGGCCGGGATCGTCCGGCACCCCGACCCGGTGCCCTGCCCCAACTGCGCGGCCGGCGAGTGGGACATGTGCCGCAACGGGCAGTTCACCGAGCACGGCATCAAGGCGCTGCCGGGGTTCGCCCGCGACCGCTGGCGGATCGAGCCCCGGTTCGCGGTCCGGCTCGACCCGGCGCTGGCGCGGGTTGGCGTGCTGCTCGAGCCGACCAGCGTGGTGGCCAAGGCGTGGGACCACATCGAGCGGATCGGGCACCGGGCCGAGTGGCAGCCGCAGACGGTCCTGGTGACCGGGGCGGGGCCGATCGGGCTGCTGGCCGCGCTCCTCGCCACCCAGCGCGGGCTCACCGTGCACGTGCTGGACCGGGCGACCTCGGGGCCGAAGCCGGAGCTGGTCGCGGCGCTGGGCGCCACGTACCACACGGTGCCGGTCAACGACCTGCCCTTCGAGCCGGACGTGGTGGTCGAGTGCACCGGCGCCCCGACCGTGGTCCTCGACGTGATGTGCAAGGCGGGCCAGACCGGGATCGTCTGCCTGGCCGGGGTGTCCAGCGGCGGCCGGAGCATCGACTTCGACGCCGGCGCGCTCAACCGGGCGCTGGTCCTGGAGAACAACGTGGTCTTCGGCTCGGTCAACGCCAACCGCCGGCACTGGAGCATGGCCGCTCAGGCGCTCAGCCGCGCCGAGCAGCCCTGGTTGGAGTCGCTGCTCACCCGGCGCGTGCAGGTCGACCGGTACGCCGAGGCGTACACCGCAGAGCCGGACGACATCAAGGTGGTGCTGGAGTTCGGGGTCTGAGCGGCGGGCGGGCCGGTCAGATGCCGGGCAGCCGGCCGTTGCGGAACAGGTCCACGAAGAGCTGGTGGTCCTGCCGGGCGCGCACCCCGTACGCGTGCGCGAACTCCACCAGGTGGGTGACGAAGCCCCGCTCGTCGGTCTCCACGGCGGCCACGATCGCCTCCTCGGTGGAGTAGTCCACCAGGTCGTGGCTGGACTCGTCGTCGGCGACGGAGTGCATCCGCGCCACCGCCCGGCCGAGGTCGGCGAGCACCCCGGTCAGCTCCTCCGGCTCGTTGACGTCGGACCAGTCCAGGTCGGCGGCGTACGGGGAGACCTCGGCGACCAGCTGGCCGGCCCCGTCCAGCTCGGTGAAGCCGAGCCACGGGTCGGCGTGCGCCTGCAACGCCCGCTGCGACTCCGCGGTCCGGTGGCCCTGGTGCTGGAAGTAGCCGCGCACCGACTCGTCGGACACGTACCGGGTCACCGCCGGCACCTGCGCCTGCTTCATGTAGATGACGACGTCGTTCTCCAGTGCCTGGGTGTGGCCCTCCAGCAGCAGGTTGTACGACGGCAGCCCGGCCGAGCCGATGCCCACCCCCTTGCGCAGCACCACGTCCTTGATCCGCGTCGCCACCGGGCGCAGCCGAGCCGAGGCGGCGGGCAGCGTGCCCAAGTACTCCTCGAAGGCGGCGAGCACCTTGGCGCGGGTGTCCCCGTCGACCTCGAAGACCCCGTCGCCGACGGAGAAGCGCCGCTCGTAGTTGTCGACGGTGGTCTGCTCGGCGAGCAGGTCGACCCGGGTGTTCAGCCGGGCCTGCTGGAGCACCCGGCGCAGCACCCCGTCGGCGTTGTCCAGGGTGATCGAGCCGATGGCGTCGTCCCCGCCGGCGGCGATCGCCCGCAGCTCGGTCAGGTACGACCCGGCGAAGCCGGCCACCAGCTCGCCGATCACCGTGTCGGAGAGCGCCTTGCTGTAGCCGAGCAGCGCGACGCTGGCGGCGAACCGTCGCAGGTCCCAGGTGAACGGCCCGACGTACGCCTCGTCGAAGTCGTTGACGTTGAACACCAGCTGCCCGGACGCGTTCATGTAGGTGCCGAAGTTCTCGGCGTGCAGGTCACCGTGGATCCACACCCGGCTGGTCCGCTCGTCCAGGAACCGGTCGTCGGCGCAGTCGCCGCGCTGGTCGGCGTAGAACAGGGCGGCGCTGCCCCGGTAGAAGGCGAAGGGTGAGGCGGCCATCTTGCGGAACTTGCGGCGAAAGGCGGCCGGGTCGATCGCCATGGACGCGCCGAACTCCTCGGTCAGCACGTCGACGATGTGGGCTGACCGCTGGTCCACCGAGTTGCTCATGGTGCGCAGGCTAGCTCGCCCGGACCACCCGGGGCGTCGGACGACCGACTGGTCCGCTCGGCCGACGGGCCGATGCCGGTGCGGACGTCAGCCGGCGGCGGGTGGGCGGACCGGCGGGGCGGTGAGCGAGTCGACGGAGCGCGGGGCGGAGCCGTCGCGGGGCGGCGCGTCGACCGGCGGGGCGAGCAGATCCGGGCGGGACACCCCACCGACGCCGGACTGCTCGGCGGCGATCTTCTCCTGGAGGCGCAGGATGCCGTGCAGCAGCGCCTCCGGCCGGGGCGGGCAGCCGGGCACGTAGACGTCGACCGGGATGAGCTGGTCGACGCCCTTGGTCACCGAGTACGAGTCCCAGTAGGGGCCACCACAGTTGGAGCAGGCGCCGAACGAGATGACGTACTTCGGCTCCGGCATCTGGTCGTAGAGCCGCTTGATCGCCGGGGCCATCTTGTCGGTCACCGTGCCGGAGACCACCATCAGGTCGGCCTGCCGGGGGCCGTGGGCGAACGGGATCACGCCGAGCCGGATGAAGTCGTGCCGACCCATGCTGGTGGCGATGAACTCGATCGCGCAGCAGGCCAGGCCGAAGTTGAAGACCCAGAGCGAGTAGCGGCGGCCCCAGTTCAGCACGAACCGGATCGGCTCGCCGAGCACTGCCGGCAGCTGCACGAGCGTCCCCTTCCTGTCCCCCACCAGACAGTCAACCACAGCGACCGAACGCGACCGGGTGGCCGCTCGGCGCAGGCCATGGCCCTGCCCCGACACGTCGGGGGGTGGATCCGCCCCAATCGATGTGAGCCGTGGCACAGTCGGCTTCCCGGCAGTCGCAACCTTCCCCGGCGGCGCGGTGTGTCACCTCTGTCGGGGTGCCCGATGCCGGTACGCCACGGGGGAGAGCGAGTGAGTGTGACGAGAGACGTTCGGGCGGGTGAGCCCCCGCCGGACCACCTTCAGGACACCGGGCCCGATCAGGCCGAGATGAGCTTCGACGACTTCTACCACGCGCACTACCGGGGCCTCGTGGTCCAGCTCACCGCCTACACCGGGGACCGCGGCCACGCGCAGGACCTGGTTCAGGAGGCCTTCTGCAAGGCGTTCGCGCAGTGGAATCGGTTGGCCGGCTACGACGACCCGCTGGCCTGGGTCCGCAGGGTGGCCTGGAACCTCGGCCACAACCGGTGGCGACGGCTGCGCACCGCGCAGGCCTACCTGCTGCGGCAACGGGAGACGCACGTCGCGGGACCGACGCCGGACCGGGTGGCGCTCGACGTCGCGCTGGCGAAGTTGCCGCCGCGCCAGCGCCGGGCCGTGGTGCTGCACTATCTCGCCGACCTGACGGTGGCCGAGATCGCGGCTCAGGAACGGGTCGCCGAGGGCACCGTCAAGTCCTGGCTGCACCGGAGCCGGACGACGCTCGCCGGGTATCTGCGCGACACCACGGAGGGGGCGGAAAGTGCCTGAGCTGGAGAACGTCGACCTCGCCGGGGAGTTCAACCGGTACCGCAGCGTGCTGCTGGCCGAGATCGAGGTGCCGGGGCCCGCGGAGGTCCGTCGGACGGTTCGCCGCCGGCGGCGGCGTCACCGCGCCACGGCCGCATCGGTGGCGGTCGCGCTGCTGGGCGGCCCTGCAGTCGGGTACGCGGCCCTGAACCGCCCCGGCCCGGCACCCGGGCCGCTGCCGCCCACCCCGAGCGTGACCGCGAGCCCGACGTCGAGCCTGTCACCGAGCCCCGTCGGCACGCCCTCGACGACCAGTGCCAGCCCCACCCGGCCCACGGCTCCGGACGGGCGGCTCAGCCGGGCCCAACTGGTCGCCGCACCGGTGGACCTGCCGGCCTGGCGATCAGGGCCACCCGACTGCCCGGTGAACACGGTCCGGTTGGTCGGCGACCCGCGCATCGCCAAGGAGGGAACGAACGCCATCGAGGCGATCGACTACGCCGACGTCGACGGCGACGGTGCGACCGAGACGGTGGCCATGCTGCTGTGTTCGTTCGGCAGCGGTGGCCCGCAGCAGGTCGTCGCGTTCGATCGGGACGAGGCAGGCAGGATCGTCACGATCGGCCGGGTGGTGGCCACCAGCCGCGAGAAGCCGCAGTGGTTGACCGCGCTGGACGGCCGTTCCGACGGCACCGTCCGAGTGGAGGTGGCCGACCTGCACCCGGGCGGTGGCTGGCCGGGCGAGTGGTCCCAGCGGCAGTGGCGCGGGTACCGCTGGACGGGCGAGCGGTTCTCGCAGGTCGAGGGTCCTACTTCGTTCGGCCCGAACCCGTACTCCACCAACCTGACGGTGACCGCGAAGGACCTCGTCCTGGCCGACGACCCCACCGACGGGTCCCGGGTCGGCGCCGTCGAGGTGCGGATCCGCGCCGTCGGGGACCGGCGCGCCGACGAGGTTCTCCTCGAACTGGACCTGCCGGCCTCCCTCGCGCCGGACGGCCCCGCCTGGTCCGGCTGCGGGCCGAACGTCGGGGAGTACCGTCCCCCGCTGCTGTGCCGACTCGGTCCGATCGAGGCGAACGGCGAGCTGACGGTGCGCCTCGGCGTGCGGCTGCCCCCGGGCACCGAGCTGGCACCGGGCACGGCGACGGTGCGCGGCACGGCAGCCGGCCCCGGTGGGCACTACCTGATCGATCCCGACCTCGGGAACAACGAGGACACGATGGCGTACCGGTGAACGGTCGGCGGGGTGGCGGGCTGACCGCCACCCCACCGGTCACCAGGACGGGCGTTGCAGCAGGCCGACGGACCCGTGCTGGCGGCGATGAACTGTCGCGCTTCTGACAGCTCGGCGGTTGGCTCCCCCGCAACCGTCGCGGGGCTCTTCCGGTGTCTTGCTCGCATCACCGCCACCCGGTTAACGGGGGGCGGCACTACGGGGAACGGAGCAACGAAGATGACCAGAACCATCACCCGCGGGCTCGTGGCCGGCGCCCTGGGCACGGCGGTTGCGCTGACCAGTCTGCCCGGGACGGCCGTCGCCGCCCCACGCGACACGGCGATCTCCGTCGGGCGGCTGGTGCTCGAGCCGACCGACCGGGGGTACGCGGGCAGCCTTCCGGTGACCGTCACCTACCGCGGCAACGAGGCGTCCTACCTCGACCTGACGATCACCGAGCCGGTCCCCGGCACCTTCGCCGGACTCGACCCGGCCGCCCCCTGCTCCTACGGCGTGGCCCAGCCAGCGCGGACGATCTACTGCCAGGTGCCGGGTGGTGTGCTGCAACGGGACGAGCGACGGAGGTTCACCGTCGACTTCCGGGTGCTCACCACCACCCGGCCGTATCCGATGATCACCTCCGGTGGGCAGATCGGCGTCACGACCGGGGACCGGAACCCGAAGAACGACACGGCCACCTTCGCCGCGCTGTTCCGCGCGACGACCGGCTCGCTGCGCGCCCCTCGACCGTACGTGCGGGACACGAGCACGGACGCGGCGGTTGCCGCCGGCCCCGCAGCCCTGACGCGTCAGGAAGACGGGAGCTGGCTCGGCCGGGTGCCGGTGACCGTCCGGGTCGCCGGTGACGCGCCGCACGACGGGTACTGGCTCACCCCGACGCTGCCGAGCGGGGTCGGGATCGTCGGCATCGAACCCGTCGAGGCCTGCTCGGCGAGTTGCCTGGTGGCCGGCGGCGGGTTCATGCCGGGCGAGGAACGAGAGGTCTCGCTGCTGATCCAGGCACCCGCCGAGGTGTCCCCCGGGGACCTCGGCACCGGCTCGGTGCTGCTGGACGCCACCTTCGGCTGGGGCGACGTGCTGACCGACGTCGACCCGGCCGACAACACCGCCAGCTTCGACGTCACCGCCGGCTGACGGACATGTCATCGGCTGGGGCGCGGCCGCAGGTGTTCCTGCGGCCGCGCACGCCCACCTCGCCCGATGCGGCGCCGTCCCCCGCGCGTCTGCACATCGAGGTGAGCGGGATGGCCGCGCACGACGACGGCCCCACCTTCGACGAGGTCTACCGCCGACACTTCCAGCCGCTGGTGGTCCAGCTGTACGCGTTCGTCGCAGACATGAGCGAAGCGCAGGACCTGGTGCAGGAGGCGTTCAGTCGGGCCTGGCCCCGTTGGCACCGGATCTCCCGGTACGACGATCCGGTGGCCTGGGTCCGCCGGGTCGCCTGGAACATCGCGATCAGCCGGTGGCACCGCCTGCGCACCGCCCGGCTGTTCAGCCTTCGGCAGCGGGTGGAGGTGGTGAACGGGCCAGGTCCGGACCGGGTGGTGCTCGCCGCCGCCCTGGCCACCCTGCCGGTCAACCATCGGCGCGCGGTGGTCCTGCACTACCTGGCCGGTCTGACCGTCGGTGAGATCGCCGAGGACTGCGGGGTGGCCCCCGGCACGGTCAAGTCCTGGCTACACCGAGCCCGGGCAACACTGGCCGACTGCCTGGCAGAGCACGAACCCGAGCGCACCGGTCGCGAACCCGCGACGGTCGACGACCCGACCGAGAGGAGGGCGGACTAGATGGAACAGCGCAACGAGCGAGCGGATCGGTTGTCGGCCGCCTTCAACGAGCTGAACACCGTCAGCCTCCGGCAGGTCGCCGAACCGGATCCGGACGTGCCGCGTCGACGGGCGTACCGCCGGCTTCGGAACCGGGCGGTGGCCCCGGGGATCGCCGCTGCGGTGGTCGCCGCCGCAATCGGCGGGGTGAGCCTGGCCCGACCCTTGGCCGCTCCGCCGCCCACCGGTGTCATCGCCAGCCCGACAGCTACCGATCTCCCCTCGGTCCTGCCGAGCAGCCCGTCGGGTCCCACACCCAGCGAATCGCCGACGCTCCCGCCGAGCCGTTCGGCGACGCCGAGTGCGACGCGGTCCCCCACCCCCCATCCCACCGGCTCGACCAGCTCCCGCCCCACCCCCACACCGACCTCGACCCGATACATCGACCTGTCGATCAGCGCCCCCCGCATCCTCACCCTGCGGCCGTCCGACGCCGGCTACACCGGATCACTCACCATCACGATGGGCAACGCCGGCACCCGGGCATACGACGCTGGTGACCTGATCGTGGTGCTGCCCGTCGAGGCGACGATCGACCTGAATGGCACGAACATCGGCGGCTGCTTCAATCAGGGCCAGACCGACGACCTCAAGACGATGTTCTGCACCGGCGACGGGCCGATTCCCTCCGGCGGTACCCGGTCGTACCGGATCGGCGTCACGGTGAACATCGCCCCGGGCGGACCGGCACGGACCCTCACCGGCTGTGCGCTCACCGTGCGGGCCAACGTGAGCGGGAGCTTCCCGGCCGACCGCTCGTCCGACGACAACACGGCCCGTACCGACTTGAAGCTGCCCGCCAGCTGACTGGCCGCGCCGCCGGATGTCCTCCGGCGGCGCAGGCCGGCCGGAGCTTTCGCCGGGCTGCGCCTGATCGACCCTGGGGTGGCGGGCTGACCGCCACCCCACCGGTCACCAGGACGGGCGTTGCAGCAGGCCGACGAACTCCACCAGCAGCCGCTCGCGCAACGCCGCCGGAGCGGCGTCGAGCAGCGTGTTCACCACCGCCATCCGCTCCGGGAGCGGCGCGGCGCTCGATTCGCCGTCCGGGCCCGAGCCGTCGTCCGGTTCGGCGCCCAGCCCCAGTCCGGCGGCCAGACCCGCCACCAGCTCCGGGGTCAACGCGTCCGGGGTGAGGGCGCCGGCCAGGGCTGCCAACTCGGGGGGCAGCGCGACCGGCCCGGCCGCCCGCGCCGCCGCCACCGCCTCGCTCAGGTCCGGCCCGAACTCGGGCACCCGGGGCGCCACCGCGGCGGT
Organism: Micromonospora sp. NPDC005087; assembly: GCF_042872965.1. Lineage (NCBI taxonomy): Bacteria > Bacillati > Actinomycetota > Actinomycetes > Micromonosporales > Micromonosporaceae > Micromonospora > Micromonospora sp. NPDC005087. The sequence continues at coordinate 452,354 of NZ_JBIALB010000004.1, read as the reverse complement.
CACCGTGAGGTGCACGCTCGCCGGCAGACCGGCGTACGACAGCTGGGGCTGGGTGTGCCAGCCGCGCGCCGTCAACTCGTCGACCAGGACGAACAGGTCGGGCCCGTCCTCGGTGGCGGTGAAGCAGACCACCGTGGACTCCGGCTCGGCCATCAGCCGCAGCCCGTCGACCCCGCGCACGGCGGCGGCCAGCCCGGCCACCGCGTCCCGGGTGCGCTCGGCCAACGCCAGGTATCCGGCGTCGCCGAGGTGCCGCAGGGTCGCGTACGCGGCGGCGATCGGCCCACCCGAGCGGGTGGACGCGATCACCGGATTGATCATGGTGTAGCCGGGCCAGTCCGCGTACGCGAAGTACTGCGGGGCGCGCAGGGCGGCGTCACGGTGCAGCAGCACCGACACGCCCTTCGGCGCGTACGCATACTTGTGCAGGTCCACCGAGATGGAGGTGACCCCCGGCACCGAGAAGTCGAACGGCGGCACCGGCTCGCCGAGGCGGCGCAGGTACGGCAGGGTCCAGCCGCCGAAGCAGGCGTCCACGTGGCAGCGCACCCCGGCGCGGGCCGCCGCCGCGGCGATCTCCTCGACCGGGTCCACCACACCGTGCGCGTACGACGGCGCGGAGCAGGCCACCAGCACCGTCTCCGGGCGGATCGCGGCGGCCATCGCGGCCGGGTCGGGGCGCAGCGTGTCCGGGGAGACCGGCACCACGTCCAGCGCCACCCGCAGGTAGTGCGCCGCCTTGGCGAACGCCGCGTGCGCGCTCGCCGGCACCACGATCCGGGGTGCGGCCTGCTCCGGGTGGGCGTCCCGGGCCGCCTTGACCGCGAGGATCAGCGACTCGGTGCCGCCGCTGGTGACGCTGCCGACGACGTCCGGGGCGGTCGTGCCCGGCCCACCGCCGAGCACCCAGCCGGCTGCGGCGACCAGCGCGTTCTCCATGGCCAGCAGGGACGGAAACGCGGTCGGGTCTAACCCGTTGACGTGCGCGCTCTCGCGGTGCGCGGCGGCCGCCAGCTCGTCCAGGCCGGGCACCGCGGGGTCGTACACGTAGGCGAACAACCGCCCACCGTGCGTAGGCCGGTCACCCGCGCGCAGCGCACGAACCTCGGCGAGAACGTCCTCCGCCGCCATCCCGTCGGCGGAAAGCGCCCCAGCCCCCACCCTGTTCTCGTCGATCATGGACTCGTGGTGCCCTTCTCGTGATGGTCAGCGGTTTTCGTCCCCCACCACAACTCCATGATCGACGCTCTGGTGGTGCGTGGCGGCGGCCAGGACGGCGGGAGTCAGGGTGTAGCGGCGGAGCAGGAGGACCGGCGGGCCCACCAGGAGGGCGGGCAGAACGGTGAAGCCGAGCAGGACGCCGAGGCGGGCGAGGTCGGACTGCGCGGCGGCGGTGCCGGTGTCGGAGGAGACGTAGCCGGAGAGCTGGAGCACCAGACCGTAGATGCCCGGGCCGAGGGCCAGGCCGAAGGTCTCCCCGGCGGTCCAGATCCCGGTGAACACGCCCGCCTGCCGCCGGCCGGTGCGCGCGGTGTCGTACGCGATGCAGTCCGGCAGCATGGCCAGTGCGAACACCTGCTGCCCGGCGTACCCGACGCCGATCACCGCGACCAGCAGGTAGACCGCGACCGCCGGCAGCACCGGCGCGGCGACCAGGGCGAGCGCACCGGCGGCGAGGATCAGCGCGGCGGCGGCCAGGGCGGCCCGTTTGCCCAGCCGGGCGCCGACCCGGGTCCAGACCGGCATCACCAGCAGCGCCGGTCCGACGAAGCAGACGAAGAGCAACGTCGGGCCGCTCTGCTCGTCGCGCAGGATCTGCCCGGCGAAGTAGTTGACCCCGGCCAGGATGGTCGCCACCCCGGCGGACTGCACCACGAAGCAGATCAGCAGCGCCCGGAACGGCCGGTTGGCACCGGCGACGGCGAGCTGGGCGCGGAGTGTGGGCTCGCTGCCGCCCACCGTGCCGGTCGGCGCGGACCGGGTGCCGAGGAACGCGCCGACGGCGCCGAGGGCGATCAGCACCGCCACGAACAACCCCATCCACCGGTGCCCGGGCACACCGTCGCCGCCGGCTGTCACCACCAGCGGGGCGACCGCGCCGGAGACCAGGATGGCCAGCGCCAGCACGGCGATCCGCCAAGTCATCAACCGCGTGCGCTCGGTGTAGTCGTCGGTCAACTCGGCCGGCATCGCCACGTACGGCACCTGGAAGAAGGCGAATGCGGTGGCGGTGGCGAGGAAGGCGAACGCCACGTACGCCGCCGCGGCGGGACCACCGTCGAAGGGCGCGGCGAAGATGGCCGCGAAGAGCACGGCGAGCGCGAGGCCGGCGATGAGCAGGTATGGGCGGCGGGCGCCCCAGCGGGACCGGGTGCGGTCGGAGATCCGCCCGGCGACCGGGTTGACCAGCACGTCCCATGCCTTGGGTAGCAGCACCAGCAGGGCGGCCACCCCGGCGGCCACCCCGAGTGTGTCGGTCAGATACGGCAGCAGCAGGAGCCCGGGGACGGTGCCGAACGCGCCGGTGGCCAGGGAGCCGAGCGCGTATCCGGCGTGCACCAGCCGGGGCAACGGGCCGGCGGCTGGTGAGCCGGCATCACCCGGCGGCGGGTTCATGGGGCCGAATGTTACTCACGTTATGGCGGAGGTCACATCCCCTCCTCCGGCGACCAAGCCGCCACCCGGATGTCCACTCCCGCACCGCGCAGTGGTGCCCCCTCGGCGCGCAGTCGGGCCCGCGCCTCCCGCTCGTGCCCCGGGGGCAGCCGGCCCGCGGAGGTGACCACCCGGTGCCAGGGCACCGAGCCGCCGTGTCGGGCCATGATGCTGCCCACCAGCCGGGCCGAGGTGCGGCCGGAGCGCTCGGCGAGCGCGTCGGCGACCCCGCCGTACGACATCACCCGGCCCTCCGGAATCCGCTCGACCAGGTCGAGGACCGCCTCGACGTACTCGTCAGGTGTCACAGTCCGCCACGATATGGGAACGCAACCGGGCCCCGCCGCACCGACCACGCAGAATGGGCGGGTGCGCGACGCAGTCACGGCGGCCCGACGGGTCGTCGTCAAGATCGGATCCTCCTCGTTGACCACCGCCACCGGCGGGCTGGCCGACGAGCGGGTCGACGCGCTGGTCGACACCCTCGGTCGGCTCGCCACTGAGGGGCGCGAGGTGGTGCTCGTCTCCTCGGGCGCGATCGCCGCCGGCCTGGCCCCACTCGGGCTGACCCGACGCCCGCGTGACCTGGCCACCCAGCAGGCCGCCGCCAGCGTCGGCCAGGGCCTGCTGATCGGCCGGTACGCGGCGGCCTTCGCCCGGCACGGCCTGACCGTCGGGCAGGTGCTGCTCACCGTCGACGACGTGACCCGACGGGCGCACTACCGCAACGCGTACCGCACCCTGCGCAAGCTGCTCGACCTGCACGCGGTGCCGATCGTCAACGAGAACGACACGGTGGCCACCGAGGAGATCCGGTTCGGCGACAACGACCGGCTGGCCGCCCTGGTGGCCGCGCTCGTGCACGCCGACCTGCTGGTGCTGCTCTCCGACGTGGACGCGCTCTGGACCGGTGACCCGACCCGGCCGCACTCCACCCGGATCACCGAGGTCCGCGACGAGAAGGACCTCGCCGGGATCACCATCGGCGGGGCCGGGCGATCCGGGGTCGGCACCGGCGGCATGGTGACCAAGGTCGAGGCGGCCCGGATCGCCACCGGCTTCGGCATCCCGGTGGTGCTCACCGGCGCCGACCTGGCCGCGCCTGCGCTGGCCGGCGAGCCGGTCGGCACGCTGTTCCACCCGCAGCGGCAGCGCCCGGCGGCACGACTGTTCTGGCTGGCCCACGCCACCTCCCCACGGGGACGGCTGCACCTCGACCCGGGCGCGGTGGCCGCCGTCGTCGGGCGGCGCAAGTCGCTGCTGCCCGCCGGCATCACCGCGGTGGACGGGACGTTCACCGCCGGGGACCCGGTCGACCTGGTGGACGCCGGCGGCGCGCCGGTCGCGCGCGGGCTGGTCAACTACGACGCGGTGGAGCTGCCCGGGCTGCTCGGTCGCTCCACCTCCGAACTCGCCGCGGCGCTCGGCCCGGCGTACGAGCGGGAGGTCGTCCACCGCGACGACCTCGTCCTGCTGTAAGCAAGGGCACCTTGTTAACGCCTGGCGTTGTACAAGGGGCCCTTCCTAACGCGAGGAGTGACCGATGAGCGTGAGCGAGCAGGCCCGGCGGGCACGGGCGGCGGCGGAGACGCTGGCCGTGGCGACGCGTACCGCCAAGGACGCCGCGCTGGCCGCGATGGCCGACGCGCTGGTGGCGCGTACCCCGGAGATCCTGGCCGCGAACGCGACGGACCTGGCGGCCGGCCGGGAGGCCGGGCTGAGCGCGGCCGTGCTGGACCGGCTCGCCCTCGACGCGGGCAGGGTGGCCGGCATCGCCGACGCGCTGCACCAGATGGCCGCGCTGCCCGACCCGGTCGGCGAGGTGGTCCGCGGCTCGACCCTGCCCAACGGGCTGGAGCTGCGCCAGATCCGGGTGCCGTTCGGGGTGGTCGGGATCATCTACGAGGCACGCCCCAACGTGACCGTGGACGCGGCCGGGATCTGCCTGAAGTCCGGCAACGCGGCGCTGCTGCGCGGGTCGTCGTCGGCCGCGCACTCCAACGCCGCGCTCGTCGCGGTGCTGCGCGACGCGGTCGCCGGGGCCGGGCTGCCGGCCGACGCGGTGCAGCTGCTCGACGCCAGCTCCCGGGAGTCGGTCAAGGAGCTGATGCGCGCCCGGGGGCTGGTCGACGTGCTGATCCCGCGCGGCGGCGCGTCGCTGATCCGCACCGTGGTCGAAGAGTCCACCGTGCCGGTCATCGAGACGGGGGTGGGCAACTGCCACGTCTACGTGGACGCCGCAGCGGACGTGGCGCAGGCCGTGGCGGTGACGCTGAACGCGAAGACCCAGCGCCTCTCCACCTGCAACACCGCCGAGTCGCTGCTGGTGCACGCGGGCGTCGCCGACGCGTTCCTGCCGCCGATGCTGGCCGCGTTCGCCGAGGCCGGGGTGACCGTGCACGGCTCGCCCGAGGTGGCCGAACATTCCGCCGCCGTGGTCCCGGCCACCGAGGAGGACTACGCCACCGAATACCTCTCAGCGGACATCTCCGTCACGGTCGTCGACTCGCTCGACGCGGCGGTCGCGCACATCCGGCGGTACGGCACCGGGCACACCGAGGCGATTCTCACCGACTCGGCGAGCGCGGCCCGGGAGTTCGTCGCCCGGGTGGACGCGGCGGCGGTGATGGTGAACGCCTCGACCCGGTTCACGGACGGGGGCGAGTTCGGATTCGGCGCGGAGATCGGCATCTCGACGCAGAAGCTGCACGCCCGGGGTCCGATGGGCCTGCCCGAGCTGACCAGCACCAAGTACGTGGTCACCGGGAACGGGCACCTGCGCTAGAGCCGAGGGCCTCAGCTGGTCGCCGGCCGGCAGGCCCGGATGGCGGACAGCGTGGAGTGCACGTCGAACTGGTGCCCGTCGTCGCTCTCCCAGCCACCGTCGCTGCGCTGGGTCTCGGCCAGGCGGCGCAGGGCCCGGACCATGATCCAGTCCTGCGGGTCGATGCCGACCCGGCGCAGCGTGGCCGCCAGCCAGGCCACGTCCCCCGGGGACATCTTGGGCATCCGCTCGGCGAGCACCACCTGGATCCGCGCGGACTCCTGGAACATGTCCTGGCGGTGCAGCACGGCCGCGCTCAGCCAGCCGGCGGCGAGGAAGGACGGCCAACTGCCGTCCGGGTGCAGCCGCACGGCGAGCGAGTGGGCGGCCGCCTGCACCACCCCCGCGTACGCCCCTCCGACCCGGTGATCGAGCGGACCCGCGGCACGGGCGTCCAGGCCGGCCACGGTGAGCCAGAAGCCGGCGTTGGCGGTGAGGAAAAGCCCTGCCTCCGGATCGCCGGGGCGGGCCCACTCCGGAGCCGAGCCGGCCAGTGTCGGGTCCTCGTCCCAGCCACCGTCGGCCTGCTGACGGGAGGCCAGCCAGTCCAGTGCCCGGCGGGCGGCGGGACGACCGAGCGCGCCCAGGTCGTCCAGCTCGGCGAGCCGGAAGCAGGTGGCGTCGATCGACGCGATCTCGCCGCCCCAGGTCGCCGGCCAGCCGCCGTCGGGTGCCTGGCCGATCTCGGCGGTCTCCAGCAGCTCGTCGGGCACCGGCGTGCCGTTGCGCAGCCAGGAGAGTCGGGCACGCTCCACCGCGTCCCCGTGCGCCACGACGAACCCGATCGCGGCATCCAAGTCGACCACGGCGGAGACGCTACCTGCGCAGACGCGATACCGCCTCGGGGAATCGGCCAGCCGGGAATGGCTGCGTCGCTCCGGGCAAAGGGCCGCTTGGAGCCGCCTGCGTCGATTCGCCGGCGCATCCCGGCCGGCGGGCCCGGCACTCCCGTGCGGGAGCCGGGGCGGCGGTGTCGGCCACCCCGGCTCGGGCCGGTCAGTACGCGGGCAGCGCGGGGTCGATCTGCTTGATCCAGGAGAGCACGCCGCCCTGCACGTGCACGGCGTCGCGGAACCCGGCCGCCTTGAGCGCGGCGAGCGCCTCCGCCGAGCGGACGCCGGACTTGCAGTGCAGCACGATCTGCCGGTCCTGCGGCAGCTGGGCCAGCGCCTCACCGGAGATGATGTCGCCCTTGGGGATCAGGGTGGCGCCGGGGATCCGGACGATCTCGTACTCGGCCGGCTCCCGGACGTCGACCAGGAAGATGTCCTTGCCGGCGTCCTGCCACTCCTTGAGCTCCAGCGCGGTGATGGTCGAGTCGACCGTCGCCTCCTGTGCCTCGTCGGAGACCGCGCCGCAGAAGTCCTCGTAGTCCTCCAGCAGGTCGGTGACCGTCGGGTTCTCGCCGCAGAGCGCGCAGTTCGGGTCCTTGCGAACCTTGATCTTGCGGTATTCCATCTCCAGCGCGTCGTAGACCATCAGCCGGCCGACCAGCGGCTCGCCGATGCCGGTGAGCAGCTTGATCGCCTCGTTCACCTGGATCGAGCCGATCGACGCGCAGAGGACACCGAGCACGCCACCCTCGGCGCAGGACGGAACCATGCCGGGCGGCGGCGGCTCCGGGTAGAGGCACCGGTAGCAGGGGCCATGCTCGGCCCAGAACACCGACGCCTGGCCGTCGAAACGGTAGATCGAGCCCCAGACGTACGGCTTGCCGAGCAGCACCGCCGCGTCGTTGACCATGTACCGGGTGGCGAAGTTGTCGGTGCCGTCGACGATCAGGTCGTACTGGGCGAAGATCTCGCGGACGTTGTCCCGGTCCAGCGCGGTGTTGTGGATCTCCACGTTGACCAGCGGGTTGATCTCGCGGATCGACGCGGCGGCGGACTCGGCCTTGGACCGGCCGACGTCGGACACGCCGTGGATGACCTGGCGCTGGAGGTTGGACTCGTCGACGGTGTCGAAGTCGATGATGCCGAGCGTGCCGACCCCGGCCGCGGCGAGGTACAGCAGGGCGGGCGACCCGAGGCCACCGGCGCCGACACAGAGCACCCGGGCGTTCTTCAACCGCTTCTGCCCGGTCACCCCGACGTCCGGAATGATCAGGTGGCGGGAGTAGCGGCGGATCTCGTCAACGGTCAGCTCGGCGGCGGGCTCGACGAGCGGGGGCAACGACACGGTGGACTCCCCGGGATCGGCGGTGTGAACCGCGCCATTGTCGCTCGCCGGCCCGATGCTCGGCCATGAGGGAGGACACGTGGCCCGCGATGCGGGAGCGGGAATAACCGACGACCGGGTCGATCAGGGGACGATGTCCCCCGCGTAACGACGACCGTCGACGTAGGGCCAGGCGTTGGCGACGCAGCCCTCCAGGCCGTACGTCTGCTGCTGCATCACCGGCGCGGGCTCGCCGGGGCCCGGACAGGCCTCGTGCTCCTCGCCGAGCTCGTGGCCGACCTCGTGGTTGATCACGTACGTCCGGTACGTCTCCAGCGGGGCGCCGTAGTCCGGCACCGCCTCCAGCCAGCGCGCCAGGTTGATGATGACCTGACCGGGGAGGCGGCAGGAGGTGTAGCGCTCGGTGGTCAGCCCACCCTCGGCGCACATCCGCTCCGACGTGACCGGGGTGGCCAGGTAGATGGTGAAGTCGGCGGCACCGGCGTCGGCGACCCGCTGCACCCGCAGCTCGTCGGAGGCGATCCAGCTACGGGGGTCGGCAAGCACCTCGTCCACCGTGTCGGCGAAGGCGTCGGCGTCCTGGCCGGTGCCGCGTTCGACCGCGACCCGGTAACGGCGCAGCGGCCCGTCTTCGCCGTGCACCGCGGTCTCAGCGTCGGCGGAGGTGAAGCGGCCCGCGCCGACGGACGGGTAGCTGGTTGGTGCCGGGTGCGCGCCCACCCCACCGCCATGACCCATCCGGCCATGGGTGACGGGTGGCGGCCCGGCCGGCGGCTCGCCGCCCCGGGTCAACGTCACTCCGGCGGCGGCGGCGGCGACGGCGAGCAGGAGCAGGCCGAGCACCAGGCTGCGACGGCGTCGTCGGAGCATCCGGACCAGCGCGGGCCGTGCGTCCGGGGCCCGGTACTCCGACCGGCCGGACGGGCCGGGCGGCCGAGGCGGGCCGTAAGGGGACGACGGCGTCATGAACTCGAGCCTGCCAGATTATTCGGGCATTTCCCCGCCTTTGCCGCGATTAACGCAATACGCCTGATGGTCGCGATGGTTCGGCGTGTCGGACCAGGCGGTCAGAGCGCGGGGCCGGCGTAGCGGCGACCCTCGAGGTACGGCCACGGATTGACCCGGCACCCGTTCAGGAAGAGGGTCTGCTGCATCATCACCGGAGCCGGTCGACCGGCGCCCGGGCAGCGCTCGTGCCGGTGCCCGAGCTGGTGGCCCACCTCGTGGTTGACCACGTACGTCCGATAGACCGCCGGCGGCACGCGGGCCGTGACGAAGTGCGGCACGGACAGCCGCCACCGGTCCAGATTGATGACCACTTTGCCGGGCGCGCGGCACGAGGTATACGGCCGGCCGCCGACCCGGATGTCCACTCCACCGTCGGCGCACATCCGGCCCGCCGTGCGAGCGGTGGCCAGGTAGACGGTGAAGTCACGGGCCGCGCCCCCGGGCACCTGCTGCAACCTCAGCCGGCCGCTGTCGACCCAGCTCCCCGGCCCGGCGAGTGCCGTCTGGACCGCCTGCCCGAACGCGACCGGGTCCTCCCCACTGCCCGACTCGACCGCCACCCGGTAGCGCCGCAGCTCACCCGCGCGGCCCAGCAACGGCCCGGTGCGGTCGTCGTAGCCGAACCGACCGGTGCCGGCGGTCGGCACCGCCCCGGACAGCCGCAGCACCGGGGGTGCACTCGACGGGGCGACCGGCGACCCGGACGGCGACGGGTCGGCCGACGGCGGCAACGGTGCGGCCACCAGCGGTGGCGGCCCGGTGATCTCGTCGGCGGCCAGCCGGTCGGCGCCAGGATGCCCGCCCGGCCCTTCGGCGACCACCGTCACCACCGCGCCGACGGCCAGCACGACCGCGACCAGCTGGGCGAGCAGTGCGAGTTGTCGGTGACGGCGACCAGGGCGGCGGGAGGACGTGCGCATCCGGCTCAGCCTGCCAGATCAGGCCGCGTGGCGGTCTCCTCCGTTTCGGCGAGGAGGCCGACCACCGCCCGAGCGACCAGCCGAGGCACCTCCATCTGCGCCACGTGGCCGACGCCGTCGAGCATCAGCAGCCGGCTGTCCGGGATGGCCCGGGCGGTCTGCGGCGCGACCCGCACGTCGACGAGCCGATCCTGCCGACCGCCCACCACCAGGGTCGGCGCGCGCACCGCCCGGGCAAGCCGCCACAGCGAGCCCGACCCCGGCAGGTACGCCCGCAGGAAGCTGGAGACCAGCCCGCGGAACGTCCGGACGTACGCGGCCGCGTAGTGCTCCGCCTCGTAGCGCACCCGGATCTCCTCCAGCGCCTCGGCGCGGCGCTGCGCGCAGATCCGGCTGAGGTCGGCGACACACGCCTCCAACACCTGCTCGGCCATCACCTCCGGGGCGAGCTGGGTGAGCCGCCGGGCGACCAACCGTTCACCCCCGGGAACGGCCAGCACCGGCAGCAGGCGCCCCTGCAACGAGCGACGGAAGTCCAGGAACGGCAGCGCCGGAGAGATCAGCGTGAGGGTGCGCACCAGGTCGGGCTGGAGCCCGGCCACCTGAACCACGACCGCACCGCCCAGCGAGTTGCCGAACAGGTGCACCGGACCCCGACCGGAGTGCTCGATCCAGCGGACGACCAGATCAGCGAAGGCCGGCACGGTGTAGCGGCGGCCCGGCTCGCTGCGGCCGAAGCCGGGCAGGTCGATGGCCTGGCCGTCCAGACGATCGGCGAGCAGGCCGGCCAGGTCGGTCCAGTTCTGCGATGAGCCGCCCAGGCCGTGCACGTACAACGCCGGCTCCGCGCCGGCGGCGGTGGCCGGGGTGTCCCGTACGTACGTGACCGAGCCGTCGAGGCGGACCGCCCGACCCGGCCACGGCGGCGGGACACGGGCCTCGGGAAGGAAATGGTCCGGCCAGAGAGTGGCGGGCTTCATCGTTCCAGTCTGCCCCGGACCACTCAGGACAGCAGCGCCTCCAGGCGACGGTTCACCGCTGCCAGCGTCGCCCGGACCACCGCCTGTCTCGGATCGCCGGCGACCAGGGCCGAACCGGCGAGCTGCTCGACCCAGCCCTCGCACACCAGCAGCACCACCACGGTGGCCACCTCGCAGTTGCCGAACGGCACCACCGCCGCGTGCTCCACGAAGCAGCGCCCCCGCTCGGCGTTCTCCGCGCCGCGCAGCAACTCGTCCACGGCGGCGGCCGCGGCCACCGCGCAGAGCCGCAGGACGTAGCCGTCCACCGCCGGGCCTGTGGCGTAACCGGCGGCGCTCTCACCGCCGGCCAGCAGCCGGACCTCCACGTTGGCGTCCAGGCCGAAGGTGCTGACCTGCACGTGGTCGATCACCACCCGCGGCCCCGGCGTGCCGCCCGTCTCCAGCGGCCGGGACGGCGCCGACTCCGTGGTGGTCACCTGACCACCGGAGTACGACGTGCCGAGCGTCGCGGGACTGCCGGTGGCCGCACCGGCCGGCGCGGCCGAGACCGACCCCGGCTCCTCCACCGTGGCGCGGCCCCGGTGCGGGGCGATCGCCCGGCGACGGCGCGAGCCGTCCGCTCCCACCTGCTGTTCAGGGCTCGGCGGCGTGGCCTCGACCCGACCGGGCGCAACCGATCCGGTGGCCCGCACCTCGCCGGTACGCGGTTCCGCACCGGCGTCGCGCGGCTCGGCGGGCCGGGGCTCTGGAGAACGCCGCTCGGCGGACCGGGGCTCGGTTTGCCGGGGCGCAGCCTGCCGGGACTCAGCCTGCCGGGGCTCAGCGGAGCGGGGCTCGGCCGCCCGGCGGCGGACCGGCGGAGCCGGCGTGCTGGGCAGGCCAGGCAGGTTCTGCGGGGCGGCGGCCAACCCCATCCGCTCCTGGAGCAGCCGCGCCACCTGCCGGCTCACCTCGGCCGGGTCGGCGCCGTCGGCCAGGTCGAGGCGGAGACTGTGCGCTCCCGCCGGGGTACGGCGCAGCGCCGCGTCCCGCACGCCGGCGACCTCCCGGACGGCGTCCAGGATGGCGTTGACGTCGAACCCCTCGGGGCGCTCCCGCAGGGGCGCGGGCTCGTCGTCACGACGTAGGTGGGTGGCGATACGGGCGAGTTCCGGGGTTTCGGCGGGTGGCTCCACGGCTGGCGGCTCCGGCACGACGGGCACGTCCGGTTCCGCAGGAACGCGCTGCGGCAGCACCGCCGACGTCTGGTCCGGCAGCCGAGCGCCGTCGGCCGGGTCGACCGGCGACGCGGGATCGGGCGCGGATCGGCGAGCCGCGTAGGGAGGAGCGCTCGTCGGGGCGGGCGCGGGTGAGGGCCGGTCGCTGCGCCCGGACCCGCTCGTCGAGGGGGCCGGGACGGCACCGGTCGGGGTCGGCGCGTTGGCAGCGGGTGACGGGCCGGTGGCCGCCGGAGCCGAACGGGGCGGCTCGGGGGTCTCCGGCCGGAACCGGAACGGCGCGGTCGATCGGGTTTCGGGCCGGAGCGGGCCGGACGGCTCCCCCACGTCGCTCGCACGGGGCGTGCTCGCGGACCGACTGGCCGGCCAGGACGGGCGCTCGGCCGGGGCCGCGGGGAGGCGTCCCTCGGACCAGTCGGCCCGCTCGGTCCGCGGCTCGCCCGCCGGAGTGGCCGGCGACCGGCCGGTCCAGGAGGGCCGCTCCGCCACGAGCGCCGGACCGGTCGGTTCCGGGGGTGCGTCGGACAGCGCCGGAGGTGCTCCGGCCGGCGCCGGAGGAGCCTCGGTCGGCAGCGGCGGGTCGGTCGGCGCCGGGCCGGCCCAGGACGGCCGGTCGCCCGTGGGTGCGCTACTGGGCGTCGATTCGCCGGCCCAGGACGGACGCGACGGCGGAGCGCTGGTCGGCGACGGCTCCGGTCCACCGGCCCAGGAGGGCCGGACGGCGGGCGGAGCGCTGGTCGGGGCCGGACCGGCCCAGGACGGACGCGACGGCGGGGCACTGGTGGGCGCCGGGTCCGATCCACCGGCCGGGGAGGGCCGGACGGCGGGCGGAGCGCTGGTCGGGGCCGGACCGGCCCAGGACGGACGCGACGGCGGGCCGCTGGTGGGCGCCGGGTCCGATCCACCGGCCGGGGAGGGCCGGACGGCCCGCGGGGCGCTGGTCGGCTCGACCCGGGGGGCACTTGTCGGCGCGGAACTGGCCCAGGAGGGCCGGTCGGCGGGTGGGCCGCTGGTCGGGGCGGGGCGACCGCCGGCCCAGGAGGGGCGATCCGCCGGCTCGGCCCGGGACGACTCCGGCGGTGTGCCGGTGGGGCTCAGTGCCGGTCGTCCACCGGCCCAGGAGGGACCCTCGCCCGGCACAGCGGCACCAGCCGCCGCAGCCGGCTCGGTCGATGCCCCGGGCTCAGGTTCGTCGCGGGCGACGTCGTACCCGCGCGGCGGATCGGCGCGTACCGGGTCGTACGGGCGGGTCGGCTCGACGCGTGCCGGCTCGTACGGCACGTTCGGGTCGGCGACCCAACCCGGCGCGGGCTCGTCCGGTGTCGAGCGTGCGGCGGGCTCGCCATCCTGTCGGGACCAGGGCGGCGCCCAGCCGCTGCCCCAGCTCGGGCGATTCCAGCTCGGCCCGGACCAGTCCGGCTCGATCGCCGGCGACTCCCCTGCCCGGGGCGTGTCCCCGGGCACGGGGCCTTCGGCGGCGCGGCCCGACTCGGAATCGTCGGCGTGCCCGGCGGCCCGGTCGGGGATGCGCCTCGGCTCACTCGATGCCTGCGGCGCGAGCGGGTCGCGCCAGCCGCGCGGCGCGGCTGGCGGTTCGTCGGCGGACGGCCGCTCGGCGGTGGGTGCGTGGAAACCGGGCGGGACCTCGAAGCCCGAGGCGGCGGTGCCGACGGGTGGCACCTGGACGCCGGGGGGCGCCGAGGTGGGCATACCGGGGTCGGCCCAGCGGGCGCTCTGGCCGGCGGCAGGATCGACGGTGGAGTGTCGGGCCGGGCCGCTGTCAGGCTCGCCAGGCCCCTGTTCCTGCGGCGGTGCCGGGCGCTGGGCGGGCACCACCAGGCGGTCGCTGGCCTGGTCGCGCCGGTCCTCGGCGGTCGACCCGGGCGGCGCGCTCACCGGCGCCGGGCGGCCAGCCGGCGTTTCGGCACCGGGGTGGTGGACGCCGTTGGCTTCGGCACCCGCGTGGCGGACGCCGTTGGCGTGGTGGCCGTTGACCCGGGCCGGTGGGTCGGTGGCACCGGGCAGGGATGCTGGCAGGTCGCCGTGCCGGGTGGAGGACGTACGCCAACCGGACGCGGCATCGGGCTGCCAGCGGGCCGCCTGTTCCCGGGCGTCCTCGCGCTCGGCGGCCCGGGACCATCCGCCCGCCGGGGGCGCCCACCCGCTGCCGGAACGGCCCGGGTCGTCGTGCTGACCCGCTCCGTCACCGTGCTCTCCCGGGGTGGCGGCTCCGGGTTGCCCTGTTTCACTCACCGCGCGCTCCTTGGTCGCCCTCGCTGAGGCTACCGTGTGGTGACAGTGGCGATAAGTTACAGCGGCGGGCCATTTCCACGACGGGGGTCACGGGCCACGCCCGGTCTGGGGGGAAAATGCCGGCTCGTACGGAGAACTCGGAGGATCCCATGACCGCTGTGGGGAACGGTGCACAGACCGCCGGCCGGCCCACCCGCCTGCCCCGTTCAGCGCGCCGTAAGCAGCTGCTCGCGGCGGCGCAGGAGGTGTTCGTCGCGCAGGGTTACCACGCCGCGGCGATGGACGACATCGCCGAGCGGGCGGGGGTCTCCAAGCCGGTGCTCTATCAGCACTTCCCGGGAAAGATGGAGCTCTACCTGGCCCTGCTGGACACGCACTGTGACGCCATCGTCGCAAAGGTGCACGACGCGATGCGCGGTACCAGCGACAACAAGGAGCGGGTCAGCGCGTCGGTGCGGGCATACTTCGACTTCGTCGACCACGAGAGCGAGGCGTTCCGCCTCGTCTTCGAGTCGGACCTGCGCAACGATCCGGCGGTGCGGCAGCGGGTCGAGCGGGTCGAGCAGGGCTGCATCGCGGCGATCACCGACACCATCATCTCGGACACCGGCGTGAGCCGGGCGCACGCCGAGCTGCTGGCCTCCGGGCTGGTCGGCGCGGCGGAGACGGCCGCGCAGTTCTGGCTGGCCGGCGGTCGACAGGTGCCGAAGGCCGAGGCCGAGGCGTTGGTGGCGGCGTTGTCCTGGCGGGGCATCGCGAGCTTCCCGCTGCAAGGTGAGTCAGCCTGACCACCGCCCCCGTGATCGGATAGCCTTCGCAGGGCGGTTCTTTCGCCCCAGTTGAGGAGGCACAGTGGAGGTCAAGATCGGCGTGCAGTACGCGCCGCGCGAGCTGGTTCTGGACAGCGCGCAGTCGCCGGCCGAGATCGAGCAGATCGTGACCGACGCCTTCGCCGGCAACGGCGGCACGCTCTCCCTGACCGACGAGAAGGGCCGGCGGGTCATCGTTCCGGTCGAGAAGGTCGCCTACGTCGAGATCGCCGAGGCGTCGCCCCGGGCGGTCGGTTTCACCGTCCGCTGACCGGTTCGGCCATCGCGGCAGGTCGGCGTTGGCCCACCTGCCGCTGACCGGTTCGGCCATCGCGGCAGGTCGGCGTTGGCCCACCTGCCGCGGGCCGGCACCGCACCCGGCGGCCCGGGTGATCAGTTGTTCAGCCCGACGGCGGCCATCCGCGCGGTGTGCGCTGCGGTGAGCCGCCGGAACAGCCCCGGCACGTCGACCCGGTCGTCCTGCGCGATCAGCGTGGTGAGCGCGGCCCGCTCGGCGGCCACGCGGCCGGCCTGGGAGAGCGCCTCGCCGACCAGCCGCCGGGCCCACATGGAGAGTCGGCCGGCAACCCGGGGGTCGGCGGCGACTGCCACCCGGATCTCCGCGGCGGCGAACTCCGCGTACCGGGAGTCGTGCAGCACGTCCAGCACCAGCGCCCGGTCGGGCTCGTCCAACGCGTCGGCGATCTCGCGGAGGAAGTCGTCGGTGATGGCGTCACCGACGTACGCCTTGGTCACGACCTCCGCCCAGTCCCGTGGCTCGGTCGAGTCGTGGTACGCCTGCAGGGCCGTCAGATAGGGCGCCATCGCGTCCGCCGGCGGCACGCCCAACGCGGTGAGCCGGTCGGCGAGCCGGCGGTAGTTGGCGATCTCGGCGGCGGCCATCTCGCTCAGCGCGGCGCGGCGGTGCAGATCGGGCGCGAGCCGGGCGTCGCCGGCCATCCGCTCGAAGGCGAGCAGCTCACCGAAGGCGACCAGACCCAGCAGGTCGGCGACGGCGGGACCGGGGGTGGTCGGCGCGGACACGAGCGCAGGTTACCGTTCGTCGTCGGGGCGTGGGTGCCCCGCGCGTGGCACGACCCACACCCGAACATTGTGACCCGGGTCACATCTGGTTGCCCCGGCTGGACTCACCCCGGCCGGGAATCGGGACGGGGGTATGCCTGTTCAGGTAGCATAGAGCAGTTGCCGTGGGCGCCGATCTGATCGAAGCTCAGCCTGCGGCGCGCGTGCGGCCCGGTCCGGCTCGGCAGTCCGCCCCCGACCGTGTGGCCCGCGTCATACCGAACGCGCCCTGAGGACATGACGGGGCGCACCCACGAGAGGGCACCCCCACATCCACATGAGCGAATTGACTCAAGATCTGATGGACGGCCAGGAACTGGCCCCCACCGCCCCGGTTCGACCGGAGGCCCCCACCTTCGCCGCACTCGGCGCTCGCGACGAGACCGTCGAGGCGCTGGCCGCGGCCGGCATCACCCGCGCGTTCGCGATCCAGGAGTACGCGATCCCGATCGCGCTGCGCGGCGTCGACCTGATCGGTCAGGCGCCCACCGGCACCGGCAAGACCCTCGGCTTCGGCGTACCGCTGCTGGAGCGGGTCTTCGCGCCGGGCGAGGGCAGCGACGGCGTCCCGCAGGCGCTGGTCGTCGTCCCCACCCGCGAGCTGGGCATCCAGGTCGCCAAGGACCTGGCCGCCGCCGGCCGAACGCGGGGCGTCCGGGTGCTGCCGATCTACGGCGGCGTGGCGTACGAGCCGCAGATCGACGCGCTGCGCAAGGGCGTGGAGATCCTGGTCGGCACCCCCGGCCGGCTGATGGACCTGCAGAAGCAGAAGCACCTGCGTCTGGACCGGGTGCACGCACTCGTCCTCGACGAGGCCGACCGGATGCTCGACCTGGGCTTCCTCGACGACGTCGAGAAGATCCTGGCGATGCTGCCGGAAGACCGGCAGACGATGCTCTTCTCGGCCACCATGCCGGACCCGATCGTCACCCTGTCCCGGCGCTTCCTGCGTCAGCCGATGACGATCCACGCCGGGCACACCGCCGAGACCGGCCCGTCCCCGCAGACCCAGCAGCTGGTCTACCGCACCCACTCGATGAACAAGGTCGAGGTGGTGGCGCGCATCCTCCAGGCGGAGGGGCGCGGGCTGACCATGATCTTCACCCGCACCAAGCGGGCCGCCGACCGAGTCGCCGAGGATCTCGACTTCCGCGGTTTCGCGGTCGCCGCGGTGCACGGTGACCTCGGCCAGGGTGCCCGCGAGCGGGCGCTGCGGGCGTTCCGGGCCGGCAAGATCGACATTCTGGTCGCCACCGACGTGGCGGCCCGCGGGCTCGACGTCACCGGCGTCACCCACGTCATCAACTACGACTGCCCGGAAGACCAGGACACCTACACCCACCGGATCGGCCGGACCGGCCGGGCCGGGGCGACCGGTGTCGCGGTGACCTTCGTCGACTGGGACGACATGCCCCGCTGGCGGATCATCGACAAGACCCTCGGTCTGGAGATGCCGGAGCCGCCGGAGACGTACCACACGTCCCCGCACCTCTACACCGACCTGCACATCTCCACCGAGATCACCGGCACGCTGCCCACCGCCGAGCGGACCCGGGCCGGGCTGTCCGCCGAGATCGAGGAAGACCTGGGCGGCACGCGCTCCCGGCGTGGCGACAGCGGCGGCCGGGGCTCCCGGCGTGGCGAGAGTCGTGGCGACGGCCGGGGCGAGCGCCGCGGTCGCAGCGACGGCCGTCGGGACCGCACCGACGCCGGCACGCCGGCCGCCGACGCACCCGCGGACAACGCCGCCGTCGACGAAGAGGGCACCCGCACCCCCCGCCGCCGGCGTCGCCGCCGGGCCGGCGAGGCGGCCGTGGGCGAGCCGACTGCGGTGATCTCCGCCGACACGACCCCGGCCGAGCCGGTGGCCGCGACCGACGGTGAGCCGTCGAAGCCGCGTCGCCGTCGCCGTCGCCGTGGTGGCGGTTCCGGCGCGGGTACGCCGGCCGAGGCGACCGCGGACTGACGCACAGCCACACCCGACATCCCCCGCACCGCCCCGCGCGGTACGGGGGATGTTCCCTTCCCACCCCACCGTCAGAAGATGGAACGATGCCGGAACCACTGGACGCCGCCCTGTCCCAGGTCAGGGCACTGCTGCTCGATCCCGCGCTGACCCGGGCGGTCGCCGCCGGGCGCCGCCGTGGCCGCCGTCCGACGGTGGTCCGGGCCGAGCTGCGGCCGGTGACCCTCAAGGCCGGGCCGCGCCTCCAGATCGCCACCTCCGACGGTGCCCGCCCGTACACCCGCAACGTCACCCCCGGCCCGGAGACCGCCGCGGCGATCGACGAGCTGCTGGCGGAGCCGTTCGGCAACTGGCACGTGGAGACGACGGACGCGACGCTCCAGCTCCGGGTGACGAAGTCCGGCGAGGCGCAGGTGCACCGGGCCGCCGCGCCGGCCCGGCCGGTCGCGCCACCCGCCGGGAACGACCGGGCCAAGGAGTACCTGCTGGACCCGGGCGATGAGATCTTCGCCGAGATCGGCGGCTCGGCGGCCAAGCGCCGCCAGGTGGACGCGTTCCTGCGGGCCCTGGCGGCGACCCTGCCGGACGACCTGACCGGTCCGCTGCGGGTGGTCGACCTGGGCTGTGGCAACGCGTACCTGACCTTCGCCGCGTACCGCTACCTGTCCGGCCGGGGGCTCGCCGTCGAGCTGATCGGCGTGGACGTCCGGGAGGACCAGCGGCGGCGCAACACCGAGCTGGCACAGCGACTGGGCTGGGCCGACCGGGTCAGCTTCGTGGCCGGCACGATCGCCGACGCTATCGTCGACCCCGCACCGGATCTGGTGCTGGCGCTGCACGCCTGCGACACCGCCACCGACGAGGCGCTGGCCCGCGCGGTGCGCTGGGAGGCCCGCTGGGTGCTCGCCGCGCCCTGCTGCCACCACGACCTGGCGAAACAGCTACGCGCCCAACCCACCCCGGCCCCGTACGAGCTGCTGACCCGACAGGGCATCCTGCGGGAGCGTTTCGCCGACGTGCTCACCGACGCGCTGCGCGCCGGGTTGTTGCGGGTGCACGGGTACCGGGCCGAGGTGGTGGAGTTCGTGGACTCGCAGCACACCCCGCGCAACCTGCTGATCCGGGCCCGCCGTACCGGTACCGGGGCCACCGGTCCGCAACGTGCGGAGTATCGCGAGCTGGTGGACCAGTGGCGGGTCACGCCCCGGCTGGAGACCCTGCTCGCCACCTACGAGCCGCCCGCCGCCTAACGACGACGGGTCGCCCCTCGGCTAGCGACGGCGGTCGCCGTTGCTGCCGCGGTCCCGCCCGCCAGAGCCACGGTCGAAGACCGACACCCGGTCGCTGCCCGCCCGCTGGGCTGCCCACTCGCTGTCGGCCGCGCCGGCTGGGAAGGGCACCACCTTGCCCGCGCTCTCGGCGTTGCCGGCCGCAGCGAAGGCGTTCCAGGAGATGTCGACCAGCAGCTTCTTCATCTCCGCGTGCCGCACGGCGGCGTTGTGCTGCAACGCCATCCGAGCGCCCAGCACCACTGCCACCAGCGTGGTGGTGATCGCGCCAGTGGCGGCGAGCACGTGCGCGCCGGTCGCCGCGTCGGTGCGGAGCACCAGGACCAGCAACCAGATCCAGAGCGCGGCGGCGAAGACGCCGGCCTTGGCGACGAAGAAGAGGCTCACCGCACCGGGCTGGTACGGCTGGGGGCGGCTCAAGTCGGCCATGGTGCTCCTCGACAGGTGGTCCGGTCGGACGCGGCAGGCGAGCACGCCATGCCGGGACGGGCACCGAGCCTAGTGGAAGAACGACGATGATCGCTGGGTACGCGTTCCGGCCTGGCCCATACTCCGGCTCAGCAAAAGTCCCATCCACGGGACAGTTTGTGCGGTCAGTCAATTGTTTCCACCCCTCGGCGTACTACCCTCGGAAAGCGCATGCCCCAGTGCTTCGGCCGGAAGGGGAAGACCCGCAGGGATGGGTTCCGCAGACGTTTCACCACAGATGGCCTTCGCCCGCTTCGTCCGGCGCGCCATCGACGACGCTCGCGACGAACGCGGGTGGACGGTCACCGACCTTGCCTCGCACACGGGCGTGGGCCGTTCCACGGTGTTCCGTTGGCTGGCCGGTGACTGGCAGGACTACCCCGAACTGGCGAAGGTGCGCGGCTTCTGCTCCGCGCTGGATCTGCCGGTCGCGGCGGCGTTCCGGGCGCTCGGGCTGCCCGACGCCGGCCCGGCACCCCGCCGACGCAACGACGACGGCCCGGTCGAGGCGGACGTTCGCGCCATCCTGGACCGGCTGGCCGACCCCACCGTCCCCGCCGAGGAGAAGCACCACATCCGCGACCTGCTCCGCTACCTGGCCCGCCGCCCCATCCGCCGCGCCGGCTAACCCCGGCCCCGCCCCGGGGGGTTAGGGGACCGTGAGGGTGAACTCTGCGGTGTGGACCTTGGTGGCTACCTGAAAGTCGAGGTAGAGGCGGTAGCGGCCGGGGCCGGGGGTGGTCAGCCAGAACTTGACCTGGCCGTCCACGAGTTCCGGTTCAGGGTGTACGTGCAGGTAGGCCAGGTCGCCCTCGCGTAGCGCCACCAGGTGCCCGTACGCCCCGAGGTAGCGCTCCAGCGGGGCGGCGCCGCCAGCGGCGTCGATCCGGAACGTGAGCGGCACCGTCGCGGCGGCCTGCGGGCCGCCCTGGTAGCCCACCGTGAACCCGTCGACCGCCGTCGAGGTGGCCGGCGCCGGCAGCGAACGGGGCTGGTAGCCGCCGGGCGCGACCAGGTCCGTGCCGAGGGTCACCGCGGTCTGGCCGCCGTCGTCGGCGACCACGGTGAAGTCGCCGTACGCCCGCCAAACGCCGGGCTGCGCGAGGGTCAACGGCACCGACCAGGTGCCGTCCGGCGCCATGGTCGGGTGCAGGTGCTGGTAGCCGGTCAGGTCCCGGCGGACCACGATGAGGTGCATCGGCTTGTCGTGCACCACGGCGAAGCGGGTGACCGGCCGGCGCTGCGCGTCGCGTACCTGGAACCGGAGCTGCCCGGAACGGCCCGCCGGGAACTCGGTGGCCTCGGGGGCCAGGGTGTACCCGGCGGAGCTGACCGACAGGCCGCCCGGCTCCGCGCCCGCGCCCTGGTCCGCAACGGTGGCGCTGCCGTGGTCGTGCGGTTCCGTGCCCGGCGGGTGGGTGTGGTCGGCGGCCAGCGCCGTACCGCCGGCGCTGGTGGCGCCGCCAGCGTTCATCCGACCCAGGCCGAAGCCGAGCAGCACCGCGAGTACCAGCCCGCCGACCACCAGCGCCAGCCGGAGTGTGCTCCGGTCCGGCGTGGTGGAGATCCGGTCAGGCACCGCTGGCGTCCAGCGCGTGGACACCGTCGCCGACGGCCGCCCGCACGCGGTGCTCGCAGGTCATCCCGGGGATGGCGTACGCGGTGACGGACGGTTGATCGGTCATGCCGCCCACGGTACCGCCGCGGCCGGCCGGTCCCGGGCGACGCCGGGGCGGCGTGGCGACTGTCGCAATCCGCCCTGCCCGGGAACTTTTCCGCCACCACCAGGGCTGGCCGACCGGCCAGGGGCGGCGGACGCCGGAGGGGACCGCCCGTCGGGCTGCGGAACGGCCGGCGAGGGCGGCTCGGCGGGCTCAGCCGGCCACAGCGAGGGCGAGCGGAAGCACGTCCGGCGCACCAGCCTGGCGCAGCACCCGGGTCACCATCGTCATCGTCCATCCCGAGTCGACCAGGTCGTCGACGAGCAGCACCGGTCCGGCCAGCCCGGCCAGCGCGTCGGCCAGCTCGGCCGGCACGGTGAACGCGACATGCAGCGCGCGGACCCGCTGGGCGCTGTTGCCGCGCGGCCCGCCGGCGCCACCCGGACCGGTCGGGGAAACCTCGCCGAGCAGCGGCAGCCGACCCACGGCGGCGATCCGCTCGGCCAGCGAGCCGACCAGCCGGGGCCGCCGTCGGGAGCCGACCGCGGCCACCGCCGCTGGGCGACGGGGCCACGGGTCGTCGCCGTGCGCCCACGCCTTCAGCACCTCCACCACCGCTGCGGCCACATCGTCGGGCACCGGGGCGTCGGGAGCGTCCGGGCCGACCAGGTCGCGCAGCCGACCACCCCAGCCCAGGTCGGAGAGACGCCCCACGGCACGCCCGGGCAGCGCCTGCTCCGCCGGGGGGATCCGGCCTTTCAGCGGTACGCCCACCGCGTCCAGCCCGGTCGGCCACAGCTTCTTCGGGGCGATCTCCACGCCGGGCCGCCCCAGGAACGTCTGCGCGGCGGTGAGCGCGGCCGTCGACACGTCCGAGCCGAAGAGCGGGTCGGCGCACCGGTCGCACCGGCCGCAGTCGGCCGCCCCGGTGTCGTCGAGGCACTCACGTAGATACCGCATCCGGCAGCCGGACGTGGTCGCGTACTCCCGCATGGCCTCTTGCTCGACGGTGCGCGCCTCGGCGACGCGCCGCAACCGGGCCTCGTCGTAGACCCAGGGCTCGCCGGTAGCGAGCCAGCCACCGCGCACCCGGCGGACCGCGCCGTCCACGTCGAGCACCTTGAGCATCAGCTCCAACCGGGCCCGGCGCAGGTCGACCAGCGGCTCGAGTGCCTGGGTGGAAAGCGGGCGGTCGGTGTGCAGGGCGGCCAGCACGGCCCGCACCTGCTGCTCGGGAGGGAACGCGAGCGAGGCGAAGTAGCGCCAGATGGCGGCGTCCTCGGCACCGGGCAGGAGCAGCACCTCGGCGTGTTCGACGGCGCGGCCGGCGCGGCCGACCTGCTGGTAGTAGGCGATCGGCGAGGGCGGCGCGCCGAGGTGGACGACGAAGCCCAGGTCGGGCTTGTCGAAGCCCATGCCGAGCGCGCTGGTGGCGACCAACGCCTTGATCTTGTTGTCCAGCAGGTCCTGCTCGGCGGCCCGCCGGTCGGCGTCGTCGGCCTGCCCGGTGTACGAGGCCACCGGGTAGCCCCGGGTGCGCAGGAACTCGGCGGTCTCCCCAGCCGCCGCGACGGTCAGCGTGTAGACGATGCCGGAGCCGGGCAGCTGGTCCAGGTGGTCCGCGAGCCAGGCCAGGCGGTGCGCCGGGCTGGGCAGGTCGAGCACGCCGAGGCGCAGCGACTCCCGGTCCAGCGTGCCGCGCAGCACCAGGGCGTCACCCAACTGCTCGGCCACGTCCTGGGTGACCCGGGTGTTGGCGGTGGCGGTGGTGGCCAGCACGGGGGTGCGCTCCGGCAGCTCGGCGAGGAAGGTGCGCAGCCGCCGGTAGTCCGGCCGGAAGTCGTGCCCCCAGTCGGAGACGCAGTGCGCCTCGTCGACGACCAGCAGCCCGGTGGTCGCGGCCAGCTTCGGCAGTACGCCGTCGCGGAAGTCCGGGTTGTTGAGCCGCTCCGGGCTGATCAGGAGCACGTCCACCGCGCCGGTCTGGATCTCGGCGGTGATCTCGTCCCACTCGTCGAGGTTCGCCGAGTTGATCGTGCGGGCCCGGATGCCGGCTCGAGCGGCCGCCTCGACCTGGTTACGCATCAGCGCCAACAGGGGCGAGACGATGACGGTCGGGCCGGCCTGGTCGGCCTGCTCGCTGTCTCGGAGCAGCGCGGTGGCCACGAAGTAGACCGCCGACTTGCCCCAGCCGGTGCGCTGCACGCAGAGCACCCGCCGCCGGTCCACGACCAGCGCTTCGATCGCCCGCCACTGGTCCTCGCGCAGCCGGGCGTGCTCACCGGCCAGCCGGCGCAGCACCGCCTCGGCCCGCTCCCGTACCGACGCCCGCTCTGCTGTCTCCACCCGGCATTTCTACCAGCGCCGTCCGTCATCCCCCTGTTGATCAAGAGGTCTGCGTCATCCTCCGGCCGAATCCTGACGCAAACCTCTTGATCAACAGGGTGCGGGTGCTCAGCGGCCGAGGACTGAGCCTCCGTTGACGCCCAGGACCTGGCCCGTCACGTAGCCGGCTGTCGGGCTGGCCAGATAGCGGACCGCCTCGGCGACGTCGTCCGGTAGCCCGGCTCGCCCGACCAGGGTCGCCGCGACCCGCGTCGCGTGGCCCTCCGGCGTCATCCGGTCACCGAAGAACTCGGTGTCGGCGACGTAGCCGGGGCTGACCACGTTGACCGTGATCTGTTCCGGGCCGAGCTCCGCTGCCAGGGCGTACGCCCAGCCGTGCAGCGCCGCCTTCGCCGCCGAGTACGGCCCGGCGCCGCCACGTTGCGCGGCGATCGAACTGACCAGGATCACCCGGCCGCCCGGACGGCGCAGGGCCGGTCGCAGCGCCTCGGTCAGCAGCACGGCGGTGAGCACGTTGGCGTCCAGGTTGGCCCGCCAGTGTGCGGCGGTTCCGGCCAACGTGCCGGTGTCCCCGCCCAGGTAGCCGCCAGCGTTGTTGACCACCACGTCGACCGGTCGACCGCCGACCGCCGCCAGGACCCGGTCGAGCTGCTCTGGGTCGGTCAGGTCCGCGGTCACGGCGGTGACGGCGTCCGGCCGCCCGCAGTCGGCGGCGATCTGCTCGGCGGTGGCCGTCAACACCTCCACCCGCCGCCCGACGATCAGTACGTCGTACCCGTCCCGGGCAAGAACCCTCGCGACGGCCGCCCCGATCCCGGTCCCGCCCCCACTGACAACCGCAACCCGCGAGTCCATCTCCCCGACCTCCCCTGGCGCAGAACCCCGTCGATCATGAAGTTATCGCCATCCGCCGCGGCTTGTCACGGCTATAACTTCATGATCGACGGGGTGAGACGCGGGGTGCGGCCGGGGCGGGGTGCGGGGGTGGGTCAGCGGCGGGAGGGTGGGAGTAGGGAGCGGCGGAGGAGGGTCAGGCGGGGACCGAGGCTGGCGAGGCCGCCGGGGAAGAAGTAGACGGCCAGGATGAAGAGGGTGCCGAGCACGAAGAGGGGCTGGGAGAGCGGCCGGCTGAGCACGGCGGGCAGGCTCTCCACCGCGTCGGAGCTGCCGAACGCGGTGAGCCGGTGGTCCAGGTACATGTAGAGGACGCCGCCGAGCACCGGCCCCCACCGCGTGCCCGGCCCGCCGAGCACCACCATGACCAGCAGCGACAGGGTCAGCTCGGACGAGGTGATGTGCGGCGAGGCGCCGCCGACGATCAGGCAGTAGACCGCTCCCCCGGCCGCTGCTAGCCCGCCGGCCAGGGTGAACGCCACCAGCTTGTAGCGGTACGGGTCGAGCCCGAGCACGCCGATCCGGCGCTCGTCGTCGCGCAACCCGGCCAGCACCCGCCCGGTCGGCGAGCCGGAGACCCGGTGCACCACGAAGACCACCAGGGTCAGGTACGCCAGCGCCAACCAGTAGAGGTTGACGGTGTTGGTCACCCCGACCAGCCCGGCGGGTAGCCCGGAGACGTCCAGCGGCAGGCCCTCCTCACCGCCGGTGAAGCCACCGAAGTCACGGGCCACCAGGATCGCCCCGACCTGGGCGAAGGCCAGCGTCACCATGGCGAACGCGATGCCGACCGTACGCAGCGCCACCGCGCCGAGCAGCGCGGCCAGGATCGTCCCGCCGGTGACGGTCAGCAGCGCCGCCTGCCAGAGCGGCAACCCGGCCTTGGTGACCAGGATGTCGGTGCCGTACACCCCGGCGGCGAAGTAGAGCGCGTGCCCGAAGGAGAGCATCCCGGTTCGGCCGAAGAGCAGGTCGTAACCGGCAGCGAGGCCACCGAAGACCAGGCAGACGGCGAGCACCTGCAGGGTGCCGGGCGAGTTCAGCGGTCCCTCGAAGATCCCCGGCAGGGGCAGCGTCGAGTACGGCACGATCAGCGCGACCACCAGCGCGACCAGTGGCAGGAACGGTCGTACCCGGTGCCACCGCCCGCGACCGGGGGTCAGCTCGGCGGGTACCGCCGCCGGCGGGGCGGGTACCTCGGGGCTCTTGACCTCGGTCATGCCGTTGCCACCTTTCCGGCGATGCCCTGGGGGCGCAGCAGCAGCACCACGGCCAGCAGCCCGACCACGCAGACGTCGCCGAGACCGGAGGGGCCGTAGTAGTTGACGAACTGTTGCAGCAGCCCGACGGCGACCGCCGCGTACGCGGAGCCGACCACCGAGCCCATCCCGCCGATCACCACCACGATGAACGCGAAGATCAGCAGCGAGCTGCCCTGCCCGGGCGAGACGGTGCCGAAGTAGACCCCGCCGAGCGCCCCGGCCAGCGCCGCGGCGGCCCCACCGATCGCGAAGACCAGGGTGAACGCCTTGCGCACGTCGATGCCGAGTGCGGTGACCATCTCCCGGTTCTCCACCCCGGCCCGGATCACCAGGCCGTAGCGGGTCCAGCGGAGGAAGGCGAGCAGCGCGCCCAGCACCAGCACCGCCGCGATGATCAGCAGCAGCCCGCCGTTGGGCACCTGCGCGCCGAGGATCCCGGTGACCTCCCGGGTCCAGTCCGGCCGCGGGAACGGCCGGGCGTCGGCGCCCCAGGTGGCCTGGAGCAGCGCCACCCCGGCCAGCGAGAGGCCGACGGTGACCAGCACCTGCTCGATGGTGCGCGAGTAGAGCGGCCGGATCAGCACCAGC
Organism: Micromonospora sp. NPDC005087; assembly: GCF_042872965.1. Lineage (NCBI taxonomy): Bacteria > Bacillati > Actinomycetota > Actinomycetes > Micromonosporales > Micromonosporaceae > Micromonospora > Micromonospora sp. NPDC005087. The sequence continues at coordinate 425,950 of NZ_JBIALB010000004.1, read as the reverse complement.
TCGACCAGCACCGCCACCAGCGTGCCGGCGGCCACCCCGAAGACGACCGCGAGCACGAAGCCGAACCCGTCCGACCCGGCGCCCGGCAGGTTGCCCGCCGCCCACCACGTCGCGTACGCGCCGACGCCGAGGAACAGCCCGTGCGCGAAGTTGAGCACGTCGGCCAGGCCGAAGACCAGCGACAACCCGGAGGCGACCAGGAAGTACAGCGCCGCCAGGCCGAGCCCGGTCAGCGTCAACAGGATCACGGTCCCCATCAGTGGCCGTCCTTCCCCGCCGCGGCGCGGCCCGGCTCTGCCGGGTGGTGCGATTCGCCGCTGCCCACGCCCAGCAGGGACCTGGTCAGCGCCGTCTCCAGCAGCAGTTCCTGCGCGTCACCGGTCCAGGCGACCTTGCCGGCGGCGAGCACCACCGCGTCCCTGGCGAGCCGCCGGACCACCGCCAGGTTCTGCTCGACGAGCAGCACCGGCACGGACTCCGCGACCCGTTCCAGCACCTCGGCCACCTCGGTCACCACTTTCGGCGCCAACCCCTTGGTCGGCTCGTCGACCAGCAGCAGCCGGTTGTCGTTGAGCAGCACCCGGCCGATCGCGAGCATCTGCTGCTGCCCGCCGGAGAGCGAGCCGGCCCGTTGCCGTCCGCGCCGGTCCAGCTCCGGAAAGAGCGCGAAGACCTTGTCGTACGCCGGGCTGACGCCGCGCCGCTCGGCCAGCCGCAGGTTCTCCGCGACAGTGAGGCCGGCGAACACGCAGCGGTCCTCCGGCACGTAGCCGAGCCCGCCGCGGACCAGCCGGTGGGTGGGGCGGGCCAGCAGGCTCTGCGCGCCCATCCGGATGGTGCCGCGGACCTCCCCGGCGGGCGGGGTGAGGCCGACGATCGCGCGCAGCGTGGTGGTCTTGCCGACACCGTTGCGACCGAGCAGAACGGTGACGCCGGTGGGTGCGACCGTGAAGGACACGCCCTGGAGGATGTGCAGCCCGGAGATCCGGACCGACAGATCCTCCACGTTCAGGATCGGCTCGGTCATAGCGCCTCTCCGAGATAGGCCTCTTGCACCGTGGGGTTGGCCATCACCGTCTCCGGGGTGTCGCAGGCCAGCAGTGCGCCGTGGTGCATGACGGCGATCCGGTCGGCCAGCTCCAGGATGACGTCCATGTGGTGCTCGACCATCAACACCGCCCGGCCGCTGTCCCCGGTCAACGACTTGATCACCGAGACCAGCTCGGGCACGTCCTCGGCGCTGACCCCGGCCATCGGTTCGTCCAGGAGCATCACCCGCGGTTCACCGGCGAGCAGCAGGGCGATCTCCAGCTTGCGCTTCTCGCCGTGCGCGAGGGTGCCGGCCAGCGCCGTACCCCGGTGGGCGAGGCCGACCCGGTCGAGCGCCGCGTCGGCGGCGGCGGCCACCTCCCGGTCGGCCGCCGCCCGCCGCCACAGTTTCATCGAGCCCCCGCGGTGCGCCTGCACGGCGAGCCGGACGTTCTCCCGCACGCTGAGCGAGCCGAAGACCGACGACGCCTGGAAGGTACGGCCCAACCCGAGGCGGGCCCGCCGGTGCGGCGGGAGCGCCTCGATGTCCTGCCCGTCCAGGGTGATCCGGCCCTCCGTGGCCCGGCGCAGGCCGGTGATCAGGTTGAACAGTGAGGTCTTGCCGGCGCCGTTCGGCCCGATCACGCCCAGGAACTCCCCGGGCGCCAGGTCGAGGTAGACGCTGTCGACGATGGCGACCTCACCGATCCGCCAGGTCAGACCGCGGGTGGCGAGCATGGGTCAGCCCTTCATGGCCACGGCCGGCGGCGCGGACTCGTCACCGGTGAGGCTCTTCTGCGCGGTCGCCGTGAAGGCGGTGCCGCTGCCGGTCAGCTTGGCCTGGAACATCGGCTGGAGCAGCGCGTGGTCCGCGGCCCGGATGGTCATCTTGCCCTTGACCCCGTCGAAGCTCCAGCCCTCCAGGGCGGTGACCATCTTGTCGACGTCGTCCCCACCCTCCTGCACCGCGCGGACCACCATCTGGGCGGCGGCGAAGCCGTCCGGGTGGAACAGGTCGAGCGTGCCGCCGGGGATCTTCGCCTTGGCGGCCTTGGACGCCTCGGTGTCGCTCGCCCCGTCGAAGTAGTGCGACAGGAAGGAGATCTTCGTGCCGGCGGCGCCGAACGTCGGCCAGGAGGCCCGGATGTCCAGGCCGGTGACGACCGTGGTGGAGGAGAGCACGCCCTGCTGGTCGAGGCTCTGCCACATGGCCGGGGCGGTGGCGCCGGCCCAGGCGACGAAGAGCAGATCCGGCTTGGCCGTCTTGATCTGGCTGGCGAACGGGGTGAACTCGGTGGCGCTGGCCGGGGCCCGGACGCTGCTCACGGTCGCGCCCGCGCCGCCGATGACCGCCTTGACCGCCGCCTCGTTGGCGTCGCCGAACGCGCCGTCCTGGGCGAAGACCACGACCTTCCTGCCGGCCGGGTCGCCGATGAACGACTTCGCGGTCACCACGTCCTGGTACGACTGGCGACCAGAGCGGAAGGTGTACTTGTTCGCCCCGGTAACCGCGTCGGTGGCGGCCGGCCCGGAGATGAACAGGACCTTGTTCTGCGCCGCGATCGGCGCGACCTGGAGCGCCACGCCGGAGGCGGTGGAGCCGGCAATGATCTTCGTGCCCTTGCCGATCAGGTTCTTGGCCGCGGAGACCGCCTTGGCCGGGTCGCCCGCGTCGTCGACCTCGGTCAGCTCGATCTTGCGGTCACCGACCTTGCCGGTGCCCTTGGTGGCGAAGTCGAGCCCCGCCTTGAACCCCTCGATGTACTGCTTTCCGTAACTGGCCAGGGCACCCGACTGGGAGTACACCAGGCCGACCTTGACCGGCGCGGCACTGTCGCCGCCGCCGGTGGCGGTGTCCTGCGGGCTGCCACAGGCCGTGGCGGCCAACGCCGCGGCCATCATCGTGGCGGCGGAGAGGAACACCCGCCGCGTCGTCCGGACCGTCATTGCGACTCCACATGAGGACTCGGAGGGAGAGAACTTCTTCGTGACGGCCCACGCTAGAAGTGACGTCACCCACGAGCTATGTGGTGGAAACACACAAGTAACAGGAGAGGGGTAGCCGGACGTTACAACTGGCCGCACTACCACCCGAGGGCCCGGCCTCCCGATGGCCCGAACCCCCACGGACCGCCCGGCCGCTGTGTCGCACTCATCCACCCGAACGACCGCAGGGCCCCTCGTGCGCCGCCGGGCGCGGGCACCGCCGGCGACCGTCGAGCAGGTTGTCGCAGCAGCGGCTCCAAAGCCGCTCCCGCTCAAGGTCGTGCTGGATCGTGGATGTAGTGGTGTCAGACGTTTCGGGAGACCACTACATCCAGGATCAAGCGCGATCTTGGACGGGCGTGCGCCGCCGAGCGGCGGCAGGGGACCCTCCGGAATGGGCGTTCCCGCTCACACCCCGGCGCGAAAACGGAAGATTGTCTGGTGCGCCAGTTTTTCCGCAACCCGGTGCGGCTGGTGCCGTTCGGGTTTCTGGTGCCGATCCTGCTCGGCACCGGGCTGCTGATGGCGCGTTGGGCGACCGTCGAACACCAGCGCCCGCCGCTGGTCACCGCGCTCTTCACCGCCACCTCGGCCGTGTCGGTCACCGGCATGGCGGTCACCGACACCCCCAACTACTGGTCCGGCGGAGGACTGGTGGTGATAACCCTGCTCACCCAGCTCGGCGGCCTCGGCATCCTCACCGGCGCGGCACTGGTCATCCTGGTGGTCGCCCGCCAGCTCGGGCTGCGCAACCGGCTTCTGGTGCAGGCCGAGACGGCGGAGTTCGGCATCGGTGACGTCGCCCGGCTGCTGCGCCGGATCGCGGTCACCGTCTTCGCCTGCGAGGCGGTGATGACCGCGCTGGTCGCCGGCCGGCTCTGGCTGGCCTACGAGTATCCACCCGGGCGAGCCCTCTGGTCGGGCCTCTTCCACGCCATCCAGGCGTTCAACAACGGTGGCTTCGCGCTCTACTCCGAAGGCCTGCTGGCGTTCGACCGCGACCCGTGGGTGTCGCTGCCGCTGGCGTTCGGCGCGATCGTCGGTGGGCTCGGGTTTCCCGCCCTGTTCGAGGCGGCGCGCGAGTGGCGCCGACCGAGGCGCTGGGCGGTGGCCACCAAGCTGACCATCTGGGGCAGTGTCGCGCTGCTCCTGCTCGGCTTCGCCGGTCTGCTCGCCGCCGAGTGGACCAATGTCGGCACCATCGGCACGTACGACGTCCGGGGCAAGGTGCTCGCGTCGTTCACCCAGATCGCGTTGAGCCGCACCGGGGGTTTCAGCGTCCTGGACATCACCGCCCTGCAGGAGGAGAGCTACCCGCTGCTGATCGTGCTCATGTTCATCGGCGGCGGCAGCGCCAGCACGGCCGGCGGGATCAAGGTCTCCACGTTCTTCCTGCTGGCGTTCACCATCTGGGCGGAGCTGCGGGGCGAGCCGGACGTGACGGTCGGGCGCCGCCGGGTGGCCAACGCCAGCCAGCGGCAGGCCGTCACGGTGTCGTTGCTCAGCGTCGCGCTGGTCACGGCCGGCACGATGATCCTGCTGCTGATCACCGAGGGCGTCCGCTTCGTCGGGGCCCTGTTCGAGGTCACCTCCGCGTTCAGCACCACCGGGCTGACCGTCGGGCTGGCCGGCGAGCTGCCGGCCAGCGGCCAACTGACCCTGACCGTCCTGATGTTCATCGGCCGGGTCGGGCCGCTCACCCTCGGGTCGGCGATCGCACTGAACACCCGACGCCGGCTCTACCGCTATCCGCAGGAACAACCCATTGTCGGCTAGGACCGGTGTCAGAGTCGCCGGTCGAGCGGAGGCGGAGATTCTTCCGGATACCGGTGTTTCATCCGGAAGAATCTCCAACGCGGTTGGTTGTCATCTGGGCCTGCCGCAGGCCGGCCAGGGGCTCTACCGCGGGCCCTGGCAGCGAGGAGGGTCGAGGTGTCGGCTAGGCGAGCGGACGGCAGCGGCGTCGTGGTGATCGGGCTGGGTCGGTTCGGCAGCCACCTGGCCGGCTCGCTGACCCAGATGGACCACGAGGTGCTGGCCATCGACCGCAACCCGGACCGGGTACAGCGCTGGTCGGCCCAGCTGGACCGGGTCGTCCAGGCCGACTCGACCGAGGACGGGGCGCTGCGGCAGGTCGGCGTCGCCAGCTTCGGGCGGGCGGTGGTGGCCATCGGCGCCTCGGTGGAGGCGAGCGTGCTCACCGTACTGGCGCTGACCGAGCTGGGCCTGCCGCAGATCTGGGCCCGGGCGACCTCGCAGAAGCACGCCAAGATTCTCTCGTCGGTGGGCGCGCACCACGTGATCTTTCCGGAGGCGGAGACGGGCGACCGGGTGGCACACCTGATCGTCAGCCGGCTGCTCGACTTCATCGAGTTCGACGACGACTTCGCGATCGCCACCGTTCGCGTGCCGGAGTCCCTGGTCGGGCGCACCGTGCTCGACCTGCGCCCGGACGATCGCTACGGGGTCCGGGTCATCGGCGCCAAGCTGCCCGGCGAGCGCTTCAAGTACGCGTCGGACAGCACGGAACTTCCCCAGGGCGGGCTGCTCGTGGTGGAGGGTGGGATCGACCAGGTGCAACGGTTCGCGGGGCTCCGCTGAACCGCCTCACTTCTTCCCGCCGCCGTGCCCCCTCCCCTCACCCTTGGTCACTTTCCCCCTTTTCCCGAACCACCACCCGGCCCCTTGCCCTTGCCGGGCTTCTCCGGCTTCGCCTTCGTCGGGGCACCGCCCGGCCCACCCGAGCCGGAGCCGCCGCGGACCGTCGCCGCCTTGGGCGGGGCCTTCGTCGTGGCGGCGTTGCTCGGCATGGCGGCGGACGGTGTGCTGCCGGCCACCCCGGAGACCCGTACCCCGCAGGTCGCGTCGCCGAGCCGGAACTCCACCGGCAGCGGGTTCGCCCCGCTGTACTTCCCCGCCAGGGTGAGTTTCTCGGCCGCGCCGGGCGCGAGCGTGCCGCGCTGGGCCGCCGGCCGGATCAGCACCGTGCGGCCCTGCTGGCGCACCGGGGCCGGCTGCGCCTTCGTCACCGTCTGCTGACCGGGAAAGGTGAAGCTCAGCGTCCAGTCGCGCAGCGCGCTGCCCCCGGTGTTGGTCAGGGTCAGCTCGGCGGCGAAGTCCTTGCCGGAGTCTGCGCGCAGCGCGTACGCCACCTCGCAGGGCGCCGCCGGCGGCAGACCCATCCGGGCCTCGGTCGGCGGCTGGTCCCCGCCGTTGGCCGGGCTGCGCGAGGTGAGCCCCCACAGGGCCCCGGTGACCGCGAGCAGGCTGGCGGCGGCCACCCCGGCCTCAACCCGCCGACGCCTGGTCGCCCGCCTGCTTCGGTTGCGGGTGCGCGACAGCGGCAACGCGTCGGTCTCCGCCGACCAGGGCAGGATCGTGGTGCCGGCGCTGGCCAGCGCGGCCGGGTCCACTGGCCAGGCGGCCGGCGAGACCGGCACCGCCGCCAGCATTCCGGCCGCGTCGGCGAGGGTCCGGGCCAGTTCGGCGGTGGCGGGTCGTTCCCCGGGCTGCTTGGCCAGACAGCGCCGCACCAGGTCGGTCACCTCGTCGGGCAGCTCCGACACCTGCGGCATCGGGTCGGGGTCGTTGTACATGTGCGCGCGCAGCATCTGCGTGGTCGTGCTGGCCTGCCAGGGCAGCCGGCCGGTGAGCATCCGGTAGAGCAGCAGCCCGACGGCGTAGACGTCGGTGGCCGGGGAGACCTGACCGTTGTCCAGTCGCTCGGGGGCGAGGTACGCGGGCGTGCCGAGCAGCGTCCCGTCCGGCCCCTTCTCGCTCTCCCCCACCAGCGCGGAGATACCGAAGTCGACCACCTTGACCCCGGTCGACGTGAGCATCACGTTGCCCGGCGTGACGTCCCGGTGTACCACACCCCGGGCGTGCGCGGTGGCCAGCGCCGAGCTGACCTCCGCGCCGATGGTCACCGCCTCCCGCCACGGCAGCCGCCCCTCCCGGCCCAGCCTGCCGGCCAGCGAACCGCCGTCGACCAGCTCCATCACCACGTACGGCACGGTCAGGCCGGCCTGCTCGGACTCGCCGTAGTCGTACACGTTGGTGATGTTCGGGTGGCAGAGCCGCGCGGCGGCCTGCGCCTCGATGCGGATGCGGTGCCGGAAGGCCCGGTCGGTGGCCAGCCGGGAGGCGAGCACCTTCACCGCGACCTGCCGGCCGAGCACCTCGTCGTAGCCCCGCCAGACCACCGACATGCCGCCCGCGCCGAGCTGCTCGATCAGCCGGTACCGCTCATCGAGGAGTTGCGCACTGTTCCGGTCCCCACCGCCCATGGTGGCCGTTGTTGCCCAGGTGCGGCCCGGCTACACCTCGGGTATCGGAATCGGTCAGGAATGTCACCCGATCAGGCGGTGGCCAGCAGCTGATCCACCGGGGCGTAGTCGTCGGTCAGCACCAGCGCGTCCCCGATGAAGTCCGTCAGGTCCGCGCCGGAGAGCAGGCTGACCCGCCGGTCGACCTCGTCCAACCGGGCACGGACGGCGGCCAGCGGCAGCGGCGCGTCGGAGGCGACGATGAGGAAGTTCGCGCCCTGCTCCTCGGCGAGCGCCTCCGGCGGGGCGATCAACGCGACGTGCGCGAACTCGGCGGACACCGTGGCCAGCTCGGCGCGGATGAACCGCAGTGGCGGGTAGTCGATGACGTTCTGCACGTACACCCCGCCGGGGCGGGTCACCCGCCGGACCTCGGCGACCATCTCCCGGGTGGCCAGGTGCCAGGGCACCACCAGGTGGCCGAACGCGTCACCGACCACCAGGTCGCGACTGTCCGTCGGCTCGCCGACGACCAGCATCCGGGCGTCGCCCACCACCGCCCGCAGCCCCGGCCCCGGGCGTACGCCCAGCTCCCGCTCGCCCAGCTCGACCAGCCCGCCGTCGATCTCGAACACCACGTTGTCGGTGCCCGGCCGGGTGGCGGTCAGGTAGCGCGGCACGGTGAACCCGCCACCGCCCAGGTGCAGCGCGTCCAGCCGCTGCCCGGCGGGCGCGGCCACGTCCGCGACGGCGCCGATCCACTTGGTGTACGCGTACTCCAGGTGCTTCGGGTCGGCCAGGTCCACGTACGAGTGCTGGGCCGAGTTGAGCAGCAGCGTCCGCCCGCTGGGCCGGTCCGGGTCCGACGTCACCCGGGCGCAGTGGTACGCCGTCTCGATGTCGCACGGGTTCGGCGCGACGGTGGTCAGCCCCGCCCCGACCAGGCCGAGCACCGCCAGCGCGGCCCGGGTCCTGGCCGGACCGGGCAGCTCGGTGCGCGACTGCCGGCGCAGGTACCAGCCGAGGCCGATGCCGGCCAGCCCGAGCGCCACCGCCAGCGCCAGCAGGATCACCGTGCTGGGCAGCGCGGCGACCAGCACGAAGCCGGTGAGCAGGGTGGCGGTGATGCCGCCCAGGGTGCCGATCCCGGAGAGCCGGCCGACCACCTGGCCGGTCCGACGCAGGTCGGCGAGCTGGAGCTTCACGACCAGCGGGGTGACCGCGGCGAGCAGCGCCGCCGGCACGAACACGGCCAGCGCCACCAGCAGCAGGATGGCGCTGGCGGCACCGCCGCGCAGCACCTCACCGGCGTACCGGACCACGGGCAGGGTGACCGCGGTGGCGATGCCGGCCAGCACCAGCGCCGGCGCCAGCAGGCCCCGCGGGTCGCGCCGGTCGGCCAGCCAGCCGCCGGACCACGCCCCGTACGCGATCGCGGCCAGCGCGATGCCGATCACCGAACTGGTCACCTGGAGGGTCACCCCGACGTACGGGCCGACCAGGCGCAGCGCGACCGTCTCCAGCACCAGCACGGCGCCGCTGGAGAAGAAGACCAGGAAGGCGGCCAGGCCGTTGGGCAGCGCCCGGCCGGTGACCGGCACGGACGGGGCCGAGGAAGCCGGCGGGGCCGCTACATCGGACGGTGGGGAGCTCATCGTCGCGATGGTACGCAGCCAAGCTGGTGCCGCGGGTCAGTACATCGAGAGATGAACATGGTTCGTGTGGCTGGCGGCCGGACTGCCGCTGCCGCTGTACGAGCGCCACCCGGTGCCGGGATGCCAGATCTGCCTGTACCAGATCACGTAGAGCACACCCAGACGATCGGCGTTGCGCACGTGCCAGGCGGCCAGGCTGTCCCCGTACGCCTTGTCGCCGCCGGTCGCGTTGCGGTCCTCGAAGCCATTCGTGGCGGCCGCGAAGTCGCAGGCCCGCCCCTTCGGGTGCTCGCCGCCGCCGCCGCTGCGGTGGCAGGAGACGTGCCGCTTGTAGCCGGCCGCCTGGGTCTGCTTGAGCGCGTTGAGAGTGCGCGGGGTGATGCACCCGGACGTGGTCGGGTCATCCACCGAGCAGGACTCTGACGGCCAGGATCCGTCCGAGTTGCGCGGCGCCGGCTTGGCCGAGGCGGAGCTGCCGCCGCTGAAGCCGTTGCTGCTGCCCGAGCTGACCTCGGCGAGCGCCGCCTCGGCTTCCTTCTTCTTCTTCGCCATCACGGCGAGCTGCTTCCGCTGCTCGCGGACCTCCGTGTCGATGGCGACCTTCGCCTGCTGCGCCTGCTGCCGGGCGTCGGTCAGCGTGCGGAGCCGCTTGCCGTCCCGCTGGGCCATCAGATCGAGGTCGGCCGCGCGTTGCAGGAACGCCTGCGGGTCGGCGGAGTTGAGCAGCATCGTCACCGGGGTGAGCCGGCCCGCGCGGTACGACTGCGCGGCCACCTCGCCGACCTGGGCGGTGAGCTCGACCAGCCGGCCCTCGACGCTCTTCAGCTCGCCGGTGAGCGCCGTCTGCCGACGCTTGGAGTTGTCCAGCTTGGCCTTCGCCTCGATGTGACCCTTGGCGGTCAGCTCCAGCGCGTCCCGCAGCTTCTTGCTGCCGCCCTCGCCGGGCTCCGCGTACGCGGGCACCGCGCCACCGGCGAGCACCAGCGCGGCGGCGGCGACGAGAGTGAGCAGCACGCGGCGACCGCGTCGCTGGCTGAGCCTGATCCTGGGCACGAAAGCGTCCTTCCGTCGACCGCCGGCCCCCGGTGAACCACTGCGCGGCGGCGTCCCCGCCGGCGCCGGTCGGCGGCCTGCTGGCGGAGACCGCCGGTCACGATACCGGAAGCCACGCCGGTGACCAGTCCCGTGACGGCTGGGCGGCTCCGGTGTCGACGCAACGTGCCACCACCGTCGCGGAGTGCGCGGATCAGGTGCCGAGCAGGGCGTCGTGCACCTCGGCCCAGACCTGCTCGTTGGCCGCGACGAGCAGGCCGTGACCCTCGTCGGCCGGGTGATAGTCGACCCCGTCGAACCGGCGGGCGACGCCGCCGGCCGCACGGACCAGCAGGGTGCCAGGGCCGTGGTCCCACGGCAGGGTGCGCCAGAAGAGGACGAACTGCTGCTCACCGGTGAGGATGTCCAGGTACTCCCGGCCGGCGCAGTGCTGGCCGGGCAGCAGCTCGCCGAGCCGCCGGCCACCGGCACGGACCCGGTCCCGGGTCTCCGGTGGCAGGAACCGGGTCATCGCGGCGCCACGCAGCTCGCCCATGCGCGGCCCGGCACCGGTGTCGCCCACCGGCCGGCCGTTGAGCAGGGTGCCGTCGTCGGCCCGACCGCTGGCCAGGATCCCGGCCAGCGGGTCCAGGATCCAGCCGGCGGCCGGCCGCCCGTCGGTCAGCAACGCCACCATCAGGGCGAACGGCCGGCGACCGGCGGCGAAGTTGGCGGTGCCGTCGATCGGGTCGACCAACCAGACGTCCCCGCCGTCGCGCAGGTGCCGCAGCAACCCCGGATCGTCGGCGACGCCCTCCTCGCCGACCACCATCGAGCCGGGCCGCAGCCGGCGCAGCCCCGCGGAGATCAGCTCCTCGGCGCGGCGGTCCGCGACGGTGACGATCTCGCCGGGCGCCTTCTCCGACACGTCGGCCTCGTCCAGCTTGCGGAACAGCGGCAGCACGATCTGGTCGGCGGCCTCCCGGAGCAGGTCACCGACGTCGTCGAGCAGGCCGTCAGCCACGCGGCGGCAGCTTGACCACGCTGACGAAGAACTCGTCGATCTGCCGGACCACCGAGATGAAGCGCTCGAAGTCCACCGGCTTGGTCACGTAGGCGTTGGCGTGCAGCTGGTAGCTGCGCAGGATGTCCTCGTCGGCCTGCGAGGTGGTGAGCACCACGACCGGGATCCGACGCAGCTCCTCGTCCTTCTTGATCTCTTCCAGCACCTCCCGGCCGTCGCGGCGGGGCAGGTTGAGGTCGAGCAGGATCAGGTCGGGCGTCACGGCCTCGGCGTACTGGCCCTCCTGCCGCAGGTAGGCGAGCGCCTCGGCGCCGTCGGACACGACGGTCAGCCGGTTGCGGAGCTTGTGCTCCTCGAACGCCTCCTGGGTCATCAACACGTCACCCGGATCGTCCTCCACGAGCAGGACCTCGATCGGGCTCTTGCCGTCCGCCGGCGCGGTCATCCCACCGTCTCCCTCATGTCACCCGTTCTACCGCCTTCCGGGGATCCGTCGGCCCGGTCCGGCCGGTCCGCCCCGGCGGACTGGTCCGCGGAGGTTGCCGGCGCCTCGTTCGAGGGCACGGCGTCGCCGGTCGCGACACCCGCCGCGGGCGCCTGCGGCGGTTCCGGCGACTCCGCGGCGGCTGCCGCCGGCTCGACGTCCTCGGGCAGCGCCGGCAGGGTGAACCGGATCGCCGTGCCCTCCGGTACGTCCGTGTCCACCCAGACCCGGCCGCCGTGATATTCGACGATCTTCTTGACGATGGCCAAGCCGATGCCGGTGCCCGGGTACGCGTCCTTCGAGTGCAGCCGCTGGAAGATCACGAAGATCTTGTCGGCGAACTCCGGCTCGATCCCGATGCCGTTGTCCTGGCAGCTGATCTCCCACTCGGAGCCGACCAGCCGGGTCGAAATGTGCACCTTCGGCGGCACGTCCGGGCGGCGGAACTTGATCGAGTTGCTGACCAGGTTGGCCAGCAGGTTGGTGAGCAGCGGCTCCTCGCCCCGGATCACCGGCAGCTCGGTCCAGGTCAGCTCGGCGTCGGCGTACTGCCGGGCGGCCTCGGTCTGACCGGCCACGTCGCCCATCACCTTGTTCAGGTCGACCTCGACGAAGCCGTTGGTGAGCCGCCCGATCCGGGAGAACGCGAGCAGGTCGTTGATCAGCCGCTGCATCCGCTGCGCGCCGTCCACCGCGAAGGCGATGTACTGGTCGGCCCGCTCGTCGAGCTGACCGGCGTAGCGGCGCTGGAGCAGCTGGCAGAAGCTGGCGACCTTGCGCAGCGGCTCCTGAAGGTCGTGCGAGGCCACGTACGCGAACTGCTCCAGGTCGCGATTGGACCGGGTCAGCTCCTCGGCCTGCTTCTGCAGCTGACTGTTGACCCACTCGATGCGCTCGCGGGCCTCCCGCACCTCGGCCAGGTCGGAGGCGATCTTCTGGCGCATCGCGTCCACACCCGCGCCGAGTTGGACGAACTCCGGCGGGCCGGTGGTGGCGATGCCGTGCTGGTAGTCGCCCTCGGCGACCTCGCGGACCTGGTCGGCGAGCCCGATCAGCGGCCGGATCACCATCCGGTCCAGCGAGAGCAGCAGCACCGCGCCGGCGACTACCACCACCAACGCGGCAATGATCAAGAGCGCGACCAGCAGGTTGCTGCTGCTGCGTACGTCAGACGCGGACTGTTCCCGGGCCGCCAGTATCTCCCGCTGGAGGTCGTCGATCGCCGACCGGACCTCGTCGAACTGCTGCCGGGCCCGTTCGGTGACCAACGCCTGACCGGCGCTGGTGCCGCTCTGCTCGGTGGTGCTGATCACCGGCAACGCCACCGACTGCCGCCACTGCTCGGCCCGCTCCTCGACGATCCGCAGTTCCTGGCCGATCTGCGGGTAGTTGTCGAGCAGGGCCTGCATCGCGGCGACGACCTTCTGCTCCTGGTCGAGCCCCGCGTGGTACGGGCCCAGGTCGTTCGGATCACCGCTGACGGCGTACCCGCGAACCGCCGTCTCCTGGTCGAGCACCGCGTTGAGCAACTCCTGCGCCTGCACCCGCAGCGGGCCGGTCTCGTTCAGGATGGCGTCGATCTGGGTGCGGTTGCGCGCGGCCATCGCCGCCTCCGCCCCGGCCAGGCCGATCAACAGCACGCCCACGACGGTGAGCAGGGTGATGACCCGGCGGCGCAGACTCCAGCCGCCGACCACCGGCGTCACCGGCCACCGCCACGGCTGACCAGCAGCATGGCCACGTCGTCAGCGAGGGGGCCACCGTTGATCTGCTCGGCCCGGCCGACCAGCCACGCCGGCAGTTCGGGCAGGGACACGTCACGGTTGGCCGGCTCGTCGAGCAGCCCGCTCAGGCCCGGCACGTCGAGCCGCTCGTTGCCCTCGCCCACCCGCCCCTCGATCAGGCCGTCGGTGTACATCAGCAGGGACCAGTCATCGGTGTCGAACTCCAGGTCATAGGCGATCGGGCGGCGCGGTCGTACGCCCAGCAGCAGGCCCCCGGGCGCGGGCACCGGGGCGACCCGCCCGTTCGCGAGCAGCAGCGGCGGCGGGTGCCCGGCGAGCCGGACGGTCGCCCGGTTGGCGTCCAGGTCGAGTCGGGTGGTGGCCACCGTCGCGAAGATCTCCTGGAGGCGGCGCTCGCTCATCAGCACCTGCTCCAGCGCCGGCAGCACCTCGTCGTCCGGCACCTTGGCCAGCACCAGGGCCCGCCAGGCCACCCGCAGCTCCACGCCGAGCGCGGCCTCGTCCACGCCGTGCCCGCAGACATCCCCGACGATCAGGTCGAGGCGGTCCGGACGGGTCTGCACCACGTCGAAGAAGTCCCCGCCGATCAGCGCGGCGTGCCGGCCCGGCCGGTAGAAGGTGTGCACAGCCACCTCGTCGGTGGACATCAGTGGCTGGGGCAGCAGGCCGCGTTCGAGCCGAGCCGACTCGGCCTGACGCAGCTCGACCTCGCGCAGCCGGCGGGCGTTCACGTCGGCGCGCTTGCGCTCCACCGCGTAGCGCAGCGCCCGGGTCAGCAGCACCCCGTCCACCTGGCCCTTGACCAGGTAGTCCTGCGCACCCTCGGCGACCGCCACGATGCCCAGGTGCTCGTCTGAGCGGCCGGTCAGCACACAGACCGCGGCGCCACTGGACATCTCCAGCACCTGACGCAGGCCGTCCAGGCCCTGCGCGTCCGGCAGGCCCAGGTCGAGCAGGACACAGTCGACGCCGATCATCCGCTGCCGCGCCTCACTGAGGCTGCTGGCGACCAGCAGGTCGATCATCGAGTTCGTTTCGGCCAGCAGCTCGCCGACCAGGAAGGCGTCGCCCTCGTCGTCCTCCACCAGCAGCACCCGCAACCGCTCACCGGGCGGTAGGTTGGCGTGCCGCGCCAAGCCGCCGTGCGGGTACGGCACAACGGGGGAACCGGCCATGCCGCCTCCCCGGTGCGGCCGGGTCACCGCCGCGAGACGCGGGAGATCGCTGGTGATGTCGGGCTCCTTCCGAGTGCCCTGCTGATCCTGTATTAGACAACGGTCGCACACAACACGACGGCTTCGGCGCGGCCGGGGATGGGCCGCCTCACTGCCCCGCCGAAGGACAAACCGGGCACGGTGGACACTCGAGCGTCCGGCCGTCCCACCCGACGACTACCCGACCGGCCGTCCCACCCGGGGCTGCCGGAGGGCAGGATGGTGCCACCCCAGGCACCACCACCCCGAGGAGTTCCCGTGGGCGCACCCCCCACCCCCGCCACGACGGGCATGCCGGTTCGCCCGGGTCCGGGCGTACCGGCCGCCGACCGCGCGCTGGCCCGGCCCCGCCGGCGGCTCACGGCCGTCGCGGCCGCCCTCGTCGCGCTGGTCGCCGTCGGCGCCGGCAGCCTGCTCGACCTGCGCACCCCGGCCCCGACGCCGGCCGACGCGCCCTCCGACGAGTTCAGCGCCACCCGGGCGTACGAGGACGTCCAGGTCATCGCAGCCCGGTCGCACGTCGCCGGCAGCCCGGCCAACGACCAGGTTCGCGCGCACATCGAGCAGCAGCTACGCGGTCTGGGCCTGGAGACCGGGGTGCAGGACACGGTCGCACCGGAAGCCGGCCAGCTCAGCGGGGCCGCGGGCGGGGCCACCCTGGCCCGGGTCCGCAACGTGGTGGCCCGAATGCCCGGCACCGACCCGACCGGCCGGGTCTTCCTCGTCGCCCACTACGACTCGGTGCAGACGGGCCCGGGCGGCAACGACGACGCCGCCGGCACCTCGGCGATCCTGGAGGTGGCCCGGGCGCTGGCTGCCGGCCCCCGGCCGCGCAACGACATCGTCTTCGTGCTGACCGACGCCGAGGAGGCCTGCCTCTGCGGCGCGTCCGCGTTCGCCGCCAGCCACCCGCTGGCGGCCGACGGTGGGGTGGTGCTCAACCTGGAGGCGCGTGGCTCCACCGGGCCGGTGATCATGTTCGAGACGTCCCGGAACAACGCGAAGCTGGTGGACGTCTTCGGCCGGGCCGCCCCGCACCCGGTCGGCACCTCCTTCGCCGTGGAGATCTACCGCGCGCTGCCCAACGACACCGACTTCACCGCCTTCCTGGACCGGAAGTTCGTCGGGCTGAATTCGGCGTACATCGACGGCGGCGCGATCTACCACACACCGCTGGACACCCCGGCGGCCATGGACCGCGGCAGTCTCCAGCAGCACGGGGACAACGCGCTGGGCCTGGCCCGGGAGTTCGGTCGCACCGACCTGACCGACCTGCGCTCCGGGCACGACGCCACCTACTTCCCGGTCCCCGGCGGGCTGGTCCGCTACCCCGGCTGGCTCACCCTGCCGCTGGCACTGCTCGCGGTGCTCGCGGTGGCCGCGCTGGGCTGGCTGACCCGGCGACGGGGCCGGGCCACCACCGGTCGGCTCGCCGCCGGCTTCGGGCTGGCCCTGGTGCCGATCGTGGCCGCGCCGGTGGCCGCGCAACTGCTCTGGATGGCGATCACCGCGATCCGACCGGGGTACGCCGAACTGCTCGACCCCTACCGGCCGACCTGGTACCGGCTGGCCGTGCTGGCCCTCGCCGCCGCCATCCTGTTCACCTGGTACGCGCTGACCCGCCGCCGGATCGGACCGGCCGCGCTCGCCGTCGGCGGGCTGGCCTGGCTGGCCCTGCTCGGGGTGCTGCTCGCCGTGGCGGTGCCCGGCGGGGCGTACCTCACCACCCTGCCGGCGCTCGCCGGCGCCCTCGGCGGCCTGCTCGCGCTGCGCACCCGGCAGACCGGGCCGTGGCCGGTGGTGGCGGTGACCGCCGCCGCGGCGGTCGGCGTGGTCATCCTGCTGCCCACCGTGGTGCTGCTCTTTCCCGCGCTGGGAATGGCGATGGGTGGGGTGGCCGCGCTGGTCGCGGTGCTGCTCGGCCTGACCGCGCTTCCGGTGGTCGACCTGCTGCACCCGCAGGCCGGCGGCCAGCGCGGGCTGGTCGCGCTGCGGGCCCGGCGGCTCGCGATCCTGCCGGCCGGAGCCGCCGCCCTGGCGGCCGTGGTGCTCGCCGGGGTCGGGCTGGCCGTCGACCGGTTCGACGCCGCCCACCCCGCGCCCACCCACCTGATGTACGCAATGGACGCCGGCACCGGCCAGGCCCGCTGGCTGAGCCATGAGACCGACCCGCAGCCGTGGACGGATGGCTACGTGGACGGGGTGACCGACGTCGGCGACGACTTCCCCGGCCTCGGCGACGGTGAGCTACGGACCGGCCCGGCGCAGCCGGCGAACCTGCCGGCGCCGAAGCTGGAGGTGCTCGCCGACTCCGGCTCGGGTGGGGAACGCACGCTCCGGCTGCGGCTCACCCCGCAGCGGGAGGTCCGGCTCGCCACCCTGCACGTCGACACGTCGACCGCCACCGTGCTGCGGGCCGAGGTGGCCGGCCGGTCGGTGCCGGTGGAGCCCCGGGACGGCCGATGGGGCTTCGGGCTGGTCTTCCACGCCCCACCGGCGGAAGGGATCGAGGTCACGCTGACCCTGCGACCGATCGCCGGGCAGGTTGCGGTGCGGGCGATGGACGCCAGTGACGGGCTGGACGCGCTGCCCGGCTTCCGCCCCCGGCCACCGGCCGTCGGCATCGTCGGCTCGCACAGCTCCGAGATGCTGGCGGTCGCCCGCACCTATCCCATCTGACGGGCGGTCCGGTGGTCCGCTGGAGCATTCTCCGCCGGACCATCGGCCCCGCGGTCAATCATCGATCGCCTGGTAGACAGCGGTCCCCCGACGGCCCGGAAACGGCATGATCTTGGTGGATTCGATTTTCTCGGTGTGAACTGCCGGCAAGGCGGGCCGCTTGAGGTCCGGTGCGCGGTCGGCGGGCCGAGCCACGTCCCTACCGGCTCGGCCCGCTTCCGTCGGCTGCTGCACTTCCCTGCTGTACTCCTACGGCGGCTTGGTCGGGCCGTTAGCTGTCGCCACCAAAGAGGGAGAGATACCGGCCGAGGTAAAGGGGCCACCCGGTGTCGCTGTCGACCCCATCTCGGACCGACTCCCAGCCAGGGCCGTGCCGGTCAAGGTGCCGGTGTTCCAGCTCGATCCGGGTCTGAGCTGGCGTCTCGACGACGAATATGACTTCGACCTCGCTGGTGAGGTCCGGATCGGTTTCGACCTGCCAGGTCGGTCCGATGTCCCAGCTGAAGACGACCCGGGTCGGCGGCTCGTACGCGAGAATGCGCGCCCACCGGCATTCGCTTCCGTCGGCACCCCGGTCGTAGATGTGCCCGCCAACCCGGGGCTCGAACACGGTCTCGGCGATCGGGACCTGGAGCAGATTGTGTTCGCGCGGCTTGAAGTCGCCGAACCGCTCGGTGAATACGGTGAAGGCCTGCTCGATCGGCGCGTTGACGACGATCTGTCGGCGGACCACCGCCGTAGCTGCTTGCGTCATGAACTCTCCTCGGTCTCTTCAACGACGTCCTGATACCCGTCCAGCGCCCGTCGCCAGAATGTGTCGAGCTGGTCCCGTAGAGCGACCAACCCAACCGGACTGAGCCGGTAGACGCGGCGGGTGCCCACCGCCTGGTCAACGACCAGGCCCGCGCTCTTGAGCACCTTGAGGTGCTGCGACACGGCTGGCCGACTGATCGGCAGCTCATCTGCCAACTCCCCCACGGCGCGTGGTCGCTCGGCTAGGCGCTGAACGATGGCGAGCCTGCTGGGATCACCCAGCGCCTCCCAGCCCGGGTGCATTCCGTAAGTGGCCACGAACGAAAGCTACGACTTACCGTTGCCGTCGTCAAGGCAAACCACGAAACGGCTCGCCGCTCAGGCCGGTCGCTCCCGTCCGGCCATCTCGTCAACTGCCGGCCAGCGAAGATCGCACCCGGCGGGCCATCGATATGGCACTCGGCGGGGACCAGGCCGGCCCCGCCGCCTCTACTTCCAGCGGAAGTGCACGAAGAGTCGGCCGAAGTTCTTGGAGTCCTTCTCCACCCGGTGATAGAGCTGCTTGACGTCCTTCTGGTCGAGGAACCGCAGCACCCGCTTCTTGAGCTGGCCCGATCCCTTGCCCGGGATGATCTCCACGAGGGTGGCCTTCTTCGCCACCGCCTCGTCCATGATCCCGCGTAACGCGCGGTCGATGTCCTGGCCCTTGTTGAAGATCTCGTGCAGGTCCAGCTTGAGCTTCATGCCGCAGCCCCCGGCCGGTCAGGTCCCATGTCCGCCATCCTAGGCACGCCAGGCGGGGCGCCCGCCGGACGACGACGGGGCGGCCCCGAAGGGCCGCCCCGTGCACGTCACCGGTCCGCGTTCAGCGCGTACCGCCCAGGCGGGTCTCCACCCGCTCCAGCGCGACCCGGTAGTCGTCGTTGGCCGCGTACATCGCGGCGGCGATCCGCAGGTGCCGCAGCGCGTCCGAGTGCCGGTTCAGCCGCTCCAGCGTCCGGCCCAGCACGTGGTGCGCGTAGTGGTCGCTCGGGTCCCGGTCGACCAGCTCCCGCAGCTGCTCCTCGGCCCGGTTGAGCTGAGCCGACTGGAAGTACGCCCGGGCCAGCAGCTGCCGGACCGCCGCGTTGCCGGGTTCGGCGTCCACGATCGGCTCCAGCAGTCGGGCCGCTCCGCTCGGATCACCTGTTTCGAAGAACATGGTCGCCCGCCGGTAGTCCGCCAGAAGATCCATCTGCCCACCTCCTCGGGTCGCGCGCCGTCACTGTTCCGACGCTGGCACAACGCTGGGCGTTTGGCGACTGTTCCCCGGGTCTCTTTCCACCCTCGGCGGGTCAGGTGCGGGCGTCCCGGCGTCCGGTGGACAGCTCCCAGGCGCGGACGCCGCCGACGATCCCCGCGGTGTTCGGCACCACGACGACGTCGTCGCCCATCCGGGCCAGCTGCTCGGGCCGGATCAGCCGGGAGTTGCCCCCGCCCAGGTAGAGCCGGTCCCAACGGAACACCGGGCGGAGCCCGTCCACCACCTGCCGGATCCGCCGGGACCAGAAGGCGTCGCCGAGCCGGCGGCGCTCCGGCTCGCCCACGTACGTGTCGTAGGTGGTGCCCCACCGCACCGGCGCGTGGGACAACTCCAGGTGCGGGGCGAGCACCCCGCCGTCGAAGAGGGCGCTACCCAGCCCGGTGCCCAGGGTCAGGACCAGCTCGCATCCGGTGCCGGCGACCACCCCGGCGCCGTGCACCTCGGCGTCGTTGAGCACCAGCGCCGGCACCCCGAACGCGTCGGCCAGCGCGCCCCGCGCGTCCCAGCCGGACCACTCGGCGAGCAGGTCCGGATCGACCCGGCTGCGTGGTCCGCTGCGGGTCACGTAGTGCGGTGTGGTCACCACCACTCCGTGCCGGATCATCCCGGGCACGCCCACGGTGAGCCGGTCGGCCGCCGGCAGCCGCCCGCCCAGGTCGAGCAGGGTTCGGACGAACAGCTCAGGCGGCAGCGGGTACGGGGTCGGCACCCGCAGCGGCCGGGCCCGCATCGTGCCGGCCTCGTCGAGTACCGACGCCTTGATGCCCCCGCCACCGCAGTCGATCGCCAGTGTGGTCACCACGTCGTTGAGTCTGCCCGCTGCCGCCCGGCCGTATGCCGGCGGCCGGATAGGCTGCCGTCCTGATGAGCGCCACGATGATCGTCAAGGACCTGGCCGCCGGGCACGGCGACCGCCCGCTCTTCGCCGGATTGGACCTGGTCGTCGCCCCCGGCGACGTGGTCGGCCTGGTCGGGCCGAACGGCGCCGGCAAGTCGACGCTGCTGCGTACCCTCGCCGGGTTGCTGCCGGTGGAGGCCGGCAGCGTCCGGCTCAGCCCTCCCACCGCGACCGTCGGGCACCTGCCGCAGGAACCGGAACGGCGGCCGGGCGAGACGGTGCGCGATTTCCTGGCCCGGCGGACCGGGGTGACGGCCGCGCAGGCCGCGCTGGACGTGGCGACCGAGGCGCTGACCGCCGGGGCCGCGGGCGCCGACGACGCGTACGCCGACGCGCTGGAGCGCTGGCTGGCCCTCGGCGGCGCGGACCTGGACGAGCGCGCCGAGCAGGTCAGCGCCGACCTTGGGCTCGCGGTCGACCTGGACCATCCGACGACCGGGCTCTCCGGCGGTCAGGCCGCCCGGGCGGGGCTGGCCTCGCTGCTGCTCAGCCGCTACGACGTGTTCCTGCTCGACGAGCCGACCAACGACCTGGACCTGGCCGGGCTGGAGCGATTGGAGGAGTTCGTCACGGGGCTGCGGGCCGGCACGGTGCTGGTCAGCCACGACCGGGAGTTCCTGACCCGCACGGTGACCCGGGTGCTGGAGCTGGACCTGCCGCAGCAGCAGGTGCACCACTACGGCGGTGGCTACGCGGCTTATCTGGAGGAGCGCGAGGTGGCGCGGCGGCACGCCCGCGCCGACTTCGAGGAGTACGCGGACGCCCGGGCTGGCCTGGAAGCGCGGGCCCGCACCCAGCGCGCCTGGATGGAGAAGGGCGTGAAGAACGCCCGCCGCAAGGCCACCGACAACGACAAGATCGGCCGCAAGTTCCGCAGCGAGGCGACCGAGAAGCAGGCGGCCAAGGCCAAGCAGACCGAGCGGCTGATCGAACGGCTCGACGTGGTCGAGGAGCCCCGCAAGGAGTGGGAGCTGCGGATGGAGATCGCCGCCGCGCCCCGCGCCGGCGCCGTCGTGGCCACGCTGCGCGGCGCGGTGGTACGCCGGGGCGGGTTCACCCTCGGCCCGATCGACCTCCAGATCGACTGGGCGGACCGGGTCGCGGTGACCGGGGCGAACGGCTCGGGCAAGTCCACCCTGCTGGCCGCGTTGCTCGGTCGGCTGCCGCTGGACGCCGGAACCGCGTCGCTCGGGCCCGGGGTGGTGGTCGGCGAGGTGGACCAGGCCCGAGGGCTGTTCCTCGGCGACGCGCCGCTGATCGACGCCTTCCAGGCGGCCGTACCGGAGATGTCGCCGGCGGACGCGCGGACCCTGCTGGCCAAGTTCGGGCTGCGCGCGGCGCACGTGCCACGGCCGGCGGCCACCCTGTCCCCCGGCGAGCGGACGCGGGCGGCGCTGGCCCTGCTCCAGGGGCGCGGGGTCAACCTGCTGGTACTCGACGAGCCCACCAACCACCTGGACCTGCCGGCCATCGAGCAGCTCGAAGCGGCCCTGGCCAGCTACCCGGGCACGCTGCTGCTGGTCACCCACGACCGGCGGATGCTGGCCGCCATCGAGACGAACCGCCGGCTGCGGGTCGACGCCGGACGGATCGCCGAGGATTGATCCGTGCCGGCGGGCCGGCGCGGGGTGAGAATGACGCCATGCTCAAGTGGGAGTACGCGCTACTGATCCGCCGTCGCCAACCGGCGGCCAACGATCTCGGCTGGGAGGTCGTCTTCGTCTGGTACGGCCCCGACGGCTCGATGGTCGATGTGACGCCCTACGGCGACACGGCGCTGGCCCACCTGAACCGGGCCGGCGACCAGGGCTGGGAGTTGGTCGCGATGAGCGAGGACCCGTCCCTGCCCGGCCACAACGAGTTGCACCGCTACCACCTCAAGCGCCCGAAGCCGGCCGCCCCGCCTCCCCGCCAGCGGATGCGTGGCGGCGGCCGGCCGGGCCGCCGCACCTTCTCGGGCTGACCGCCCGGCCCCGGGCGAACTGCCCTGCGACGCACGGTCCTCAGCCACCGGGGAACGCCCTCGGGCACCGGCGCGCGGTCCCGACGCTCCATCACGCGGCCCGACGCTGCGTCACGCGGCGCGGCGCTCCGTCACGCGGCCCCGCAGCGCGGCCGGGAAGCCTTAGCACGCGGCCCCGCGGCTCCGCCGCGACCCGGGGCTCGGCCGGCACCGGCGCGATTGAGTCTTATACCTGGGAGGCATATTTATACCTGTGAGGTATAGCGCTTTCTCGGCCATCCGCCTCGCGCCGCGACACGCCGACCGACGCTCGGGAGACCCGCCGAGCCGGTCGACGGGCGGGGCATACCGGGCGCGGATGCGGGTAACGCGCGGCGGGAGGTGGCCCGAATGGTCGCTTTGGCACAGACTCCGCCCTCGGCCGACCGGCTGCGGGCGATCGACGAGTTCCTCGCACAGGCGTGGGCGGACCAGGTCCGGCACGACGACCGGCTGCGGGGCCTGGGGGTCGAGGTGCGGTTCGACCGGGGTGTCGCCCACCTGAGCGGAGGGGTGGCCGAGCCCACCGAGCTGCGGCTCGTCCGGGACCTCGTGGGGCGGCTGGCCGGGGTCTACGGCGTGTGGTGCCGGGTCGGCGTCGGCGGGCGTGCGCCCGTGGTGGTGGACCTCGGCTGCGGACCGACCAAGCAGTGGTCGGGCAACCTGGGGCTGGACATCTTCCCGGCCCCGGGGGTGGACGCGGTGGCGGACCTCTCCGGCTCGCTGCCGCTGGCCGACAACTCGGTGGACGTCCTCTTCGCGGTGCACATCCTGGAGCACCTGATCGACTTCCTGCCGCTGGTCGACGAGTGCCACCGGGTGCTCCGCCCGGGCGGTGTGCTGCACGTGATGAGCCCCTGGTGGGGACATGTGAACGCGGTCGCGGACCCGACCCACGTCCGGCTGATGGACGTGCAGACGTTCAAGGGGATCTGCCAACTCCGGCCGCCCGGCACGCCGCGCTGGTACCCACTGCACGCCGGCTGCGACGGCGCCTCCATCTTCGCCGACCTGACCCCACTACCACCCGACGCCGACCCGGCCCCCCAACCCCACCTGGCCCGCTTCTTCAATTAACCCCCACCCCGCCCGCACACCCCGAGCTGGGCCGGGGTTAGGGGGAGGTGGGTGGATTCGCGGAGTTCCAGGCGGTAGGGGGCGGAGAGTTCGCGGGCGGGGGCCGTGCGGTCGCCGTCGAGGCGTTCGGCGAGCAGTTCGACGGCGAGCCGGGCGATCTGCGCCTTGTCCGGGGCGACGGTGGTCAGCGTGGGGATCGAGAACCGGCCGTCCTCGATGTCGTCGAAGCCGACCACCGCCACGTCCTCGGGCACCCGCAGGCCGGCCTCGTGCAGGGCGCGCAGGGCACCCAGGGCGAGCGTGTCGTTGAAACAGAAGACGGCGTCGGGGCGTACCCCGGAGGTGAGCAGGCCGCGCATGGCGGCCGCGCCGTCCGCGCGGTGCCAGGCCGGCGCGGGCGCCACCAGGGCCTCGTCGTAGTCCAGGCCGGCGGCGCGCAGTGCGTCGGCGTAGCCGGTCAGGCGCAGTCGGGCGCTGGCGCCCTCCGGGGTGCGCTGCGAACCGATGGCGGCGATCCGGCGCCGGCCGAGCCCGATCAGGTGGCTGGTGATCTCCCGCGCCGCGCCCACGTTGTCGATCACCACATGATCCGCCGGGCCGTGGTCGACGCGCTCGCCGAGCAGCACCATCGGCCTGTTGTCCAGGCCGGCCAGGTCGTCCGCGGTGAGCGCCAACGGACTGAAGATCAGCCCGTCGATCAGGTGGTCGGTGATGCCGGAGGCGACCACCCGTTCCTGCTCGCGCCCACCGCCGGTCTGGTCGATCAGCACCGTCCAGCCGAAGTCGGCGGCCGCGGTGACCACGTAGCGGGCCAGCTCGGCGAAGTACGGGATGTCCAGTTCCGGCACCGCCAGCGCGATCACGCCGGTGCGCCCCTTGCGCAGGTGGCGGGCGGAGAGGTTGGGCCGGTAGTTCAATTCGGCGATCGCCTCCTCGACCCGGGCCCGGGTGTCCGGCCGGACGTGCACGTAGCCGTTGACCACGTTGGAGACCGTCTTCACCGACACGCCTGCCCGTTCGGCCACATCCTTGAGCCTGTGTCGCACTCCGCAACCTCCCCGATGTAACACTCCGCACCCTACCCCGTCACCAGCCCTTTACAACGTTGCCTACAACGTTGTAGAAAGCAGGGAGGCCGGGTGGGCGGTGACTGCGGTCACCCGGCACCGGCAATGAGGAAAGGTGGCACCCCTTGCGGACCGCGCAGCTGACGATCGACCCAGCCTTCGCGATCGGCCCCGCCGACCGACGTCTCTTCGGCTCCTTCGTCGAGCACATGGGGCGATGCGTCTACGGCGGGGTCTACGAGCCAGGCCACCCCAGCGCCGACTCGCGCGGCCTGCGCGGCGACGTGCTGGAGCTGACCCGGGAGCTGGGCGTCTCGGTGGTCCGCTACCCGGGCGGCAACTTCGTCTCCGGCTACCGCTGGGAGGACGGGGTGGGCCCCGTCGGCGACCGGCCGCGCCGGCTCGACCTGGCCTGGAAGACGATCGAGACGAACGCGTTCGGGCTGGACGAGTTCATGACCTGGGCCGCCGAGGCCGGTGTCGAGCCGATGATGGCGGTGAACCTCGGCACCCGCGGCGTGCAGGAGGCGCTGGACCTGCTGGAGTACGCCAACCACCCGGGCGGCACGCAGCTCTCCGACCTGCGACGCAAGCACGGCGCGGAGGACCCGTACGGGGTGCGACTGTGGTGCCTGGGCAACGAGATGGACGGCCCGTGGCAGGTCGGCCACAAGACCGCCGACGAGTACGGCCGGCTGGCCGCCGAGGCCGCCAGGGCGATGAAGATGGTCGACCCGTCGATCAGCCTGATCGCCTGCGGCAGCTCCAACCGGCGGATGCCCACGTTCGCTTCCTGGGAGGCGACCGTGCTGGAGCACACCTACGAGCACGTCGACTACATCTCGGCGCACACCTACTACGACCCGTCCGACGGCGACCAGGCGAGCATCCTGGCCTCGGCCGTCGACATGGACAACTTCATCACCGAGGTGGTCGCGACCGCCGACCACGTGGCCGCCAAGCAGCGGCACAAGCGCAAGCTGAAGATCTCGTTCGACGAGTGGAACGTCTGGTACGAGTCCCGCCTCCAGGCCGACCTGGACAGGCGCGGCTGGGTCGAGGCCCCGGCGCTGATCGAGGACAACTTCACCGCGGTCGACGCGGTGGTCGTCGGCGACCTGCTGATCACCCTGCTCCGGCACGCCGACCGGGTCGGGGTGGCCGCCCAGGCCCAGCTCGCCAATGTGATCGCGCCGATCCGCACCCGCAACGGCGGCCCGGCCTGGCGGCAGAGCATCTTCCACCCGTTCGCGCTGACCGCCCGGTACGCCCGCGGCACCGTGCTGCGGACCGAGCCGGTGTCGCCGCGCTACGACACGAAGAAGTACGGGGACGTGCCGGTGCTCGACACCGTCGCCGTGCACGACGAGGAGACCGGCGAGCTGAGCGTCTTCGCGGTCAACCGCGGCGAGGAGGACCTGCCGTTGGAGATCGACCTGCGTGGCCTGCCGGGAATGTCCGGTCTGTCATTCGTCAGTCTCGCCGCCGGGTCTGACCCGTCGGCGATCAACACCGAGGCCGAGCCCGACCGGGTGACGCCCCGGGAACTGCCCACCCCCACCCCCGACGGCGGCCGGTGCACTGTGCGCCTGCCCGCCGTGTCCTGGAGCGTGCTGCGCTTCGGCCCGGCCGGCGCCTGATGTCGTACCGGGTTTGACCAGGCACAATTCATTCCGTCCCCCTCAAGGAGAGAACCAGCATGATCCAGAACGACATGAGTCGGCGTCGCCTGCTCGGCCTCGGTCTCGGACTCGGTGCCGCTGCCTCGCTGACCCTCGCCGGCTGCGGCGGCGACGGTGACAGCAGCTCCGGTCCGGCCGCCGGCAACGGCGGCAAGGAGTACACCGGCCCCAAGGTCGACCTGAAGCTGTGGAACGGCTTCACCGGCGGCGACGGCGACATCTTCAAGGCGCTGGTGAACCAGTTCAACACCGAGCACAAGAACATCGCCGTGTCGGTGGCCACGTACCAGTGGGAGGACTACTACAACAAGCTCCCCGGCGCGGCCTCCAGCGGCAACGGCCCGGACATCGCGGTCATGCACATGGACCAGCTCGCCACCTTCGCCGCCCGTGGCGTGATCACCGAGCTGGACGACGTGGCCAAGAACCTGGAGCTCGCCGAGGGCGACTTCGCCCCCACGGTGTGGAAGGGCGGGCTCTACAACAACAAGCGGTACGGCATCCCGCTGGACATGCACCCGCTGGGCTTCTACTACAACAAGACCGTCATGCAGAAGGCCGGCCTGGACCCGAACAAGCCGCCGACGACCAAGGACGAGTACGTCGCAGCGCTGGCCGAGCTGAAGAAGGCCGGCGTGCAGGGCTTCTGGGTCAGCCCGTTCCAGTTCACCGGCGGCATGACCTTCTACTCGCTGCTCAACCAGTGGGGCGCCACGCTCTTCGACGCCGACGTGGCCAAGGCCACCTTCAACTCCGACCCGGCCGTCGAGGCCTGCACCTGGCTGGTCGACATGATCAGGCAGGGCTACTCGCCAGCCAACGTCGGCCAGGACGCCGACTACCTGGCGTTCAAGAGCGGCAAGAACGCCTTCACCTGGAACGGCATCTGGCAGATCAACGATCTGAAGAAGAGCCCGGAGGTGCAGTGGGGTGTCGCCCCGCTGCCCCAGATCGGCAGCAAGCCTGCGGCCTGGGCCAACTCGCACAACTTCACGATCGTGAAGCAGCGGGCCAACGACGCCAACAAGGTCTCCGGCTCGAAGGTCTTCATCAACTGGCTGAGCGAGCACTCGCTGGACTGGGCGAAGGGCGGCCAGGTGCCGGCCCGTAAGGCGGTCCGCGAGGGCGCCGAGTTCAAGGCGCTGCCGGAGATCTCGTCGCTCGCCCCCGAGCTGGAGTACGCGGCCTTCCCGCCGGCGGCCCCGGGCCTGGGCGAGGTCATGACGACCTTCTACAACTCGTTCAACGAGGCCGCGCTGGGCAAGAAGTCGCCCAAGCAGGCGCTGGACGACGGGGTCGCGAAGGCCAACAGGCAGCTCGAGGACAACCGCAAGAAGTACGGGAGCTGATAGCTCGTGGCGGACGTGATCGAGGTCGGGGCGGCGCGCGGTGACGCGCCGCCCCCGGCGGCCAACGCAGCCCGCCGGGGCGCCTCGGCGGGCCGGACCGGACGGGCGACGCCATATCTGTTCCTCGCCCCCTACCTGGTCCTGTTCGGGGTCTTCGGCCTGCTGCCGATCGTCCTCGGCCTCTGGCTCAGCGTGCACCAGTGGGACTTCCAGCTGCCCAACCGGCCGTTCATCGGGTTGGACAACTACAAGGACCTGTTCTCCAGCGACTCCGCCATCTACGGCGACTGGTGGGAGAGCGTCCGGGCCACCGCGATCTTCACGGTGCTGTCGGTGCCGCTGCTGGTGGTCGTACCGCTCGGGCTGGCGCTGCTGCTGAACCGTTCCTTCCCGGGTCGGACCTTCTTCCGGGCGATCTACTTCGCGCCGTACGTGCTGGGTGTGGCGGTGGTCGGCCTGCTCTGGCGGTTCCTGCTCGATGCCAACCTGGGCCTGGTCAACCGGCTCGCCGGCGCCGTCGGGCTGCCCGCGGACACCCCCTGGGTTACCAACATGCCGTGGGCGTGGATCTCGCTGGTTGGTGTCACGGTCTGGTGGACCTCCGGCTTCAACGCGGTGATCTACCTGGCCGGTCTGCAGGACATCTCGCCGGAGCTGTACGAGGCTGCCCGAATGGACGGCGCCAGCGCCTGGCAGCGGTTCCGCAACGTCACCCTGCCCGGGTTGCGCCCGGTGCTGCTCTTCGTGATCACCACGACCGTGCTCGCCTCGGCGAACATGTTCGGCCAGTCGTTCCTGATCACCCAGGGGGCGCCCGGCACGGAGACCCGGACGGTGGTCTGGTTCATCGTCGAGGAGGGCCTGCGGGACAACGACGCCGGCCGCGCGGCCGCGATGAGCATCGTGTTCGCCCTGATGCTGGCGGTCGTGAGCATCGCCAACTTCCGCCTCTTCCGCTACAAGGAAGACTGAGGGGACCGCCATGACGACGCCCACGCGGACCAGCCGCGGTTCCGCGGCCGCGAGCCGGATCGTGCTCTACGCCACCCTCGTGGCGCTGGCCCTGATCTTCCTGACCCCGCTGGTGTGGATGGTCATCACCTCTCTGAAGACCTACACCGCCGCCCAGCAGATCCCGCCGAGCTGGCTACCGAATCCGCTCGCCGGCTACGGCTACGAGCAGATCTTGAACAACACGGCCAACCCGGTCCTGCGCTGGTTCCTCAACAGCATGCTGGTCGCCACGCTGCACTCGCTGCTGGTGCTGGTGACCGCCTCGATGGCCGCGTACTCGCTGGCACGGCTGCGGTTCCGGGGGCGCGGGGTGACCTTCGCGCTGATCGTCGGGACGCTGTTCATCCCGCCGACGTCGCTGCTCATCCCGAACTTCCTGATCGTCGACCAGCTCAACTGGATCGACACCCTCGCCGTGGTGGTGGTGCCGGGCGCGGCCAGCGCGTTCGGGGTGTTCTTCCTGCGGCAGTTCTTCCTCTCGCTCCCCAACGAGCTGGAGGAGGCCGCCACGCTGGACGGCGCCAACCAGTGGCAGATCTTCTTCCGGGTGGTGCTGCCGTTGTCCAAGCCGGCGCTGGCCACCCTGGCCGTCCTGTCGTTCCTCACCAACTGGAACGACTTCCTCTGGCCGATCTTCGTGCTGTTCAGCCCGGAGAAGCTCACCCTGCCGCCGGGCCTGGGCCTGCTCCAGGGGTCGTACGTCACCGACTATCCGGTGATCATGGCGGGTGCGGTGCTGGCCAGCCTGCCGGTGCTGATCCTCTTCGTGCTGGCCCAGCGGCACATCATCCAGGGCGTCTCCCGCAGCGGTCTGAAGGGATGACCCGGGCAACCACCCGGCGACGCGGCGCGGCGGCGATCACCCTCGCCGCCGCGCTGCTCGTCACGGGCTGTTCCGACGGCGACGAATCCATCGACAACAGCAACGGAGGCGGCTCCAGGATGTTCACCAACCCCGTCATCAGCACGGACGCTCCGGACCCGCAGGCGATCCAGGTGGGCGACACCTGGTACCTGTTCCACACCAACTCCGGAGGCCGCAACGTCCCGGTGCTGACCTCCACGGACCTGGTCGACTGGACCGAAGCCGGGGACGCCCTGCCGGCCCTGCCGGACTGGGCGGACGCCGGCAAGACCTGGGCGCCGGAGGCGATCCAGCTGGCACCGGAGAAGTTCCTGCTCTACTACACCGTCGCCGGTCGGGAGTCCGGGCGGCAGTGCGTCGGGCGGGCGGTGGCCAGCGCGCCGCAGGGCCCGTACCGGGACGACTCGGCCGGCCCGCTGATCTGCCAGGCGGAGCTGGGCGGAGCGATCGACGCCAGCCCGTTCCGGGACACCGACGGCAGCCTCTGGCTGCTGTGGAAGAACGACGGCAACGCGATCGGGGTGGACACCTGGTTGTGGTCGCAGCGCCTCGCCGAGGACGGCCTGACGCTGGTCGGTGAGCCGACGAAGCTGCTCAAGCAGACCGAGCCGTGGGAGGGCACCCTGATCGAGGGGCCGTTCTTCCAGCGCCAGGACGGTCGGCTGCTGCTCTTCTTCGCCGCGAACGCCTACGACCGGGCCGAGTACGCCGAGGGCTACGCAATCTGCGAGAGCCCGACCGGTCCGTGCGTGAAGGCCGCCGAGAACCCGATCCTGAAGACCAGCGAAGCCGCCTCCGGCCCCGGGCACGCCTCGATGGTGGTCAAGGACGGTCGGACCTGGCTGCTGTACCACGCCTGGCCGCCTGGCCAGGAGGGCAGCGTCGACCCCGGCCGCCAGACCTGGCTGGACGAGGTGACCTGGGTCGACGGCAAGCCGGTCCTCAAGGGCCCGACGGGCGAACCCCAGCCCCGTCCCTGACACGTACGCGAGGAGGGGCCCCTCGCGATCGCGAGGGGCCCCTGCGCACGTTCGGGCTCAGCTGTCGGCGGCCGGCTCGCGGGGGGCCGGGGCGACGGCGGGCTCGTGCCGGGCCAGCCGGTTGCGGCGGTAGCCGTAGCCGAAGTAGATCAGCCCGCCGAGCAGCATCCAGGCCAGGAACCGCAGCCAGGTCTCCACCGACAGGTTGAGCATCAGGTAGAAGCAGGCCAGCGCGGAGACGATCGGCAGCACCGGGGAGAACGGCACCCGGAACGGCCGTTCCAGGTCCGGACGCTTGCGGCGCAGGATCGGCACCGCGACCGAGACCAGCACGAACGCGCACAGCGCGCCGATGCTGACCAGGTCGGCCAGGGCGGAGAGCGGCAGGAAGCCGGCCAGCAGCGCGACCGTGACCGTCATGATCGCCGAGATCCGGTACGGGGTGCCCCAGCGCGGGTGCACCGCCGCGATCGACGGCGGGACCAGCCCCGGTGCCGATCACGATGCCGATGCCGAAGCCGGTGAGGTCGACCGCGCCGAGCCGCCTCTTCAACCCAGGCCGGCCGTCGTGCTCACTCCTCCCACCGTGCGACCACCACCGTGGCGGCCGGTGACCGGCGTTGCTACCCACCCACGGGAGCTGTCAACCGCGGCAACCATCCTTCACACCGAGTGCGACCTCCGCCACGATGAGCAACGGCGCGGAACGACCCGATGCCCGGCGGGCGAATCGAGCGCGTGCGAACCCTTGCGATAACGACCCGAGTGTGAAAATTTCCTTCCAGCGGCAGATAGCCAGCGGCGAATCTTGCCGGGAGTGCCGCGCTGAACACCCGGGAGCCCCAACGAAGGGACACACCGCATGAAGGCAACTCGGCTCGGAGCCGCCGGGCTGGTCGCAGCCCTGCTCGGCACGCTCGTCACCGCCACCCCCGCGAGCGCCGCGCCCGCCGCGGCCGGCACCGCCACCACCGCCGCCTGCAGCACCGACCCGGCCACCCCGAAGCGGCAGTTCCGGGCGATGTGGATCTCGTCGGTCGTCAACATCGACTGGCCCAGCAAGGCATCTCAGACCGACCCGGACCGGGTCGCCGCCCAGCAGGCCGAGTATCGCGGCCTGCTCGACCTCGCCGAGCGGCTGAACCACAACGCGGTCGTGGTGCAGGTCCGCCCGACCGCCGACGCGCTGTGGCCCTCCCCGTACGAGCCCTGGTCGGAGTACCTGACCGGCGTACGCGGGCAGGACCCGGGCTGGGACCCGCTGGCGTTCCTGGTCGACGAGGCGCACAAGCGCAACCTGGAGTTCCACGCCTGGTTCAACCCGTACCGCGTCTCCATGCCGGCCCCCGGTGGCGCCGGCGCGGACATCAATCTGCTCGCCCCCGGCCACCCGGCCCGGCAGCACCCGGACTGGACCTTCGCCTACCCGCCGGCCGGCGTGGCCGGCAGCCGGCTCTACTACAACCCCGGCATCCCCGAGGTCCGCGAGTTCGTGCAGACCGCGATGATGGACGCGGTCAGCCGGTACGACATCGACGGCGTGCACTTCGACGACTACTTCTACCCCTACCCCAGCGGTACCCACCAGGTGCCGGACGACGCCACCTTCGCGGCGTACAACCGGGGCTTCACCGACCGGGCCGACTGGCGGCGGGACAACATCAACCTGCTGATCCAGGAGATGAACGGCAAGATCAAGGCGGTGAAGCCGTGGGTGAAGTTCGGAGTCAGCCCGTTCGGCATCTGGCGCAACAAGGCCGCCGACCCGCTCGGCTCGGACACCACCGGCAGCCAGTCGTACGACATCATCTCCGCCGACACCCGTAAGTGGGTCAAGCAGGAGTGGATCGACTACGTGGTGCCGCAGCTCTACTGGTACATCGGCCAGTACCCGGCGGCCGACTACGCCCGGCTGGTGCCGTGGTGGGCCGAGACGGTGCGCGGGACCCGCGTCCAGCTCTACATCGGCCAGGCCGACTACAAGAGCGGCGACGCGGCGTACGGGCCGTTCTGGCAGAACCCGCAGGAACTGTCCGACCACCTGACGCTCAACCAGGCGTACCCGGAGGTGCAGGGCAACGTGCACTTCTCCGCCGTACAGGTGCGGGCCAACCGGCTCGGCGCCACCGACATCTACGCCGCCGAGCACTACTCCCGCCCGGCGCTGGTGCCGGCCATGCCGCACCTGCCGTCCAAGCCGCTGCTCTTCCCGGTGGTCACCAAGGCCACCCGGAACGCCGACGGAGTGCGGCTGACCTGGCGTCAGCCCGCCGACGGCGCCGGGCCGTTCGGCACTGCCACCTCGTACGCGATCTACCGGTTCGACGGCACCACGCTGCCCGGTCGGTGCGGCATCGCGGACGCATCGCACCTGGTCGACACCGTCCGCGCCACGGCCGGTGGGGCGCAGTCCTGGGTGGACACGTCGGCCGAGCCCGGCCGGCGGTACACCTACCAGGTGACCGCGCTGGACCGGTCGGCCAACGAGAGCCCGGCGAGCCCGCCGGCCTTCGTTCTGCGCTGACCGTACGGCCCTCGCCGAGTGCCCCGGGTGCCATCGAGCACCCGGGGCATTCGTCTGTTTCAACGTATGTCACCAATAGTTCGCGAGACACATACCGATGAGTTGATCAGTTGATCGACACTGATCGACATCCGGTAACCCGCCGGTAACTTACCGCCCCGCCCGCTCACCCCCGCGGAGGTAACCCGTGTCCCGACGTCTCGCCACCCTGCTCGCCTCGGGCGCGCTCGCGCTGCTCGCCACCCTCGCCGTCGCCTCCCCCGCCGCCGCCGTCACCCCCGCACAGCGACTCTCGGTGCTCTCCAGCTGGACCCAGACCAGCGCGAGCAGCTACAACTCCTGGAACAACGCCCGGGTCAACCGGGCACCCTGGGCCGAGTACAACTTCAACTGGTCCACCGACTACTGCTCGTCGAGCCCCGACAACCCGCTCGGGTTCACCTTCAACCTGGGCTGCTACCGACACGACTTCGGCTACCGCAACTACAAGTCGGTCGGTCAGTTCTCCGCCAACAAGTCCCGGCTGGACAGCGCCTTCTACGAGGACCTCAAGCGGGTCTGCGCCACGTACAACGCGGTCGTCCGGCCCGCCTGCTACAGCCTGGCCTGGACCTACTACCAGGCGGTCAGCATCTTCGGTTCGGTGGCGGCCGTGCAGCAGGCCGACATCGACCGTGCCGCCCGGATGAAGGCCGACGCCGAGCGCCGCGCCGCCGCCCGCTAAACCCACCCACCCCACCCCGCCTCCTGGCCGCGTTGATCAAGAGGTTTCGGTCATCGGAAGCCCGCTTCCTGACGCAAACCTCTTGATCAACAACGCTGGAGGGTGGGGTCAGGCGCGTTCGGTCCGCGTGGCCGGGTACCGGTCGGGTTCGGCGGGACGACGCGGCGCCGGCTGGGACAGCCCGGTGCTGAACCGGGTCGAATCCGCCGCCAGGTCCGGATGCTCCACGTCGAGCGCCAGCGCCGCCGCCTCGTCCAACCCCAGCTCGGCGCCCTCTCCGTACGCGTCGTCGAAGGCCGCGTCACCCAGCACCCCACGCAGCTCCGCCTGCTGGTCGTCCCAGTAGCCGCCGTAGATGCCCGGCGTGGACCGCATGCTGGCCCGCGTCGCCTGCGCCGCCCCGAACAGCCGAGCGGCGGTCAACTGGTCCCCGCCGGCCGCGCAGCGCACCGCGATCGCGTTCAGCGTCTCGCACGCCAGGCCGTGGTAGCCGTGGCCCATCCGGGAGCGCAGCGCCACCAGCAGGTGCTCGTGCGCCGCGATCACGTCGCCCCGGGCCAGCGCGACCATACCGAGCAGCATGTCGACCGAGCGCCGGCCCCGCTCCACCGGCCGGGCCGCCTCCACCGGACGGACCGCACCCAGCAGATCCGCCGCCTCCTCCAGCGCGCCCCTCCGCCACAGCAGCTCGGCCAGGCTGAACACCGCGAACAACGCCTCGCCGACCACGTCCTGACCGTGCGCCCAGTCGATGACCTCCCGGCACACCCGCTCCGCCTCGACGCACTGTCCCATGTCGACCAGCGG
The DNA here is from genome assembly GCF_042872965.1 of Micromonospora sp. NPDC005087. Taxonomy (NCBI): domain Bacteria; kingdom Bacillati; phylum Actinomycetota; class Actinomycetes; order Micromonosporales; family Micromonosporaceae; genus Micromonospora; species Micromonospora sp. NPDC005087. The sequence goes on along the minus strand of NZ_JBIALB010000004.1, from coordinate 391,792 downwards.
CGCGGCCCGCCCGGCGAGCACCCGGGCCAGCAGACCGGCGTCACCGGCCTGCCGGGCGGCCGCCTCCGCCCGCTGGGAGAAGCGCAGCTCCTCGGCGAACTCGCCGTCCCCGCCGGCGTGCAGCGAGTGCATGTGGTACGCCGCCGCCAGCTCGGCCTCCGGGATCTGCTCTCCGGTCTCGGCGATCCGCCCGTACAGCCGGAACAGCCAGAGCCGCCCCTCCCGGGCCAGCCCACGCTCACGCCACCACTGGTCCAGGCCGCCGGCCAGGCGGAGGCCGGCGCGCGCGCTGCCGCCGGTGGTGCACCAGCGCAACGCGGCCCGAAGCTCCCCGGCCAGCGGGTCGAGGGCGTAGAGCGACAGCGTCACCGGCCGACCGTCCGGGCCCAGGTGTGCCCGCTCCAGCGCGTGCGCCGACCAGGCCACGTGCCGGTCCCGGGCGGCCTGCTCCTCGCCCGCCTCGGCCAGCCGCCGCGCGGCGTACGCCCGGATCGGGTCGAGCATCCGGTACGTGCTGCCGGCGGCACGCGGCTCGGCCAGCACCATCGACTTGTCCACCAGCACCGAGAGCGGATCCAACGGGTCGTCGCCCAGCAGCCACTCCACCGTCGCCAGGTCCACCGGCCCGGCGAAGACCGCCAGCCAGCGCAGCAGCCGGGCGGCCCGCGGCCCCAACGTGCGGTACGACCAGGTGACGGTGGCCTGCATGGTCAGGTGCCGCTTGGTGGCCGAGCGCTGCACCGCCCTGCTCGCCGGGGTGGGCGGCGACGCGCCGGCCGCCGCGGCCACCAGGTCCACGGTGTCCTGCTGGTTCCCCGACCATCCCCGCTCCACCGGCGGCGGCTCCGGGTCCTCCCGGCCGGCGTCCAGCGTGCCGAGCACGTCGTCCAGCCGCTCGGCGAGCTGACCGACGGAGAGCACCCGCAACCGGGCGGCGGCCAGCTCGATGGCCAGCGGCAGACCGTCCAGCCGCTGCACCACCCGGCCCAGATCGGCCGACTCGGCCGGATCCGGCTGCCGCCCACCGCGTGCGGCCGCCGTACGGTCCAGCAACAGCGCCACCGCGTCGCTCTCCGCGCCCTCCGCGCTCGGATCGACCGAGAGCGGCGGGATCCGCCAGACCACTTCGCCGGGCAGGCTGAACGACTCGCGGCTGGTGGCCAGCACCCGCACACCGCCCCCGCCGGAGAGCAGGCGGGAAATGACTTCCGCGCAGGCGGCCGGCTGCGTGTCGCAGGTGTCCAGCACGACCAGCATCCGACGGCCGGCCGCGTACTCGACAAGGGTGTCCAGTATCGGCCGGCCCGGCTCGGGTCGCAGCCCGAGCACCGCGGCGATGGCGAACGCCACCAACCCCGGGTCGGTCACCACGGCGACGTCGACGAACCAGACCCCGTCCGGGTACGCCTCGACCACCCCGCTGGCCAGCTCCACGGCGAGCCGGGTCTTGCCCGCCCCACCCGCGCCCAGCACGGTGACCAGCCGGTGCTCCTCGACCAGCCGGCCCAGCTCGGCCCGCTCGGCCTGCCGGCCGACGAACGAGGTCACCTGGGTCGGCAGGTTGTGCGCCACCGCGTCGGCCGTGCGGGGCCGGGGGAACTGCCGTTCCAGCCCGGGCGCGACCAGCTGGAACAGTCGTTCCCGGTCGTCGAAGCCACGCAGCCGGTGCAGGCCCAGGTCGAGCAGGGTGGCACCGGGTGGCAGCGGTTCCGCCCGGCGGGCGGTGGACGCCGAACAGAGCACCTGCCCGCCGTGCGCGGCGGCGGCCACCCGGGCCGCCCGGTGCACCTCGGGGCTGGCGTACTCCCCGTCGCGCGGCTCGGCGTAACCGGTGTGCAGGCCCATCCGCACCCGCGGCGCCGCTTCCTCCGTGGGCCAGTCGTGGCTGGCCAGCGCGCGCTGGGCGGTCAGGCAGGCGGTCAACGCCGCCGCGGCGTCGTCGAAGGCCAGGAAGAACGAGTCGCCCTCGGTCAGCAGCTCGGCGCCACCGGTGCTGGCCAGCGTCCGGCGTAGCAGCCGTCGGTGTTCGGCGAGCACCGGGCGGTAGTCCGGGCCGAGCAGCTGGGCCAGCCGGGTCGAGCCCTCGATGTCGGTGAACACGAAGGTCACCCAACCGCTCGGGAGCTGGATCCGTGGCGACATGCGTGGAACCTCCGCCCGTGACGTCGGGTTCATGCTGCCTGAGTCCGAGCGGTCACACATCGTGAGAACGGCCGGGCACGTGCCGCCTCAAAGTGCCACTCGGACCCGTTCCCGGCAAGGGCGGCCGACCAGACGGCCGCGAATTGGTTGGATCAGCAGCCGCAGGCACCGCCGCAGCAGCCGCCCCCGGTGGCGGCCGCGGCGCCGCCGCCCGCACCCCGGCCGGTGACCGCGACCGCGGAGAGCAGCTTGACCGTGTCGGTGTGGCCCTGCGGGCAGGTGGCGGGCGCGCCAGCCGACGCCATTGGACGGTTGACCTCGAACGTGTCGCCGCAGGCGCGGCAGCGGAACTCGTACCTGGGCATGGCAACCAGGGTACGGGGACCTGACGTCCAACGGGGTATGGGTGATACTCGACGGGTGGTGGACGGCGAGGACAAAACGCGTGTGCAACCGTTGCGACCGTCCGCGCCGCTGGACGGGCCGCTCGAAGGATCGGGGGCCGCGCCGGATCCGGTGCCACGGGCCGTGCCCCGCCCCCGCCGGCCCTGGCTGAGTGGCAAGGCCCCCGCTGCGCCCAACCCGACGGCCGGAGCCCCGAAGACCGACGCCCCCGATGGAGGCACGAAGGCCGACGCACCCGGTCAAGGGACGAAGACCGACGCCACCGGTGGAGGGACGAACGCCGACGCACCCGCTGACGACCTGACCGCCGCACCCCCGGCCGTCGACTCGGACGCGGTGACCGCGCCGGCCGGGGCGGGCGCCGAGACGCCGGCTGGCGATGCGAAGACCACACCCCTGCCCGCCGCCGAGGCAGACCCGAAGCCGGCCAGTGTGGACGACGTGGCCAGCGCACCGAAGATCGATCCGGGCCGGCGGCGACGGGTGCCGTTCGCGCACGCGCTTCGCCTGCCGCCACGGCAGGCAGCGGCGACCGCTGCCCGGGCGACCCGCGCCTGGGCCCGCCGCCCCAGCGGTCGGCTCACCCTGCCCGGGGTCTTCCTGCTCGCCCTAGTGGCCGCGACCGCCGCGGCGGGCGCGCTGCTCGTCCCGGCGGCCATCCGCGCACCCCGGCCGGTCGCCGTCGACGCCTCCGACACGCCGGCCGCGGCCGTACCGCCCCCGGTGCTGCCGTCCGGAGTTCCCACCGGACCGCTGCCGACCGGGCCCCTTCCCACCGGCGGACTGCCGACCGGCGCGCTGCCGACCGGGCCGGCCGGTGGGCCGGTGACCGGTGGGCGGCCCTCGGACGCCCTGGCCGGCTGGGCGCAGCAGGTCGGCACCAAGGTCGGTGTCCCGCCGGCCGCGATGCAGGCGTACGGCTACGCCGAGCTGGTGCTCGCCCAGACCAACCGCAGCTGCGCGCTGAGCTGGACCACGCTGGCCGCGATCGGCCAGGTCGAATCGGGGCACGGCACGGCCAACGGCGCCCGGTTGGGGCCGGACGGCAAGGCGCTTCCGCAGATCATCGGCCTGCCGCTGGACGGGCGGGACGGGCGCATGCGGATCATCGACACCGATCGTGGGAACCTCGACCAGGACACCTCGTTCGACCGCGCGATCGGGCCGATGCAGTTCATCCCGACCACCTGGCAGGAGATCGGCGCCGACGCCGACAACGACGGCGTCAAGGACCCGCACGATCTGGACGACGCGGCCCTGGCGGCGGGAAACTACCTGTGCAAGAACAACCGCAACCTGAGCATCGCCGCCGACTGGTGGAACGCGATCCTGTCGTACAACGACGTGCGCCGGTACGCCCAGGACGTCTACGACACCGCAAACCGATACGGACGGGCCAGCCGTACGTGAAGTGATCGTCCGCATACATTGGAGAACTGGACACTTCCCCCGGGCAGCTGTTAGCGGCAAGCTAGACAGGTGATGGTGCGCGAGTGGGACCCCAGGACCGCGTCGTCCGCCGAGATCGCGTCGCTGCTGGACACGCTGAACGCGGTTCTGGCGGTCGATCTGCCGCAGGACCCGCCGTGGCGGGAGGACTCCCTGCGGGAATACCTCGCCGAGGTGATGCCCGGTGAGCGGCGGCTCTCCTGGATCGCCCAGGCCGATCCGACCGACCCCGGCGGTCCGGGCGCGGTGCTCGGGCAGGTCCACGTGCTGCTCCTGGGCGACATCGGCGTGCTCGAAGTGCTGGTGCACCCGTCCGTGCGGCGCGCCGGGCTCGGCCGTGACCTGGTGCTGCGCGCTGCCCGCCGGGTCTACCAGGAGGGCTTCCGGTCGATCGGGGTCGAGGTGGTCGGCGACACGCCGGCGGTGGGCTTCTACGAGGCGCTCGGCTTCACCCGGGAGTACGTGGAGACCCGCAGCGTGCTCGACCTCTCCACGGTCGACTGGACCGAGCTGGCCGGAATGGCCACCGGCATCGGCGCGGGCTACCACCTGGAGTTCTTCCCCGGCGGGCCGCCGGACGACCTGATCGAGGCGTACGCGCGGGCCAAGGCGGAGGTGCGCGACGTCGACGACGGCGAGCTGCGCCCCAGCTCCTACGACCCGCAGCGGCTGCGGGACAGCCTGGACACCCTCCACCGGCGGGGCATGAAGCCGTACATCGTGCTCGCTCGGCACGAGCAGAGCGGCGAGGTGGCCGGCCTGACCGAGGTGGTGGTGCCGGCCCAGCACCCGACCCGCGCCGACCAGTACGACACGATCGTCGCCCAGGACCACCGGGGCTACGGCATCGATCGAGCGATCAAGGCCCGGATGCTGCGGGAGCTGCGCTCCGCCGAGCCGGAGCTGGCCGAGGTGCAGACCTGGAACGCCCAGGCCAACGAGGCGATGCTCAAGGTCAACGCGGAGCTGGGTTACCGGCCCGACCGGGACTGGTGCGAATACAGCGTCGACATCGCCGAGCTGGTGCACCGCATCGATCCGCCACGCTGAAAGAATTCACGAAACTGTCCAATGGGGGATGGACGGTGGACAGTCGCGCACCTTAACGTGCGTTGATTCCCATCCACCCATCGTGGAGGCCCTATGCGCCCGCGCCGCACAATCGCCGCGCTCGCGACCGCCACCGTCGCCGTGACCGTCACGGCCCTCGGCGTCGCACCCACCGCGGCAAGCGCCGCACCCACCGACCTGTTCATCTCGGAGTACGTCGAAGGTTCGTCGAACAACAAGGCGATCGAGCTGTTCAACGGCACCGGTGGTGCCGTCGACCTCACGACCGGCGGCTACCAGCTCCAGCTCTTCTTCAACGGCTCCGCCACGGCCACCAACATCGCGCTGACCGGGACGGTGGCCGCTGGCGACGCGTTCGTGTTCGCCAGCGCCTCGGCCGGGTCCGCCATCCTCGCCCAGGCCGACCAGACGACCGGGGCGAGCCTGTTCAACGGTGACGACGCGATCGTGCTGCGCCGGGGCACCACGGTGCTCGACTCGATCGGCCAGGTGGGTGTCGACCCGGGCACCGAGTGGGGCACCGGCGTCACCAGCACGGCCGACAACACCCTGCGTCGGCTGCCCGCCGTGACCGCCGGTGACACCGACCCGTCGGACGCGTTCGATCCCGCCGCGCAGTGGGCCGGCTTCCCGGTCGACACCTTCGACGGGCTCGGCACGCACACCGTGGACGGTGGTGGCCCGGTCGACGCGCCGGCCACGCTGACCTGCGGCGGGCCGCTGGTCACCGCTGCCGGCACGGCGGCTACCCGTGAGGTCACCGCCACCGACCCCGATGACACCGTCGTCGACCTGGCGGTGAGCGCGGTCAGCCCGACCCCGGCCACCGGCTCGATCACCCGCACCGCGCTGACCCCGGCCGAAGGGCTGGGTGGCACCGCCCGCGCCACGGTCAGCGCGAGCGCCGACCTCGCCGCCGGGGCGTACACCGTCACGGTGACCGCGACCGACGCGGGCGGCGGCACCGCCAGCTGCGCTCTGGTCGTGCAGGTGACCCGGGAGCTCACCGTCGGCGAGGTGCAGGGCCCGACCACCGACGCCGAGTCCGGCCCGACCGACCGGTCGCCGCTCGCACCGGCGAGCGGCAACGGCACGAGCAGCACTTTGTACGACGTACGTGGGGTGATCACCCAGTTGACCCTGGCCCGCACCTCGGCCGGGGCGGAACAGCACGGGTTCTTCCTGCAGAGCCGCACCGGCGACACCGACGGCGACCCGACCAGCTCCGACGGCATCTTCGTGTTCATGGGCACGTTCACCTCGTTGATCGGTGGCTACGTGCCGACGGTCGGCGACGAGGTGGTGCTCCGGGCCCGGGTGTCCGAGTATTTCAACTTCACTCAGCTCTCCGGTGCCTCGCTGGTCCGCCGGATCGCCACCGGCCTGGACGTGGCCACGGCGGTCGCGGTGACGGACGCGGCCCCGCCAGCTGAGCTGACCGACGCGCAGCGCTTCTGGGAGCGGCACGAGGGCGCCCGGCTGCGGGTACGCGCGGGCAGCGGCGCGGTGAGCGGTCGGGACGTCTTCTCCTCCACCGCCGACGCGGAGCTGTGGGTGGTCGACCGGGACGACCCACTGTTGGACCGCGCCGACCCGTACGCCCGGCGGGTGTTCCGGGACTCCCACCCGCTGGACAACGACCCGACCCGTCGCTTCGACGACGGCAACGGCCAGCGGGTGCTGCTCGGCAGCATGGGCGTGAAGGCCACCGCCGGGGTCAGCACCGCGCTGCTCCCGCCGGCGCACACCTTCGACACGCTGCGCGCGGACGCGGTGGGCGGGGTCTACTACTCGTTCGAGAAGTACGGCGTCCAGGTCGAGCGGGCGGAGTTCGACGCCGGGGCCGACCCGTCGAAGAACAACCCGCCGAAGCCGGCCGACCGGTCGCAGGAGGTGGCGGTCGCCACCTACAACGTGGAGAACCTTTACGACCACCGGGACGACCCGTTCGACGGCTGCGACTTCACCGGCAACGCCGGCTGCCCGGGCGTCAACCCGCCGTTCGACTACGTGCCGAGCGGTGAGGCGGACTACCGCGAGCACCTCACCGCGCTCGCCGACCAGATCGTCAAGGACCTGCACGCGCCGGACCTGATCCTGGTGCAGGAGGCCGAGGACCAGGACATCTGCACGGTGTCCGGGGCCGCGCTGGCCTGCGGCGACACGAACAACGCCGACGGCGCCCCGGACACCATCCAGGAGCTGGCGCTCGCGGTGGCGGCGGCCGGCGGTCCGGCGTACGCCGCTGCCTACGACCGGACCGGCGCGGACGCCCGCGGCATCACGGCCGCCTTCCTGTACCGCACCGACCGGCTGTCGTTGGCTGCCGCGACGGCGACCGACCCGCTGCTGGGTTCGGCGCCGACCGTCCAGTACCGCGCCCCGGGGCTGCCGGCCAACGCCGACGTGCAGAACCCGAAGGCGCTCAACGCGGTGCTGCCGGCCGACGTGGACACCTCGACGGGCCGGGACGGGAACAACGTCTTCACCCGGGCTCCCCAGTTGGGCAGGTTCAGCGTGGCCGCGACGCCGGGCTCGGCGGAGCGGTTCACCCTGTACGCGCTCAGCAACCACTTCTCCTCCGGCCCGGACAGCCGGGTCGGGCAGCGTCGGGAGCAGGCGGCGTACGGCGCGGCGATCGTGACCGCGATCGAGGCCGCCGACCAGAACGCCCGGGTGGTCTACGGCGGGGACCTGAACGTCTTCCCCCGCCCGGATGATCCCATCGCGACGGGCAGCCAGCCTACCCCGTCGGACCAGCTCGCCCCGCTCTACGAGGCGGGCCTGCACAACCTGTGGGACAACCTGGTCGCGGACACCCCGTCGGCCGCGTACTCGTACAGCTTCGAGGGGCAGGCGCAGACGCTCGACCACCTGTTCGTCAACGACGCGCTCTACGGTGACCTGGTGCAGGTGCGGGCAGCGCACGTCAACGCGGACTGGCCCGCGGAGTTCAGCGGCGACGGGTCGCGGGGCTCCAGCGACCACGACCCGCAGGTGGCCCGGTTCCGCTCCCGGGCGTCGCTGACCGTCGCCGACACAACGGTGGTCGAGGGCGACAAGGGCACCCGGCAGCTCACCTTCACCGCCACCGTGTCCCGGCCGTTGTCCCAGCCGGTGCTGCTCTGCGCCGCCACCCTCGGCGGCACGGCGCAGGCCGGTTCGGACTTCGACCCGTACGTCGGCTGCCGGACCCTGGCCGCTGGGCAGACCTCGCTGGCCTTGCCGGTGACCGTGCGCGGTGACCGGAAGCGGGAGGCGGACGAGAGGCTCACGCTGCTGGTGGCCGGCGTGCCCGGCCTGCGGCTGGCCGACCCGGCGGCGACCGGCACCATCACGAACGACGACTGACCCGTTTCTGCTCGTTCGCTGGTCCGAGCGGGCCGTCGTCCAGGTTTGCGCCGGACGACGGCCCGCTCGCTCGTTCCCGGCGTCAGCGGTCAGTAGTAGTCGTGGATGGCCGGCGGGGGTGGCAGATGACGGTGTTGCGCGACCCGTACCTCCCACTGGCTGCGTCGTCGCCGCGCCTCCCGATCCGCCGAGGAGCGGTGATAGGTCTCCGGCGGCCGGGCCAGCCCGTAGATGTCCGCCCACCACTCCCCCGGCTCCGGGTCGAGGATGGTGTCCAGATGTGAGGGGTAGCGGCGACCGGCGCCGTCGTGAATGTCCTCCCGGTCGGCCATCGGCAGAATCACCCGGCCGTTCTGGTCGACCACGGCGATGTAGAGCCCGGCCGCTGCGAGGAGGCGCTCCAGCACGGCCAGGCTGGGGGTCAGGCTGCCCGCTTCGACCCGCCCCACCGTCGAGGGCGAAACTTTGGCGAAGCGAGCCATCTGGTGCTGGCTCAGCCGGACGATCCGACGTGCCCGGCGAACCAGACCGGCAATGGGAAATTGACCGACGGTGGGACCGGTGGGAGAAGGAGGATCGAGTGCCGACGCCATTCGGCCACCGTCCCCGGTAGTGCCACCCGAGCTCAATCCCTGTGGATAAACCTGTGGACACCCGGCGGGGGCGGGGGCCGAGGCGGAGGCGGAGGCGGGGGCGGAGGCGGGGGCGGAGGCGGGGGCGAGGGCGTGGTTGGCGCCCTTTGCTCTGCTTCAACGGACGCAACAGCCGGACCCGAAAAGTGTTGCGCCCGTTGAAGCAGAGCAAAGGGGGGTCGGGGGGGCGCGATGGGGGCGCGCGAGAGGCCCGCTACCGGCCGCTCAGTAGCGCTCGCGGAGCAGTCCGGCGGCCTCGACAGCCCAGTAGGTGAGGATGATCTGCGCGCCGGCCCGCTTGATCGAGGTGAGCGTCTCCAGCATCACCCGCTCGCGGTCGATCCAGCCGTTCGCGGCGGCCGCCTCGACCATCGCGTACTCACCGGAGACCTGGTAGGCGGCGACCGGAACGTCCACCGCGGCCCGCACCGCCGACACCACGTCGAGGTAGGGCAGCGCCGGCTTGACCATCACCAGGTCGGCGCCCTCGGCGACGTCCAGCGCCACCTCGCGCAGCGACTCGCGCAGGTTGGCCGGGTCCTGCTGGTAGGAGCGCCGGTCGCCCTCCAGCGCCGACTCCACCGCGTCCCGGAACGGGCCGTAGAAGGCCGAGGCGTACTTCACGGCGTACGCCAGCACGGTCACGTCCTGGTGCCCGGCGGCGTCGAGCGCCCGGCGCACGACGCCGACCTGGCCGTCCATCATCCCGGACGGCCCGACCATGTGGACCCCGGCGGCGGCCTGGGCCACCGCCATCTCGGCGTACGCCTCCAGGGTCGCGTCGTTGTCCACCTCGCCGCCCGGGGTGAGCAGGCCGCAGTGCCCGTGCGAGGTGAACTCGTCCAGGCACAGGTCGCTCATCACCACCGTGGCGTCGCCGACCTCGGCCACCACGTCGCGGATGGCGACGTTCAGGATGCCGTCCGGGTCGATGCCACCGGACCCGGTCGGGTCACGATGCTCCGGCACACCGAAGAGCATGATCCCGCCGACACCGGCCTGGACCGCCTCGACCGCCGCCTTGCGCAGCGAGTCCCGGGAGTGCTGGAGCACCCCCGGGAGCGACGCGATGGCGCGGGGCTCGGTCAGCCCCTCCTTGACGAACATCGGCACGACCAGCTCGGCCGGGTCGACCCGCGTCTCGGAGACCAGCCGGCGGATCGCCGGGGTGCGGCGCAGCCGGCGGGGCCGGATCTCGGGGTACGACATGGGAGCCCCTCCTGAAGACGACTACCGGAAGCGCAGGGCGGTCGGCCCCTGCACCTTCGAGCCGCGACGCTGCTTCGCCGGCATGGCGGCGAGCTTCTCGCGCAGCTCGACGGCGTAGGCGGCGAGCGCCTCCACCAGGTCGGGCACCGAGGCGTGCGGCGGCTGGACGTCGACCCGCAGGCCGAACTCCGTCGCGGTCTCCGCCGTCTTGGGCCCGATGACGGCAACAACGGTACGCGCGTGCGGCTTCCCCGCGATGCCGACCAGGTTCCGCACGGTGGAGGACGAGGTGAAGAGCACCGCGTCGAACCCGCCCGACTTGATCGCGTCCCGGATCTCGGCGGGCGGCGGCGCGGCCCGGACCGTCCGGTACGCGGTCACGTCGTCGACCTCCCAGCCACGCTCGGTGAGCCCGGCGGCAAGCGTCTCGGTGGCGATGTCGGCGCGCGGCAGCAGCACCCGGCCCACCGGGTCGAGGATCTCGTCGTGCGGCGAGAACTCGGCCAGCAGCCCGTCGGAGGACTGTTCCCCGGCGGGGATCAACTCCGGCTGGATGCCGAACGCGCGGACCGCGTCCGCCGTCGCCTCACCGATGCAGGCAATCTTGACGCCACCGAAGTGCCGGGCGTCCAGGCCGTGCTCGGCGAACTTCTCCCAGACCGCGCGGACCGCGTTCACCGAGGTGAAGATGACCCAGGCGTACCGGCCGTCGACCAGGCCCTTGACCGCCCGCTCCATCTGCGCCGGGGTACGCGGCGGCTCGACCGCAATGGTCGGCACCTCGCACGGGATCGCCCCGTACGCGCGCAGCCGGGCGCTCATCACGCCGGCCTGCTCCTTGGTCCGCGGCACCAGCACCTTCCAGCCGTACAGCGGGCGGTTCTCCCACCAGCTCAGCTTGTCCCGCTGGCCCACAGCGGCGCCGACGGTGAGCACCACCCGGCCGGTGAAGCCGAGCGCGGCGGCCACGAAGCTGTCGACGGTCGACGTGGTCGTGTACTGGGTCTCGCCGGTGCCGTCGCCGGTCACCCCGACGCCGGTGGTGCCGTCGACCCCGGCGGCCAGCAGCCCGTCCCGGACGGCGGCGAGGTCACCGGCGTCCACCGCGACGGCGAGCGAGCCCCGGCCGACGGCTGCGGCCAGCGCCTCGAAGTCCAGAGCGCTGACGTCCTCGACGTCGGCGGCGGTACGCACACCCGGCAACGGGACCCCCGCGTAGGTGGCCACGCCCTCGGCCTGACCGACCCCGGGCACCACCTCGAAGTGAGCGGCGGTGCGGGCCACCGCCTGCACCTCCTTGACCACCGAGTCGTGGCCGAACGGGTCGCCGGCGACCAGGTGCACCGCGTTCAGCCCGGACCGGGCCGCGGAGATCAGCACCTTCGCCACGTCCCCCGGCGCGCCTTCGGCCGGGGTGAATTCGGCGTCGTCCCTGGCCTCGGCGCGTACGACGGCGAGCAACGACTCCGGGACTCCCCGGTCGTAGATCACCTGGTCGGCGTCGACCAGGGCGTCGTGCGCCCGACGGGTCAGCAGGCCCGGGTCGCCGGGGCCAGCCCCGACGAACGCGATACGGCCGACGGGCTTACGGGTGCGGGTCATTCTGTGCTCCCAAATTGCTGGGTCCCCGAGCCGGTGTTTCCTTCCTGGCCGAGGATCGAGTCGGCGCCGAGGTCGAGGAGTTCGGCGGCGAGTGCCTTACCGATCTCCGCCGCGTCGGCGGGCGTTCCGGTGCGGGACAGCCGGAGGTCACGAGTGCCGTCCGGGCTGATCACCGCCCCGCGCAGGTAGATCTCATCGCCGGCGTCACCTTCGGCGAGTTCCGCATAGGCGGCGACGGGTGCGCTGCACCCGGCCTCCAGGGTGGCCAGCAACGCGCGCTCCGCGGTGACGGCGGCGTGCGACGGTGCGTGGTCGAGCACGGCGAGCAGCTCGACCAGGTCCTGGTCGTCGACCCGGCACTCCACGGCCAGCGCACCCTGGGCGGGCGCGGGCAGCATCAGCATCGGGTCCAGCGTCTCGGTGATCACGTCGGCCCGGCCGAGTCGGGCCAGCCCGGCCCGGGCCAGCACGACGGCGTCGAGGTCGGCCTCGGGGCCGAGCACCCGCGCCAGGCGGGTGTCCACGTTGCCCCGGATCGGGGTGACCTCCAGCTGCAGGCCGAGCGCGTGCAGCTGGGCGATCCGGCGCAGCGCGCCGGTGCCCACGGTGGCCCCGGGCGGCAGCTCGGTGAGCGTCCGGGCGTCCCGGGCGATCAACGCGTCGCGTGGGTCCTGCCGGGCCGGCACCGCGGCGATGTGCAGCCCGCCGGCGGCGGCCGTGGGCAGATCCTTGTAGGAGTGCACCGCGAAGTCGATGGTCCGGGCGGCCAGCGCGTCGCGCAGCGCGGAGACGAACACCCCGACGCCGAGCCGGTGCACCGGCGCGCTGGAGCGGTCGCCGGCGGTGATCACCTCGACCAGCTCCACCGGGCGGCCGGTGGCGGCGGTCAACGCCTCGGCGACCTGACCGGACTGGGCCATGGCCAGGGCGCTGCCCCGGGTGCCGAGGCGTAGGGGGGTGGTCATCGCGCACCTCCGGTGGGCGGGGTCGGGTCGGTGGCGTCCGCGCCGAGCACCGGGTCGATGGCGCTGAACGCCGCGCCGAGGTCGGGTGCCACCACGTCGGGAACGGTGTCCACCGGCGAGGTCTGCGGCACCTGGAGGTCGAACAGCTCGCGCAGCAGGGCTGCGTACTGGTCGCCGCCGGGCTCCGCGGCCAACTGGCGGACCTTGACGGTGGGCTGGTGCAGCAGCCGCTGCACCACGCGGTGCACCGTGCGGGCCACCTCGGCCCGCAGGTCGTCACCGAGGTCGGGGCGGCGCTGGGCCAGCCGGCGCAGCTCGGCGGTGACCACGTCGTCGGCCCGGCCGCGCAGCGCGGCCACGGTGGGCGCCACGTCGGCGCCGCGCAGCCAGGACAGGAAGCTCTCCACCTCGCCGAGCACGATCCGCTCGACGGCGGCGGCGTCCGCGGCGGCCGGACCGTCGGCGAGCAGCGCCGCCATCCGGTCGATGTCGATCACCTCGACGCCGGGGAGGTCGACGACGCCCTCCTCGACGTCGCGCGGGACGGCCAGGTCGAGCAGGACCAGTGGGCCCCGGGCCGGGTCCCGCTCGGCCAGCGCCGCGCCGACCACCGTCCGGTTGAGGACCGGTTCGGTGGAGGCGGTGGCGGCCACTACGATGTCCACTGTGGAGAGCGTCTCGGCCAGCTCGGCCATCGGCACGGCGTTCGCCCCGTACGACTCGGCGAGCCGCGCGGCCCGGTCGGCGCCCCGGTTGGTGACGGTGAGCGGCCCGGCGCCCAGCCGGGACAGCGTGGCCACCCCGAGCGAGCCCATCGCGCCGGCCCCGACAACCAGGGCCGGGTGACCGGCGAGGGCACCGTCGAGGTGCCCGGCGGCCAGCTCCAGCGCGGCGGTGACCACGCTCTGGCCGGCCCGGTCGATGCCAGTCTCGGCGTGGGCCCGCTTGCCGACCCGCAGTGCCTGCTGCATCAGCTCGTGCAGCAGGCGGCCGGCCGAGTCCGCGCCGGTGGCCCAGTGGTACGCGTCGCGCAACTGCCCGAGGATCTGCGCCTCGCCGACCACCATCGAGTCCAGCCCGGTGGCGACCCGGAAGACGTGGTCCACGGCGGCGGCGTCGTAGTGCACGTACAGGTGGCTGGCGAGCGCCGCCGGCGAGCTGCCGGCCTGCTCGGCCAGGACGGCGCAGACGTCGCCGAGCCCGCCGTGGAAACCGGACACGGCGGCGTAGACCTCCACCCGGTTGCAGGTGGAGACGAGTACCGCCTCGGCCACGTACGGCTGGGCGACCAGGCGGTCCAGGGTGCGGGTGAGGTCGGCGGGGGGCACGGCCAGCTGCTCCAGCGTGGCGACCGGGGCGGTCCGGTAGGACGCGCCGACGACGAGCAGTTTCACGTGCCGATCGCCTCCTGGGTGTCGGTGGCCGCGAGCCCACCCGGCAGGGCGGTGAGAGCGGACCCGCCGGTGGCGGGAAGCGCGGTCAGTGACGCCTTGCGGTGCTCGTGGAAGGACAGAATCTGCAGCTCGATGGCGAGGTCGACCTTGCGCACGTCAACCCCCTCCGGAACCGAGAGTACGCACGGCGCGAAGTTGAGGATGCTCGTCACGCCGACCGCGACCAGCTGGTCGGCGACCCGCTGGGCGGCGGCGGCCGGGGTGGCGATCACGCCGATCGCGATGGACTCCTCCGCGGCGATCGCCGGAAGCTCGTCGACATGCCGGACCACCAGGCCGTTGATCTCTTCGCCGACCCGGGAGGGGTCGGCGTCGAGCAGTGCGGCGATCCGGAAGCCCCGGCTCGCGAAACCGTCGTAACCGGCCAGAGCGTGACCGAGATTACCCACGCCGACCAGGGCGACCGCCCTGCGCTGGGTGAGCCCGAGCACGTACTCGATCTGCTCGATCAGCAGCGCGACGTCGTAGCCGACGCCCCGGGTGCCGTACGAGCCGAGGTGGGAGAGGTCCTTGCGGAGCTTGGCAGAGTTGACGCCGGCGGCGGCGGACAGGCCCTCGCTGGAGACCGTCTCGTGGCCGACGTCGGCGAGGTTGTGCAGCGCACGCAGGTATTCCGGGAGTCGCGCGACGGTCGCCTCGGGCAGGTCCGGGAGCGCGGGTACGGCACCGGCGCGGCCGGGCGCGCCTGGGTGACGATGCTGACTCATGAGACTCCGTGCGGTGCGATCCTCGGCCAACTCCGCTGGTCGGCCGCTTATGGACTCCCGCTGGCGACCGAGATTGCCGGCTGTGCTAGCAGGGCGCGTCGGAACTAGAGAGTAGGCGCTTGTGAAGACGTGCACAAATCGCGATCTTGTCGCTGCGCGGCGCGACCCCACCAGCGCCTCCGTTCTGCAAGATCGATCCAGCGGCGTCCGCCCGCACCGCCCGCGTAATTATTGCTCATTCCCGACTTCTCTGACCAATCCCGCGCCCAGGTCGGACAGGCGTGCCGGGACAGGTAGGGACAGCACTACGGAGGAGAGGCAGGGCTTCGGGATGGGGTGGCGGACCCGGGCTGCCTAGCCTTTGGGCATGACCGCCGTTGCCGCCACCAGCGACCAGCCGACGCTGGCACCGAGCATCCCCCGCCAGCTCTTCGTCGACTCCGGGTACGTGCTGCTCGGCCTGCCCCTGGCCCTGACCAGCTTCGTCGTCCTCGTGGTGGGCCTCGTGGTCGGCGTCGGGCTGGTGG
Organism: Micromonospora sp. NPDC005087; assembly: GCF_042872965.1. NCBI lineage: Bacteria > Bacillati > Actinomycetota > Actinomycetes > Micromonosporales > Micromonosporaceae > Micromonospora > Micromonospora sp. NPDC005087. The sequence continues at coordinate 376,278 of NZ_JBIALB010000004.1, read as the reverse complement.
TCACGGTGATCGGCCTGCCGATCATCAGCGGCACCCTGTACGCCGCCCGCGGGCTCGCCGACATCGAGCGGCTGCGGCTGCCGGCGGTACTCCGTCAGCCCCGGATCCGGCCGCACTACCGGCTGCCGGAGGCGGGAGCGAACGCCTGGCGGCGGATCTTCGTGCCGATGCGGGACGCCCAGTCCTGGCTCGACGTGGCACACGGCGTGCTGCGTCTGATCGTGTCGGTTGTCACGTTCGTGGTGGCGCTGGCCTGGTGGGCCGCCGCGGTCACCGGCTCGCTCTACTGGGCGTACGACTGGACGCTGCCGCGCGGCGACGGCGAGGGCGACCTCGCCCAACTGCTCGGCCTCGGCGACTCGACCACCGCGCGGATCGGGCTGACCACCGCGATCGGGGTGTTCTTCCTGATCACCCTGCCGATCGTGATCCGGGGCTGCGCGCTGCTCCAGGCGAGCTTCGCCCGGGCCATGCTGACCGGGGTGGCCGAGATGCGGGACCGGATCACCGTGCTGGAGGAGCAGAAGCGCGCCGCCGTCTCCGCCGAGGCGTCCGCGCTGCGCCGGCTGGAACGCGACATTCACGACGGCCCCCAGCAGCGCCTGGTCCGGCTTGCGATGGACCTCAGCCGGGCCCGGCAGCAGCTCGCCTCCGACCCGGAGGCGGCCGGCCGGACCATCGACGAGGCGGTCACCCAGACCCGGGACACATTGGCCGAGCTGCGGGCGCTGTCCCGGGGCATCGCCCCACCGATCCTGGTCGACCGGGGCCTGCCCAGCGCCCTGGCCGCGCTCGCCGGCCGGGGGCTGATCCCCATCGAGCTTCAGGTGGACCCGCAGCTCGGCACGCCGGGCGGGCGACTCGACCCGGCGGTGGAGAACACCGCGTACTTCATGGTGGCCGAGGCGTTGACCAACGTCGCCAAACACAGCCGGGCCACCGAAGCCACCGTCGCACTGACCCGGCAGGGCAGCCGTCTCCTGGTCCGGGTGGGCGATGACGGGCAGGGCGGTGCGCACCTGGCCAAGGGGCACGGCCTGGTCGGCATCGCCGACCGGGTGCGGGCCGCCGGCGGCGAACTGGCCGTCGTCAGCCCGACCGGCGGGCCCACCGAGATCCGCGCGGAGCTTCCGCTGTGAGTTGGCGGACACCGCGTCGAGCCCTCCCGGCGGGCCGGACGTGGTAGACAACACAGCCATGCGCATCGTGATCGCCGACGACGCCGTCCTGCTCCGCGAGGGGCTGGTGCGGCTGCTGACCGAGAGCGGACACCAGGTGGTGGCCGCCGTCGGGGACGGCGACGCGCTGGTCGAGGCGGTGGTGGAGCACCGGCCGGACGTGTCGATCGTCGACGTTCGGATGCCCCCGTCGCACACCGACGAGGGGCTGCGCGCGGCGGTGGAGGCCCGCCGGCTGGTGCCGCGTACCCCGATCCTGGTGTTGTCCCAGTACGTCGAGGTCTCGTACGCCGACGACCTGCTCGCCACAACCGGTGGCGCGGGTGGCGGTATCGGCTACCTGCTCAAGGACCGGGTGGCGGCGATCGACGAGTTCCTCGACGCGCTGCGCCGGGTGGCGGCCGGCGGCACCGTGCTCGACCCGGAGGTGGTCGGTCAGCTCTTCGCCCGACGCCGCCGGGACGACCCGCTGCGCGAGCTGACCCCGCGCGAGCGCGAGGTGCTCGCTCTGATGGCCGAGGGGCGCTCGAACACCGCCATCGCCCGCGCCCTGGTGGTCAGCGACGGCGCGGTGGAGAAGCACGTGCGCAACATCTTCACCAAGCTCACCCTGCCACCGGACACCGAGCAGCACCGGCGGGTGCTGGCCGTCCTCACCTACCTGCGGAACTGACCTCCCGGGCCAGGGTCACGGCGTCGGTGAGGGTGTCGGCGACCGGGTGACCGGAGGCACGCAGCCGGGCCGGGTCGGTGAAGCCGCCGGTGTAGAGCACCGCCCGGCCACCCACCGCGAGCGCCGCGTCGGCGTCGTCGATGGAGTCGCCGATCAGCACCACCGACGCGCCGTCCACGCCCAGCTCGGCGAGGTGCCGTTCGAGCGACTCCGCCTTGCGGCCGCCGCCGACCGTGGCACGCAGCCCGTCCACCCGGGTGAAGTGGCCGGTCAGCCCGTAGGTGTGCACGGTCGGCACCAGCTCCTCGTGGAACCACATGGAGAGCAGGCTCTGGTTGCCCGGCCAGGTGGCCATCGCGGTCCGCGCGTCAGCGGCCAGCTCGCAGGTGGTCAACCCGCTGCGGTACGCGTCGTGGAAGATCCGGTCCAGCCGGCCGAACTCGTCGTCGTCCACGGCCTGACCGAGCACCTCGGCGTAGTACTCGGCGATCGGCCGGCGGAACCGCACCCGGTGCTCGTCGGAGGTGACCACCGGCCCGCCCACGCTGGCGAACGCCGCGTTGGTGGCCGCGACCACCAGGCTGAGGTCGTTGAGCAGGGTGCCGTTCCAGTCCCATACGAGGTGGGGGCGTGCAGGGGTCATCAGAGCACCATAGGCACCGCTCAGAGCTGCGGCGTGGTCAGGTCCCGCAGCAGCCGTTCCTCCTCCACCCGCCAGTAGCCGTGCTCCTTGCCGTCGAGCATCACCACCGGCAGCCGGTCCCCGTACTCCCGCTCCAGCCCCTCGTCGCCGGTGACGTCCCACTCGACCCACTTGTCCCCGGTGACCGCCACCACCCGGTCGAGCGCCGCCTTGGCGTCGTCGCACAGGTGGCAGCCGGGGCGGGTGACCAGGGCGAGCCGGGCGTCAGTGGACATCGGTTACCTCCGTGCGGGTGTCGGCGCTCGCCGGCGGGTCGGCCGGCGTCGCCGACCGGAGCTGGGTCTTGCGTACCTTGCCGATCGCCGAGTGCGGCAGGGCGTCGACGAACTCGACCCCGGTCGGGCACTTGAACCGGGCCAGGTTCCGCGCGCAGTGGGCGAGCAGCTCCTCGCTGGTCACCTGCCGCCCCGGTGCCGGCACCACGTACGCCCGGACAGTCTCGCCGGTCCGGGGATGCGGCACACCCAGTACGGCCGACTCGGCCACCCCGGGGTGCCCGGCGAGCACCAGCTCGACCTCGTGCGGATAGACGTTGAACCCGTTGACGAGGATCAGCTCGCCGAGCCGGTCGACCAGGAAGAGGTCGCCGTCCTCGTCGGCGTACGCGACGTCGCCGGTCCCCCACCAGCCGTCGGCGTCCGGCCCGTCCCGGCCGTCCGGCCAGTAGCCGGTGAAGACGTTGGGGCCGCGCACGACGATCTGCCCCGGGTCGGTGCCCGGCGCCGCGTCGGAGATGTCCATCTCGTCCGGGTCCTCGTCGGGGGTGGCCAGGCCGTCGCGCCAGAGGTCCGCGCCGTCGGCGCCGACCAGGCGCAACCGGACGCCGGGCAGCGGCCGACCGATCGAGCCGGCCTTGGCCACCCCGCCGACCAGGGTCGAGGTGAGCACCGGCGCGGTCTCGGTGAGGCCGTACCCGATGTGCACCGGATGACCGGTGGCCTCGGTGAAGCGCGCCGCGACCGCCGGCTCCAGCGGCGCCGCGGCGCAGACCGCCACCCGGACGGAGGCGGTCGCCGCGCGGACCTCCGCCACGCCGGCCCAGGCCAGGAACATCGACGGTACGCCGACCAGCACGCTGACCCGGTGCCGGGCGATCTCGTCGAGCCCCGCCGTGGGCCCCGGCTCGTCGAGCAGCACGCCGGTCGCGCCATGGTGGACGACCGCGCCGAGCCCCGAGTTGAGCCCGTACGCGTGGAACAGCGGCAGGGCCAGGAGCACGGTGTCCTCCGGACCGACCACCGGCGGCTCGATCCGGCCGACCTGCTCGTGGTTGGCCAGCAGCGCGTGGTGCGAGAGCATCGCGCCCTTGGGCCGGCCCTCGGTCCCGGAGGTGTAGAGCAGCACGGCCAGGTCGGCACCGCCCCGACGCGGGCGTGTGGGCGGCTCCGGTGCGTCGTCGACCGACCGCGGCGGCGTGCCGTGCACGGCGGTGAGCGCGGGCAGATCGACGGCCACCTCGGCGAGCAGGCTCCGGATCCGCTCGGTGCCGATCAGCACCGACGCGCCGGAGTCGGCCAGCACGTGCCGCAGCTCCGGGGCGGTGAAGCCGGGGTTGACCGGCACCGCGACCAGCCCGGCGCGCAGGGCGGCGAGCCAGCTGACCACGAAGTCGAGGGTGTTGGGCAGCGCGATCGCGACGCGTGGCGGCGTACCGCCCGGGTCGGTGGGCGGCGCGGTGGCGGTCAGCGCGTGCGCGGTGGAGTCCACTGCGGCGTCCAGTTCGGACCAGCTGAGTGTCCGGTCACGCCAGTGCAGCGCGGCCCGGTCGCCGTGGTCGAGGGCCGCCCGGTGGACCCGGTCGGCGAGGTTCGGCGCGGGGTTTGCCGATGCGTCCTGCACGGTGATCGAGTCTGGCACAGCGGGCGCCGCCAGGCCACGCCCGGCGGCCGGACCGCGGCGCCGCGACAGTCCCGCCCACGGGACTGATCTCTGTGCCACCGGCGGTCCGATCAGGTCCCGTCGATGGGACGGCTGACGCCATCCGTCGGCGGTTCGGCCGGGCGCACACGACCACCCGGCGGGACGGGTCATCCGAACGGGCAATCCGCCCTCGACCAGGAGATCCACCCTGGAGCGCCACGCCGCTCCAAAGTCAAACGCACACGACGGACAACCGGTCCGCCGACGGTGCGATGGAGCGGGAAATACTTCCGCCCTGTGTAACGGACTTGCCACGCGCGGGTGACGTTGGCCCTATCATCACTCGGGTCGGCTCACCCCATTTGCCGTGAGTCGACACCCCTCAGCCCGAGGAGGCCCCCGTGCCTGTGAGCGCATTGGACCAGCACCTCAAGGGGAACTGCCGCCCGTCGGCACACCCCGGAACCGTCCTGCCCGACCGGAAGCCCGGTCGGTCCGCACCGACGACCCGCAGACCGGCCCGCCCGGCGACCGACGGGACGGGGGCGACGCGGTGACCACCTTCGGTTACGCGGAACGCCCGGTCGGCCTGACCGGTCAGACGACTCGTGCCCAGGTCAACGAGCGGCCGGCGGCCCGCGCCCCGCTGGATGAACCACACAGCGCCGCCGTGCGGGGCGACGGCACAGCGCAGCGGATACGCAACAGGCCACACCACAACGAGCCGCCACCGCGACCAGCGGTGCCCGGCGGGAACTCGAAGCCGGCCGGGGGCCGGGTCGCCGTACCGGCCCGACCGACCATGCCGGCCCAGGGCCGACGGGTCAGCGACACGCCGGCGGCGACCACCGACCCGTCCGCGGGCGAGACGGCGGTGATCCCGGCGGTGCCGGCCACCACCACCCCGACCGGCTTTCCGAGCCGACCGGATCCGTCCGACCCGGCCACCGAGGTCTGGACGCTGATCGAGCGGGCCCAGGCCGGCGAGTCCGAGGCGTTCGGCCTCATCTACGACCGGTACGTGGACACCGTGTTCCGGTTCGTCTACTTCCGGGTCGGCAACCGGCAGCTCGCCGAGGACCTCACCTCGGACACCTTCCTCCGCGCTCTCAAGCGGATCAGCAGCTTCACCTGGCAGGGCCGCGACCTCGGCGCCTGGCTGGTGACCATCGCCCGCAACCTGGTCGCGGACCACTTCAAGTCCGGCCGGTACCGGCTGGAGGTCACCACCGGCGACGTGCTCGACGCCGACCGGGAGGACCGGGGCCCGGAGGGCAGCCCGGAAGCCGCGGTGGTTGAGCACATCACCAACGTCGCCCTGCTCACCGCCGTGAAGCAGCTCAACCCGGAGCAGCAGGAGTGCATCGTGCTCCGGTTCCTCCAGGGCTTCTCGGTCGCCGAGACGGCCCGGGCGATGGGCAAGAACGAGGGCGCCATCAAGGCCCTCCAGTACCGGGCGGTCCGCGCGCTGGCCCGACTCCTGCCCGACGGCTTCCAGCCGTAGTTCTTTTCCGCGGGACCGATGGGCGTCGATCGACGTCCGGGCAGCTCAGTCGGTCCCGCCTGGTGACAACCATCACTTTCTGTGATTTCCGCCCCGCCAGGCCCGTAACCCGTGCCCGGTCCGCGGCGTTTCTCCGGGTGCGACCGGTGGTTGCCCCGGCAGGCCCGGGTCACCGAGGTCCGACCGGCATGCCGGACGGGGCCTCACCTCCGTGGTGTCACACTGCCGCCCGGTCGCTGGCAACGACGGCGGCCGACCGGCCGTGACCAGCGAGAGGAGGTGCCTGCGGTGGACAACATCCTCTTCTCCCGCCGGCGCGCGGAGCGCTTCGCGCAGCTTCTCGACGAGGCCAACGGCGGCCGGCGGCACCACGTCCGGTCCCGGGTGGACGGCCAGCTCGCCCCACTCGTCGCGGTGGGTCAGCGGCTCAGCGTCGATCCACCGGCGGTCGAGGTGGACCCCGACTTCCGCACCGGCCTGCGGGCGATGCTGCTCGCCACCGCCGTGCGGGAAGGGCTGGGCGCCACCCCGCCGGCCGGCGAACCGGCCACCACGCGTTCCCCCAGCACCACCCGCGGTTCGCTGCTCCCGGCGGTCACCGCCCGCCGGGCCCGCGCCCGGGGCGCGATCCTGATCGGCATCGCGGCCGGCGCCATCGCCGTCTCCGGCATCTCCGCCGCCAGCGAGAACGCCGTCCCCGGCGACGCGCTGTACGGCATGAAGCGCTCGACCGAGCGGGCCCAGCTGGCCCTGGCCAGCTCGGACATCAGCCGCGGTCAGCTCTTCCTGGACTTCGCCCGGACCCGGCTCGGCGAGGCCGCCGAGCTGCGCGGTGACCGGATCGGCTACAGCGCGGTCCTCGACGACATGGACGCCGACACCCGGCAGGGTGTGCGCCTGCTCAACGCCGCCGCCGTGCAGCGGGCCGAGCCGGCCAGCCTGGACACTGTCAACACCTTCGTCGCCGGTCAGCACCGAGCGGTGAGCAACCTGCTCGACGGGGCCACCCGGGCCGACCGGGAGCGCACCCGGCGTTCTCTGGTGCTGCTGGACAGCATCCGGGAACGCTCGGACACGCTGCGCGCGGCGATCGCCTGCGGCATGCCGGCGCCGGCGGCCAGCGACGCCCTCGGCCCCGCGCCGTCCGCCTGCCCCGGCACCCGCTGACCCACCCGGGGCGGCCGGACGCCCCGGCCACTCCCATACCGCAGGTCCGGCCGGTCGTGCCACAGTTTGCGGTCTGCCCGGCCGGTCGACCATGCTTCCCGGCTACCCTCGCTGGAGGCATCCGTCGCACCGGCGAGGAAGGGAGACGCGTGGCCCGCAGCCGCAAGGTGACGGTCAGCACCGACGTCCACGGTCACACCGCCGGCTGGGCGGAGACCGAGTTGGCTCCGACGGCCGCGCCAGACCCGACCGCGGCGGCGTTCTTCGACGTGGACAACACGATGATGCAGGGCGCGTCGATCTACTGGTTCGCTCGCGGCCTCGCCGCCCGGAACTACTTCACCAGCGCCGACCTGGCCCGGTTCGCCTGGCAGCAGCTCCGGTTCCGGTTGCTGGCCCGGGAGCACGCCGGTGACATGTCCCAGGCCAAGGAAGCAGCGCTGGCCTTCGTCGAGGGCTGGCGGGTGGACGACGTGGAACGCCTCACGGAGGAAATCTTCGACGAGCTGATGGCACCCCGGATCTGGACCGGCACCCACCAGCTCGCCCAGCGCCACCTGGACGCCGGCCAGCGGGTCTGGCTGGTCAGCGCCGCCCCGGTGGAGATCGGTCGGGTGATCGCCGCCCGGCTCGGCCTGACCGGCGCCATCGGCACGGTGGCCGAGGTGGTGGACGGGGCGTACACCGGGCGGCTGGTGGGCGACCTGATGCACGGGCCGGCGAAGGCCGAGGCGGTCACCCAGCTCGCCGCCGTGGAGCGGCTGGACCTGGCCCGCTGCGCGGCCTACAGCGACTCGGCCAACGACCTGCCGCTGCTCTCCACCGTGGGGCGGGCGGTGGCGGTCAATCCGGACGGCACCCTGCTGCGGCAGGCGCGGCAGCGTGGCTGGGAGGTGCGGGACTTCCGTACCGGCCGCCGTGCTGTGAAGATCGCCGTACCGTCGACCGCGGCGGCCGGTCTGGTCGCCGGCGCGGTCACCGCCGGCCTGGCGTTGTCACGCCGCCGCCGCAGCGGCTGACCCGACTCCCGCTCAGGGGCCGAACGGGTCCGGCCGCCGCTCCAACAGCGTGTGCAGGGTCTGCTGGATGGTTTCCCGCACCTGGTCGGCGAGGTTGAAGACCACCAGCGGATCGTCCGCGGAGTCGGTCAGGTGCGCGGTCGGGATCGGTGGGCAGAACTGGATCAGCCACTTGCTGGGCAGCGGCACCATGCCCAGCGGCCCGAGCCACGGGAAGGTCGGCGTGACCGGGAAGTACGGCAGCTTGAGCAGCCGCGCGAGGGGCTTGATGTCGGCGAGCATCGGATAGATCTCCTCGCCACCGACGATGGCGACCGGCACGATCGGGGTGCCGGTGCGCAGCGCCGCCGAGACGAAGCCGCCCCGGCCGAACCGTTGCAGCTTGTACCGGTCGGCGTAGAGCTTGCCGATGCCCTTGAAGCCCTCGGGGAAGACGCCGACCAGATCGCCGCTACGGAGCAGCCGCTCGGCGTCCGGGTTGCAGGCCACGGTGCCACCGGTCTTGCGGGCGATCTCCGACACCACCGGCATTCGGAAGACCAGGTCCGCACCGAGCAGGCGCAGGTAGCGATGAGCGGGGTGCTTGTCGTGCAGCGCCGCCGAGAGGATCAACGCGTCCAGCGCCACCGTGCCCGAGTGGTTGCCGACCGCCAGGGCGGGCCCGTTGACGGGCACGTGCTCCACCCCGCTGACCTCGGTGCGGAACCAGTCCCGGTAGAGCAGCCGCAGCAGCGGGTGGAAGACCGCGTCGGTCAGCTCCGGGTCGAAGCCGAACTCGTCGACCTCGTAGTCGCCGGAGAGCCGCCGGCGCAGGAACGCGAGGCCGTTCGCGACCTTCCGGTCCCAGTGGTCGCCCGGCCGATCCGAAACGGCCGGCTCGGTGCCACCGGGATCGCCACCGGTGGCCGGACCCGCCGGCTCGTCCGTGGTCGGGCCGCCCGCCGGCTCGTCGGTGGCCGCGGTGTCGACCTCGTCGGCCGCCGCCGGGGTCGGCGCGACCCGGTCCGTCGGTCGGTGTCCGTTGCGCCGCGCCGACTCCGCGGCTGGCGCGGTCGTTTCCCGCGGTACGTCGAACCGCCCGAGGCCTGCTGGGTCACGCCCCTCCCCCGACCCGGTCACGACCGCTCCCGCATCGCCGAGCGAACCTGCCGGATGCCGTCCAGGACGAGTTGTTCAGCGACGGCCAGGTGATCCCGGGTGACCACGACGCCTCCGTGGTGGGCGCGGATGAAGTCGTCGAAGGCCGCGGCGGTGGAGCGGGGCGTGAAGCCATACTCCCGCTCCAGCCGGGTGGTGTCGACCACCCGGCCGTGCACGAAGAGGTCGACCTGGTCCAGGCCGTAACGGCCGAAGCCCATGCTGCGGGCCAGCGCGGCGGCGCCGGAGAGGCCCGGCTCCAGCACCGGGACGGCCACCCGACCGGCCCGCCGGATCGCCTGGGACAGGGAGAGCACCCCCGGCCCGGCGACGTTGTAGGTGCCGGGGTGATCCTCCACGATCGACCGGTGCAGCACCTCCAGCGCGTCGTCGAAGTGCAGGAACTGCAGGCGCGGATCGCGGCCGAAGACGGTGGGCACCAGCGGCTGCGCGAAGTAGCGGGTCAGCGTCGTGTCGGCGGTCGAGCCGATGAACGGCGCGAAGCGCAGCACCGTCGCGGTGACGTCGGACCGGCGACGGCGAAAACCGCGAACGTACCCCTCGACGTCGAGGATGTCGCGGCCGAAACCGCCGCGTGGCACCTCGCGCGGCTCGGTCTCCTCGGTGAACACCGCCGGGTCCCGGAACGACACGCCGTACGCGGCGGTCGACGAGCGGACCACCAGCTTGCGCAGCCGGGGCGCCCGTTGGCAGGCGGCGAGCAGCTGCATGGTGCCGATGACGTTCTGGTCCTTCATGGCCGACCGGCCGCCGTGCTGCGGGTCGGCGGAGCTGACCAGCGCGAGGTGCACCACCGCGTCGACGTCCAGGTCGGCGAGGAGCCCGCCGAGCGAACCGGCGTCGACGCGGATCCGTTCGACGCGGTCCAGCAGGTCGGTGAACTCGGCGCCGGGCTCGGGCGCGTCCACCCCGATGACCCGCTCGATGCGCGGGTCGGCGGCCAGCCGGGCCGCCACGTGGGCGCCCAGGTAGCGACCGACACCGGTGACGACGACGACCCCCGGAGCACCTGAGGTGCTACCGGGGGTCATCTGACGCACCTACCCCGGCAGGAGTGATCGAGCCGGGACGACCACGGCCTGATCACCTGAGCCTCCGGAGGTCGACAGGTGGCAAGTGATGCCGGATGCCGGGCCGCAAGCCCGGCGGCGATCACTTGCCGAGACGGCGACGCTGGACGCGGGTCTTGCGCAGCAGCTTGCGGTGCTTCTTCTTAGCCATGCGCTTGCGGCGCTTCTTGACCACCGAGCCCATACGACAGCCTTTCGATACAACGTGCGGGGCGGACCGGTTGACACCACGCAGGTGGCGACGGCGACCGCTTGCGGACAACGGACCGGACCAGTCTGGGCGGCGGGGCGCACCGGTGGGGTCTCGGTCGGGCTCCAGGGTAGCCGGAGAGCGTCAGCAGGACCAACGCGCCCCCGTCGATGCCGCTTTCCGGGCGTGACCGTGGGGCCCGCAAGCTTCCGCTACGTCGCGCTCGGTGAGCGCGGCGGTGGCTCAGGCGGTCTCCTGAAAGGCACCCCGGAGATATTCGTGCACCGCGTGCTCAGGCACCCGGAACGAACGGCCGACCCGGACCGCGGTGAGCTCACCGCTGTGCACCAGGCGATAGACCGTCATCTTCGACACCCGCATCACCGTCGCCACCTCGGCAACGGTGAGGAACTTGACCTCCGACAGCCGTCCGTCGGACTGCGACCCGGCCATGGCTCACCGACCCATCCCATGCCCGGCGCGTGCCAACCCGACGGATGCTCCGGGCCGGGCCGGCGACGCGCGTGTTACCAGTACGGTAGCGGGGCGGCTGTGACCGGCGCGATCCCTTCGTACAACTGATCATGTTCTGGTTGCCGGTTCACCCGGTCCGCGCTCCCGGTATCTCCCCGCCTGCGCCGGGCGTCCGGTTGCGGCAGCCCGGCGTGGTCGTGGCTCACTCCGCGCGCAGCGCGACCACCGGGTCGAGCCGGCCGGCGCGCTGCGCGGGAACCACCCCGAAGACGATGCCCACGGCCGCCGACACGCCGAAGGCGAGCGCCAACGACCACCAGGTGATCGCCGCCGGGATCGGTGACAGCGCGTCCACCAGCAGTGCGGTACCCACGCCGAGCGCCATCCCGGTCAGCCCACCGATCGTGGTGAGCAGCACCGCCTCCAACAGGAACTGCACACCGATGTCACGGGGGCGGGCACCGACGGCCTTGCGCAGCCCGATCTCCCGTGTCCGCTCCCGGACGCTGACTAGCATGATGTTGGAGACGCCCACCCCGCCGACGAGCAGCGAGATGCCGGCGATGGCCGCCAGCACGCCGGTGAGCACACCGAGGATGTCGCCGAGCACGCCGAGGATCTGCTGCTGGGTGACCGCACTGAACTCGGTGTCCGGATGCCGGTGGCTGAGCTCGGCCACGATCCGTTCGCCCAGCTCGTCGATGCGCTCCCGGTCCGGTGCCTTCACCGCGATGCCGTCCACCCGCTGGGTGCCCCAGAGCCGCTGCGCGGCGGTCACCGGCACGTGCACCTCGTCGTCCCGGTCGACGCCGAGGCTCTGCCCGAGCGGCGCGAAGACGCCGATGACCCGGAACCGCACGCCGGCCAGCGTCACCTGCTGCCCGAGCGGGTCCCGGTCGGGGAAGAGAGCGCGGGCCACCGAGTCGCCGAGCACCGCCACCCGCCGGCTGGTGTCCACGTCCGTGCCGGTGAGGTAGCGGCCCCGGGCCAGCGACCGCGTGAACACCTCCGGCGTGGTCTCCAGTACGCCCTGCACGGTGGTGAAGTCGGAGCGGGCGCCGGCCCGCGCGGTCGCCCCGGAGGCGATGGTGACCGCCACCCGATCGGGATCGCCGACCACCCGGGTGACCGCGTCCACGTCCTTGAGCGTGAGCGGCGAGACCACCGGCGCGGTCCCCACCTCGATCCGGCCGGGGACGACCAGCAGCAGGTTGGAGCCGAGCCCCTCGACCTGCTGCTCCACCTTCTGTTTGGTGCCGGTGCCGATGGCCACCAGCAGCACCACCGAGGCCACCCCGATGATCACCCCGAGCATGGTCAGCGCACTGCGCAGCCGGTTGGCCCGTAACGCGTCCAGCGCCACCCGCCACGCCTCGGCGACCCTCACGACTCGCTCCCGTCGCCGGTCACCGCGGCGGCGTCGTCGGTCCCACGGCCGTTAGCCGGGCGCGGAAGGCGCCCGGTGGCTCCGGCGGCGCCACCAGAGCCACCGGACGGGTGCCCCGGGCCGCTTCCGGACACGGACCGGGGCTCCGCGCTGGGAGCGGGGACCAGTGTCGCAGGTCGACCATGATCAACGGACAGCGGTCGATCATGCAGGTGGGTGGGGTCGTCGTCGGCCGCGCTGTCCGCCACCACCACGCCGTCGCGCATGGTGATCCGGCGGCGGGCCCGGGCCGCGACCTCCTGGTCATGGGTGACCATCACCAGCGCCACCCCGGACTCGGCGTTCAGTTGTTCCAGCAGCTCCAGCACCGCGGCGCCCGTGACGCTGTCCAGGTTGCCGGTGGGTTCGTCGGCCAGCAGCACCGTCGGCTCGGTGACCAGCGCGCGGGCGATCGCCACCCGCTGCTGCTCACCGCCGGACATCTGGTTGGGCCGGTGGTCCAGCCGGTGCCCGAGGCCGACCCGGCCGAGCATCGCCGCAGCCCGCTCCCGGCGCTGGCGGGCCGGCACGCCCCGGTAGACCAGTGGCAGCGCCACGTTCTCCACCGCCGAGGTACGCGGCAGCAGGTGGAACGCTTGGAAGACGAAGCCGATCGTCTCGTTGCGCAGGGTGGCCATCTCCGGCGGAGACAGGGCGTTGACGTCCCGGCCGCCGATCACCAGCCGGCCGCCGGTGGGCCGGTCGAGCCCGCCGAGGAGGTGCATGAGGGTGGACTTGCCCGACCCGGACGGCCCGACCAGCGCCACGTGGTCACCCGGCTGCACGACCAGCGACACGCCGCGCAGCGCCTCGACCGACACCCCGTCCAGCTGGTACGTCCGGGAAACGTCCACCGCCTCGATTGCCGGCGGGGAGCCGGTCACCGCACCTCCTGGCCGTCGCGGACCTGGTCGGCACCGCGCACCACGACCCGGTCGCCGGCCTGCACACCGTCGAGGATCTGCACCAGGTCCGATCCCTGGACGCCGACGGTCACCGGTGCCCGGTCCGCCTTTCCGTCGCGGACGACCCAGACGGCGTCCCGGCCGTCGGCGGAGAACACCGCCGAGGCGGGGACGGTCACCGCGTCGGCGGCCTCGCGCACCCGCAGGTGGACGATCGCGTTCATGCCGGGGCGCGGCGTCGGGGCCAGCTCGTCCTCAGCCAGCTTTCCGGTGCCCAACGCCAGGCGGACCCGGTAGGTGACACCGCCCTGGGCGGAGTTGGTGGGGAGCACGTCGACCGAGCGGACCGTGGCGTCGTAACTGGCGCCGGTGACGGCGTCCAGCTCGACCGTCGCGGTCACGCCGGCCCTGACCAGCAGCACGTCGGTCTCGTCCACCTCGGCCAGCAGCCCCAGCTGCCCGGTGTCCACCACGGTGAGCACGGGCGTGCCGGCGGCGACCCGGCCGCCCACCGCGACCGCGTCATCCACGCCCGCGGGCGGCCCGCCCTGGTTGGGGGCCAGCGCCGACGGGTCGATCCCGGCCGCCTGGGCGGCACCGGCCTGCTCGAGCAACCCGGCGAGGCCACCGGCCGGGCCACCGCCGGCCCGGGTGCCGCCCGGCTGCACCACCCCGGCGATCGGGGCGCGCAGGGTCAGCGCGTCGACGGTCGCCTTCGCCAGGTCGTACGCCTGCTGGGCCTGCAACCGTTGCGCCGCGGAGAGCGCGCCGACGGCCGAGTTCAGCCCGCTGATCCCCCTCTGCACCGCGCGGACGGCCTGGTCGGCGGTGCGCGCGGCCGCGGTGTACTGCCGTTGGGCGGAGGTCACCTGGGTCAGCAGCGCGTCCCGCAGCTGCGGGTCGGAGATCTTCTCGGCGGCCTTGCGCGCCGCGTCGAACGCCTCGTCGGCGGCCTTGTCGGTGCCGCGCCGGCTGCCGGCCAGGTCGCCGGTGGAGACGCCCCGGCCGGCTCGCTTCGCGGCGGTGAGCGCCTCCTTCGCCTGGCGGAACCGCTGCTGCGCGGAGGGTGAATCGACCACGGCGAGCACCTGGCCCCGCTTCACCCGCTGTCCCGGCTCGACGCGGAGGCTGGCCAGGGTGCCGTCGGCGGGGGCGGTCAGGGTGGCGGCGGCGCGGGCGGTCACCGTCGCCGGTGCGTCGATCACCTCGGTGACCGGGTTGCGAGCGACCGAGGCGAGCGTGACGGCCGGCCGGTCGTCGCCGCACGAGGCGGCGGTGGTGGCGGTGAGGACGGCGACGGCGGTCAGGGCGGTGAGCAGGCGGGGCCGCGTGACGTGGGTAGGCCGCGGCGACTGGGTGCGGCGCACCCATCGATCGTACGGCTCACCGCCACGACCCCCACGGGCCGTCAGGCGGCGGCGGCGCGGACGTACGCCACGCACTCGTCGTGCAACGTCGACCACTGCTCGCCGAACGCCTGCTCGGCGGCGTCCTCGAACGCCTTGCGCCCGTGCACCACGGCCTCGAAGAAGGCGAGCAGCCGCTGCGGCCCGTACCGGTCGACGAGATGCCGGACGGCCAGGTAGCCGACGCCGTAGCTGCCACCGACCCGGTCCGCGGAGGCGTCGTCGGCGGGGGTGATGCCCTCCAGCCGGCCGTCCCAGCTGCTCCGGACCAGCTTGCGCACCTGGGCGAGTCCCTCGTACCGGTCGACCGGCTGGCCACCCGCGCCCGCGTACTCGGCCAGCCCCTCCACCAGCCACCAGGTCGTCTTGCCCGGGTAGCCGCGCTCCGGCAGCGACGCGGCGTGGGTCAGCTCGTGCCGCAGCAGGTCGTCGGCGCCGCTGCTCGGCAGCCCGTCGGCGTTGAGCACCACCTCGTGGTGTCCGCCGCCCACCGTCACCGCGTAGCCGCCGGTCCACTGTGGCCGGCCTCCGCCGTACCAGCTCTGCCACTCGCTACGCCCGGCGTAGAAGATCCGGTACCGGTCCGGTGGCGACCCGGTCACCACGTACCCGTCGGCGACCGTGGCCGCCGCCTCGGCCTGCGCGAGCAGGCCGGGCAACCTGCCGCGCAGCGCCGGGGTGGTGGCCACGATGGTCCGCGGGCCGATCGCCACGGCCAGGTCACTGATCTCCCAGGGTCGGGTGCCGGTCTCCGCCGACTTGGACTCCTCCATGGCGACCAGCAGGGGCTGGGCGCCGTTCTCCCGCCAGCGGGTGCCGATCAGCACCGGGCTGGGGCGGCAGCCGGGAACCACGAAACAGTACTGGAAGCGCACCAGCAGCCGCCACTCACCCGGTTTGCCGACGACCGGTGCCGGCAGGCCGCTCGGTTCGGCCCGCCAGACGGTGACCTTGAGCGCGCGCAGCGCGGCGAAGCGGCGGCGCAGGTCGGCCTGCACGGCGGGCTCGGCGACGGCGAGGAAGCCGGCCCGGTCCCCGCCGAGCAGCGCGGTGGACTGCCGTCTGAGCTGGGCGGTCATCCGGTCGCCCAGTCCTCGGGCGACCGCGGTGGCGGGATCGTCGGGAGCCGACGTGCCGACCCGGCCGACGACGGCCCGGTCCCCGGACTCGCGCACCACGCCGACCAGCAGCACCGTCGGCAGGCCGCAGCCCAGCAGGAGGACTAACACCACGAGCGCTGTCCACAGTGGCCAGAGCCGTCGCAGTGATGGCTGATGCACCCCGTCGGTCACCCGGCGAAGGGTACGCGAGCGCGCGGCCAGGAACGGAACGAGACGCCGAGGTTGGCGACCAGTTGTTGGTACGAGAGGTCCACCCCTCGGGACAGGCCGAAGCCGCCCGCAGCCTTCAGCGACACGGTCTGCTGGTTGAGGCCGACCTAGGCACCGATGCACACCGCCAGGAACCCGAGAAGCTCGTCGGCGGTGCGCTGCGGTCGGTCGGCGTGCGGGTAGTGCCCGGACTCCTCGATCATCCGGGCCTCGGCGGTGCGGAACAGCCGGCGGGCCGCCCGCGCCTCCGCACCGGGGTCGGGAAAGTCCGGGTCCTTGGCGCCCATCAGCACCAGCACCGGTTGCCGGACCTGCGGGGCGCGGGCGGTCCAGTGCGGCTCGACCGGCACGACCACCCGACGCGCCGCGGCCATCCGGCCGGGCTCGCGCAGGTTGGCCACCATCGATCGGCGGTACGCCACGTCGTCGGCGGGCCGGTGCACCGGGAAGAGCGTCTTGTGGAACATCCCGAACAGTCGAGGGCTGCGCAGCACCACCGCCAGCGCCACCCGCATCCCCGGGTTGGGCTTCTGCTGACCGACGAACGCGCCGATCTGCACGATGCCGGAGACCAGCTCGGGCGCGTCGGTCGCGGCGAAGACCACCGCCGCCGCGCTGGACGAGCTGCCGACCAGCACCGCCGGCCCGGCGCCGAGGTCGCAGACCACGGCCAGCAGGTCGGCGCCGACCTCGGCCGGGGCGTACGTGGGCCAGCCGACGCTGGACTCCCCGTGCCCCCGAACGTCGACCGAGGCGACCCGGTGGCCGGCCGCGACCAGCAGCGGCGCCAGGTGCCGGAAGCTCGCCCGGTTCTCGCCCATGCCGTGCGAGAGGACGACCAACGGGCCCTCGCCGTGCACCTCGTACGCGATGTGGCCGCCGTCCCGCCGCACCTGGCTGGTTGTCATAGCCGTAGCTAACCCTATTAGCCACGACCGTCGACCCGGATACGCGTGCGGACTACTTCTTCGAGATCAGGGCCCGGCCGAAGAAGACCAGATTGGCCGGGCGCTCGGCGAGCCGGCGCATCAGGTAGCCGTACCACTCGTCGCCGTACGGGACGTAGGTGCGCACGGTGTAGCCCTCGCCGGCCAGCCGGGCCTGCTCCTCGGGGCGGATGCCGTAGAGCATCTGGAACTCGAAGCGCTCCGGCCCCCGGTCGAACCACCGGGCCCGGTCCTCGCCGATGGCGATCATGCGAGGGTCGTGGGTGGCCAGCATCGGGTAGCCGTCGCCGGACATCAGGATGTTCATGCAGCGGACGTAGGACTTGTCCACCTCGCGGGCCGACTGGTACGCCACCGACTCCGGCTCCTTGTAGGCGCCCTTGCACAGCCGCACCCGCGACCCGGCCGAGGACAGCTCCCGGCAGTCCGACTCGGTGCGGCGCAGGTACGCCTGGAGCACCGCGCCCGTCGACGGGAAGTCCTTGCGCAGCTTCTCCAGCACCTCCAACGTCGAGTCGGTGGTGGTGTGGTCCTCCATGTCCAGGGTGACCGTGGTGCCCGCCGCGTCGGCGGCCGCGCAGATCGCCCGCGCGTTGTCGTACGCCAGCTGCTCGTCGATCATCTGGCCGAGGGCGGACAGCTTCACGCTCACCTCGGCGGCCGGGGTCAGCCCGGCGGCACCGAGCATCTTCAGCAGCTTCAGGTATTCGTCCCGGGTGGCGGTGGCCTGCTCGGGACGGACGGTGTCCTCA
The DNA here is from genome assembly GCF_042872965.1 of Micromonospora sp. NPDC005087. Lineage (NCBI taxonomy): Bacteria > Bacillati > Actinomycetota > Actinomycetes > Micromonosporales > Micromonosporaceae > Micromonospora > Micromonospora sp. NPDC005087. Next base: position 358,515 of record NZ_JBIALB010000004.1, on the reverse strand, counting down.
CCGAGGTGGTCGAGGGTGACCGCCAGGCCGTCGTCGACGAGGCCGCGGGTCGCGCGCAACGCGTCGTCGGTGGCGGCGCCGGCGACGAACCGGCGGACGACGTCCCGGGTGAACGGGGCGGTCGCGACGAGCCGCTCGACCTGGGATGACCGGGAGGCGGCGAGGATGACGGAACGGAGCATGAGCCGAGCGTAACGCCCCTGCCAGAGCCCCCGCCGAGGGGCGGCCGGGGCTGCGGCGGTGGCGTCGATCGGCTACAACGATGCCGTGGACCAACGCCCCCGCCGCCGGCTCCGGTCGGCCTCCGTGCAGCTCGGCGCGCTCACCGCTCTCGCGCTCGCCCTCTCCGGCTGCAACATGACCTCGGACGACGATGATGACGACGACTGCGCCCTCGGGCCGGTCGGCGGCGGCGACACGGTCGCGCTCGCGATGCGGGTCGCCGACCCGGGCGTCGGCCGCGCCGCCCCCGAGCCGACGGCCGCGGCCCTGCCCGAGCGCGGCGGGTTCGGCACCCACCTCGCCGCCTGCGGCGGCTGAGGTGCGCCGCGACCAGGTCACGCCACGACCCGACTGGGACGCCACCATCCGGGCTCAGGGGCTGGTCTACGTCGACACCGAGCTGCCCGACGGCGGCGTCATGTCGTACTGGGACGAGACCGCCGCGTACGCCTTCGACCTGGATGAGGTGCTGCGGCTGGAGGAGGCCACCGAGGAGCTGCACCGGATGTCGGTGGTTGCCGCCGAGCACGTGGTGGCCCAGCACCGGTACGCCGAGTTCGGCATCCCGGAGTGGGCAGCCGAGGCGGTGGCCCGTTCGCTGCGCGAGGCGCCGCCCACCCTCTACGGGCGGTTCGACCTCGCCTACGACGGCGTCTGGCCGCCGAAGCTGCTGGAGTACAACGCGGACACCCCGACCGCGCTGGTCGAGGCGAGCATCATCCAGTGGTACTGGCTGGAGCAGACCCGGCCGGAGCTGGACCAGTGGAACAGCCTGCACGAGCGGCTGGTCGGCGCCTGGGCGAAGATCGGGGCCGGGCTGCACGACCCCCGGGTGCACGTGCTCTGGTCGAACGAGGAGGAGTCGGGCGAGGACCACATGACCGCCGGCTACCTGGCCGAGACCGCCCGGCAGGCCGGCCTGACCGTGGAGCTACAGCCCATCCAGGAGATCGGCTGGGACGGCCGGCGCTTCGTCGACTCCACCGGCCGCCCGGTGACCACCTGCTTCAAGCTCTACCCGTGGGAGTGGATGCTGGCCGAGCCGTACGGGCCGCCCGCGCTGGCCCCGGGCACCCCGACCACCTGGATCGAGCCGGCCTGGAAGCTGCTGCTGTCCAACAAGGCGCTGCTCGCGGTCCTGTGGGAGCTGTACCCCGGCCACGAGTACCTGCTGCCGGCGTACCTCGACTCGCCGCGTGACATGCCGGAGTACGTGGCCAAGCCGCTGCTGGGCCGGGAGGGCGGCTCGGTACGCATCGTCACCGCCGAGCAGGAGATCACCAACCCGGGGATCTACGGCGACGAGGGCTGGTGCTACCAGGAATTCCGGGCGTTGCCGCAGTTCGACGGCAACCGGATGGTGTTGGGCAGCTGGATCGTCGACGGCGAATCGGCGGGCGTGGGGGTGCGGGAGAGCGCGAGTCTGATCACCGACGGCTACGCGCGGTTTCTGCCGCACTACATCGACGCGCCGCGCACCCCGTGAGTCGTCTACGGTTGGGGGCGTGAACTTCGACGCGTACGCCCGGACCGGCGTTGACCTGGTCAACGCCCGCCTGGACGACCTCGACGACCTGCGGGCCCTCTTCCCCGACGAAAACGCCTGGATGCGCGACGAGGTCGCGGAACGGGATGTCGCGATTTTCCGGCGGGCACAGAAGCGGTTGCGCGACGTCTTCGAGTACGGCACTTCGGGGCGGGACGCCCACGCGGTGACGGAGCTGAACGCGCTGCTCGAGGCGTTCCCGGTCCAGCCGCGCATCTCCGGGCACGACTCCAGCGACTGGCACATGCACGTGACCAGCCGGGGCGCTTCGGTCAGCGCCGAATACCTGGCCGGCGCGGTCTGGGGGCTGTCGGTCTGGCTCTGCGAGTACGGCAGCGCCCGGTTCGGCGTCTGCGCCGACGAGCGGTGCGGCAACGTCTACCTGGACACGTCGTCCAACTGCTGCCGGCGGTTCTGCTCCGAGCGCTGCGCCACCCGCTCGCACGTGGCGGCGCACCGGGCCCGCAAGCGGGCCGCGGTCGGCGAGCAGCTGACGGTCGCCGCGCAGCCGACGGCGGGCGCCGACTCGCTCACCCCGGTCAGCTGACGTCGTCCCGGTCGACGCCCTGACGTCCCCGTCGGGGGTCAGGCGTCGACCGGAGACGGCGCGGTCAGGTGCTGGCGGGCGAACTCCAACGCGGCGCGCAGGTCCGCCTCGCGCACCGCCCGGCTCTTCGCGCCCCGGGTCGCCACCTCCACCGCCACTGCTCCGGAGAAGCCCCGCCCGGCCAGCGAGGAGAGCAGCTCCCCGCAGGGTTGGGTGCCGCGCCCGGGCACCAGGTGCTCGTCGCGACCCTCACCGGTGCCGTCGCCGAGGTGCACGTGGGCCAGCCCGGCGCCCATCCGGTCGGCCATCTCCAGCGGGTCGCTGTGCGACGCCGCGCAGTGCGACAGATCCAGGGTGTACGACGGGTACCCGGTGTCGGTCGGATCCCAGCCGGGCACGTACGGGACGAACCGCCGGCCCGCCATCCGCACCGGGTACATGTTCTCCACCGCGAAGCGCAGCCCGGTGAACCGGTCCTCCACCTCGGCGAGCCCCTCGGTGAACCGGCGCGCGTAGTCGCGCTGCCAGGTGAACGGTGGGTGCACCACGACGGTCGGTGCCTCCAGCGTTTCGGCCAGCTCGGCGGCCTTGCGCAGCCGCTCCCATGGGTCGGGGCTCCACACCCTCTGGGTGACCAGCAGGCAGGGTGCGTGCACCGAGAGCACCGGCACGTCGTAGTGGGCGGAGAGACCGCGCAGCGCGCCCGCGTCCTGACTGACGACGTCGGTCCAGACCATCACCTCGACCCCGTCGTAGCCGAGCGCCGCGGCCAGCTGGAACGCCGCCGCGGTCGGCTCGGGGAAGACCGACGAGCTGGACAGGAGCACCGGAACGCGGGAAGTCACATCAGCCAGGGTAGCCCGGCTGCGCCGTCGCCATCGTGACGAGCGCCGGCAAACCACCCGTTACCGCCCGCCCCGGTCACATCGGTGCGAGTTGATCGAGCCGGCGGAGGATGACCCCCTCGCGCAGCGCCCAGGGGCAGATGTCCAACGACTCCAGATCCAGACGGCGCATGACCGCCTCGGCGACCACCGCGCCGGCCAGCAACTGATGGGCCCGGCCCGTACTGACCCCTTCCAGCTCCATCAGTTGGGCCGGCGGGATGTGCCGGATGAAGCCGATGACCTGCCGCAACCCGGCGCGGGTCAGGCTGCGCCGCGCCCAGAGCCCGGCCCCGGACGGCGCCGCCCCGGCCAGCCGGGCAAGGGTGCGGAACGTCTTCGAGGTGCCCACCGCCCGGTCCCAGCCGACGCCGGTCATCTGGTCGACCACCTTGTCCAGCCGGCCGTCCACGTACTCCCGCAGCTTGTCGACGGCCTCCGCGGACGGCGGCGCCGCGCTCGCCGGGTCGACCTGCAACCGCTCCCGGGTCAGTCGGCCGGCGCCGAGTGGCAGCGAGACCGCGACGGTCGGGTCCTCGTCGATCCCGGCGGCGATCTCCAGCGAGCCGCCGCCGATGTCCAGCACCAGCAGCCGACCGGCCGACCAGCCGAACCAGCGCCGCACCGCCAGGAAGGTCATCCGCGCCTCGTCCGCCCCGGAGAGCACCGCCAGCCGTACGCCGGTCTCGTCGCGGACCCGCGCCAGCACCTCGGCGGCGTTGGTGGCGTCACGCACCGCGGAGGTGGCGAACGCGATCAGGTCGTCGGCCTCCAGCCCGGCGGCCGCCGCCTTCGACATGCCGACCGCCTTGACCAGACCGTCCGCGCCCGCGTCGGTCAACGCTCCGTCGGGGCCGATCTGCTCGGCCAGCCGGAGCACCACCTTCTCCGAGTGCGCCGGCCACGGGTGCGCGCCGTGGTGCGCGTCCACCACCAACAGGTGCACCGTGTTGGATCCGACGTCGAGGACACCCAGTCGCATGGTGAAGACCCTAGGTGCAAGACGTTTGCGCGGCTCGCCGGCCCGCAGAGGGGACCGCGCGTACGCTGGGCCGGGTGACGATGGAGCTCCGCGTAGTGGTGGACGATCCGGGTGACCCGCGCAGCCGCGAGGTGCCGCTGGACTTTCCCCGGGAGTGGATCGAGTTCGCCGACCCCGCGGACGAGGCCCACCTGATCCGGGCCGACCTGACCTGGTTGCTCTCCCGCTGGACCTGCATCTTCGGCCGGGGCTGCCACGGCATCATCGCCGGCCGGTCCGCCGACGGCTGCTGCTCGCACGGGGCGTTCTTCACCGACTCGGACGACGAGAAGCGGGTCCGCAACGCTGTCAAGACGCTCACCCCGTCGACCTGGCAGCACTTCCGGCGAGGGTTCAAGAACTGGACCGACAACGACACCATCGACGGCAAGAACCCGGCCCGCCGGACCGCGACCCAGGGTCCCGACGGTCCGTGCGTCTTCCTCAACGACGCCGATTTCGCTGGCGGGGGTGGCTGCGCGCTGCACGCCCAGGCGCTGCGCGACGGCGTGCACCCACTGGAGTACAAGCCGGACGTCTGCTGGCAGCTGCCGATCCGACGGGACCAGGACTGGGTCAAGCGTCCGGACAATAGCAAGGTGCTGGTCTCCACCCTGTCCGAGTTCGACCGGCGGGGCTGGGGTGCCGGCGGGCACGACCTGGACTGGTGGTGCACCTCCTCGACGGACGCGCACGTCGGCGCCGAGCCGATGTACCTGTCGTACGGGCCCGAGTTGACGGCGCTGATTGGCGCGGCCGCGTACGAGCGGCTGGCCGAGCTGTGCGCGGCCCGAACGAAGCAGGGCCTGGTCGCCCCGCACCCCGCCGACGAGGTCTGACCGGCATCGCCCTGGACGTGGCTGGTCTGGCGTCCGTACCCCGTGGGCCCTGTCGACCTGCCCCACATGTGGGGCTGACCGCGCGTCGCGCCGCGGGCCCGTCAAGCCTCACCGAGAGCCGCGCGGTTGGTGGCTGCCGGGCGGCTCTCGGGGGGTTGGGCGGTCCCACATCTGGGGCAGCTCTACAGGTGGGGAGGGTGATCTCCCCGGCCGGTCTGGCCCCACCGAGCGCGGGCCCTTTCGGGTACGCCGATCACGGCTCGAACTTGTAGCCCAGGCCCCGGACGGTGACGATGAAGCGCGGCGCGGACGGCTCCGGCTCGATCTTGGACCGCAGCCGCTTGACGTGCACGTCCAGCGTCTTGGTGTCACCGACGTAGTCGGCGCCCCAGACCCGGTCGATGAGCTGACCCCGGGTCAGCACCCGGCCGGCGTTGCGGAGCAGCAGCTCCAGCAGCTCGAACTCCTTGAGCGGCAGCTGCACGGCACCACCGTCGACGGTCACCACGTGCCGCTCGATGTCCATCCGCACCGGCCCGGCGGCCAGGGTGGGGGCACCCGAGTCGGCCACCTCCGGGCTCTGCCGGCGCAGCACCGCCCGGATCCGGGCCACCAGCTCGCGGGGCGAGTACGGCTTGGTGACGTAGTCGTCGGCGCCGATCTCCAGGCCGACGACCTTGTCGATCTCGCTGTCGCGGGCGGTGACCATGATGATCGGAACGGCCGACCGCTGCCGGAGCTGGCGGCAGACCTCGGTCCCCGACATCTCCGGCAACATCAGGTCGAGCAGCACGATGTCGGCGCCGGTTCGGTCGAACTCGGTGAGGGCGTCGGTGCCGGTCGCGGCGACCGAAACCTCAAAGCCCTCCTTGCGGAGCATGTACGACAGGGCGTCGGAGAACGACTCCTCGTCCTCGACCACCAGAACGCGGCTCAACGGGGATTTCCTTTCCATTGCTGTCAGACCTGCCGTAGCTCGGCCGGACCGGCCTCGATCCCAGCCGGCGGCAGTGTCGCCAGCAGGTCGTCCGGTGGACGGGCGGGCAGCCGGAGGGTGAACGTCGATCCACCACCAAGAGTGCTCGACACCTCCACCCGTCCGCCATGGTTGCTCGCGATGTGTTTGACGATGGCCAGGCCGAGCCCGGTGCCGCCGGTGGCACGCGAGCGGGCCTGGTCGGCCCGGTAGAACCGCTCGAAGATCCGGTCCACGTCCGTCGGGGCGATGCCGATGCCCTGGTCGGCGACGGCGATCTCGATGTGCTCGTCGTCGCCGTGGATGGCGACCTGGACCGTGGTGTCCGCACCCGAGTAGTTGATGGCGTTCTCCACCAGATTCGCCACCGCGGTGGCGAGTTGGGTGTCGCTGCCGTACGCGGTGAGGCCGCGCTCCCCGGTCACCGACACCTCGACGCCCCGGGCGGAGGCCGTGGTGCGGGTCCGGTCGACCACCTCGGCGATCACCCAGTCCAGCGCCACCGGTTCCGCCGGCGGCTGCGGCTCGGCGCCCTGCAACCGGGTCAGCTCCAGCAACTCCTGCACCAGCCGACCCAGCCGGGTCGACTCGTGCTGGATCCGTTCGGCGAACCGGCGGGCGGCGACCAGGTCCTCGGAGAGGTCGGGTGCCGCGGCCTCGGCCGGCTCGGTGGCGTCGAGCAACGCCTCGGCAAGCAGTTGAAGCGCCCCGATCGGTGTCTTGAGCTCGTGGCTCACGTTGGCCACGAAGTCACGTCGCACCCGCGTCAGTCGGTGCGACTCGGTCACGTCGACCGCCTCCACGGCGATGAAGCCGTTGCCGAGACCCATCGCCCGCAGGTGCACGCCGAGCGGGTTCTCCCCGGCGCTGTCGCGACCCCGGGGCAGGTCCAGCTCGATCTCGCGCCGCACCCCGGTGCGCCGCACCTGGCCAGCGAGGGTACGGATCAGCGGGTGTGCGGCTATCGAGCCCGGGGTGCTGCCGGTGCGCAGCAGACCCATCGCGCGGGCGGCCGGGTTGATCAGCACGGGCACGTCGTCGTTGTCCAGCACCACGACACCGGCCCGGAGCGAGTCGATCGTCCGGCGGCCGAGCCCGGTCTGCTGCTCGTCGGCTATCGCGGGCCTCCCCCTGCTCCAGCGGGAGCCTGCGCCCCCCGTCGACGTGGAGAGGCCCTCCCGCGCCGGCAGGAACCGGGACAGCAGGAAACCGGCGGCCAACCCGGCCACCAACGCCACGGCCACCACGACCGCCACCGCCCACTCCACCCGGCGATCGTAGGGTCATTGTTAACCTGGCTACCACACAGACCAGGACGAACCACCCTCACTTTCGCGAATGTTCACCCCCGCGTCTGGCGTCGTTCACCGGGGTTCATCAACGGTCCGCCCGCGCCACCTACCGTTGGCGGCGCACCTGCTCAACCCCTGCGCCGACACCCGTCGGCGGCGACCGACCACAGGACGTGATGATGCGCGACGAGTTCCGGGCCGATCTCCAGATCGTCAGCCAACTACTGGTGGACATGGCGGAGGGCGTCCGCGCCGCCATGCGCCAGGCCACCCGGGCCCTGCTCACCGCCGACCGGCAGGCCGCCGAGACGGTCATCGAGCGGGACGCCGAGATCGACGACCTCTACCGGCACGTCGAGGAGAGGGTCTGTGACCTGCTCGCCCGGCAGGCGCCGGTCGCCTCCGACCTGCGAGCCATGATCACCGCACTGCACGTGGCCGCCGACCTGGAGCGGATGGGCGACCTCGCCGACCACGTGGCGAAGACCGCGCTGCGCCGGCACCCCTCGCCCGCCGTACCGGCGGAGCTGCGGACGATCTTCACCGAGATGTCGGACATCGCCGACCGGATGGCGGTGAAGATCGGCTCGGTGCTGGCGAAGCCCGACGCCGACCTCGCCGGCGAGCTGGACCGCGACGACGACGCGATGGACGAGCTGCACAAGAACCTGTTCGCCATGCTGCTCGGCGACGACTGGCCGTACGGGGTGGAGACCGCTATCGACGCCACGTTGCTCGGCCGCTTCTACGAGCGCTTCGCCGACCACGCGGTCAACGCCGGTGAGCACGTGGTCTACCTGATCACCGGGGAGACCGCCCCCACCGCCAGCTGACGTGCAAGGAAGGGCCTCTTGTTATCGCTTTTCGCATAACAAGGGGCCCTTGCTAACGTCTCAGCGGCCCTGGTTGGCGACCGCGGCGGCGGCCGCCTTGGCGGCCGTCGGGTCGAGGTAGGTGCCGCCCAGGGTGAGCGGGCGCAGCTGCGGGTCGAGGTCGTAGCGCAGCGGTATGCCGGTCGGGATGTTCAGCTTGGCGATCGCCTCGTCGGAGATCTGGTCGAGGTGCTTGACCAGGGCCCGCAGCGAGTTGCCGTGCGCGGCGATCAGCACCGTCCGGCCGGCCAGGACGTCCGGCACGATCGAGTCGTACCAGTAGGGCAGCATCCGCTCGACGACGTCCTTGAGGCACTCGGTGCGCGGCATCAGCTCGGTCGGCAGCAGCGCGTACCGCGGATCGCCCACCTGCGACCACTCGTCGTCGTCGGCGATCGGCGGCGGTGGGGTGTCGTACGACCGGCGCCAGAGCATGAACTGCTCCTCGCCGTACTCGTCCAGGGTCTGCTTCTTGTTCTTGCCCTGCAGGGCGCCATAGTGCCGCTCGTTGAGCCGCCAGGACCGGCGCACCGCGATCCAGTGCCGGTCGGCGGCGTTCAGCGCCAGCTCGGCGGTGCGGATCGCCCGGCGCATCACGCTGGTGTGCACGACGTCCGGCAGCAGGCTGTGCTCGCGCATCAGCTCGCCGCCGCGCCGCGCCTCACCCTCGCCCTTCTCGGTCAGGTCGACGTCCACCCAGCCGGTGAAGAGGTTCTTGGCGTTCCAGTCGCTCTCGCCGTGCCGCAGCAGGACCAGCGTCCCGACGGTGGGCCCCTCGCTCGCAGTCATGCGGATCATCCTGCCTCAACCGCTGCGGGGACACGCGGGCACCCGTCGTGACGACCACCACGTGAAAAAGCTGGTGACCAGCGACTCCGCGCCCGACTAGGTTGTAAGGCGCTCAAGTCACATCGGTCATTACTTGCAAGCGGGGGCACCACGTGCGGACGATGCGGAGCTGGTTCCGGGATACCACCGGCGGCCTGCCAACCACTTTCTGGTACCTGTGGACCGGCACGCTGATCAATCGGCTCGGCTCGTTCGTCCTCGTCTTCCTCGCCATCTACCTCACCCAGGAGCGCGGTTTCTCCGCCTCCCAGGCGGGCCTGGTGCTCGGGCTGTGGGGCGTCGGCGGCGCGGTCGGCACCACCGCTGGCGGCACCCTGGCCGACCGGTGGGGCCGGCGACCGACGTTGCTCACCGCGCACGTGGGCGCGGCCGCCATGATGCTCGGCCTCGGGCTGGCCAAGGACCTCTGGGCCGTGGCGTTGGGCGCGCTGCTGCTCGGCTTGTTCGCCGAGGCGGCCCGGCCCGCGTTCGGGGCCATGATGATCGACGTGGTGCCGGCGAAGGACCGGTTGCGCGCCTTCTCGCTCAACTACTGGGCGATCAACCTGGGCTTCGCCTGCGCCGCCGTCCTCGCCGGCCTCGCGGCGCAGGCCGACTACCTGCTGCTCTTCGTGGTCGACGCGGCCACCATGCTGATCACCGCGCTGATCATCTTCACCCGCGTGCCGGAGACCCGGCAGAGCGGCCGTGCGGCCACCGCGGCGAAGGCCCCGCGCGGCGCCCTGCGGACGATCCTCAGCGACCGGGTCTACCTCGGCTTCGTGGCGCTGAACCTGTTGGCCGCCCTGGTGTTCCTCCAGCACATCTCGATGCTGCCGATCGCCATGAGCGACGACGGCCTCAGCCCCGCCACCTACGGCTCGGTGATCGCGCTCAACGGCGTCCTGATCGTGATCGGCCAGCTCTTCGTGCCCCGGCTGATCCGGGGCCGGAGCCGCTCGCACGTGCTCGCGCTGGCCGCCGTGGTGATGGGTGCCGGGTTCGGGCTGACCGCGTTCGCCGGCACCGTCTGGCTCTACGGGCTGACCGTGCTGATCTGGACGGTCGGCGAGATGCTGAACTCGCCGTCCAACTCCACCCTGATCGCCGAGCTCTCCCCGGCCGAGCTGCGCGGGCGCTACCAGGGCGTGTTCTCCCTCTCGTGGCAGATCGCCGGTGCCTGTGCGCCGATCCTCGGCGGCCTGGTGCGCGAGCATGCCGGCAACGCCACGCTCTGGCTCGCCTGTGCCGCGATCGGCGTCGTGACCGCGGTGGCACACCTGGTGTCCGGCCCGGCCCGGGAGCGACGCGCCGCCACCCTGCGCCGCACCGGCGAGGCGCTGGCACCGATCAGCGCCACGCCGCCGCCCGCGGCACAACCCGCGGAGGCGGCGACCGTCTGACAGGCGGACCGATCGCTGTGACGAAGAGCCCATGATCAGGTAATCGGGTAGCGGGACCCTGGTCGATTTCCTACCGTTCAGAGGAAACAGTTAGGAAACCGAACTATCGGGAGGTCGGGTGCACGCCCTGCGGCGCTGGTGGCACGACACCGCGGGTGGGCTTCCCGCCACCTTCTGGTACCTCTGGGCCGGCCTGCTCATCAACCGAGCGGGCGCGTTCGCCATGCTCTTCCTGTCGCTGTACCTCACCGACGCGCGAGGGGCCAGCGAGGCGCTGGCCGGCACGGTGGTCGGCGCGTACGGGGCCGGCGGGGCGGCCGGCGTGCTGCTCGGCGGGGTGCTGGCCGACCGGTGGGGCCGTCGGTCCACCCTGCTCGCCGCGCACCTGGTCACCGCCGTCCTGATGGTGGCGCTGGCCTTCAGTCGACCCCTGCTGTTGATCGCGGTGCTCTCGGCACTGGTCGGCGTGGTGCACTCCATGCCGAGCCCGGCCTTCGTCGCGGCGATCGTGGACGTGGTGCCCGCGCAGCGCCGCTCACGCGCATTCAACCTCCAGTTCTGGGCGTTCAACCTGGGCATGGCGGTCGCCTCGGTGCTCGCCGGGGTGCTGGCCGAGGCGAGCTTCACCGCGCTGTTCCTGGTCGACGCGGCCGCCACCCTCACCGCCGCCGCCGTGATCGGCTGGAAGGTGCCGGAAACCCTGCGGCGCAGTGCGACGACGCCGACCGCACCGCCCGCGGACCGCTCCGTCCGGTCCCGGGGACCGGGTCTGCACACCGCGCTCACCGACCGGACCTTCCTGGTCTTCGTCGGGCTCACGTTCGTGCTGGCCGTGCTCACCCTGCAGACTCAGACGATCATGCCGCTGGCCATGCGCGCGGACGGCCTGGGCCCCTCGGCGTACGGGCTGGTCGTGGCGCTCGGCGGCGCGCTGATCGTGCTCGGGCAACTGTTCGTACCCCGGCTGATCGACCGGCACCGCAAGGACGTCGTGCTGGCGGCCTCGACCGCCCTGCTCGCGGTCGGCTTCGGCGTACTCGCGGTCGCCGACGAGCTGGCCGTCTACCTGGGCGCCGCGGTCGTCTGGACGGTCGGCTCGATGCTCGCCGCCCCGCCCAACGCGCAGATCAACGCGGATCTGGCACCGCCGCAACTGCGCGCGCGGTACCAGTCGGTCTTCTACCTGACGTTCCCCGCCGCGGCGTTCGTCGCACCCACGCTCGGCGGGGTGAGCCTCCAGTACCTCGGCGACCGGCACTGGCTGATCGTGGGTGGGCTCGGCCTCCTGGCCGCGTTCGGGCATCTGCTGGCCGGGCCGTCCCGGGAGCGGCACGTCGCCGCGCTGCGCCGGGCCGCCGACCGGGAGCCGACACCGCCCGGGGACCGCGTGCCGGCCGCCTGATCGGGCCGAACCCGCCACGGGGTACGACACACGCAAAGCGCCCACCACGACCAAAGGTCGTGGTGGGCGCCCGCCGGCGGGGCCGGCGGCGGCGGGCAACACTCACCCCCGTAAGCGTCGCCCGCTCGCGCCGCCGGTCCAAACAGGTGGGCACCGTCCCCCAACGGTTGATCCACCCGTCCCCTCGCGCCTCGCCTGGTGCGCGGATCTGATCGATCCGCCGCTCCCCCGAACGTTTCCAAGCGTGGCGCGGTGCAATAAAGCTAGTTCGCCCGGATTCTGGATTCAACCCAGACCACTGTCTTGCCGGTCACAACTGGCGAGTATCCGCAGTTCGGGCCTCGGTTTGTGGCAACAGCCGCATACCCCTCGCGCATTCCCGCAAACACCTCAACCGTCCTCCCGATCGGGTGATTCGGTCCGGAAGAAGTTGCTCTGCCGGCCGTCCCGCATCTGCTCCTGGTAGATCAGGTTCAGCCGGCGCAGGTCGAAGGTGTGGAACCAGGCATCCCAGGTGATCTCACGGATCCGGCTGCTCTCCCGGTAACCGGGGATGTTGAAGGTCAGAACCCCCGCCCGGCCCTCCCGCTCGGTGCCGGCGATGGTCGCCGGCTTCGCCCCGCGCTCGCGTGCCCAGCGCTGGATCACCTCGTGGTTCGCGGTGATCAGGCTCCGTCCCGGGCGCTCCGGCCGGTCCGCGATCGACGAGATCACCTGCGAGCTGCGAACCGACCGTCCGGTGCCCCGGCCCGTCCGGATCCCGCCAGCCGTCGTACCGCCGCCGGCCGGCCGGGCCGTCGCAGCACGCTTGGCGGGCGCGGCCCGCTTCGCCGCCGACGGCCGCGCCGGGGCCTTCTTGGCCGGGGCCTTCCGCGCGGGAGCGGTCCGGGCCGTCGTCTTACGTGCGGCCGTCGTCTTGCGTGCGGCCGTCGTCTTACGTGCGGCCGCCGTCTTGCGGGCGGCCGCCGTCTTGCGGGCGGTCGTCGACTTCGCCGCGGTCGTCTTCTTCGCCGGCGCCGTCGTCCTCTTCGCGGCGGTCGTCTTCTTGGCGGCCTCCGTCGTCCTCTTCGCGGCCGTCGTCTTCTTGGCGGCCGCCGTTGTCCTCTTCGCGGCCGTCGTCTTCTTGGCGGCCGCCGTCGTTTTCTGCGCGGCCGTCGCCTTCTTGGCCGCGGCCCGCTTCGCGGGGGCGCTCTTGTTCGCCGGTGCGGCCTTCGCGCGGCTCGGCGCCGCCCGCGCCGCCGACTTCTTCGTCGCGGCGGCACGACCCGCCGACGCCCGGGTGCCGGCGGCCCGGCCGGCCGGACCGGTGCTGCGCCGGCCCGCGCCACTGCTCTCGGCGCGCAGCGAGCGCACCAACTGTTTCACCAGGTCGGGCTTGCGCAGTGCGGAGATCCCGGAGACCCCGCGTTTGCGCAGTTGCCCGCGGATGTCGTCCACCCGCATCCCGGAGATCTCCGACTCGGAGATTCCGGGAGTGTTCGGCGTCTGGTTGCCGGTCTGTCGTTTCGTCCTGGTCGCAGTCCCGCCGCGACCTGAGCTGTTCCGCTGAGCCATGGGACGCTCACGCTCCTCGACACTCCGTCCTCGGCGCGCGGGGGTCCCTTGCCGCACCGCGCGGTGCGGCATACCCGTCAGGACCGCTCCGAACCACCAGCCGGCAACCCGCCTCCGGGCGCTGGGGTCGAGCCGGGGCGCGACGGGCGGTCAGGCCGGGTCGGAGCCGGAGGGTTCGAAGAGGTGCGCGAAAGCGGCCAGGTTGGCGGTCGACTCGCCGCGCTTGACCCGCCACTCGTACTCCCGGCGGATGGAGCTGCCGAAGCCGATCTCCAGCATGGTGTCGAAGGACTCGTCGGCGTACGTGAGCACCGCACCGAGGAGCCGGTCCAGCTCGTCGGCGTCGACTCCGGCCGGGTTGACCCGCCCGGTCAGGTACACGTCGCCGACCGCGTCAGTGGAGAAGGACACCCCGTACATCCGGGCGTTGCGCTGCAACAGCCAGGCCCACAGCTCCTCACGCCGCTCGTCCGGCTGGCGCATCACGAACGCCTCGATCCGCAGCGCGTGCTCGCCGACGATCAGGTTGCAGACCGTCTTGAGCTTGTGGGTGCCCGGCAGGGTCACCGCGTACGAGCCCGGCCCGGTCGACTCGCAGGTCAGCTCGCGCTCGGCACAGACGGACTCGATCAGGGTCGCAAGATCGCTCTGTGGGCTCACCGGACCCACTCTACGACCGGCCCGGCCGGAGCACCGGGCGGCGACCAGCGCCCGGTCACCAGGAGCAGGAGAGCGCGGGGTTGCCCGCGAGGTCCGCGACGAGGCGGGCCCGGTGCGCGGCGGTCGCCTCGCCGTAGACGGCGAGCAGGCCGGCGACCGTGCGATCCCAGGAGAAGTGCCGGGCGTGCTGCGCGGCGCCTCGGGCCAGCGCCGCCCGCAGGGCCTGGTCCGGCAGCAGGCGAGCCAGCGCGAGGGCCCAGTCCACCGGGTCGTGCCCGTCGATCAGCACCCCGCTCACCTGATCCCGTACGGCGGTGACCAGCCCGCCGACGGCGGCGGCCAGCACCGGCGTACCGGAGGCCTGCGCCTCCAGGGCGACCAGCCCGAAGGATTCGTTGTGCGACGGCACCGCGACCAGGTCGGCCGCCCGGTACAGGGCCGGCAGGTCGTCCCCGGTCTGCGGCGGCAGGAAGCGCACCCGGTCGGTGACCCCGAGCGCGGCGGCCAGCTCGATGAGCGCGGTCGGCCGGTCCAGCCCGCTGCCGCTGGGCCCGCCGCAGATTGCCACAGTCACCTGGTCGGCCAACGCCGGATCGCGCTCCCGCAGCGCGGCGACCGCGCGGATCAGCACGTCGGGTGCCTTGAGCGGCTGGATCCGACCGACGAAGGCCACCAGGTACCCGTCGACCGGAAGTCCGAGCCGTTGGCGGGCGGCCCGGGCGACCGCGGACCGGTCGCCCGGCGCGGGCCGGAACCGGTCCAGGTCGACGCCCGGCTGCACGACGGCGACCTGGTTGGGGTCCGCGTCGTACCGCTCGACGAGGTCGCGGGCCTCCACCCGGGTGTTGGCGACCAGCCGGTCGGCCTCGGCGACCACCTGCTCCTCGCCGATCACCCGGGCCTTGGGCTCCGGCCGGTCACCGGCCGCGAGCTGGGCGTTCTTGACCTTGGCCAGGGTGTGCGCGGTGTGCACCAGCGGCACCCCCCAGCGCTCCTTGGCCAGCCAGCCGACCTGGCCGGAGAGCCAGTAGTGGGAGTGGATCAGGTCGTAGTGGCCGGGCGGGCGGGACGCCTCGGCGCGCAGCACCCCGGCCGTGAAGGCGCAGAGCTGACCGGGCAGCTCCTCCTTGGTCAGCCCCTCCAGCGGGCCGGAGGTGATGTGCCGGACCTGCACGCCGGGGGCCATCTCGACCACCGGGGGCAGGTCGCCGGAGGTGGCGCGGGTGAAGATCTCCACCTCGACGTTGGCCTCGGCGAGCCGCCGGGCGACCTCCAGGATGTAGACGTTCATTCCCCCGGCGTCGCCCGTGCCGGGCTGGTGCAGCGGGGATGTGTGCACCGACAGGGTCGCGATGCGGCGGGGCCGAGGCCACGGTTGGGCACCTCGCTGACGACCGACGCCGGTGTGCAGTTCCGCCACGTCCGCTCCTCTTGTAACGGTTAATGCCGCCTCGCACGACCGGCGCTTCTCGGTCAACCCGTACGCCGGATCTCATCTTCCCCATCGGCCTACGGAAATTCGTCGGCGCGGCCCCCCGGCGTGACGGACCTCATCACCGCTCACCCCCCATGCCCGCTGCCGACAGCCGTCACGCCCGCCCGGACCGGGCTGGAGGGCCGGGGTGACAATGACGGGATGACCTCTGTCGCCATCGTGACCGGAGCCTCCAGCGGGATCGGCGCGGCCACCGCCCGCCGGCTCGCCGCCGAGGGTTTCCACGTGCTCGCCGCCGCCCGCCGCACCGACCGGCTCGCCGACCTGATCGCCGAGATCGCCGCCGCCGGCGGGCAGGCCACCGCGGTGACCTGCGACGTCACCTCGGACGAGTCGGTGGCCGGGCTGGCCGAGGCCGCCGCGCGGGCACCGGGGCCGGTCACCCTGCTGGTCAACAACGCCGGCGGCGCGCGCGGGCTGGACCCGGTGGAGTCCGGTTCGATCGACGACTGGCAGTGGATGTACGACGTCAACGTGCTCGGCACGCTGCGGGTGACCCAGGCGCTGCTGCCGGCGCTGGAAGCGTCCGGGGCGGGCACGATCGTGGTGGTCTCCTCCACCGCCGGCCTGACCGTGTACGAGGGCGGGGGCGGCTACGCCGCCGCGAAGCACGCGCAGACCGCCATCGCCGGCACGCTCCGGCTGGAGCTGTGCGGGCGACCGCTGCGGGTGATCGAGATCGACCCGGGCATGGTGAAGACCGACGAGTTCGGGCTGGTCCGCTTCGACGGCGACGCGGACCGGGCGGCCGCCGTCTACGCCGGTGTGCCCGACCCACTGGTCGCCGAGGACGTGGCGGACTGCGTCGCCTGGTGCGCCACCCGCCCCGAGCACGTCAACGTGGACCGGCTGGTGGTCCGGCCGCGCGCGCAGGCCGCCCAGCACAAGGTGCACCGGGTCGGCCAGTGAAGCGCGAGGAGTGAGCCGATTTTGCGAGCCCCGCAGTCGCGAGCCGAGGGCCGCAGTGAAGCGCCGGGAGTGAGCGGGGCGGCGCGGCGGCGGCCGCTCGGCGTGGTCACCCGGGGGACGACGAATCCGAACCGACTCCGCCGGGTGGACAACTGGATCGTCTCCACCTGCGCCGACCGGCTACGGGCGGCGGCCGATCCCCTGGTGGTCGACCTCGGCTACGGCGCCACCCCGGTGACCGCGGTGGAGCTGCGGGCCCGGCTGGCCGCCGGGGTCCGCCGGGACGTACGGCTGGTCGGGCTGGAGATCGACCCGGCCCGGGTGGCGGCCGCGACGCCGGCCGCCGACCCACCCGGGCTGACCTTCGCCCGGGGCGGATTCGAGCTGGCCGGGCTCCGGCCGGTGCTGGTCCGCGCGTTCAACGTGCTGCGCCAGTACGACGAGCGCGAGGTGCCGGACGCGTGGCGGACGATGACCGCCGCTCTGGCCCCCAGAGGGGTGCTCGTCGAGGGCACCTGCGACGAGCTGGGCCGGCTCGCCGGCTGGCTGCTGATCGACGCCGACGGCCCCCGGACGCTGACCCTGGCCGCGAAACTCACCACGCTGGGCAGCCCCGCCGAGCTGGCCGAGCGGCTGCCCAAGGCGCTGATCCACCGCAACGTCCCCGGCGAGCCGGTGCACGACCTGATCCGGGCGCTGGAGGGCGCCTGGCAGGCCGCCGCCCCGTACGCCACCTTCGGCCCCCGCCAACGCTGGCTACGCGCCGTGACCCACCTGAAAGAAGCCGGCTGGCCCGTCCTGAACCGCCCCCACCGCTGGCGGCAGGGCGAACTGACCCTCCCCTGGCCCAGCGTCGCTCCCAGCACCTGACGGGGCCGCGCCGGGGGGTCAGAGGGCGCAGTTGATGAGGACGGGTTCGGGGTGCAGGGTCACGCCGAAGCGGGTGTGCACGGTGTCCCGGATGTCGGCGGCCAGGGTGAGCAGGTCAGACGTGCTGGCTGCGCCGCTGCGGTTGGTGAGGGCCAGCGTGTGCTTGCCGGAGATCGCCACGCCGTCCGGGCCGGGGTGGCCCTTGGTGAAGCCGGCCTTGTCGATCAGCCAGGCCGCGCTCACCTTGACCGTGTCGTCGTGGCCGGGCCAGGCCGGCGGCTCGCCCAGCTCGGCGGCGCGCTCCCGGAGCAGCTCGTACGTCGCCCGGTCGAGCACCGGGTTGGTGAAGAACGAGCCGACCGAGCGAGTGTCCGGGTCGGTGGCGTCGAGCACCATGCCCTTGCCGGCGCGCAGCCGCAGCACCGCCGCTCGGGCATCGGCCAGCGGCACCCGCTCGCCCACCTCGACACCGAGCGCCCGGGCCAGTTCGGCGTAGCGCACCGGGCCGGAGAGCGGGGACCGGGCGAGCCGGAAGTCGACGGAGAGCACCACCATCCGGTCCCGGTACTTGAAGATGCTGCCCCGGTATGCGAAGCCGCAGTCGGCGGCGGGGACGAACTGGCGGTTGTCCTCGGCCCGGTCGTACACCTCGACCCCGGTGATGGTCTCGGCGACCTCCTGGCCGTACGCGCCGACGTTCTGGATCGGGGTGGCACCGGTCGAGCCGGGGATGCCGGAGAGGCACTCCAGCCCGGCCCAGCCGTTGGCCACGGTCGCGGCGACGAGGTCGTCCCACGGCTCGCCGGCCTCGACCCGTACGGTGACCGAATCAGCGTCCTCGGCGACGATCCGCAGGCCGCGGGAGCGCACCAGGACGACGGTGCCGGGGAAACCGGCGTCGCCGATCACCACGTTGCTGCCGCCGGCCAGGATCAGGAGCGGGTCGTCCGTGGCTCGAATGGCCCGGACGATCTCGTCGGCGCTGCCCGCCGCCATGATCCGCCGGGCCGGCCCACCCATCCGCAGCGTGGTGTAGCCGGCCAGTGGACCAGTGCTGGCACGATCGGCTTCGGTTGTCGGCTGGGCGTAGGCGTCTGACACGTCTTTCACCTTAGGCTGAGGGGCAGCCGTGGCACCCAGTGGTGGCCCGGCACCCCCGGGAGGATGGCGATGAGCAAATTACAGGGCAGCAAGGATTTCTGGATCGGAGCGCTCCGGACGGAGGGCCCCGCCTTCGCCTCGGCGGTGGCCGAAGCGCCGCCGGAGACGCCGGTGCTGTCCTGTCCGGGCTGGACGGTCAACGATCTCACTCTGCACCTCGCCGGCATCTACCACTGGGTTTCCTCGTTTGTCGGCTCCGGCCTGACCACCGCGCCGCCCCGCCGGGAGCCACTCGTGGCGGACCCGGGCCGGAGTCCCCTCCAACTCTGGCAGCAGGGGTACGACCAGCTGATGACCCTCTTCGACGGGCTCGACGCGGAGGCTCCGGCGTGGAACTGGGCGCCGCAGCCGAAGAAGGCCGGTTTCTGGCCGCGCCGGATGGCGCACGAGACGGCGGTGCACCGCTGGGACGCCCAGCTCGCCATCGCCGCCGGTGAGCCGGTGGAGGCGAAGCTCGCCGCCGACGGGGTGAGCGAGGTGCTGGACACCTGGCTGCCCGCGGGCCGGCGGCGGGATCCGGGCGAGTGGCACGGCGTGGTGCAGCTCTCCGCGACCGACGCCGCCCAGGAGTGGTATCTGCGGCTGCGCGGGGAGGGGGTGGCGCTGCTCGACACCGCGACCATCTTCGACCACGACGACCACCACGCCCGGGCGCAGGTCAGCGGCAGCGCGAGCGACCTGCTGCTGGCGCTCTGGGGCCGGATCAACTTCGAGACGCTGGACGTCAGCGGCGACCGCAGCCTGCTCGACGGGCTGCGCACCCGCTGACCGCCGCCCGGGCCGGCCCGGGACGACACGAGGAGGGCGTCACCCCACGGGGGGGGTGGCGCCCTCGGTCGTGTGGGCGTGCACGTCACGGACGGGCATCGATGAGAGAGCGCTCTCTTGACATTCACCACCCGCCGGTCGACCCGACGGAGCCGGCGGCGGCGGTGCGTACCCGGGCACCGAGGGCGCCGTGCAGTTCCTGCCAGCGGCCGGGCCCTTCACCGACATGGGTTGGATGATCGAACCGGCCGGGCTGACCCGGCTGCTGGAGCGGATCGCCACCGACTACCCCGGTGTGCCGCTGCTGATCACCGAGAACGGCGCCGCGTTCCCCGACAAGCCGGGCGCCGACTCGCCCGACGGGCCGGGGCAGGTGATCGACACCGACCGGATCGCCTACCTCGACGGACACCTGCGGGCCGCACACAAGGCGATCTCCCGGGGCGTGGACCTGCGCGGCTATCTCGTATGGTCGTTCCTGGACAACTTCGAGTGGGCGGAGGGCTACCGCAAGCGGTTCGGGATCGTGCACGTCGACTACCTGACCCAGCGGCGCACACCGAAGGCCAGCGCCCGGTGGTACCAGGAGGTGATCTCCCGGAACGGGCTGTGACGAGCGGGGGGAAGTCGCGATGACGACGGCGCAACGGCCGACGCTCGAGGCGGTGGCGGCGCGGGCCGGGGTGTCCCGGGCCACCGTCTCGCGCGTGGTCAACGGCTCCACCACCGTCGCCCAGCCCATCCGGGAGGCGGTCAACCGGGCGGTCGCCGAGCTGGGGTACGTGCCCAACCTGGCCGCCCGCAGCCTGGTCACCCAACGCACCGACTCGATCGCCCTGGTCATGCCGGAGGCGGCCACCCGGGTCTTCTCCGACGACCAGGTCTTCCCCGGCATCATCCGCGGGGTCAGCCAGGAGCTGGAGGCGGCCGACAAGCAGCTGGTGCTGATGCTGGCCGGTTCACCGGCGGGGCACCACCGGGTCGAGCGGTTCACCACCGGACGGCACGTCGACGGGGTGCTCTTCGCCTCGCTGCACGGCGCCGACCCACTGCCCGGCACGCTCGCCCGGCTCGGCATCCCGGTGGTGTGCAGCGGCCGTCCGCTCGGCGACGTGCCCGTGCCGTACGTCGACGTCGACCACGTCGGCGGGGTCACCGCGGCCGTCCGGCACCTGATCGACAGCGGTCGCCGGCGGATCGCCACCATCGCCGGGCCACAGGACATGGTGGCCGGGATCGAACGGCTCAGCGGTTACCGCAGCACGGTCGCCGACGCGGGGCTGCCCGAGCTGGTCGCGATCGGGGACTTCACCCGGGAATCCGGGGCGGCGGCGATGCACCGGCTGCTCACCGAGCACCCCGACCTGGACGCGGTCTTCGCCGCCTCGGACCTGATGGCGCACGCCGCCCTGCGGACGCTGCGCGAGGCAGGCCGGCGGGTGCCGGAGGACGTCGCGGTGGTCGGCTTCGACGACATCGAGACCGCCGCGTACACCGAGCCGCCGCTGACGACCGTCCGGCAGCCGATCGTGGAGATCGGCCGGCGGATGACCCGGCAGCTGCTCCGGATGGCCGCCGGCGAGACCATCGAACCGGCGGTCATGCTCCCCACCGAGCTGATCCGGCGCGCCTCCGCCTGAGCGTCTCGCCGGTCATTAATCCGTCGCCCCGGTGTTCCATCGTCGTTAGCCTCGCGGGCATGCCGGATCCTGTCGCATTGCTGCACGTCCCCGATCTCTCCGACGTTGCCGAGTACGCGTACGCCTCCACCGTCGAACCGCCCGCCCGGCTGGTGTTCACCGCCGGCGCGTGCCCGCTCGACGCGGAGGGGCGGACCGTCGCGCCCGGCGACCACGCCGCGCAGGCCCGGCAGGTGATGGCGAACCTGGAGACCGCACTCGGGGCCGCCGGCGCCCGGCTGACCGACGTGGTCAAGACCACCGTGTACGTGGCGTCGTCCGAGCAGGCCGATCTCGTGAAGGTCTGGGAGGTGGTCCGGGACTCCTTCGGCGACCACGACCCGCCCAGCACCCTGCTCGGGGTGGCCCTGCTCGGCTACACCGACCAGCTCGTCGAGGTCGAGGCCGTCGCCGCCGTACGGATGGCGGACTGACATGCGGACCCGTGTGGCGCAGCCGGACGACGCCCCCGCCGTGGTGGCGCTGCGGGCGATGGTCTACCCGTACCTGGTGCGCGGGGTGGAGTCGACCCGGAAAATGATCGCCCAACCGCCACCCGAGGCGGGCTGGACCGCCTTCGTGGCCGAGGTGGACGCCCAGGTGGTCGGCTGGGTGTCAGCCCAACGCCCCGGCTGGACGTCGACGCCGGACATCGGTGACATCGCACTGCTGCACGTCCGCCCGGAGCACCGGCGACGCGGCATCGGCACCGCGCTGCTGACGGCCGCGACCGAGCACCTCACCCCGCTGGGGGTCCGCCGGCTACGCACCTGGGCGCAGCCGGACGCGTTGCCGTTCGCCCGGCGGCACGGCTTCGAACCCAGCCGCGAGCTGCGCTACTCCGCGCTCGACCTGGATCCGGCGCCCCCGCTACCCGAGCCACCGCCGGGCGTACGACTGCGCCCGATCGCCGAGCTGGACCCGCACCTGCTGTACGAGGCCAACGCCGCCTCGTCGGTCGACGAGCCCAGCGACGTGCCGATCGACGCGATCAGTTTCCAGAGCTGGCAGTACGACGTCTGGGAGAACCTCGGCCTGGACAAGACGGCCAGCACCGCCGTCGAGGTCGACGGGAAGGTTGCCGCGTTCAGCCTCGTGAAGCGGGACGGGGACCGGATGTGGTCGGACTACACCGGCACCGTTCCGGCGTACCGGGGTCGGGGGCTGGCCCGGCTGGTCAAGAAGGCGGCGCTGCACCGGGCCGCCGCGGGCGGCGTCCGCGTCGCCTACACCTCGAACGACGAGGCCAACGCGCCGATGCTGGCGATCAACGCCAAGCTCGGCTACCGGCCGGTCGCGTCCCAGTGGTCCTGCCTGGCCGAGCTGACCTGATCAGCGTCAGTCGACGCGGGGACGGACCCAGACGAGGAACCGTTCGACGTACGCCGCCGGGTCGGGGGTGAGGCCGAGCTGCACCGCGTCAGCGAACGCCTCGTCGAGGAGCGGTTCGACCCCCAGGCGTGGCAGGGGTTCGTTGACCAGGTGAAGACCACCTTCTGACCGCTACATCCCGAAAGCCCCCGGCGTCTCCGGGGGCTTTCGCTATGCCGGAGGGCCGGCGGCGAAGACCTGGCGGGCGGTGGCGTGCGTGTCGGCGCCGAAGAGGACCAGGCGGGCCTCGGTGACGTTCACCGGCGCGGCCGGGCGCAGCACCGACAGCGCCTGGCCGACGGCGTCCTCAATCGGCCAGCCGTAAATGCCGGCGGAAATCAGCGGGAACGCCACGGTGGTCGCGCCCAGCTCGTCGGCCACCCGCAGACTGTTGGCGTAGCAGTCACGCAGCAGCGACGAGCGGTCCTCGGTGGTCGACCAGACCGGCCCGACGGTATGGATGACCCAGCGGGCCGGCAGCTCCCCTGCCGTGGTCGCCACCGCCTGTCCCGTGGGCAGGCCGTCCGGGTATCGCGATGCCCGCAGTGCCCGGCACTCGGTCAGGATGGCCGGCCCGCCACGCCGGTGGATGGCGCCATCGACCCCACCGCCGCCGAGCAGGGACGAGTTCGCGGCGTTCACGATCGCGTCCACCCGCTGGGCGGTGATGTCTCCCTCGATCAGGGTGATCTCCATGTCAGCGCTCCTCGATGGGGTGGCCTGCCGGCGGCGTGGACACCCGTTCGTCGATCGACTGGCCGAGCGAGCGGCGGGCCAGTAGCGCGGCGCCGGCAACCGCGGCCGGCATGACCAGTACCGCGCCGAGCGGGATCAGGAAGCAGACGAAGACCGCCACGCCGAAGCCGAGCGCCATGGGCCGGTCCGCCTTCAGCACCGACCGACGGTCCGGCAACCGCATGCCGCGCCGGTAGAAGGGCGCCCCGACCAGCTCCAGGGCGAGGAACCATCCGCCCACCGCCGCCCCGATCACCGGCACCACGGTCTGCCCCACCACCGGGATGAAGCCGGCCACGAAGAGCGGGATACCGACCAGCGCCGCGAGGGCCACCAGGCGTACCGAATCGGCGAGGCTGCGACGCAGCGACGACCAGAAGGGCACCTCCACCGCACCCGGGGTGCCGCCGTACCGCTCCTCCACCCGCTCGGAGATCTTCTCGTAGAACGGGTCGCCGATGACCAGGGTGACCGCGGTGAAGCTGACCACCGCGAGCAGGCCGCCGAGGCCCAGGACGGCCAGCCCGGCGATCACCCGGACCAGGTTCCGGGCGGTGGTCGACCAGTCGTCGGCGAACGGAGTGACCAGGGCGGCGATGTCGTCCACGAAGTACACGAGGGTGGCGAACGCGGCAACGAAGAGCACACCGGAGATCAGTGCCGGCACGATGCCGAGCAGCATCAGACCGGGGCTGCGGACGTAGAGACCCAGCCCCCGCAGGAGCAGCCCTGCCCCGGTGAAGAAGCGTCCGACGGCCCCGGTCACCGGGCTGGCGATTCTGCTGGCGTCCACGACCGAGCAGCCTAGCGATCAGTGCCGACCCCCGCCGGGCGGCGCGTTGACGCGGCGCGTTAATAGGGGGCCCCTGCTCTACACGAGGCGTTAACAAGGTGCCCTTCCTTGCACATCAACCGGTTGGTGGATCGCCGGGGTCAGCCGCTGCCACAAAGATCACCAACGGCTGGTCGATTCGCCGCCGTGCCGCTGCCGCCACGCTGAAGAGGTACGGGTACGACGGCGGAAGGCGGCACGATGCCGGTCATTGAGGTGACCAACCTGCACAAGCGGTACGGCGATGTCGTCGCCGTTGCCGACGTGTCGTTCACGGTCGAGGCCGGGGAGATCTTCGGCGTACTCGGTCCGAACGGCGCAGGGAAGACCACCACGGTGGAGTGTGTCGCCGGGCTTCGCGTCCCGGACGGGGGCGGGGTGTCGGTCCTCGGGCTCGACCCCCGCAGGGACGCGGCCCAACTCCGCCAGCGGGTTGGCGTGCAGCTCCAGGAGAGCCAACTGCCGGATCAACTGCGGGTCGCCGAGGCGCTGGAACTGTCCGCCTCGTTCTACCGCGACCCGGCCGACCCGGCGCAACTGATCGACAGGCTGGGTCTGGCCGAGAAGCGGAACACCGCGTACAAGAAGCTCTCCGGCGGCCAGAAGCAGCGGCTGTCGATCGCGCTGGCGCTGGTCGGCAACCCGCAGATCGCAATCCTGGACGAGCTGACCACCGGGCTGGACCCGCAGTCCCGGCGGGACACCTGGGCCCTCATCGAGCAGATCCGGGACAGTGGCGTGACGATCGTGCTGGTCACCCACTTCATGGAGGAGGCCGAGCGGCTCTGTGACCGGATCGCCGTGATCGACCGGGGCAGGGTCGTCGCACTGGACAGCCCGGCGGGTCTGGTGTCGGCGGTGGTCCCGGAGCAGCGCGTCCGGTTCCGCCCGTCCAGCCCGGTCGACGACCGGCTCCTCACCGACCTGCCCGAGGTGAGCGCGGTGCACCGCACCGGCACTCGACTGGTGGTCACCGGCACCGGTGACGTGCTGCACGCGGTCACCTCGGTGCTCGCCCGCAACCAGATCATCGCCGCCGACCTGCGGCTGGAGCAGTCCACCCTCGACGACGCGTTCGTCGAGCTGACCGGGCACCGGCCCGACGCCTGAGGGAGAACCGACATGCACGCCTTCGGGCAGATCCTCAAGATCGAGACACGGCTCTTCCTGCGGGACTTCGGCTCGCCGCTGACGACCGTCGCGTTGCCGCTCGCGCTGCTCGTGGTGTTCGGTCTGATTCCGGCCCTACGCGAACCGGATCCGGCGTTCGGTGACCGGTCCTTCATCGAGTACTTCGTCCCGTCGCTGCTGGTGATCACGCTCGCCATGTCGGCGGTGAACATCCTGCCCACGGTGCTGGCCACCTACCGGGAGCGTGGGGTGCTGCGCCGGCTGGCGACCACTCCGGCCAGCCCGGCCGCGCTGCTGGCCGCCCAACTGGTCATCTCGCTCGCCACCATCCTGGTCAGCGCCGTGCTGCTCATCGTGGTCGGTCGGCTGGCCTTCGACGTGCCGCTGCCGCAACGGCCGCTCGGCTTCGCGCTGGCCCTCGTCCTCGGCACGGCGGCGCTGCTCGCGCTGGGTCTGCTGGTGGCGGCGGTGGCCCGCACGGCCAAGGCGGCGCAGGCCATGGCGGTGCCGGTGTTCATGCTGACCATGTTCTTCGGCGGCGTCTACGTTCCCCGGTTCCTCCTGCCGGACTTCCTGGTCCGGATCGGCGACTACACGCCGCCCGGGGTGCAGGCGCTGCTCGATGCCTGGACCGGGACGTCGCCACACCCGTTGCACCTCGGGATAATGGCGGCGGTCGCCCTGCTCGCGGGTGTGGTGGCGGCGAAACTGTTCCGCTGGGAATGAGCGGGGGTCCGATGGCCAGCACCGTCGAGCAGGTCGACCGCCTGTCCGCCTGGGAGGCCCGGGAAGCGGGCCTGCACCGGTTGGCGCCGTACCTCGGGCTGGCCGTCGGAACGCTGCTCACCACCGCCGCGCCCGCGCCCGGGGGCCACTCGTTCGTCCCCCACCTGTTCGTCGCCGCCGCGACGGCGGCCTGGGTAGCCTGGTTCGTCACCCTGCACCCCGGGTGGGCGACACAGCGGGTGCTGATGGTGGTCTACTACCTCGGTCTCCTCACGTTCAGCGCCATCCTGGTGCTCGACAGTCCGTGGTACGGCTTCCTCGCGTGGAGCGGCTTCCTGCACGCGTTCGCGCTGCCCGGCAACTGGCGGTTCGCCGGGGTTGCCGTGTCGGCCGTCCTGGTGGCCACCGCGCAGAGCGGGGGCCTGCCGTCCGTGCTGTCGCACTGGCTGCTCTGGGGCGTGCTGGTGTTGTTCAATCTGGGTCTGGCCGGCGCCGTGACCTGGTTCAGCACCGTCAACGACCGGCAGCACGCCTACCGCAAGCAGCTGGTCGAGGAGCTGGCCGAGACGAACCGCCGGCTGGCCGAGACGATGCGGGAGAACGACGGGCTGCACGCCCAACTGCTCACCCAGGCCCGGGAGGCCGGGGTGACCGACGAGCGGCAGCGGATGGCTCGGGAGATCCACGACACCCTGGCGCAGGGTCTCACCGGCATCATCACCCAGCTGGAGGCCGCCGGGGTGGCCCGGGACCGGCACGCCGACTGGCAGCGGCACGTGTCGGGGGCCATCACCCTGGCCCGGGAGAGCCTCACTGAGGCGCGTCGCTCGGTACGGGCCGTCCGCCCCGAGGCCCTGGAGGGAACGCGGCTGCCGGAAGCGCTGGCGGAGCTGACCGAGCGCTGGTCGACGATCAACGAGATCCGCGCCGAGGTCAACGTCACCGGCGACGCCCGCCCGCTGCACCCGGAGGTCGAGGTGACCCTGTTGCGGACCGGCCAGGAGGCACTGGCCAACGTGGGCCGGCACGCCAGGGCGACCCGGGTCGGGCTCACCCTGTCGTACATGGGGGACGTCGTCACCCTCGACGTCCGGGACGACGGGGTGGGCTTCGCGGTTGACGACCTGACCGACCTGGGCCGACCCGACGGCGGGTACGGGCTGACCGTCATGCGGCAGCGGGTCGCCCGGGTCGGCGGCGAACTGGCCGTCGAGAGCGAGCCGGGCGTCGGCACCGCCGTCTCGGCCTCCGTGCCCGCGCTCGCCGGGAGCGCCGGATGAGCGGGCCGGTCCGGGTGCTGATCGTCGACGACCATCCGGTGGTGCGGGACGGGCTGCGGGGGATGTTCACCGGCGACCCGAGGTTCGACGTGGTGGGCGAGGCCGCCGACGGGGCCGAGGCGTTGGCGCTGGTCGCGGCGCTGCACCCGGACGTGGTGCTGATGGACCTGCGGATGCCCGGGATGGACGGGGTGACCGCCATCGGACGGTTGGCCCGCTCCGGCAGTACCGCCCGGCTGCTGGTGCTCACCACGTACGACACGGACGCGGACGTGCTCCCGGCCATCGAGGCCGGAGCGACCGGCTACCTGCTGAAGGACGCGCCCCGCGACGACCTGGTCCGGGCGGTACGGGCCGCCGCCCGGGGCGAGTCGGTGCTCGCGCCGAGCGTCGCCGGCCGGCTGATAGGTCGGCTGCGCGCGCCGGCCGAGGAGCCGCTCAGCCAACGCGAACTGGAGGTGCTCACCCTGGTGGCCCGGGGCGCCTCCAACCGGGAGGCGGCGGCCCGGCTGTTCATCAGCGAGGCCACCGTCAAGACGCACCTGCTGCACATGTACGCCAAGCTCGGGGTCAACGACCGGGCCGCGGCGGTGGCCACCGCGTACGACCGGGGGCTGCTCACCCCGAACGGGCGGTGAGCGGGCCGGGCAGGATGGGCGGGTGCGCGCCTCCCGACTGATCTCGCTGCTGTTGCTGTTGCAGGCTCGCGGGTCGATGACCGCGGGCGAGCTGGCGCGGGAGCTGGAGGTCTCCGAGCGGACCGTCTACCGGGATGTTTTGGCGCTTTCCGCCGCCGGGGTGCCGGTCTACGCCGACCGGGGTCGCGCCGGTGGCTACCGTCTGCTCGGCGGTTACCGCACCCGGTTGACCGGGCTGACCCGGGACGAGGCGGAGGCGCTCTTCCTCGCCGGCCTGCCCGGGCCGGCCGGTGACATGGGGCTCGCCGACGCGGTCGCCGCCGCCGAGCTGAAGGTGCTCGCCGCGCTGCCGCCGGCCCTGCGGGACGCCCCGGCCCGCGCCGGACAGCGGTTCCACCTGGACGTGCCGGGCTGGTTCCGGGAGACCGGGCCGCCGCCGTGGCTGGCCGAGCTGGCCCGGGCGGTCTGGCGGGACCGGGTGGTGCGGCTGCGCTACCGGCGCGGTGACCAGGAGGTGACGCGCCGGGTGTGGCCGTACGGGCTGGTGCTCAAGAACGGGGTCTGGTACCTGGTGGGACGGGTCGGCGACGACACCCGCACCTACCGGGTGGACCGGGTGACCGGGGTTGAGGTGAGCGAGGAGAGCTTCGACCGGGACGAGGCCTTCGACCTGGCCGGTTACTGGCGCGAGCAGGCCGGGTCGTTCCTGCGGACCATGCTGCGGGCCGCGGTCGGCGTCCGGTTCAGCCCCGCCGGCCTGCGCCAGCTCCGACACCTCGTCGACGCCCCCTTCGTGTACGACGAGGTGGTCGCCGCCGCCACCCAGCCCGACAGCCAGGGCTGGGTGACGGCGCGGCTGCCGGTCGAATCCGTCGAGGTGGCGTACCACCAGCTTCTCGGGCTCGGCCCCGAGGTGGAGATTCTCGATCCACCCGAGCTGCGGGAGCTGTTCGCCGGGGCGGCCGACCGGCTCCGCGCGCTCTACCGGTAGCCGGTGACGTCGGCCGGCTTACCGGTTTCGACCACCTCGACGATGTACCGGATGGCTTCCGGCTGGCTGCCGTCGAGATCGGTGAACCCGTACACCTTGGCCAGCGTGCCGGCGTCGACGGACATGCCGTTCCAGCGGGCCTTCTCCTCGTCTGCGGCGAGCGCGGCCACCGCGCGTCCGACGAAGACCGGCGTCTCCGAGATGAGGAAGTGCGGGTCGGTGGCCGCCCCGTCGCGCCAGTTCTCCTCGGTCACGCCGAAGTGCTCCAACATGGCCTCGGAGCGGAGCCAGCCGGGGGTGAGCGCGACGGCGGTGCCGCCGTGCGGCTTCAGCTCGTGCGCCTGGCTGAAGGCGAGCCGGTTGACCGAGACCTTGGCCAGGTCGTAGAAGACCGACAGCCGGTAGTTGTCGTCGTTGTAGGCCTTGGTGCCGTCGCCGATCTCCACCAGCAGGCCGCCGGGCCTGCGGATCAGCAGCGGCAGCGCGAAGTGGCTGGTGATGATGTGCGTGTCGATGGCCAGCCGCAGGGTGCGGAAACCGGCGTCCAGTGGCTGCTCCCAGACCGGCTTCTCCCAGGTGACCAGCGGGTCGCCGCCCCAGATGTCGTTGACCAGCACGTCGAGGCGGCCCTGTTCGGCGTCGATCCGGGCGACCAGGTCGCGCACCTGATCCGGCACGAGGTGGTCGACCCGGACCGGAATGCCGACGCCGCCGGCGGCGGTGACCAGCTCGGCGGTCTCCTCGATGGTCTCCGGCCGGTCCATCTCGGAGCGGCCGGCGCGGCTGCTCCGGCCGGTGGCGTACACGGTGGCCCCGGCGGCGCCGAGCTGGACGGCGATCTGCCGCCCGGCACCCCGGGTTGCGCCGGCGACGAGCGCGATCTTTCCTGTCAGCGGTTGCGTCATGTCTGTGAGGCTGTCAGCAATACCTGACAGCCGCCGTCTGAATTTCCGGACCGGCTGTCAGGCGGCGAGTGAGTACCCGCACACCACCCGGCTGGGCGTTGCCCCCAGGTCAGTCGACCAGGCGGACGCGGACCCTGCGATTGGCCCGACCCTTGCTCTCCACCTTGACCACCTGCACCTTGCCGATCTGGGCGGTGGACGCGACGTGGGTGCCGCCGTCGGCCTGCACGTCCAGCCCGACGATGTCGACGATCCGGACCTCCTGCTCGTCCGCGGGGATGAGGTTGGACTGGGTGCGGATGATGTCCGGCAGGGAGAGCGCCTCGGCGCGCGGCAGCACCCGGACGGCGACCGAACGGTCGGCGGCCACCTCGGCGTTGACCAACTCCTCGATCCGGCTCTTGAAGTCGGCCGGCACCTCGGGGAGGTTGAAGTCCATCCGGGCCTCGCCCGGTTCCATGGAGTTCCCGGTCACGAGCGCGCCGAAATCGCGGAACACCACCCCGCAGAGCACGTGCAGCCCGGAGTGGGTACGCATCAGACGGCTGCGGCGCTCGTCCTCCACCGCGCCGACGACCTCGGTGCCGGCCGGCGGCAGCGGGTCACCCTCGGCGGGGATCAGGTACGGGTCGTCGCCCTTGCGGGTGCCGACGATCCGGGTCTGCACGCCCTGCCAGAGCAGCACGCCGTGGTCCGGTGGCTGACCGCCACCGCCCGGGTAGAACGCCGAGCGGTCGAGCACGATGCCCTGCTCCGGGTCGGCGTGCAGAACCGTGCAGGTCCACTCGCGCAGGGTCGGGTCGGTGAGGTCCAGCCGGTGAGTCCGGCCATGCTGTGTGACGCCCATGACAGGCGACGTTACTCGTTGAGGAAGCCGGAGATGCGCTCGCGCAGATCCGCGCGTTCCGTCCAGAGCACGCCGGGCCGGTCGTACACGTGCAGGGTGGCCTGGGGCAGCGCGGCGGCGAGCTGCTCGGCCACCTCGACCGGATGCAGGTCGTCGCCCGCGCAGCCGATCACCAGGGCCGGCGCGGCGACCGCCGACAGGGCCGTGGCGTCGCGCAGCGGCGCCTGATCCGGCAGGGTGGCCAGGCCGTCGGCCAGACCGTCGCGGAGCAGCTGGTCGAGCCGCTGCCGCAGGTACGACCAACCGGCCGGAGTGTTACGGACCGCCGTCGGCAACTCCAGCGAGACCACGTCGGCGACCGCCGAGGCGTCGCCGCTCTCGACCGCCTCCAGCAGGTCCGTGACGCGTTCCCGGGCGACCGGGCCGCGCGGCTGGTCGAGCACCGCCGGCAGGAAGAAGACCAGTTTCTCGAAGCGCTCCGGGCTCTCGGCCAGCAGCCGGCAGAGCGCGCCCGCGCCGAGGCTCGCCCCGAACGCGCGGCTGGCTCCGCCGAGATCCGCGATGGAGCGCAGGTCCCGGGCCAGGTCCAGGTAGCTCCACGGCCCGGCCGGCGCGTCGGAGCGGCCGTGCCCACGGAACTGGAAGAACACCTTGCGGCCGGTCACCCCACTGCCGAACGGGCGGGTGGTGGCGATGCCGTTGCCCAACCCGTGCGCGAACACGGTGACCAGATCACCGGTGCCGGTGACCAGCCGCTCCAGCCGTACGCCGTGCGGGGTGGTGACCAGCTCGGTCTCGGGCTCAGGCAGCGCCGGCCGACCGGTACGCGGCCCGCCCGGGCCGGGGCCCCAGGTGCGGGGCCCGCCGTCCGGCGGGGGTGGCCAGCGGAAGCCTCTCACCAGAACCCTTTGCCGTCGCTCAGGTCGCGCAGGCCGACCCGGACGTCGAGCAGGTAGATGAGCGCGGCGGCGATGCCGATCAGTCCGAAGAGGCTGATCGGACCGAAGCCGAGCAGTGTCAGCACCAGGCACACCGCCAGGATGGCGATCCAGCCACCCTTGGGCAGCGTCCCGATTGCGGGGAAGGCGTCGGAGCGCTGCGTGACGGCGTGCACCAGCGCGACACCCTGGATGATCAGCGCGAAGACGAGCAGGATCAGCTCGATCACGTAGCGGACTTCGAACGCGAAGATCGGCGCGGCGTTGGCCATGCCGGCAAGTTTATGTCGACGACCCCGACTACGTCCGACAAGGACGCCGTCGGGGTCGTCGACAGCACGAACTACTTGGCAGCCGGACGGGTCCGCTTGGTCACCCGGGGCAGCTTCGCCGACGGAGTCACGGCGGGCTTGGCGGCCTTCGGCGCCCGGGCGGCCTTCTTGACGGCGGCCGGCTTGGCCTCGGCGATCTCGGCCACGTCGGCCGGGGTCGGCACCTCGACCGGGGTGGTGGCGGCCGAGGCGGTGGCCTCGACCGGCGTGGCGGCCGGCGTCACGGCCTCGGTCGCCTCGATGTCGGCGTTGACCGTCTCGGCGGCCTCCAGCACGCCGGCGCCGACGACCCGCTCACCGCGGGCGACCAGTGCGCCGTACGCGGCGAACGCCCGCTCCTGTGCGGCCTGGGCACCGGCGACGACCACCGCGGCGTTGCGGGTGGCGGCGGCGCGCAGCCGGTCCAGGTCGGCCGACTCGCGCAGCTTCGCCAGGTCCAGCTCGGCCTGGGCCCGGCCACGCAGGCTCTCGGCGGTCTCGTTGGCGGTACGCAGCGTCTCGGTGGCCTTCTGGCGCAGATCGAAGCCGGTCAGCACGGCCCGGCCGCCCAGGTCGGCGACGACCCGGGTGCCGAGCACGCCGACCACGGCCGGAAGCTTGCGCAGCTGCTCGAGGGCCAACTCCCCGGCGCCAGCGGCGGCGTAGATAGGGGCGGGGATGCGGTTGGTCTTCGGCTCGGTCATGAGGTCTCCTCTTCGGCCGCGTCGGCGGCCTTCCGGACCGCCGGACCGGCGGCCTTCTTCTCGGGGGTGCTGGTGCTGGTCGGGGCGGGTGTGTTGCCCGCCTCGGTGACGGCAACCGACTCGATCACGGCCTCGGTCGGGGTGCCGCTGGCGGTGGTGGGGCCGGTGGCCGCCAGGTTGGCCACATCGGCCGGCTGATCGGCGACATCGGTCGGGGTGGTCACGTCGCCGGTGGTGTCCGTGCCGACGCCCTCGGCGGCGGCCCGGGCCTCCGCCAACCGGGTGTTCTCCCGGCGGAACGTCTCGTAGATCTGGCTGAGCGACTGCTTCTGGGCCATCGTCAGGTCGGGGTCCACCGCGATGGCGGCGAGCACACCGTGGCCCTCCTTGTCGTCGAGCAGCCCGGCGCGCAGGTACATCGCGGGAGTGGAGACCCGCAGCGCACTGGCCAACTGCTGGAGCACCTCGGCGCTGGGCTTGCGCAGGCCGCGCTCGATCTGGCTGAGGTACGGGTTACTGACCCCCGCCTGCTCGGCGAGCTGCCGCAGCGAGATCTTGGCGTTGCGCCGCAGATCGCGGATGAACCCGCCGACGTCGGGGAGGTCCTTCGGTGTGGCCATGACAGCGACGCTAACCGCCCTTGCTAACTCTTGCAAGCAAAATGCTAGCCAGAGTTAGCAAGGTCTCAGCAACCTGCTTGCGTGCGGCTCGCACGATCCGTACCGTCCGTCCGTGGACAAGATCACAGTCAATGGAGCAGTCATCGCGTACGACGAGGCCGGCAGCGGTTCACCCGTCGTGCTGCTGCACGCCGGCATCGCCGACCGCCGAATGTGGCGGGGCCAGCTGCCCGCGCTCGCCGCCCGGCACCGGGTGATCGTCCCGGACCTGCGCGGCTACGGCGACTCCGAGCTGCCTCCGACGCCGTTCGCCCACCACGACGACGTGGTCGGCCTGCTGGACGCACTCGACCTGCCCCGGGCCGCCCTAGTGGGCTGCTCCTTCGGCGGGTCGGTCGCCATCGACACCGCCCTGGCCCACCCGGACCGGGTAAGCGCGCTCGCGCTGTTCGACACGGCGGTCTCCGGGAACCAGTGGTCCGAGGAGGCCAACGACCTCTGGGACGGCCTGGTCGGCGAGGTCGACCCCGACGACTTCGTCGCCGGTGCGGCCGGCGAGGTGCGGTTCTGGGTGGTCGGCCCGGGTCGTCAGCCGGCCGACGTCGACCCCGGGCTCATCGCGTTCGCGCAGGAGATGGACCAGCGCGCGCTAGCCGCCGAGTTGGCGCTCGGCGCGGTGGAGGTGGGCGAGCTGACGCCGCCGGCGATCGGCCGCCTCGGCGAGCTGCGGATGCCCGTCCTGGTCACCGCGGGAGCCGCCGACGTGCCGGACATCAGCCGCCTCGCCGACCGGATCGCCGCCGAGGTGCCCGGCGCGGTACGCCTGCCCGACGTGCCGGACGCGGCGCACCTGCTGCCGCTGGAGCGCCCCGAGCCGGTCAACGCCGCCCTGCTCGACTTCCTGAGCTGATCCACCCGGCTCCGCCCGCCGGCCCGGCACACCGGACCGGCGGGTTGGCGGTCACCAGAGCGGGCGGACCGCGCCGACCGGGACGCCGCCGCCGAAGAGCGGCATCTCGGCGTACTCGGCCAGCACCGGAGCGTCCACGCCGAGCCGGCGCAGCGCGGAGACCAGCACCGGCATCCTGGCCCGGTCCGCGCCATCGTCGATCTTCAGCGCGACGGCGCCGACGCCCGGCAGCCCCACCGCGATCACGCCCTCGGCGCCGACCTTGGCCAGCAGGCCCGGTACGCCGCGCATCAGCCGGGTGTCGTCGGCCCGGGTGCCGCCGACGATCTCCGGGTGGGCGCGCATGGCATCGGCCACCGCACGCGGCACCGAGCCGGGCTCGGCCTCGACCAGCCGGAGGTACGCCCCGGCCAGGCCGGTGAGCGACACCGCCAGCACCGGCGCTCCACAGCCGTCCACTCCCACCGCTGCCGCCTGCTCAGCGGTGAACTCCTCGATGGCCGCCCGCAGCCGCTGCTGCAACGGGTGCTCCGGCCGCCAGTAGCCGTCCAGCGGCCACCCGGCCGCCTGGCAAGTCAGCAGCATGCCGCTGTGCTTGCCGGAGCAGTTCATCTGCACCCGGGTCGGGCCGCCACCGGCTCGCAGCACGGCCTCGCGGGCCGCCGCCCCCACCGGCAGGTCGGGCGGGCAGTGCAGGGCCGAGGCGTCCAACCCGGCCCGGTCCAGCAACGCGCCGACCCGAGCCAGGTGGAACTCCTCACCCGCGTGGCTGGCCGACACCAGCGCCAGGTCGGCCGGGTCGGTCAACGGCAGGCCGGCGCGGAGCATCCCGATCGCCTGCATCGGCTTGCTGGCCGAGCGGGGAAAGATCGGTGCGGTCACGTCCCCGGCGGCGGCCACCGGCACACCGACGGCGTCCAGCACCACCACCGAGCCGCGGTGCATACCCTCGACGAACCCGGACCGGACCACCTCGGCGAGCGGCGCGCCGCCCTCGTACGTCTTTCCCACGTGCTGGACGGTACCGACGGTCCGGAGGTGCCCGTCGGCGGGGTGACCTGGTCGTCCACCGCCCGGGTGACAGGGGCGCCGGACGGGCTCGGCCTTACAGCCCCAGCAGCTCGCGGGCCTCGGCGGTGGTCAACGGGGGACGCTGGGCGAGCTGGGCGAAACCGACCGCGCGGGCGACCAGTTGCATGTTGGACTCCACCGGGCGGCCCTTGGCGTACGTCACGGTGTCCTCCATACCGACCCGCAGGTGCCCGCCCGTCGACAGCGACGTCAGCATGACCGGAATCGTGCTGCGGCCGATGCCGGTGGCCGAGAAGGTGGTGCCCTCGGGCAGGTCACGCAGCATCCGGTGCGCCGCCACCAACGTCTCGGTGGTGCCCGGCATGCCGCCCGGCACACCCATCACGAAGTCGACGTGCACATGCCCTCCGGCCGGCGGTCCGTACTTGCCGAGCAGCCGCTGCAACGCGGACAGGTGGCCGAGGTCGAAGATCTCGTACTCCGGAACGATTCCGCGTTCCTGCATCCGGGTGTGCAGGTCGACGATGAACTCCCAGCGGTTGAGGAAGACGTCGTCGCCGAAGTTGACCGTGCCCATGGTGCACGAGGCCATGTCCGGCGCGGCGTCGAGCACGGCGAGTCGGGAGGCTTCCGGGTCGGTCACCGCACCGCCGGAGGAGAGCTGCACGATCAGGTCGGTGCTCTCCCGCAGCGCCGCGACCGTCTCCCGCAGGCGCACCGGGTCGAGGGTCGGCCGCGCCGCGTCGTCGCGGATGTGGACGTGGATCACGGCGGCGCCGAGCGCCTCGCACTCCTTGGCGGTGCGCAGCAGCTCGTCGAGCGTCACCGGCAGCGCCGGCACCTCCGCCTTGGCCGACTCCGCGCCGGTCGGGGCCACCGTGATCAACGTCCCTGTCGTCATGCCGGCGATCCTAGACGGCCCGGTCAGGACGGGTCGATCGCCGCCACCGTCGCACCGATCAGCAGCGCGGCGTCCTCCGGGACGTTCCGCTTCAGCACCGCGAGCGCGATCTGGCCGAGCTCGTGGTGCAGCACGGCGGTGCCGACGAAGCCGACGGCCCGGCCGTCGAGGGTCACCGGAGTGCCGGCGGTCGGCGGCTGGTCGGTGGTCACCCCGTCCAGGTGCAGCAGCACCAGGCGGCGCGGCGGTCGGCCCATGTTGTGCACCCGGGCCACCGTCTCCTGCCCCCGGTAGCAGCCCTTGTCCAGGTGCACCGCCGGGCCGATCAGGTCGACCTCCGCCGGGATGGTCCGGTGGTCGGTGTCCACCCCGACCCGGGGTCGCCGGGCGGCCACCCGGATCGCCTCGTACGCCCAGAGCCCCGCGACCGGCACGCCCGCGCCGCGCAGTTCCGCCACCACCTGGTCCATCGCCGATCGCGGGACCAGCAGATCCACCCCGAGCGGGCCGCGCCGGGCCCAGCCGCCGACGGGCAGCGGCCGTACGTCGTACCGAACGCTCGCCCGCGGTGGCACGGCGCCGGCCGCGAACTTCGGACCGGGCACCGCGACCAGGTCCGGTGCGGCCAGCCCGGTCACGCCGAGCGTGCCCAGCGCGTCCGGCGCCGCCGGCCCGACCAGCGACAGCAGAGCTCGCTCGCCGGTGGCGTCGCGGGGCTCGACCTTGCTGAAGAACCGCATCTTCTCCAGGTACGCCAGCAGGTCGGCGGTCGCGCCCGGCTCGGTGTCCAGCCAGGTGGTCTCGCCGTCCTCGGCGACCAGGGCGTGCTGCTCGACGTGCCCGTGCGGGGAGAGCACCAGCAGCTCGGTGCCCTCGCCGGCGGCCAGCGTCGCCAGGTGCTGCGAGGTGATCGTGTGCAGCCAACCGGCCCGTTCCTCCCCGGGCACTGCGAGGATCCCCCGGTGCGACCGGTCGACCAGGCCGACCTCGGTGTCCAGGATGCGCTGCTCGCGCAGCGGGTCACCGTAGTGCGCGGCCACCCCCCGCACGCCGGCCGCGGCGTGCGCCGGCTCCGGCTGGTCGCGGCTGGCCTCGTCGATGCTCTCGACGGCCACCGCTCCCGCGATGTCGATCATTTCTGGTCCCCGTTCTCGCAGCGTTCGCAGACGCCGAAGAGCGACACGTGCCCGATGTCCACCCGGAACCCCCGTTGCGCGGCCAACTGGTCGGCGAGCGGACGGAGCAGCTCCGGATCGATCTCGTCGATCGCGCCGCACTCCCGGCAGACCAGGTGGACGTGTTGGTGCTCACCGGCCGCGTGGTAGGTCGGCGAGCCGTGCGAGAGATGGGTGTGGGTCACCAGGCCGAGCCGTTCCAGCAGCTCCAGCGTGCGATAGATGGTGGTGATGTTGACGCCGGCGGCGACCTCCCGGACCGCGGTGTGCACCTGCTCCGGGGTGGCGTGGCCCAGATCGAGCACCGCCTGGAGGACGAGCTGCCGCTGGGCCGTCAGCCGCAGCCCACGGGCCCGGAGCATTTCCGCGAGGGAGGATTCGGACACCGTCCGATCATAGTTCGGCAACCATGCCGACCGCCGCACGCCGACGGACCGCCGCTACGCTCGACGGTCATGGTGCTGTCGTCCGTCGGAAAGGTCGCGGCCGATACGACCGCGCGGATCGCCATGCTCGGACACGGCCCGGTGCCAGCCCGCGAGCCCGTGCTCCGCGGCGACGACCTCGGGGTGCTCCGCGGCGACGGCCTCTTCGAGACCATGCATCTGCGCCGGGGCCGGCCGTGGCTGCGCGACGAGCACCTCGCCCGGCTGGCCGCGGCGGCCGCCGCCGTCGAGCTGCCCCTGCCATCCGCCGCCGCGCTGATCGAGCTGCTCGACACGGTGTGCGCGGGGTGGCCGGCGCAGGTGGAGGGGGCTCTGCGGCTGGTCTGCACCCGGGGCCCGGAGGCCGGCGGCCCACCGACCGTCTACGCCACCCTGGCCGAGGTGCCGGCGTCGTCCCGCGCGGCCCGCCGGAACGGGATCAGTGTGGCGACCCTGCCGCTGGGGGTGCCCGCCGACGCGCGCACCGGGCTGGACTGGCTGCCGGCCGGGATCAAGTCCACCTCGTACGCGGTCAACAGCGCCGCCCGCCGTTGGGCCAACCGGGCGGGGGTGGACGACGTGCTCTGGATCTCGTCGGACGGCTACGCGCTGGAGGGCCCGACCGCGAACGTGGTGTGGCTCACCGGCGACACGCTCTGCACGGTGCCCGCCGCCACCACCGGCATCCTGCCCGGCACGACCGCCGCCTGGCTGCTGGGCCATGCCGGCGAGTTGGGCCTGACCGCCGCCGAGCGGATGGTCACCTTGGCCGAGCTGCACGACGCGGACGGCATCTGGTTCAGCTCATCGGTGCGCGGGATCACCGAGGTGCGCACCCTGGACGGGGTACGCCGGGACCGGTCCCCGCGCACCCCCGCCCTGCACGCTCTGTTGGGTTTCGCCGTCGCCTGAGGGTCAGCCGCCGACCCGAACGAGCCGGGCGGAGAGGTGAGCGCTGAGCGGGTGCCCCATCGCGGCCATCTCCTGGGCGTAGAGCAGCGCACCCTCGACGATGCCGAAGAGCCGCTGCCCGCCGGTCACCTCCTTGGCGGTCGCCGTCCGGACCACCGCGTCGGTGGCGAACTCGACCTGGGTGCCGGTGCGCTTGCCGAGGTGCAGCTCCATCACCCCGTTCGGGGTGGTCAGCAGGGCCTCCAGCTCGTCGGTGGCCCGGCCGTCCACCAGCACCGGCCGCCACCAGCCGACCTCGCGCCCGGCCGGGCGGACCGGCTGGCTCTGCTCGTCGAGGATCCAGGCCCGCGACTCGTAGTGCAGGAACGGCCGACCGTCGTGGCTGATCCGGATCTCCTGCGCGTAGTCGAAGTCCTCGATGGTGGGGAAACCGCCCTTGCCGCGGCCGCGCCACAGCCCGATGTAGGGCAGCAGGCCGTCCAGCGCGGGGTGCAGCTTCGGACCGACCCGCAGGTCGTGACTCTCCTCGAACGGGTACGGGTCGACCGGCGGCGCGTTCAGCCACGGGGGCTGCAGCGGGTTCTCGTCGCTCACCAGTGTCACCAACGTCCTCTCGATATGCGTACGGCGAGGTAGACCAGGCCACCGGCGAGCCCGCCCAGGCCGGCGACCAGCAGGCTGACGAACCCGATCTCGGTAACCATCCCGGCCATCCTATGCTGGGCCCCATGGCCCGCTCTCTCGTCGTCAAGGCCACCGCTGGGGCGGACGCCCCGGAGCGGTGCGCACAGGCGTTCACGGTCGCCGCGACCGCGGTCGCGGCCGGGGTGGACGTGTCGCTCTGGCTGACCGGCGAGTCGACCTGGTTCGCGCTGCCCGGCCGCGCCCAGGAGTTCGAGCTGCCACATTCGGCGCCGCTGGCCGAGCTGCTGCACGTCATCCTGACCAGTGGCCGGGTGACCGCCTGCACCCAGTGCGCGGCCCGCCGCGAGATCGGACCGGACGACGTGCTGCCCGGCGTCCGGATCGCCGGCGCCGCGGTCTTCGTCGAGGAGTCCCTGGCCGAGGGAGCGCAGGCGCTGGTCTACTGACCGGCGGCACGCCTCGGCGGCCGGTCGGGGCGGAGTGCGGATACCGACCCGACATCTCGGACGGCTGCCTACGATTCGGGTGTGACCGAGGTGACGGAGAGGTTCTTCGAATCGCTGCCGGCGCGGGCCCCGGCGGTCCTCGGTGGCCTGGCGGACGGCACCCTTCAGATCGACCTCACCACCGACGACGCGACCGAGCACTGGCTGGTTCGGATGCGGCCGGGATCGGTCCAGGTCAGCCGTCACCGCGGGCCGGCCGACGCCATCTGGTACAGCAGCGCGGCCCTGTTCGACCGGCTGGTGACCGGCGAGGCCCAGGGGGTCGCGGCGGTGCTGCGCAACGAGAGCACGTTCAGCGGGAACGTGGTGCTCTTCCTGGCCTTTCGGCGGTTCTTCCCCGACCCGCCGGGCACCCGCGACCCGCGCGAGGTGGCCCGGAAGCAGGCCGGGCGGCAGGCGTGAAGGATCTGGTCAGCATCCTGGACGGCAACACCTTCCTGGTCAGCGACCGGACGGGAGACATCGAGCCGTCCTATGACTTCCCGACCGGGCTGTTCTCCTTCGACACCCGGTTCCTGTCCAACTGGGTGCTGACCGTGAACGGCGAGCGGCTGCACACCCTCTCGATGGACGACTCCGAGTCGTACCGGACGAAGTTCTTCCTCGCTCCCGGCGAACCCACCCACTACCTCGACGCCAAGACATCGGTGATCCGCAACCGGGCGATCGTCGGCAGCTTCGAGGAGGTGCTGACCGTGCTGAACCACGCGGGAGAGGAGGTCGAGTTCACCGTACGGATGGAGATGGGAGCCGACTTCGCCGACCTGTTCGAGATCAAGAACGCCCGGCAGAAGCGGGGGCGGACGACGGTCACGGCGGCCGACAACGAGCTGCGGCTGACGTACCGGCGGGAGGCGTTCCACCGGGAGACGGTGATCAGCTCCAGCATGCCGGCAACGGTCGACGCGGCCGGAATGACCTTCCGGATCCGAATCCCCCCCAACAGCGAGTGGCAGACCCGGTTGCACGTGTCCACCATCGTGTACGGGGCGCGGGGGGAGGACATCCGGGCCACCCTGCCGTACGGCGGCAGCCGTAGCGCGGACGTCATCCGCGCCGAGCAGCAGGAGCTGATCGACCGCGCGCCGAAGCTCGGCTGCGACTGCGAGCCGCTGGCCGGGGCGTACCGGCGCAGCCTCAACGACCTGGCCGCGCTGCGCTACGAGTCGATCACCCTGGGCGTACGGCTGCTCGCCGCCGGGCTGCCGTGGTTCATGACCCTGTTCGGCCGGGACAGCATCATCACCTCGTTGCAGGTGCTGCCGTTCCTGCCGGAGCTGATCCCGCCGACCATCCTGATGCTGGCCGGGTTGCAGGGGCACCGGGTGGACGACTTCCGCGACGAGGAGCCGGGCAAGATCCTGCACGAGCTGCGATACGGGGAGACGGCCGGTTTCGAGGAGCAGCCACACTCGCCGTACTACGGGTCGGCCGACTCGACGCCGCTGTTCATCATCCTGCTCGACGAGTACGAGCGCTGGACCGGCGACGCCCAACTGGTCCGGCGGTTGGAGCCGCACGTGCGGGCGGCACTGAATTGGATCGACACCTACGGTGACCTGCTCGGCACCGGCTACCTCTGGTATCAGACCCGCAACCCGGAGACCGGCCTGAAGAACCAGTGCTGGAAGGATTCCTGGGACGCCATCTCGTACGCCGACGGTCGGATGCCCGGCTTTCCCCGAGCCACCTGCGAGTTGCAGGGCTACGCGTACGACGCGAAGATGCGGGCCGCCCGGCTGGCCCGGACGTTCTGGGGGGACCCGGCCTACGCCGACCGGCTGGAACGGGAGGCGGCCACCCTCAAGCAGCGGTTCAACCACGACTTCTG
Source organism: Micromonospora sp. NPDC005087 (assembly GCF_042872965.1). Classification (NCBI taxonomy): domain Bacteria; kingdom Bacillati; phylum Actinomycetota; class Actinomycetes; order Micromonosporales; family Micromonosporaceae; genus Micromonospora; species Micromonospora sp. NPDC005087. The sequence continues at coordinate 317,221 of NZ_JBIALB010000004.1, read as the reverse complement.
GATCGCCGACCGCGGGTACTTCGCGCTCGCCCTGGACGCCGACGGCCGGCAGGTCGACGCGCTGTCGTCGAACATCGGGCACCTGCTCTGGAGCGGCATCGTCGACGAGTCCCGGGCCGGCAAGGTGGTCGAACACCTGCTCGGGCCGCGACTGTTCTCCGGCTGGGGGGTGCGGACCCTCGCCGAGGACCAGAGCCGGTACAACCCGATCGGCTACCACGTGGGCACCGTCTGGCCGTTCGACAACTCGATCATCGCCTGGGGGCTGTGGCGGTACGGCTTCCGGGACGAGGCCGGGCAGATCTGCAGCGCGATGCTGGCCGCCTCGCGCTACTTCGGCGGACGGCTGCCGGAGGCGTTCGCCGGCTACGCCCGTGACCTCACCGACTACCCGGTGGAGTACCCGACCGCGTGCAGCCCGCAGGCCTGGTCGACCGGCACCCCGCTGCTGCTGCTGCGGGTGATGCTGGGGCTGGAGCCGCAGGGCGAGCACCTGATCATCGATCCGGCCGTGCCCCCGGGCCTGGGCCGGGTCGAGTTGCTGGACATTCCCGGCCGGTGGGGTCGGATCGACGCGCTGGGCCGCAGCCGCGACCCGGAGTAGCCGCCGGGCGGCTGACCCTGCCGGGGGCGCCCGGCTCAGCCCGGACAGCCGACGGTGGCGGCCAGCCGGGCGGCGTCCGGCGTGAGTTCGGCCAGCACCGTGACCGGGCCCGCGCGGTACGCGTACACCGGAGGGTTGTCCAGCAGTGGGGCGCCGCCGGCCAGCGGGGTGAGCCCGCCGGCCGACCCGGCGGCGGCGGACCGCGCGGTACGGGCCAGCACGCCGCCCGGGCAGGGCGCGGTGACCAGCTCCGGGGCGGCGTCGGCAGGCTGGCCGAGTGCTCGCAGCGCGGCCGTCAGGGCGGTGGCCTCCGGGCCGGCGTCGGTGGCCGGCGGCGGCGCGTAGCCGGAGCCGACCGGCCGACAGCCGGTGTCCACGGTCAGGCGGATCCGACCGTCCCCGGTCGGCCGGCCCTCGACGGCGACGAACTCCCCGGCGTCGGCGCGCAGCTCCGGGCCGTCCAGCCCGGGCCCGACCCCGGCGCGCCAGCTCGCGGGAAGTCGATCGGCGATCCCGGACAGCACGGCCCGCTCGGTGCCGACGGCCGCGAGCACGCCGACCTCACGCCGCAGCGTGGCGCCGTCGGCCAACGGGGTGACGCGGCAGCCTGACTCGACCCGCGCCGGCCCCAGCTCCAGCAGCCCGGCCGCGCCGGACGCCCGGGCCAGCTCTCCGACCGCCCGGTCGACCACCGGACCGGCCTGGTCGAGGGAGCGCTGCTCCCGCACGGTCGGTGCGTCGTCGCGGACCGACGTCCAGGCGAGCACGGCCAGCAGTACGGCCCAGACCGCGGTCGCGACCAGCAGCCAGCGCCGCCGCCAGGCAGGTGCCGGGGCGGCGGGACCGGTCGACGGGGCCCACCCCGTCCGGACAGCTCCGCTCACCCGGCCATGGTGTCACGGGCGGTCCGACGGCGATCGACGGAGTCGGGCGCGCTGGCGGTCAGGCGGGCCGGGGCGGCGGATCGATGCGGTAGCCGACCCCCCGCACGGTGTGCACCCGCGGCCCGCCCGGCAGGGCGCGCAGCTTGTGCCGGAGTCGCTTGACCGCGGAGTGCAGGATCGCGGTGTCCCCCAGGTACGCGCCGTTCCAGATGGCTGCGAAGAGCTGTTCGTAGCTCCACACCACCAGCGGCGGGCCGATCAGCCGGGCGAGCAACTCCCGCTCGGTGCGGGTGAGCGGGAGCGGATCGCCACACCAGGTGACCAGGTGACCGGCGCGGTCGACGACCAGCTCACCCCAGCTGACCGGCCCATGCTGGGCCGCGGGTGGGCCTACGGGCGCGATGGTCAGGGCCGCACCCCGGGGCGGCGACGGGAGCAACATCGCCCGCAGCTCGGTCAGGTCGGCGCAGCTCACCACCGGGCCGACCCCGTCGAGCTGGCGCACCACCCGCTCGCGCATCGAGACGTCCGCACTCACGCAGACGACGATCGGGACCTCTTCACCGGACACGCCGCCTCCACCCGCACCAACCGTATTGAGCGTGACTTCCACCCGACGATAGTGACGCATGCCGATGGATTCTGGGGGGCCGACCCGCGATCAGGATAGCGCCGCGTCACTGACCAGGCACTGACCGGCGTTATGCATTGAGCACCGCCAGGGACACGGCGCCGGTGGCGCAGACGCCACCGGTATCTGAGGCGAAACCTCCGGGGCCGCTCACCCTCGCGGGTGAACGGCCCCGGCCGAGCGGAGGGTGGGTTGTCAGGCGACGGTGACGCTGACCTCGTTGATGCCCCGGCCGGCGGTGACGGCGGTGTCGCCGTTGCCGTGCCGGGACAGGGCCCGCAGCGTCCAGGCACCCGGCGCGGCGAAGAACCGGAACTGGCCGGCCGCCGAGGTGACCACCTCGGCCGTGAACTCGCCGGTCGAGTCGAGCAGCCGGACGTACGCGCCCGGCACCGCCTCGTCCGCCGCCGAGCGGACGATGCCGGTGATCACGGTTTCCTTCTCCAGGTCCAGGCTGGCCGGCAGGGGCGCGGCCTGGTCGGGTGCGGCGCAACCCGCAGCGGTGGGAGCGGTCATCGTCAGGCCTCCCCGGGCTCGTCGCCGAGCGCGACCGGCACGCCGACCAGCGAGCCGTACTCGGTCCAGGATCCGTCGTAGTTCTTGACGTTGCGGTGGCCGAGCAGCTCCTGGAGGACGAACCAGGTGTGCGAGGAGCGCTCACCGATCCGGCAGTAGGCGATGGTCTCCTTGCCGTCGTCGAGGCCGGCGTCGCCGTAGATCTTGCGGAGCTCGTCGTCGGACCGGAAGGTGCCGTCCTCGTTGGCCGCCTTGGACCACGGGACGCTGATCGCGGTGGGGATGTGACCGGCCCGCTGCGCCTGCTCCTGCGGCAGGTGGGCGGGGGCGAGCAGCCGACCGGCGAACTCGTCGGGGCTGCGTACGTCGACCAGGTTCTTCGTGCCGATCGCGGCGACGACCTCGTCGCGGAAGGCCCGGATGGAGGTGTCCGGCTCCTGCGCGACGTACTGCGTCGCCGCGCGGGTCACCGTCTCGGTGACGAGCGGGCGCGCGTCCAGTTCCCACTTCTTGCGACCGCCGTCGAGCAGCTTCACGTCGCGGTGGCCGTAGAGCTTGAAGTACCAGTAGGCGTACGCGGCGAACCAGTTGTTGTTGCCGCCGTACAGGATGACGGTGTCGTCGTTGCTGATGCCCCGCTCGGAGAGCAGCGCCTCGAACTGGGTCTTGTTGACGAAGTCCCGGCGGACCTGGTCCTGCAGGTCGATCTTCCAGTCGATCTTGATGGCACCGGCGATGTGGCCGGTGTCGTAGGCCGAGGTGTCCTCGTCGACCTCGACGAAGACGACGCCCGGGGCGTCGAGGTTCTTCTCGGCCCACTCGGCCGAAACGAGTGCGGTGTCGCGACTCATCGAATCACTCCCTGGTGAGGATGGATGGTGAGCCAACGCGCGAGATCGATGGATTGAACTGTCGCACCACGCGCGGGACCCAGCGGAAGGACGGGATCACGGGTTCGTGCGACGGCGCCGCTGCCGGGCTTTCGGTGGGATCACCGGAGGGTGCAAGGACCCTGCGTGCCGGTGGCCGCCGTCAGGCGGCCGGAAACAGCCCCGCCGTCAGATGACGGGGCGACACAGGCAGGTGGCCACGCGGCACAGGTCGACCGCGCGCCGTTTGGTGAGGTGGGTCCCCATGGCCACAGAGCCTACCAGCCAGTGACGGGGCTGCCACCGGGTCGACCAGCATCCGGGAATCGCCCGGGCGGCAGGCAGGGCCGGCATCTGATCGCCGGCGGCGCGCTCAACCCGCGGAGTTGATCGGCACGTTCTTCGCGTCGGCGGTGACCGCGAGCCCCTCGGGCAGCGGCCGGACCTCCCGGACGGCGAGCTGGAACGGCAGGTCGGGCAGGGGCACGTCGACGGAGATGCCCTTGGCGTAGTTGTTCAGCAGGGTGCGGGCCAGCGGCAGGTTCGGCAGGCCTGCGGCGTCCAGATCGTTGAAACGCAGGGCGACGGCACCGCTCTCGGCGACGGTGACGTCGGCGGTGCCGCTGACGGTGAGCTTCTGGCCGAGGATGTCGACCGGGGCGGTGACGGTGAGCTTGCCGCCCTGCTCGCCGAGGGTGAGCCCGGGTCGGTCCAGCAACGCGGCGAGACTGTCGTAGCTGATCGTGCCGGTGCCGTCGACGGTGTCCGCCACGACGTCGCCCTGACCGGTGCGCAGGGTGTCCAGTGACGCCCGCACGTTACGGGCGTCCACATCCAACACCGGCAGCCGCACGGCGTCGCCCTCCACCGAGGCCTGCACGTCCCGCAGCTTGATGGAGATCCGCTGGTAGCGGCCGTCCAGCACCTGGGTGAGGAACGGAGTCCCGCCGACCTCGACGTCGGGCTCGGCGGACTGCGCGCCCTGCTTGGTGACCTCCTGGCTCACCCGGTCGGCGATGGCCCGCTCGGCCACCCCGACCGCCACCCGGTCGGCGATCACCAGCAGCACCGCCACCAGCACGAGCAGGACGACCAGGCCGACGAGCAGCTTGCGACCGCGCCTTCGGGGACGGGCTTCGTCCGCCGGATACTCCTGGGCCACGCCGCCGCCTCCTGTCTCCTGCCGCCGCGGTGCGACGGGCCGTTCGTACCGGCGCCGCAGGGCGGCGCACCCGTAGGTACCCGACCGGCTCCGGGCTCAACCGTGGCTCAGAGGAAGAGCATGCACATGGCGTACGCGGCCGGGGCGGCCAGGGCGAAGCCGCCGAGCGGACCCTGCATGTGCCGGGCTACCCACATGGTGGGTGGTTCGCCGGCCATCAGCCGGCCCGCCTCGGCGTACCCGACAGCGAGGTCGGAGAGCACGGCGGTGACCGCCGCGACCAGGCCGATCACCGCGGCCCGGGTGGGCGTGAAGGGGGCCACCAGGTAGCTGCCCAGAAGCGCGCTGATCAGCGTGCCGACCATCGCGCCGACGACCACGCCGGCGGCGCCCCGGGGCACCTGCGGGGCCAGCCGGGGCCAGGGCAGCACCGCGTCGGTGAGCCGGGCGACGGTCAGCGCGACTCCGCTCGCGGTCAGGCAGACCGTGATCGCCTGGGTGCCGGCGGGGATCCGGCTGAGCACGATCAGGGTGCCGAAGGCGACCACTCCGACCACGATGAGCAGCGTGGCGCCGAGCGAGTCGGTGACCCGGACCCGGTCGACCCGGCGGACCAGCTGACCGAGCACCGCGGCGAGGAACCCGCCGGCTGCCAGGTAGCCCAGCGGCGCCAGGCCGGCGATGTCGGTCTGCACCGCGGCGATGTCGGCGACCGCGGCGACCGCGGCGCTGATCCCGGCGACCAGCAGCAGCGCGGGTGGGCGCATGGCCATCGTCCAGGCGAGCACGAACAGCAGCTGGACGCCGAAGATGATGAAGGCGAACGGCAGCCGGTGACCGGGGCCCGAGGTCTGCGCGCCGAGCACCAGGCCGACACCGAGCAGCGCCGCGAAACCGGCGATCGTCAGCGCCAGCGGGCGGCGCACCTCGACCGGGGGTACGACCTCCTCCTCCGGCTCGTCGATCTCGTCCTCGGAGCGGCGGGCCGGCTCCCCGGCTCGGCGGGCACGGCGGGGCCCACCCCGTTCACGGCGTTCGCCGTCGGTGACGGGCGGCCCGGTGCGCGGCACGGGCGGGTGGCCACGGGTCGGGGCGGCCGGGCCCGGGCGGGGCCCGTCGGGCGAGGTGGAAGGAAACACGCCCCGATCGTGCCAGACCGACCGCCCGACGCGGTGGTCACGGGTTTCAGCAGCGTTAAAACCTGCGCCACGATCAGGGGCAAGGGCGGACAAACGGGAAACGATCCGAGGGCGCAACCGAGGCGATCAGTTACGCTCAACCCGTTACCCGCCCGTCAGCGACGCCGGGACCACGCAAATTTCTCAGCGCACGTTCCGTGAGTGTGTCTGGTCGCGTGCGGCCGCGTGCCGCCGGGACGGAGGTGATCGTGGAGATCCTGCTGCTGGTGACCGCACGCGCAGGGGAACCGTCCGCTGTGCTGCCGGCACTCGACCTGCTGCCGCACTCGGTCCGCACCGCGCCGCGTGACGTCCGCACCCTGGTCGCCGGCCCCAGCCCGGACGCGGTCATGGTGGACGCGCGGTCGGAGCTGAGCGAGGCCCGCGCGACCTGTCGCATGCTGCACGCCACCGGGCTCGGCGTGCCGCTGGTCGCGGTGGTGACCGAGGCCGGTCTGATCGCGTTGAACGCCGACTGGGGGGTCGACGACGTCATCCTCGCTTCGGCCGGCCCCGCCGAGGTGGAGGCGCGGCTGCGGCTCGCGGTGGGTCGGCTGAGCAACGCGACCGCCGGCGCCGGCGGCTCGATCCGGGCGGGCGAGCTGACCATCGATCCGGACACCTACGCCGCGAAGCTGAAGGGCCGTCCCCTCGATCTCACCTACAAGGAGTTCGAGCTGCTGAAGTTCCTCGCGCAGCACCCGGGCCGCGTGTTCACCCGGGACCAGCTGCTGCGCGAGGTCTGGGGGTACGACTACTTCGGCGGCACCCGCACGGTGGACGTGCACGTCCGGCGGCTGCGCGCCAAGCTCGGCTCGGAGTACGAGTCGATGATCGGCACCGTCCGCCAGGTGGGTTACAAGTTCGTCGTTCCGCCGTCGCGGTCGCTGCCCGAGGCGGAGCACGCGCCACTGCCCGTCTGACCTCACGTCACTCGGGGGACGGTTCCCCGTATGCCCTTTTTGCGCAGCTCGTCAGTTCTATTCTGACTGCCGGGTTTGTCGGAGAAAGGGGCGACGGTGCGCGCAGTGACCACGGGGGCGACGGGCCGGCGTGACCGGCCAGCCGGGCGGAAGCCGTGACGCCGAGCAACCCGACCGTCCGGGCGGCGGGAATCGTGACGGTGGTGACGGTGGCGCTGCTCGGCTCGGCGTACGTGCTGGGCCGCAGCCTCATCCCCGACCAGCCCCAGCGGCAGGCCACCGGGGTCACCGCGAACGCCGACGAGCCGCACTACGCCGACCAAGCCCCCGGCGACAAGCCGAGCGGGACCCCGACCTCCGGTCCCAGCGGCGGCCCCACCGACGCGGGTCAGGACGGGTCGGGGCGGGACGCCCAGGGTGACCAGCTGTTCGGCGCGCACTCCACCACCGGCAGCGAGCGGCTCGCGCTGACCTTCGACGACGGACCGGACCCGCGCTACACCCCGCAGGTGCTCGCCACGCTGCGCGAGTTCGACGTCAAGGCCACGTTCTGCGTGGTCGGCGAGAACGCGCAGGACCACCCCGATCTGATTCAGGCGATCGTGGCCGACGGACACACCTTGTGCAACCACTCCTGGCACCACGACGTCACGCTGGGCAACCGTTCGGCGGACATGATCCGCGCCGACCTGTCGCGGACCAACGAGGCGATCCGGGCAGCGGTGCCGGACGCGCCGATCGTCTGGTACCGCCAGCCCGGCGGCGCCTGGACCTACCCCGTCGTGTCGGTGGCGCAGCAACTCGGCATGACTCCGCTGCACTGGTCGGTGGACCCGTCGGACTGGGAGGCACCCGGCGCCGGCAAGATCGCCGCATCGGTTGTCACCCAGGTCGAACCGGGCTCGGTGGTCCTGCTGCACGACGCCGGCGGGGACCGGCAGGGCACGGTGGACGCACTGCGCCGGATCCTGCCCGATCTGACTCAGCGGTTCGAGCTGGAGGCGCTGCCCGCCGATCCGACGTGAGCCGCCCCGCACCACGGCCTGGGATCCCGGCGGACCGCGGTTCCCGGCGACTACGGTGACGGGATGAGCAGCGCCGAGCCGACCAGCGACCAGGTGACCCGGACCGACCGACTGGCTCCGGCGGAGATCGCCGACGTGTTGACCCTCGCCCGTTCCGCAGGCGACACCGACGGCGCGGACCCGCTCGACGAGCACGTCCTGCTCCGGCTGCGCGACCCGGACGCCCCGGCCGTGCACCTGATCGCCCGCGGCGACGACGGCGTTCTCACCGGGTACGCGCACCTGGACACGACCGACCCGGTCGGCGGGATCGGGGTGGAGCTGGTGGTGCACCCCGCGTACCGGCGGCGGGGCACCGGGCGGGCTCTGGCGCGGGGCGTGCTCGCCTCGGCCACCGGGCCATTGCGGGCCTGGGCACACGGTGACCACCCCTCGGCGGCCGCACTCGCGGTCGACCTCGGGTTCACCCGCGCACGGGTGCTCTGGCAACTGCGCCGACCACTGGCCGCCCCGCTGACGTTGCCGCGACTGCCCGACGGAGTGGTGCTGCGCGCGTTCCGGCCGGGGGCCGACGACGCCGCCTGGCTGGCCCTCAACGCGCGGGCCTTCGCCGAGCACCCCGAGCAGGGCCGCTGGACCTCGGACGACCTCCGGGTCCGCCTCGCCGAGCCATGGTTCGACCCGGCCGGCTTCCTGCTCGCCGAGGAGACCGCCACCGGCCGGCTGCTCGGCTTCCACTGGACCAAGGTGCACGAGCGCCCCGGGTCGGCCCGGATCGGCGAGGTGTACGTGCTCGGTGTGGAGCCGACCGCGCACGGCGGTGGGCTCGGCCGGGCGTTGACCAATGCCGGGCTGGCGTACCTGCGGGACCGGCGCGGGCTGGACCGGGTGATGCTCTACGTGGACGAGTCGAACACCGGGGCGGTCGCGCTCTACGAGCGGCTCGGCTTCGCCCGCTGGTCCGCGCACATCAACTATCACCTCGGCTGACCGCCGGTCGCCGCCGCGGCCGGGTCACTGGCGGGTAACGGCCGCGCGTCGGCGAGATAACACCGTACCGGAAATATAGCCATACTTCTGACAGGTGTACCCGGGTTCATTTAACGGACAACTCACCCTCAGCAAGCGGTCACCTCGGCGGCCGTACGTGTTCACCTTGCGTTCACTTGCGACCGGCGAACCGGCTACCTGGCACTTCTAACTTTCGTGTCAGCCGGTCAGTGCCGGTCCTCGGGCCCCGGGATCGGGGCGCCAAGTCAGACGCGAAGGGAAACCCCTCAGGTGAAGCTCCAGCGGTACGGCACTATTGCCTGCCTCGCTCTTGCCGCGACGCTCGGCCTCAGTGCATGCGGCTCGGACAACAACGAGCCCGCCTCCGGCGCCAGCGCTTCGGGCTCGGCCGCCGCGGTCGACTGCGCTACCGGAACGCTGAACGCCCAGGGCTCGTCGGCGCAGAAGAACGCCATGGCCGAGTGGATCAAGGCGTACCAGCAGAAGTGCCAGGGCACCACGATCAACTACGAGCCGACCGGCTCGGGCGCCGGCATCCAGGCGTTCATCGCCGGGACCGCCGACTTCGCCGGCTCCGACTCCGCGCTCAAGCCGGAGGAGCAGCCGCAGGCGGACGCCAAGTGCGTCGGTGGCAAGGCCATCCACCTGCCGATGGTGATCGGCCCGGTGGCCATCGCCTACAACGTCAGCGGCGTGGACAACCTCCAGCTCAAGCCGGCCACCCTGGCGAAGATCTTCGCCGGCAAGGTGACCAAGTGGGACGACGCGGCGATCAAGGCCGACAACCCGGGTGCCACGCTCCCGGCGACCACCATCCAGACCGTCCACCGCTCGGACGAGTCGGGCACCACCGACAACTTCACCAACTTCCTGTCTAAGACCGCCGAGGCCGACTGGACCCTGGGCAAGGCCAAGGCGTGGAAGGCCCCGGGCGGTACCGGCGCCAAGGGCTCGGACGGCGTGGCCAGCTCAGTAAAGGGCGCCGACGGCTCCATCGGCTACATGGAGTGGTCGTTCGCTGAGAACGCCGGCCTGAAGATGTCCAAGATCGGCAACGGCAACGGTGAGTTCGCCGCGCTGACCGCCGAGGCGGCTGGCAAGACCATCGCCGGTGCCAAGGTCGAGGGCCAGGGCGACGACCTCAAGCTGTCGATCGACTACAACACCAAGGAGGCCGGGGCCTACCCGATCGTCCTGGCGACGTACGAGATCGTCTGCAGCAAGGGCCTCGCGGCCGACAAGCTGAAGCTGGTCAAGGGTCTGCTGGGCTACGCCGCCAGCGCCGAGGGCCAGAACTCGCTGACCGACCTGGGCTACGCCCCGCTGCCGGAGACGGTCCGCACCAAGGTCGAGACCGCGGTCGAGAACCTCTCCTGACCCGACCCCACCACCTCCGCAACCGAATCGAGCGAGCAGATGGGTGAAACCCCTCACCGCTCGGCCGACGCCGGCACCGGCGGGACGCGCGTGACCCAGAGTCACGAGTGGCCCGCCGGTGCCTCGGCGCGTGTGGCCGAGGCACCAGTCAGCACCCGTTCCCCGGGCGGCGCCGGGCTGGGCGGCGGCGGCGCGCTTCCGCGCAGCCGGAAATTCGGCGCCGAGCGGGCCTTCCGCGGTCTCACCCTGGCCGCCGGCACCGCCGTTCTGGTCATCATCGCCGCCATTGCGATCTTCCTGATCGCCAAGGCGGTGCCGGCCCTGCGCGCCAACACCGAGAACTTCTGGTCCTACGAGGGCTGGTCCCCCAACGAGACGCAGCCCAAGTTCGGCATCGGCACGCTCGCCTTCGGCACCGTGCTCAGCTCGGCGCTGGCGCTGCTCATGGCAGTGCCGGTGGCGCTGGGCATCGCGCTCTACCTCTCGCACTACGCGCCGCGCCGGCTGGGCACCGCGCTCGGCTTCCTGGTCGACCTGCTCGCCGCCGTGCCGAGTGTGGTCTTCGGTCTCTGGGGGCGGGACATCTTCATCAACCCGGTCCGGGACTTCTCGGTCTGGCTGAACGAGTACTTCGGCTGGATCCCGATCTTCGGCGGTGACGGCCCGTTCGGTAAGTCGATCATGCTGGGCGCCCTGGTGCTCGCGATCATGGTGCTGCCGATCATCACCTCGCTCTCCCGCGAGGTGTTCCTCCAGACGCCGACCGCGAACGAGGAGGCCGCCCTCGCCCTGGGCGCCACCCGCTGGGAGATGCTCCGCACCGCGGTGCTGCCCTACGGCCGCCCCGGCATCATCGCCGCGGTGATGCTCGGCCTCGGCCGGGCGCTCGGCGAGACCATCGCCCTGGCGCTGACCCTCGGCATCACCTTCGGCATCTCGTTCAACCTGATCCAGAACGGCGGCAACACCATCGCCGCCAACATCGCCAACGCGTTCGGCGAGGCGAACGAGACCGGCCGCGGCGCGCTCATCGCCTCCGGCCTGGTGCTGTTCACCATCACGCTGATCGTCAACATCACGGCGCGGGCGATCATCTACCGCCGCCGGGAGTTCACGGAGTCGGCCGCATGACCACCACCGTCACCTCCCACCGCACCCGCCCGGCGGCCCAGCCCGCCTCGCTGCGGGCCCGGCGGCTGCCCTGGTACGCCGCACCGGCAATCGCCGTTGCGGCCCTGGCGCTCTCCACCGTGATCGTCTACGGCACCGACATCGGCGGCCCGGTCCTCGTGGTCGCCCTCGGCGCGGTGCTCTACCTGATCGGGCTCTTCGCCGCGGCCAACGCGGTCGAGGGGCGCCGCTCGGCCCGCAACCGCACCTGGAGCGCGCTGATCCACTCCGCGTTCGTGCTGGCGGTCCTGCCGCTCGTGTCCGTGGTGTGGACGCTGGTCAGCAAGGGCGCCGATCGGCTGGACGCCAACTTCTTCCAGACCTCGATGAACAACATCGGGGCCCGCGACGCCAACGGCGGCGCCTACCACGCGATCGTCGGCACGCTGGAGCAGGTCGGCATCGCCACCCTGATCACCGTGCCGCTCGGCATCCTCTGCGCCATCTACATCGTCGAGTACGGCCGGGGCAAGTTCGCCTTCGCGATCCGGTTCTTCGTGGACGTCATGACCGGCATCCCGTCGATCGTCTCCGGCCTCTTCGTGCTGGCGTTCTGGGTGCTCGTCGTGTCGCCTTGGTTCAACGACGGTCGGCCGAGCTTCTCCGGCTTCGCCGCCGCGCTCGCGCTGAGCGTGCTGATGCTGCCCACCATCGTCCGGTCCACCGAGGAGATGCTCCGCCTCGTCCCGGCGCCGCTGCGCGAGGGTGCCTACGCGCTCGGCGTACCCAAGTGGAAGACCATCCTGCGGGTGGTCCTGCCGACGGCGCTGCCCGGCATCGTCACCGGCGTCATGCTCGCCATCGCCCGTGCGGCCGGCGAGACCGCGCCGGTGCTGCTGGTCGCCGGCGGTGGCGCCGCGATCAACACCAACCCCTTCGAGAACAACCAGTCGTCGCTGTCCCTCTTCGTCTACCAGCAGGCCGGTGATGCGTCGAGGTACGCGCCGGCACGGGCGTGGACCGCGGCACTCACCCTGGTCGCCCTCGTGCTGATCCTGACGATCGCGGCGAAGCTGCTGGCCCGCCGAAACCGGCTCAGCCGATGAACCCCGGAGGTACCACCATGGCCAAGCGCATCGAAGCCTCGAACGTCACCGCCTACTACGGTGCCTTCAAGGCCATCGAGAACATCAACCTGACCGTCGAGCCGAAGACGGTCACCGCCCTGATCGGCCCGTCCGGCTGCGGCAAGTCCACCTTCCTGCGGTCGATCAACCGGATGCACGAGGTGCTGCCGGGAGCCCGGGTCGAGGGCAGCCTGACAATCGACGACCAGGACATCTACGACCGGGACGTGGACGTCACCGCGGTCCGGCGCACGATCGGCATGGTCTTCCAGCGGCCGAACCCGTTCCCCACCATGAGCATCTTCGAGAACGTGGTGGCCGGGCTGAAGCTCAACGGCGTCCGCCGCAAGTCGATCCTGGAGGACGCGGCCGAAAAGGCGCTGCGCTCGGCGAACCTGTGGGACGAGGTCAAGGACCGGCTGGGCAAGCCCGGCGCGGGCCTCTCCGGCGGTCAGCAGCAGCGGCTCTGCATCGCCCGGACCATCGCGGTCGAGCCGCAGGTCGTGTTGATGGACGAGCCCTGCTCGGCCCTGGACCCGATCTCCACGCTGGCCATCGAGGACCTGATGTTCCAGCTCAAGGACAAGTTCACGATCATCATCGTGACGCACAACATGCAGCAGGCCGCTCGGGTGTCGGACCGGACCGCCTTCTTCTCCATCGAGAAGACCGGCGACCCGGGCCGGCTGATCGAGTACGACAACACCCAGAAGATCTTCAGCAACCCGAGCGTGAAGAAGACCGAGGACTACATCACCGGCCGCTTCGGCTGAGCCGCTGGTTCCCGCTCTGCGTGGGGCGTCGGTCGACCTGACCGGCGCCCCTCGGCGTACCCCGGGTGGTTCAGCCGAGCACGAAGCGGGGCTCGCCGTCGGCCGGGAAGTCCATTCGCGGGGTGATCGGGGTGGCGGCGTCCCGGTCGGCCGCCGCCTGGGCAACCCCGGCCAGGTCGCCGGCGGCCGCCACCTGGGCCAGCGTGACGAGGGTCGGCGGCAGCATGGTCAGCTCACCCGCCTCGGCCCGGGCCAGCGCGTCCGCCGGCCGGATCCACAGCGTGTGGTCGGCCTCCCCGGAGACGTCCCGGGTCCGCTGCCCGGCCGGCAGCAGGGCGACGAAGAAGTACGTGTCGAAGCGTCGCGGCTCGAACTCCGGCGTGATCCACCGGCTCCACGGCAGCAGCAGGTCCGAACGCAGCGTCAGGCGCCGGTCGGCGAGCAGCGCGGCGAAGCCCAGCCGGCGCCCCTCCAGGTCCTGCCGGGCCGCCTCCCAGTCGTCACCGCTGACGTCACCCACCACGGTCGCCGGGTCCGGGCCGGCGAGCAGCACGCCGGACTCCTCGAAGACCTCCCGGGCGGCGGCGCAGACCACCGCTTGGGCGGCGTCCGGGGCAACCCCGAGCCGCCCCGCCCACTCACTCGGCGTTGGGCCGGCCCAGTCCAGGTGTGCGGCGGAGTCGGAGCGGTCCACGCCACCGCCGGGGAAGGCGTACATCCCGCCGAAGGTCATCGCGGCGACCCGACGGATGACGTACACCTCGAAGTCGGCGCCGGTCGGACGCAGCAGCAACACGGTGGCCGCGACCCGGGGCACCGCCGGGATGCCGCCCTCGGCCTGGAACCGCCGCGCGTGCTCGACCAGGGCGGCCGGGGCGGCGAAACCGTCACTGTCGATCGTCATGTCGCGAGCCTAGGGCCTGCCCGGCCGCCCCGGCCCGGCCGGTGTGCCGGTCGGCGCCACCCGGACCGCCCTTTGCTCTGCTTCAGCCCACGCAACAGAAGTGATCGGTAACTGTCGCGCCCGCGTAAGCAGAGCAAAGGGGGACGCGCAGGGGCGGCCGGCCGGAGCGGACGAGCCGACCGGGACGTGCACCAGGGTCCCGACGGATGAGCCGGCGGCTGCCGGGCGCCCGGTCGTTCACCCGGCTCGGCTAGCGTGCCGACATGACTCGTTGGGGCATCCTGGCCACCGGCCACATCGCCAGCCGTTTCGCCGAAGACCTCCGGCTGGTGCCGGACGCCGAACTGGTCGCGGTCGGCTCCCGCGCCGCGGACAGCGCGCAGCGCTTCGCCGACAAGCACGGCGCGAAGCGCGCCTACGCCTCCTGGGTGGAGCTGGCCGCCGACCCGGAGGTCGACGTGATCTACGTGGCCACCCCGCACGCCGCGCACTACGAGGCGGCGATGACCTGCCTGACGGCCGGGCGGGCGGTGCTCCTGGAGAAGCCGTTCACTCTCGACCTGGCCAGCAGCACCGAACTCGTGGACACCGCCCGCGCCGCCGGGGTCTTCCTGATGGAGGCCATGTGGATGCGGACCAACCCGTTGGTCATGCAAGCTGCCGAGCTGATCGCGGAGGGCGCGATCGGCACGGTGAGCAGCGTCCGGGCCGACTTCGGGGTGTCCGGGCCCTTCCCACCCGAGCACCGGATGCGGGCCCTGGCGCTGGGCGGAGGCGCCCTGCTCGACCTGGGGATCTACCCGGTCAGCCTGGCCCACCTGCTGCTCGGCACGCCGCAGCACATCCGGTCCTGGGCGAAGCTCGGCCCGGAGGGGGTGGACGAGAACACCGGCATCCTGTTCGGCTACGACACCGGCGCGCTGGCCACCCTGAGCTGCGGCATGGTCGGCTCCAGCGGGCAGTCCGCCTCGATCACCGGCAGCACCGGCCGGATCGACCTGCCGGAGCCGTTCTTCCGGCCGGGTTCGCTGACCCTGTGGCGGGACGGCGCCGAGCCGGAGACGATCACCGCCGACACCGCCGGCAACGGCTACCAGTACGAGGCGATCGAGGTGCAGCGCTGCCTGGCGGCCGGGTTGACCGAGAGCCCGCTGGTGCCGCACACCACCACCCTCGAGGTGATGGCCCTGCTGGACGCCGTACGCGAGCAGATCGGCGTGCGCTACCTGTGATGAAAGGAGGGGCCCCTTCGTTGAGAAGGGGCCCCTCCTTTTACTTGATCAGCCGAAGAGCGGGCGGACCAGCAGGTACGACACGCAGGCGATGAGCGCGGCGGCCGGGAACGTGATGATCCAGGCGATCACGATGTTGCCGGCGACGTTCCAGCGGACCGCGGAGAGCCGCTTGGTCGCGCCCACACCCATGATCGCCGAGGTGATCGTGTGGGTGGTGGAGATCGGCGCCTTCAGCACCAGTGCGTTGAAGTAGAGCACCGCGCTGGCCACCGTCTCGGCGGCGAAGCCCTCCGGCGGACCGAGGTCGATGATCTTGCGTCCGAGCGTGCGGATGATCCGCCAGCCGCCGGCGTACGTGCCCAGGGCCAGCATTGTCGCCGAGGTCCAGAACACCCAGCCGGGGATGTGCGTCTTGTCGTCCTGGAAGCCGCCGGTGTAGAGCGCCAGCACCACGATGCCCATGGTCTTCGCGGCGTCCTGCATACCGTGGCCAACCGACATGGCCGCCGCCGAGGCCGTCTGCGCCCAGCGGAAGCCCCGGTTGAGCTTGCCCGGCTGCCCCTTCCGGAACAGCCAGAGGATGGCCAGCATCAGCAGGTAGCCGAGGGTGAGGCCGACGATCGGCGACAGCACCATCGGCAGGAGGATCTTCTCGCCGATGGTGACCCACTGCACGACGCCGCCGGTGGACAGCAGGGTCGCGCCGACCAGGCCGCCGAAGAGCGCGTGCGAGGACGACGAGGGCAGGCCGAAGTACCAGGTGATCAGGTTCCAGGCGATGGCGCCGAGAACCCCGGCGAAGACCACCCCGAGGCTGGCCACCCCGGTTGGCAGGGTGACCAGGCCGTCACCGACGGTCTTGGCGACCCCGGCGCCGAAGTGGGCCCCGACGAAGTTGCCGACGGCGGCGAGCAACAGGGCGATCCTGGGTGTCAGCGCCCGGGTCGAGACGCTGGTCGCGATCGCGTTCGCGGCGTCGTGGAAGCCGTTGGTGTAGTCGAACGCCAGGGCGACCGCGATCACCGCCAGCACGGCGATGAGTTCGGGAGTCACTGGCTCAGGACTCCTTGACCGCGATGGTCTCGACGGTGTTGGCCACGTGCTCGAAGGCGTCGCAGGCGGCCTCCAGCTCGTCGGCCACCTCCTTCATCTTCAGCACCGTCAACGCGTCGTACTCGCCGGAGAAGAGGCGGACGAGCAACTGCCGGTTGATCCGGTCGCCCTCGTTCTCCAGCCGGTTGCACTCGATCCAGTAGTCCTCAAGGTCCTTCATCGACTTCAGCCGGGGCATCGCCTCGGCGGTCAACTTGGCCTGCTGGTCGAGCACGTTCACCATCTCGTGCAGCTCGCGCGGCAGCGCCGGAAGCTCGGTCAGCCCGTACAGGTAGAGCAGGTCGCCGACCGCCTCCAGGTGGTCCATCACGTCGTCGAGCAGCGAGCCGAGCCGGTAGATGTCCTCCCGGTCGAACGGCGTGATGAAGGTTGAGTTGATCTTCTTGTACAGCTCGTGGGTGATCTGGTCGCTGTCGTGCTCGACCTCGGTCAGCCGCTCGCTGACCGACTGCACGTCGACGCCGGGCAGGGCCAGCTCGTTCAGCAGCTCGGTGCCCCGGACCAGGTTCTGCGCGGCCCTGGTGAAGAGCTCGTAGAAGGCGCCCTCGGTGGGGCGGAAGGAAAACTTCACAGCACAGACCTCGTCGCGTCGGTGGAAGGGGTGCGGTACGCGCGGGCGCCCGCTCGGTGAATGCTAGGAAACGCCAGAACCGCGAATTCGTCGGCCCACCCCTGGTCAGGCCTCATTCACCGGTCGTTCACCTGCTGTTCATCTCGGCCGTCCCATCCGCCACCACTCCCCCAGCACGCAACCGTTCGCGCTCGCGGGCGACGTCGAAATCGGCAGGCGGATACCCCAGATCGAGGGTGTCGAACGTCTCCCTCAGCAGGTGGGCCACCGCCCAGTCCCGGTACCACTTGCGGTCCGCCGGCACCACGAACCACGGCGCGGCGTCCGTGCCGCACCGGCTCAGGGCCTCGGCGTACGCGGCCTGGTAGTCGTTCCAACGGGCCCGGGAGTCGACGTCCGAGGGGTTGTACTTCCAGTGCTTGCGGGGGTCGGTGAGCCGCTCCAGCAGCCGCTCGCCCTGCTCGGCGTACGAGATGTGCAGCAGCACCTTGACCAGGGTCACGCCGTCCTCGACCAGGTCCCGCTCGAAGGAGTTGATCTCGTCGTAGCGGGCCCGCCAGGTGGCCTCCGGCACCAGCGAGCCGACCCGGGCGATCAGCACGTCCTCGTAGTGCGACCGGTTGAACATCCCGACGTACCCCGGCGGCGGCAGTTCCCGGCGGATGCGCCACAGGAAGTCGTGCCGCAGCTCCTGCGCGGTGGGCGGCCCGAACGAGCGGATGTGCAGGCCCAGCGGGTTCATCGCGCCGGCCACCCGCTTGATCGTGCCGTCCTTGCCGCCGCAGTCCATCGCCTGGAGCACCAGCAGCACCCGGCGCGTCGGCCGGTCCGGGTCGGCCTTGGCCATCGCGAAGAGCATCTCCTGCTGCTGGCCCAGCTCACCGCCGACCAGCTCCACCTGCGCGCGGGCCCAGGCCTTGCGGTGCTCTCCGGTCACCTCCGCCCCCGGCAGTCCGGGCGTGGACCGGGGGTCGATCTCCGCGAGATCCACCGGTGCGGCGACCCGCAGCAACTCCCGCACCTGGCCGCCGGCGGGCGCCACGATCTGCGCTTCCTGGGGTGCGCTCATACTCGGATCATCGCCCACCCGCCGACCAACCGCCCGCCGAGCGCCGCCCCACCCCGCTGGGCTGTCACATTCGGGGCCTCCGGCGCGTCCTGTTGGCGGGAGGATGTACGCCGGGAAGGCGCGCCGAACGGGGAGGGTGGTGGGTCGTGCGGGACCTGGCGACGGAGTTCGAGGCCGAGCGTGGCCGGCTGCTCGCGGTGGCCCACCGGATGTTGGGCAGCCGCAGCGAGGCCGAGGACGCGGTGCAGGAGACGTGGCTGCGCTACGCGGGGGCGCTCGCCGACCCGGCGGCCCGCGCCGAGATCCGCGAGCTGTCCGCGTGGCTGACCACCACCTGCGCCCGGATCTGCCTGGACGTGCTCCGCTCGGCCCGGGTCCGGCGGGAGGCGTACCCCGGGCAGTGGCTGCCGGAGCCGGTGGTGAGCCAGGTGGGCGCCGCGGCGCCGACCGACGGCTACGCCCCCGACCCCGCGGAGCGGGCGGTACGTACCGACCAGGTCGGTACGGCGCTGCTGGTGGTGCTGGAACGGCTCGCGCCGGAGCAGCGGGTCGCCCTCGTGCTGCACGACGTGTTCGCGGTGCCGTTCGCCGGGGTCGCCGACGTGCTCGGCACCACCGAGGTGGCCGCCCGGCAGCTCGCCTCCCGCGCCCGCCGGGCGGTCACCGCACCGGACGTGCCCCGGCACACCGCCGACCCGGCCGAGCAGCGGCGGGTGCTCAAAGCGTTCGTCGCCGCCACCGAGTCCGGCGAGCTGGACCCGCTGCTCCGCCTCCTCGCGCCGGACGTCGTCTTCGTCGGCGACTCCGGTGGGCACTTCCCGGCGGCCCGTCGGCCGGTGGTCGGCGCCGAGGCGGTGGGTCGCTTCACGCTCGGCCTGTTCGGCCGGGCCGGGCGGTACACCCAACAGGTGCTGGCCCGGCCGGTGCTGGTGGACGGCGTGCTCGGCCTCCAGTGGGAGACGGTGTACAGCGACGGCCGGCCGCTCCGCATGGTCACCGCCCTCGCCGTGCACGAGGGCCGGATCACCGGCGTGTTCAACCAGCTCAACCCGGAGAAGCTGACCGACCTGCCACCGTTGGGCGACGACGACCGGTGGCCGCCGCGTTGGTGAGCCGGCCGGTCGAGCGCCCGCGCGGGCTCAGACCACCAGGGCCAGCCACTTGCGGTACGAGGTGGCGAACGGCTCGCTGCCGTCGCCGAGCGCGCCGAACAGCCAGCGGGCCGCCGCCTCGGCCTCGACCACCACGTCCTCCGGGTAGCCGTAAAGGGCCCGGTGCTCAGCGAACTCGTCCTCGTCGAGCAGCTCCACCAGACCGGTGGCGCGGCGGCGGACCACGTCCAGGTCCAGGTCGATCAGGTGGACGACGTCGTCGGACTCCCAGTGGGCAGGGGTGGCGATGTCGCAGTAGACCTCGCTGGTCCGCGGTGGCGGGTTGAACATCCCCGTCCACCACGCGTGGTGCGGCACCAGCAGGACGAACGGGATCTTCTCCACCGACGGGCGGCCGTGGTAGACCGACTCGGTGCCGGCCGGCACGCCGAGCCAGATGCCGAGGTCGTCCTCGGCGAGCCGGCGGGCCGGGTAGTCACGGTGGGCGCTGCCGTCGTACTTGCGGTAGATCACTCGGACCACGTCGCTCGGCATGATTCGCACCCTAACCGATACTGCCCACGGGTCGTAGCGCGGCCGTAACCGGACGCTGCCGGACGAGCCGACGGACCGATCGGCGCCGCGCCACGCGGACGGATGGGCTCAGCCCGTGTCGGCCGCGACGGGTACCGTCGCACGGTGACTCCGCCCCGCACCGCCACCGGTTCCGCCGCCCCCTCGGCCCGTGCCGGGAGCCGGCGACGGGGCAACCGACCCAGCGGGGCGGAGCTGCTCGCGGCGGCGGTCGGCGCGGTGCCCGGCGGCGCGGCACGCCCCGGCCAGCAGGAGATGACCACCGCGATCGAGGAGTGCGTGACCAGCGGCGAGCACCTGCTCGTCCAGGCGGGCACCGGCACCGGCAAGTCGCTGGCCTACCTCGCGCCGGCGCTCACCGTGGACGGCCCGGTGGTGGTCTCCACCGCCACCCTGGCGTTGCAGTCCCAGCTGGTCGACCACGACCTGCCCCGGATGGCCGACGCGGTCGAGCCGCTCCTCGGCCGCCGGCCCACCTTCGCGGTGCTCAAGGGCCGCCACCACTACCTCTGCCTGGCCCGGCTGGACAACTCCACCGCCGAGGAGCCGGAGGACACTCTCTTCGACGCCCCGGCCACCCGCCCGGGCGGCGGCGGCACGAAGTGGCTCGGCGAGGCGGGCCGGATGGGCAAGCAGATCGAGCGGCTGCGCGACTGGGCCGAGAAGACCGCCACCGGCGACCGGGACGAACTGGACCCGGGCGTCGACGACCAGGCCTGGCGGTTGGTGTCGATGCCGGCCCGGGAGTGCGTCGGGGCGACCCGGTGCCCGTTCGGGGCGGAGTGCTTCGCCGAGGCGTCCCGGGCCCGGGCCCGCGAGGCCGACATCGTGGTGACCAACCACAGCCTGCTCGCCGTCGACATGCTGGCCGACCGGCACATCGTGCCGCCGCACAAGCTGCTGATCGTGGACGAGGCACACGAGCTGGCCGACCGGGTCTCCTCCGCGGCCCAGGCGGAGTTGGTGCCGGAGTTGATCGACCGGTCCACCCGGCGGGCCCGCCCGCTGCTGCGGCCGGAGACCGCCGAGGCGCTCACCGCGGCCGGTGACGCCCTCGCGGTCGGGCTGGCCGAGGCGCCCGCCGGGCGCCTCACCGCCGGGCTGCCGACGCCGCTGCGGGAGGCGTGCACGCTGCTCGACGCGGCCACCCGCGCCGCGCTGGACGCGATCGGCGACGTCAAGTCTGACGATCCCGACCCGGTTCGCAAGCAGCAGGCCAAGGCGGTGCTGGACGAGCTCTCCACGACCGCGCAGCGGCTGCTGGAGGAGGCCGATCACGACGTGGCCTGGGTGGAGAAGAACGACAGCGGCAGCCGGCGGGCGCTGGTGGTCGCGCCGCTGTCGGTGGCCGGCACCCTGGCCACCCACCTGTACGACGAGCGCACCGTGGTCGCCACCTCCGCCACCCTGGCGCTGGGCGGCCGGTTCGACACGGTGGCCCGCGCTCTCGGGCTGGACGCGCCGCCGCCCGCACCGCCGTCCCCGGCCGCCGCCGCGCTGGCCGCCCGCACCGGCCCGGGCCGTCCGGCGGCCGAGACGCCCGGCCGCCGGCTGGCCGGAGACGCCGCACCCGGCGCCGTCGTGCCGGCGACGGAGGGTCCGGGCTGGCGGTCGCTGGATGTGGGGTCGCCGTTCGACTACGCCCGGCAGGGCATCCTGTACGTCGCTTCGCACCTGCCCCGGCCCAGCGTCTCCGGGCTTCCCGAGGCGGCCGGGGAGGAGCTGCTCGCGCTGGTCGAGGCGCTCGGTGGTCGTACTCTCGGGCTCTTCTCCTCCCGGCGGGCCGCGCAGCAGGCGGCGGAGCTGCTGCGCGCGCGGACCGACCTGCCGGTGCTGCTGCAGGGCGAGGAGGCGCTGCCGCTGCTGGTCCGCCGGTTCCGCGAGGAGCGTTCCAGCTGCCTGTTCGGGGTGATGTCGCTCTGGCAGGGGGTGGACGTGCCGGGCGACGCCTGTCAGCTCGTGGTCATCGACCGGCTGCCCTTTCCGCGGCCGGACGAGCCGCTGGCGGCGGCGCGCGCGGCAGCCGTGGACGCGGGCGGCGGCTCGGGTTTCGCGGCGGTCAGCGTGCCGATCGCGGCGGTCCGGCTGGCGCAGGGGGTGGGTCGATTGATCCGGGCGACCGGTGACCGGGGGGTGGTCGCGGTGCTCGACTCCCGGTTGGAGACCGCCCGCGGCTACGGGCCGTTCCTGCGTCGCTCGCTGCCGCCGTTCTGGTACACGACCCGTCCTGAGGTGGCCCGCGGCGCGCTGCAACGTCTCGCCGGCTCCTGACCGCCCGCGCCGCGTCAGGGAGCCTGCGCGGCGACGACGACGGCGTCGGGCGGGGTGTCCGGGACCGTCCGGGCGGCCAGCCGGCGGATCGCGGTGTTCAGCACCGCGATCAGCGGCACGGACACCAGCGCACCGGTGATCCCGGCGAGCACCACCCCGGCGGCGATACCGATGATCACCGCGAGCGGGTGGATGGCCACCGCCCGGCCCATGATCAGCGGCTGGAGGACGTGCCCCTCCACCTGCTGCACGCCGATCACCGCGCCCAGGATGATCAACGCGGTGACCGGGCCGCTGTCGACGAGCGCCACCAGCACCGCCACGCCACCGGAGAGCGCCGCGCCGACGATCGGGATGAACGCGCCGAGGAAGACCAGCGCGGCCAGCGGGAAGGCGAACGGGACGTCGAAGATGACCAGGAAGATGCCGATGCCCACCGCGTCGATGAAGGCCACCAGCACGGTCGCCCGGACGTAGGCGCCGAGCGTGTGCCAGGAGGCGCGGCCGGCGTCATCGACCTTCCAGCGGGCGGCCACCGGCAGCAGCCGGACCAGGAAGCGCCAGATCCGGTTGCCGTCGCGCAGGAAGAAGAACGTCGCGAAGAGCACCAGCAGCGTGCCGGTCAGCACCTCGGCCAGCGTCGCCGCGGTGCTCAGCGCCCCGCTGGTGAGATCCGAGGTGTTGGAGTTGATCCAATCCTGCGCCTCGTCGATGTAGCGGTTGAGCTGGGTGTCGGAGAGGTGCAGCGGACCTGTCTTCAGCCAGTTCTGGATCTGCCGGACGCCCTGCGAGGACTTCTCGCTCAGCTCCGGCGCCCCCTTGATGAACTCGTTGACCACCAGGGTCAGCGTGCCGATCACTCCCGCCAGGCCGCCGACCAGCACCACCGCCGTCGCCAGCGACCGGGGCAGCCGCGCCCGCAGCAGCCAGCCCACCGCCGGTGCGAGCAACGCCGAGAGCAGCAGGGCGATGGCCAGCGGGATGATCACTATCTTGATGGTGCCGACGATCCGGAGCAGCGCCCAGGCCACCAGCCCGATCACGATCAGCCGCCAGCACCAGGCGGCGGCGATCCGCAGCCCGTGCGGGACGTCCGCGTCGTCGCGGCTGGCGGTCGAGCTGTGCACGTCCGTCGGGGGTTCCGCGCCGACGACCGTGGCCGACGGCGGCGCGGCCGGCCCGGGCACGGCGGGGGACGCCACCCGAGGCTCCGCGCGGTCGCTCGACGCGCTCCGATCGCCGCGAACCGACTCCCGTCCCGACTGGTAGGCGCGGCGGAGCCGCCCGCGTACCCGCTCGAAGCGGCTCAAGCGCACCTCCTGGCAGAGAACCGGTCGGCCCACAACGACAGGCCGGACAGCTTACGTCCGCTCCCGACACCATAGGGTAGTTCCGCCACACATTGCCCCGGTCGCCTCGGGCGTAACCACCGTCGGGCCGGCCGTCGGCGACACGGTAGCGTCTGCGGCGTGACCGCCGACCAGGATCTCGACGCCGGCCTGCCGATCCGCCTCCTGCACGACCGCGTGCTGGTGCGGATGGAAGGCAGCGAGGGCGAGCGCCGCTCCACCGCCGGCATCGTCATCCCGGCGACCGCCGCGGTCGGCAAGCGCCTCGCCTGGGCCACCGCCGTCGGGGTGGGGCCGAACGTCCGCGCCATCGTCTCCGGCGACCGGGTGCTCTTCGACCCGGACGACCGCTCCGAGGTCGAGCTGCACGGCCGCGGGTACGTGCTGCTGCGGGAGCGGGACGTACACGCCGTGGCCGCCGAACGGATCGAGAACGACTCCACCGGCCTCTACCTCTGACGCGCCTCCCCGGCCACCACGCCGTTTGCCGGGCCCCGCTACGGGAAGCCATCCGGCGACCGTGGCCCTGGGGAGGGACGATGCCGGTATTCGTGAAGAAGCTGCTGGCCTGGGGCAGCGTCGCGTTCCTGATCTACTTCATGGCGTTCCGGCCGGACGGCGCGGCGCAGATGTTCAAGGCGATCGGGGCCGCGCTGGTGGCGATGGCCCAGGGGCTCGGCGACTTCCTCACCACCATGATGACCTGAGCCGGCCGCCAGCCGTCACTGGTGACCGGACGGCCAGGACCCCGCCGGTGGGGGGCCGTACCAGCCGGGCGGGGCATACCCCAGCGGAGGCGGCGGCGCGGCCAGCACCACCGGGATCGGCACCACCGGCTCCTCCGGCGCGGCCACCGGACGCTGCGAGCCGTCCGGGAAGCGCAGGTGGTAGCGACTGCCGTCCCAGACTCCGGTCGGGGCCTGCGGGTCCCGCCCCACGAAGAACGACCGGTACGCGCTGATCGCCTCCAGCAGCTCCCGCTCCTCGGTGGCCGTCCGTTCCCGGTCAGCGGGCTTGCGATCCAGGCCGCGCAGCGACCCGTCGCGCAGCAGGGCCAGCCGGGTGGCGGCGAACTGGTACCCACGCATCGCCCGCACCCCGGCGTCCCCCGCCACCCGACGCGCCCAACTGCGGGCCGCGTGCCGGCGACCGAGGCTGCTCAGCGCGGCCACCTCGGGTGGGCTCAGCCAGCCGGCGCGCACGTAATCCGGCAACGTGCGCTCGGTGAGCCGTCCCTCCCACGCGCGCAGCCACACCGCCAGCCCCACCATGCCGAAGAAGATCGGCACCATCAGGCCCAGGAAGCCGTACAGCATGATCACCGCCTCCCCGGTGGCCTGGGTGAGCGTCGGCAGCAGGTTCCAGGTGCCGTGCAGCATCATCGCCAGCAGCAGACCCGCGACCGGGGCGAGCACCCGCACGCGCCGGTCGGCGGTACGGGCCGCGACACCGAGCCCCACACCGGTCATCGAGGTGAACAGCGGATGGGCGAACCCGAACAGCAGGATCCGGACGATGAAGATGGCGATGACCTGTTGAGTGCCGGTCGCCGGGCCGTACCGGTCGGCGCCGGCCGCATAGCCGTACCCGCCCAGGTAGAGGATGTTCTCCACCATGGCGAAGCCGACCGCGGAGAGCCCGCAGTAGACCAGGCCGTCGGTGATCCCGGACCACTCCCGGCGACGGAACACCAGCAGCAGGATCGGGCCGAGGGCCTTGGTCAGCTCCTCGATGAACGGCGCCACCAGCACACCGGTGAGCGCGGACGGCAGCCCCCAGTCGGCGAACCGCGCGGCGGCGAACTCATTCACGGTGAGCGATGCGGCGGTGGAGACGAACGCCCCCCAGGCGAAACAGAAGATCAGGTACTTCAGCGGCTCCGGCTCGTATCGGTCGAGCCAGAGGAAGCAGGCGACCAGCACCGGCACCGGCAGGATGGCGGCGACCACCCCGATCAGCAGCGCCCGTACGCCGAGCGACTGGCCGAGCGTGAAGACCATGAACACCGCGCACCCCGCGATGAACAGCACCACCCCCGCCAGCACCAGGAACCGCCGCCACCCCAGTCGGCGCAGCGGCATCCGGGGCGCCGCGCCGGCGGACGGGGCTGCGGGCGCGGGCGGCGACGGCAGGGGTGCACCGGGCGGGGTGTCGGCCATGCGGTCAGCGTAGCCATCCGCCGCCGGCTGGTCCGGGCCCATCGGCAGCCGCTATGCTGCCGGCAGGTCACGAGCGCCAGCGTCAAGCCCCGGCTTGCTGGCCGGCAACCCTCGTCGAGTTCGCGGTGGGGTGCCCCGGGTGATGACCGGGCCCAGCCCGATCGGTGTGCTGGGCAAGCGCGGACCCCGTCCCGACATCGCACCCGGGGTCCCTGACCCCGGAGGTTCCGGCGTGTCCGTCACCCTCGTACCCTCGCTGCCCACCCGGTCCGGCAGCACGCCCGCGCCGGCCCCGTCGCGGCCGCTCGACGTGCTCGGCGTACCGGGCGAGATCAACCTCGACTACGCGGCCACCGCGCCGTGTGCGCGGGCCGCCGCCGACGCGGTGTCCGAGCTGCTGCCCTGGTACGCGAGCGTGCACCGGGGCGCGGGAGCGCTGTCCCGGCGCTGCACGCTGGCCTACGAGCGGGCCCGGCAGACGGTGGGCGACTTCTTCGGCGCCCGCGCCGACGACCACGTGATCTTCACCCGCAACACCACGGATGCGCTGAACCTGCTGGCGCGGGCGGTGCCCGCCGGCACGACGGTGGTCACCTTCGCCGGAGAGCACCACGCCAACCTGCTGCCCTGGCCGCGTGGCTCGGTACGGCTGCCGGTGCCCACCGAGCCCGCCGAGGCGGTACGCGCCCTCGCCGCCGCCCTCGCCGAGCTGCGCCGGGACAGCAACCCGGCGCTGCCGGTGCTGGTCGCGGTGACCGGGGCGAGCAACGTGACCGGCGAGCGCTGGCCGGTCGCCGAGCTCGCCCGGGTCGCCCACCGGCATGGGGCACGGATCGTCCTCGACGCCGCACAGCTCGCCCCGCACGCACCGGTCGACCTTCTCGCGCTCGACGTGGACTACCTGGCCGTCTCCGGCCACAAGCTGTACGCGCCGTTCGGCGCGGGCGTGCTGGTCGGCCGGGCGGACTGGCTGGACGCCGCTCCGCCGTACCTGGCCGGCGGCGGCGCCACCAGCCACGTCGGGCCGGCCACGCACGACGTGACCTGGGCGACCGGCCCGGCCCGGCACGAGGGCGGCACGCCGAACCTGCTCGGTGCGGTGGCGCTGGCCGCGGTGTGCGCGGCGCTGGCCGGGGCGGACCAGGCGACGCTGGCCGCCAGCGAGCAGGCGTTGCTGACCCGGCTGCGGACCGGCATCGCCGCCCTGCCGCACGTGGTGGAGCTGCGCACCTTCGGCCCGGACGCGCCCCGCGTCGGCATCGTCTCGTTCGTGGTCGCCGGGTGGGACTCGGCCGAGGTGGCCGCGCGGCTGGCCGCGGACCACCGGATCGGCGTACGGGACGGGCTGTTCTGCGCCCACCCGCTGGCGCGGCGGCTGCTCACCGAGGCGGCGGGGCGCACCGGCCGGCGGGATCTGCCGCCCACCGCGCTGCGCGCCAGCATCGGCCTGGGCAGCACGCCCGCCCAGGTGGACCGGCTGCTCGCCGCCCTCGCCACGCTGGGCTGAGCCGGGCCGGCCGGTGGCGTGAGCCGGGCCGGCCGGCGGTGCGGTCAGCCGACCGGTGGGGCGGTGGGCGGTTTCGGCTTCTCGCCCGGCTCGGCCGGTTCACCGATCGGCCGCTCCTGCTCCCCGAAGGCGGTGCGGATGCACCGGTTCGCCTCCTCCTGCTCGATTCCGGAGGCCACCAGCAGGTCACTCGCCGTGGTGCGGATCTGGGCGATCACCACGCTGCCCGAGAAGCCGACCCCGGCGCCGTACGCCCGACCGGCCTCGCTGACCGCCCGCAGTGACCTCTCCCGGGCCTTCTGTGGCTCCTCGCCCACGGCGAACTCGTGCTTGAGCAACCGGACCGACTCGGCGAGGTGGTTCATCGCGTCGGGCATCGGATCCGGCACCGGTTCCTCGTCCTCGATCAGCGTGACGGACCGGCGGATCAACGTGCCGGTGTTTCGCATCGCCCGGTCGATCGGATCCGCCGCCTCCGCGTAGTGGGTCAGCTCGTCGCGCCGGTGCCAGCGGGCCGGGGACAGGGTGGCGGTCTCCTTCGCCCCCTCGATCGCCTCGGCCAACGTGGCCAGCTCCTCCTTGTTGTTCCGCAACCGCTCCAGGGCCTGCTGGACCGTGGCGCGGTCCTGGTTGCGCAGCCCGTCGGCGGTGGCGTCGAGCTGGGCGGCGAGCAGGTCCAGCGCCGGCCGGGCGGCGCGGTTGATCACCCGGAGCGGGTTCAGCGGCAGCAGCACCGCCGTCACCAGCAGCGCGACCCCACCGCCGAGGAACGCGTCGACGAAGCGCGGAATCTCCAGGTTCTGGGTCGACGGGCTCAGCGTGACGATCAGCACCGCCGTGGCGGCCGCCTGGATGACGATGGCCACGCTGGCCCCGGCGAAGATGGTGAGCAGGATCGCCACCGTGACCACCAGGCCGAGCTGCCACGCCCCGGTGCCGAGCAGGTAGATGAGGAAGTCGCCGATGGCCACCCCGATCCCCACCCCGACGATCAGCTCCACGGTCCGGCGAAACCGCTGCCCGACCGACGCGGCCAGGGTGCCGACCGCGGAGATCGGCGCGAAGACCGGCTGCGGGTTGCCGAGCACCCGGTGCGAGATGAAGTACGCCAGCCCGGCGGCGAGCCCGGCCTGCACGGCCAGCCCGCCGGCCATCCGCACCCGGTGCAGCCGGTCGTGCAGGGTGGCCCGGCCACGGTGCCGCAGCTCCTCGGTGGCCTCGGCGATCCGCGCGCCGTCGACGTCCACCAGCCCTTCACGCAGCGGGGTGCGCCGCACCAACGGAGGTCGTTTGTCCCGGGCCACGGCCATGGGCGCGACTACCCGAGGCAGGCCTACTGAATCCTCCCGCTCCGCACGTGGCGGGAGGATGCGGCAGACTCGGGCGGTGGCCGATCTGCTGGACCGGTGGCGGGCGGCGGCCCGGGGCGCCGGAGCGAAACCCGGCGCGGGCTCGACGCGGGCCGGGGAGCAGCTGCTCGCCCGCTGGCGGGAGCCGCACCGGCACTACCACACGGTGGGCCACCTGACCGCCGTGCTCGACGTGGTGGACCGGCACGCCGGGCTGGCCGACCGGGCCGACCTGGTCCGGCTGGCTGCCTGGTGCCACGACGCGGTCTACGACCCGCGGGCCGCCGGCGACGCCAATGAACGGGACAGCGCCACGCTGGCCGGGAGCGTGCTCAGCGCGCTCGGCGTGCCGGCGCCCGCGGTGGCCCAGGTGCGCCGGCTGGTGCTGCTCACCGCCGGGCACGCGGTGGCGCCAGGTGACCGGGACGGCGCCCTGCTCTGCGACGCGGACCTCGCCGTGCTGGCCGCGCCGCCGGCCGCGTACGACCGCTACGCCGCCGCCGTCCGGCAGGAGTACGCACACGTGCCGGAGCCGGCTTTCCGGGCCGGACGGGCCGGGGTGCTCAGCGGGCTGCTGGCGCTGCCCGCGCTGTTCCGGCTGCCGCCGCTGTCGAGCCGGTGGGAGCAGCCGGCCCGGGCAAACCTGCGCCGCGAGCTGGCCACGCTCATCGGGCCGCCGGAGGGCGCGGGTTGACCAGGTGCTTCGGGCGACGCAGGCCGGCGTCGCGGAGCAGCCGCACCAGCTCCCGGCTCGACACCACCCGGGCCCCGAGCCACACCGCCGCCGCGAACCGGTCGGCCGGGATGTCGTAGTGGTCGCGGTCGAAACCGCGTCGGGCCGCGCCCAGCGCCTCGGCGAAGGCGTGCAACTCGGCGTACGAGAGGTCGCTGATCAGATGTGACCAGAGCCGACCGCGCCACGGCCAGGCAGGCCGGTCCAGGTAGAGCATGGTGCCCAAGCTAGCCCGCGCAGACGATCATGTTGATGATCGGCGGCGGGCGACCTAGCCTCAGCTGCATGGCCCCCACTGCACTCATCGACGAGCTGCGCGCCGCGCTGGGCGAGAGCGTCGTGCTCACCGACCCGGACCTGCTGCGCATGCACGAGCGGGACGAGGCCGACCTCTGCGCCGCCGGCACCCCGCTCGTGGTGACCCGCCCCCGCGACACCGAGCAGGTGGTCGCGGTGATGCGGGCGGCGGCGCGGCACGGCGTACCGGTGGTGCCGCAGGGCGCGCGGACCGGGCTGGCCGGCGCGGCGAACGCGGTGGACGGCGCGGTGGTGCTGAGCACGGTCGCGATGGACGAGATCCGGGAGATCGACCCGGTGAGCCGGATCGCGGTGGTCCAGCCCGGGGTGGTCAACGCGACATTGGCCGCGGCGGTCGGCAAGCAGGGGCTCTGGTACCCGCCGGACCCCGGTTCCTGGGAGTCGTCCACCATCGGCGGCAACGTGGCCACCAACGCCGGCGGCATGTGCTGCGTCAAGTACGGCGTGACCACCGAGTACGTGCTCGGCCTGGAGGTGGTGCTCGCCTCCGGCGAGGTGCTGCGCACCGGCCGGCGTACCGCCAAGGGAGTGGCCGGCTACGACCTGACCCGGCTCTTCGTCGGTTCGGAAGGCACCCTCGGGGTGATCACCGAGGTGACCGTGGCGCTCAGGCCCGCACCGGCCGACTCGCTGACCCTGGTGGCGGTCTTCCCGTCCACCGCGGCGGCCGGCGCGGCGGTGGCCGCGATCGCCGCCCGGGGGCTCACTCCCAGCCTGCTGGAACTGCTCGACCAGACCCACCTGCGGGCCATCGAGGCGTACCAGCCGATGGGGCTGCGGACGGACGCGCAGGCCCTGCTGCTGGCCGCCGCGGACACCGGCAGCCGGGCCGCCGACGACCTGGCCGGCCTGGCCGAGGTGTGCGAGGCGGCCGGGGCCGACGAGGTCTACGCGGCCACCGACGCGGTGGAGGCGGCGGCGCTGCTGCAGGCCCGGCGGCTCGCCCACCCGGCGATGGAGAAGTTCGCCGCCGACGCGTACCCGGGTGGCAACGGCGGTCTGGTGATCGACGACGTGGCGGTGCCGCGCGGTTCGCTCGCCGCGCTGCTGGACGGGGTGGCCCGGATCGCGGCGGAGTGCGAGGTGCCGATCGGCGTGGTGGGCCACGCCGGGGACGGCAACATGCACCCGAACATCGTGGTGGACCGCGCCGACCCGGCGAGCGTGGAGCGGGGTCGGCGGGCGTTCGACGAGATCATGCGGCTCGGCCTGGCCCTGGGTGGCACCTGCACCGGTGAGCACGGGGTGGGGCTGCTCAAGCGGGACTGGCTGGCCCAGGAGATCGGCCCGGTCGGGGTCCGGGTGCACCAGGCGATCAAGTCGGCGCTGGATCCGGCCGGTCTGCTCAACCCCGGCAAGGTGCTCTGACTGACCTGACCTCGGCCGGGGTCAGCCCTTGACCTCGGCCGGGGTCGCCTGGGTGAGCAGCAGCAGGATCTCCCCGGCGACCGGCGGGCGTTCCTCGCCCGGGCAGTCCTGCGAGGTGATCAGCCCGGCGGAGGTGAGCAGGCTGGAGGTCAGCGCGTCAATGCAGGTGACCCGGTACTGCCGGACCTGATCGGTCTCGTTCGCCAGCTTCGGGTCGGCCAGCAGCACCTGGAGCCGTTCGGTCTGCTCCGGGGCGAGCCGGCCCCGGGAGGTGACGCCGTCACCGGCGCAGTCGAGGCACTGCCACGTGCCGTCCCGCTCGACGCTCAGCGTGCGTATCGGGCCGTCCGCACCGAGCCGCTGCAAAAGGCTGACCTGACCCGCGGCGACCGTCGTCGGGATCTCCGGCACCGGCCCGCCGGCCGCCGTGCCGACCGGCGGTTGCGCAGTCGGTGTGCCGCCGGTGTCGCGGTCGAACAGAGAACACCCGGCGAGCGCACCGGCGAGCGCCGTGGCGAGGAGAGGAATGAGCAGGCGGGAGCGCGCGCGGGAAAGCACGCGCGGAAACCTACCCCACCCTAGATAGCAGCCGAAACCACCATCCGGGCCGGTATCGATGGTTACCCTTCGGTAACGTTATTTTTCGTCACCGAGCGGACGGACGCAACTCGGCCTGATCGTCGTCGCCACCCCGGTCCGCCGCGTAACCCCGTACATCCGGGGCGCCCAGCCGGACCGCGTCCGCCGCGGCGTCGTCCGGCATCTGCTGAGACTGCCGTTCCGCCTCCACCCGGGCGCGGTAGTGCTCGACCTCGCAGGCCCGGGTGGCGGCGTCCCACCCGAGCACCGCGCCCATCAGCTCGGCGGTGTGCTCCGCCGACTCCAGCCCCCGGTGGCTGGTCTCGAAGGAGATCCGCGTCCGCCGGGTCAGCACGTCCTCCAGGTGCAGCGCGCCCTCGGCCCGCGCCGCGTAGGCGACCTCCGCGGCCAGGTACTCCGGCGCGCCGGCCAGCGGGGAGGCGAGCAGTGGATCCGCGTCGATCAGCGCGAGCAGATCCAGGGTGAGAGTGCCGTACCGCTCCAGCAGGTGCTCCACCACACCCACCGGCACACCGTGCCGCCGGGCCAGGTCGGCCCGATCCCGCCACATGGCCGGGTAACCGTCCGCGCCGAGCAGCGGCAGGTCGGCGGTGCGCGACGGGCGGGTGCCGCCCAGCCGGCGGGCGGCCCGGTCCACCACATCGGAGGCCATGACCCGGTACGTCGTGTACTTGCCGCCGGCCACCAGCAGCAGCCCGAGCATCGGCTCGAAGACCGCGTGCTCCCGGGAGAGCTTCGAGGTGGAGTCGGCCTCACCGGCCAGCAGCGGCCGCAGCCCGGCGTAGACGCCCTCGATGTCGGCCGTGGTCAGTGGCCGGTCCAGCACGACGTTGACCTGCTCCAACAGGTAGTCGATGTCGCGGGCCGACGCCGCCGGGTGGGACCGGTCCAGCCGCCAGTCGGTGTCCGTCGTGCCGATGATCCAGTGCCCGCCCCACGGGATGACGAAGAGCACCGAACTCGCCGTGCGCAGGATGAGCCCGGTCTCGCCGGTGATCGCCGAGCGGGGCACCACCAGGTGCACCCCCTTGGAGGCGCGCACCCGGATGCCGGGCCGCAGGCCCACGTCGTTGAGCATCCGGGACATGTCGTCGCTCCACACGCCGGTGGCGGCGATGACGGTCCGGGCCTGCACCTCGAACTCGGCGTCCGGGGAGCCGGCCGGCGCCTCCAGGTCGCGGACCCGGACGCCGGTCACCTCGCGCGCCTGCCGGATCAGCCCGACCGCACGGGTGCTGCTCACCACCGTGGCGCCGAGGCTGGCCGCGGTGCGGGCCAGGGTGACCACGAGCCGGGCGTCGTCGACCTGCCCGTCGTAGTAGCGGATCGCCCCGGCCAGCGCGTCGGCCCGCAGGCTCGGGAAGATCCGCCGGGCCCCCTCCCGGGTCAGGTGCCGGTGCAGCGGCATACCCCGGCCACCGCCGAAGACTCCGGCGAAGGCGTCGTAGGTGGCCACGCCGGCGCCGTAGTACGAGCGGCGGAAGATGCGGGCGGGCAGACCCCGCAGGCCGTTACCGGCCGGCAGCGGCACCAGGAACGGCACCGGGCGGACCAGGTGCGGCGCGAGCCGGGTGGCCAGCAGGCCCCGCTCGGTGAGCGCCTCGTGGACCAGGTGGAACTCCAACTGCTCCAGATAGCGCAGGCCGCCGTGGATGAGCTTGCTGGACCGGCTGGAGGTGCCCGCGGCGAGGTCGCGCGCCTCGACCAGGGCCACCTTCAGGCCCCGGGACGCCGCATCCAGGGCGGCGCCGGCACCGGTCACCCCACCCCCGATGACCAGCACGTCGAAGCGCTCCGCGCGGAGTCGGCGCAGGTCGGCGGCCCGGCGCACCGGCGAGAGCTGCCCGGCGACGGAGCGGGAGATGTTGGGGTCACGCACCTGTCCACCGTAACCGCCGCGCCAGCGTGTCGGCATGCGCCGCCCGCCCCGTACTGTGCGAGTCATGCAGGTCGGCTCTTCGTCACCCGCTGGTCAACCACCGCCCCACCAGCCGTCGCCACCACGCCGGCCCAACCCGTGGCCGGTGGTAGCGGCCGTGCTGGCCGGCGGCTGGACGGTGGCGGTGACCGTGGCCACCCAGGCGGGTGGCTGGCTCACCGACCAGGTGCTGCTGGGCTTCGGGCGGGACCGGGTGGGCTGGCTCTGGCCGGTGCTGGGCCTGGCCACCGTCGTGCTGGTGGGCACGCCGGCGCTGCTGCTGGCCCTGCTGCCCCGGTCGGCCGCGGTCCGGGCCACCGGGCGGGCGTGGCTGGCTGCGGCGCTCGCGCTCGGGGTGCTCACGCTGCCGCGGGTCGTACCGCCGGTGCACCACGAGGCGTACCTGGCCGCCCTCGCCGGCACGGCGGCGCTCACCGCGCTCGTCCTGCGCTGGTCGGCACGTCGGTCGGCCTCCGCCGGGCCGGCCCGGTCGGGGACCCGCGCGACGACCCGCCCGGTGCCCCTGCTCGCGGTCGCCGCCGGGCTCGCGCTGCTGCTGCCCTGGGCCTGGCTGGGCGCGCTCGGCGGGCTGCTGGAGACCGCGCTCGCCGTGCTGGCTGCCGCCACGCTCGGGGTGCTCGCCGCGACGCTGCTGGACGCTCCCTTCTGGTCCCGGTTCGCGGTCGGCCAGCCGCCCCGGCCGGCGCGGTTGGTGCTGGTCGGCGGCCTGGTGGCCGGGGTGGCGCTGCTGCTGCTCGCCGCCGGCGCCGGCCAGTCCGGTGCACAGCTACCCGCGCTGCTGACCCTGCCGCCGGTGGGTTTCGCGCTGGCCGCCCTGTGGGCCGCGGCCTGGCGTTCGGCCGCCGACGGCGCGACGCACGCGCCCGACCAAGCGATGGACGCCGTACGCGCCGGTCGGGCCGCGACCGGCTGGCTGGTGGGTCTGGCCACGCTCGGCCCGCTGGCCTTCACCGACCCGGAAGAGATCACCCTGCTGCTGGTCGGCACCCGCGATGTGCCGTTCTGGGTGGCGGCCACCGCCGGCGCCGGCCTGGCCGTCGCGGCCCTGGTCGCCATCGGGTACGCGGTGCTGCTGGCCCGGCGCGCGGCCCGCACCCCGAGTCGCCGGGTCGCCGCGCTCACCGCGGCGGTGCTGCTGGTCGCGGTGGGCGTGGTCGACCTCGGGCCCGGTCAGCCCGGCCTGCACGGCGAGCGGTTGCTCGTGGTGCTGCGCGAGCAGGCCGACCTGACCGGCCTGCCAGCGGGCGCTCCGGGCCGGGCCGGACGGGACGCCCGCGCGGCGGAGGTCTACCGGCGGCTCGTGACGACCGCCGACCGTAGCCAGACCGACCTGCGCCGGGAGCTGAGCCGGCTGCGGCTCGATCCGGTGCCGTACTACCTGGTGAACGCGGTCGAGGTGGACGGCGGTCCGGCGGTGCGGGCCTGGCTCGCACGCCGTCCGGAGGTGGCCCGGGTGCTGGTCAGCCAGCGACTGCGGCCCCTGCCGGCCCCGGCCGGGCAGAACCGGGGCACCGCGGCCGCGCCCACCGGCCCGGAGTGGAACATCCGCCAACTCGGCGCCGACCGGGTCTGGTCGCAGCTCGGCGTGACCGGCGCGGGCATGGTGGTGGGCAGCTCGGACTCGGGCGTGGACGGCGCCCACCCGGCGCTGCGGGCGGGGTTCCGCGGCGGGGACGACTCCTGGTACGACCCGTGGGACGGCACCCGCACCCCGACCGACCAGGGCGGGCACGGCACGCACACGGTGGGCAGCGCGGTCGGGCGGGACGGCATCGGGGTGGCGCCGGACGCGCAGTGGGTGGGCTGCGTCAACCTGGACCGCAACCTGGGCAGCCCCGGGCACTACCTGGACTGCCTCCAGTTCATGCTGGCGCCCTTCCCCGCCGGCGGCGACCCGTTCACCGACGGCCGGCCGGAGCGCGCCCCGCAGGTGCTGACCAACTCGTGGGGCTGCCCGCCCATCGAGGGCTGCGACCGGAACGTGCTGCGGCCGGCCACCGCCGCGCTGGACGCCGCGGGGATCTTCGTGGTCGCCGCCGCCGGCAACACCGGGCCGTGGTGCGCGTCGATCGACGACCCGCCTGCGCCGTATCCGGACGTGCTGACCGTGGGCGCGGTGGACGCACAGCGGCGGGTGGCCGAGTTCTCCTCGCGTGGGCCGGTGCCGGGCGGTCCGGGCAAGCCGGACGTGCTGGCGCCCGGCGTGGGCGTGGTGTCGGCCATGCCGGGTGGCGGGTACGCCAAACTGGACGGCACCTCGATGGCGACCCCGCAGGTGGCCGGGGTGGTCGCGCTGATGTGGTCGGCCAACCCGGAGCTGGTCGGCGACCTGGCCCGAACCCGGCAGATCCTGCGGGACACCGCGACGCCGGCCGTGCCGACCTACCGCTCCCGCAACCCGGCCGACGCCTGCGGCGGACCGGCGAACGTCACGGGGGCCGGGCAGGTCGACGCGTACGCCGCCGTCCAAGCCGCCCAGCGTTGAGGACGGGCGGGAGCACGAACCAACACCCGGTGATCTAGGGTCGGCGACCATGGACGCCGAGATCACCGTCACCGAGCTGACCCCTGACCTGGCCCGCGCCGCGGTGCGGCTCTGCGAGCAGGCGCTCGATCTGCCCGAGGACGCCGTCGAGGCGGCCGCCATCGTGGACGCGCTCTGGCCGCGGGCCGCCGCCGACCGGCTGGTGGTGGGGCTGGGCGCGTACCGGGGTGCGGACCTGGTCGGAGTACTGCTCTGTTCGGTGTCGTCGGCCGACCCGGCTCTCGGGCACGTGGACCTGGTCGCGGTGCTCCCGGACCAGCGTCGTCGGGGCGTCGGCCGGGCGCTGCTCGGGCGGGCCGAACGGGTGCTCGCCGAGCACGGGGTGACCGAGGTGCTGCTGGCCGGGAACCCGCCGTACTACGCCTGGCCGGGCATCGACGTGCGTTACACGCCGGCGGTCTGCACCGCCCTGGCGCTCGGCTACCAGCAGGACCGGACCGCCTGGAACATGACCGCCGACCTGTCGTACGACGGGTCGCCGGCGTTGCGGTCCACCGAGGCGGCCGAGCGGCGGCTGGCCGGGCAGGGGATCACGGTACGCCGGGCAGAGCCGGAGGACCTTCCGGCGCTGGCGGCGTTCGCCCGGTCCACCTTCGGCGGCGCGTGGGACGGCGAGTTGGCCGGGTCGGTGGGTCGCGACGGCGCCGGATGCCACGTGGCGGAGCGGGCGGGCGAGCTGCTCGGCTTCGCCGCCTACGGCTCGTCTCGGCCGAGCTGGTTCGGGCCGATGGGTACCGCGCCGGCCGCCGAGGGTTCGGGCATCGGCGGGGTGCTGCTGCGTCGCTGCCTGCGCGATCAGCGGGAAGCGGGGCTGGACCAGGCGCAGATCGGCTGGGTGGGGCCGGTGCCGTTCTACTCCGGCAGCGCCGGCGCCCGGATCGAGCGGGTCTTCTTCCTGTACCGGCGGACGCTGAACGCCAAATAAGGGCGAATGGGATATAGACTCAGATAGTGCCATTCGCCCGCGTCGGGCATCGACGCCCCCTACCGTTTCGGTAGAGGAGGCAGCCATGACCACGGATGACGACCAGACCGAGGACGGCCCGCAGGTCACCTGGAAACCGGTCGGCGAACTCCCCGGCCAACTGCCGCTCGACCGGCTCGACTACGGCGACGCCGAGCAGTTGGCCGAGATGACCACCAACGGCGAGCCGGTGGCCGAGGAGTCGCAGGAGATGGTGGACGCGCCGATCCAACTGCCCCCGCCGTACGACCGGGCGCAGAAGCGGCGCAACCAGCGCCCGCTACCCACCTGACGACGAACGGGGCGGACCGCGTCAGCGGCCCGCCCCGTTCGGTGTCGGATCTGGACTCAGAAGTCCATGTCCCCGCCACCCGGGCCAGCCGGGGCAGCCGGGGTCTTCTCCGGCTTGTCCGCGACGACGGCCTCGGTGGTGAGGAAGAGCGCCGCGATGGAAGCGGCGTTCTGCAGCGCCGACCGGGTCACCTTGGCCGGGTCGATGATGCCCGCGGCCAGCAGGTCCACGTACTCGCCGTTGGCGGCGTTGAGGCCGTGACCCGCTTCGATGTTACGGACCTTCTCCACCACAACGCCGCCCTCGAGGCCGGCGTTGACGGCGATCTGCCGCAGCGGGGCGTCCAGCGCGACCTTGACGATGTTGGCACCGGTCGCCTCGTCGCCGACCAGGTCCAGCTTGTCGAAGGCGGTCTTGCCGGCCTGCACCAGCGCGACGCCACCACCCGGGACGATGCCCTCCTCGACGGCGGCCTTCGCGTTGCGAACGGCGTCCTCGATGCGGTGCTTGCGCTCCTTGAGCTCGACCTCGGTGGCCGCGCCGACCTTGATCACCGCAACGCCACCGGCCAGCTTGGCCAGCCGCTCCTGCAGCTTCTCACGGTCGTAGTCGGAGTCGCTCTTGTCGATCTCGGCCCGGATCTGGTTGACCCGACCCTGGATCTGGTCGGCGTCGCCGGCACCGTCGACGATGGTGGTCTCGTCCTTGGTCACCACGACCTTGCGGGCGCGGCCCAGCATGTCGAGGCCGACGGCGTCCAGCTTGAGGCCGACCTCCTCGCTGATGACCTGGCCACCGGTGAGGATGGCGATGTCGGCGAGCATGGCCTTGCGGCGGTCACCGAAGCCCGGAGCCTTGACGGCGACGGACTTGAAGGTGCCCCGGACCTTGTTGACGACCAGGGTGGCCAGGGCCTCGCCCTCGATGTCCTCGGAGATGATCAGCAGCGGCTTGCCCGACTGCATGACCTTCTCGAGGATCGGGAGCAGGTCCTTGACCGACGAGATCTTGCTGTTGACGATCAGGAGGTAGGGGTCGTCGAAGACGGCCTCCATGCGCTCCGGGTCGGTCATGAAGTAGGCCGAGATGTAGCCCTTGTCGAAGCGCATACCCTCGGTGAGCTCCAGCTCCAGCCCGAAGGTGTTGCTCTCCTCGACGGTGATGACGCCTTCCTTGCCGACCTTGTCCATCGCCTCGGCGATGATCTCGCCGACGGTGCTGTCGCCAGCGGAGATGGAGGCGGTGGAAGCGATCTGCTCCTTGGTCTCGACGTCCTTGGCGAGCTTGGACAGCTCCTCCGAGACGCTCGCGACCGCAGCCTCGATGCCCCGCTTCAGGGCCATCGGGTTGGCGCCGGCGGCCACGTTGCGCAGGCCCTCGCGAACCAGGGCCTGGGCCAGGACGGTCGCCGTCGTCGTGCCGTCACCGGCAACGTCGTCGGTCTTCTTGGCGACCTCCTTGACCAGCTCAGCGCCGATCTTCTCGTACGGGTCCTCGAGCTCGATCTCCTTGGCGATGCTCACACCATCGTTGGTGATGGTGGGGGCACCCCACTTCTTCTCGAGCACGACGTTGCGGCCCTTGGGGCCGAGGGTCACCTTTACGGCGTCGGCGAGCTGGTTCATGCCCCGCTCGAGGCCGCGGCGCGCCTCTTCGTCGAACGCGATCATCTTGGCCATACGGCGTTGTCCTCCTGGACACTCACGGGCCACCCGAGATGTGTGCCCCGGGTGGGCCGCCTGGTGTACGCACCTTGGGACGTCGCCACCTGGCGACGACGACGTCCTTCGGCCGGGCCGGATAGCCCGCGACGACCGGCCATGTGTCACCCCGGCGTCTCCGCGCCGGCGCGACCCTGGCCCCACCGTCCCGACCATTGGCACTCACGGTATGCGAGTGCCAATGACTTGTTTAGCACTCTCCCCTGCCGAGTGCAAGCACGAACGCCTCGGTCAACGGAGTTCCGCGGCTAGTCCGGCGCCGTTCACCGGCCCCTCATGGGCCCGCTGCTCGGCGTACGTCACCAGCAGCCCCACCAGTTGCGCGAGATGGACGGGGAGGGCCAGCACCGCGCCGACGGCGATCACCAGCACCACGCCGATCGCGGAACCCGGGGTGGCGAGTGGGTCGGCCCCGAACGGGGCGCTGCCGACCCCCTCCAGCACGCCGGCGACCACAGTGCCGACGATCAGCGCCGCCGCCACCAGCGCCACCCGACCCAGCAGCAGCCCCAGCCGGTCGTGGAACATCCGGAACGACCGGCCGATCGGGTTCTCCCGCTCGAAGAGATAGACCGGCCCGGCCATGCTGAGCGCGAAGGCGAGATAGATGCCGGGGAGGACGCAGAAGCAGACGCCCAGGCCGACGATCACGCCGATCAGCAGCGTCCAGCCCCAGAGCCCGAGCGCGCGGCGCAGGCCGTAGCGCAGCGCCTCCCCCAGGCTGACCGGCTCACCGACCGCCTGACGGGTGATCACCCAGGTGCCGGCCGCCCAGCCCACGGCCTGCACCAACCCGATCAGCAGGCTGCCGCCGATGAGCACCAGGAACATGGTCGCCAGGTCGGTGAAGAAGGTGTCCGGCAGGGAGGTCGACTCCTCGACGGCGGTCGTCTCCCACTTCGCGGTCGGGTCCAGCCCGAGCGAGAGCACCGACAGCACCGCCGCCGGCAGCACCTGCGTGAGCAGCAGGATGGGCAGCAGCAGTCGCCAGCCACGCCGGACCGCGCCGACGCACCGGTCGAACCAGGCGCCCAGCCCGGCCCCCGGTGGGGTGACCAGCCGGTCCGCCGGATCGAGGCCCGGCGGATACCACCCGGAGGCCGGGGGTCCCGGGTACCAGGGCTGCCCGCCGTACGGCCCGGCGCCGACCGGGTAGCCGCCGGTGGGCGGGAACACCCAACCCTGCGGAGGCGCGCCCGGTGGCGGCCCCCAGGCGGGCGGCACGCTCGGATCCCAGCCGGGAGGGGCACCCGGCGGCGGGCCCCAGGGGGATGGCGCGGTCGGGTCACCAGCGGGAGGACTTGACGCGGCCGGGTGCGGGCCGGACGGGTCGGGCTGACCCGGGGGTGGGGAGGCCGGGGGCGGCTGGTCGGACATGAACCCTCCTCAGCAACGGCTGGAATGGTTCACGATCTTCCAGGGTCCGGCCGCGTGACGCAGCCCCGGCCCTCCGGGACGAGCCGGCGTCGGCCCACTCAGGCGATGACGCGCACCCGCTCCGCCTGCGGGCCCTTCTGGCCCTGCGCGATGTCGAACTCCACCCGCTGGCCGTCGTCCAGCGCCTTGTAGCCGTCCATCTCAATCGCGGAGAAGTGGACGAACACGTCCTGACCGCCGTCGACGGCGATGAAGCCGTAGCCCTTTTCGGAGTTGAACCATTTAACGGTGCCCTGTGCCACGGTGCACTTCCTCACTCTGCGCGGCGTTGCCTGCCCCGGCGCGCGGCAGGGCCGGGCGCCTCCGGGCCACCGTTCCGGCGATCGATGACGGCCGCTGAAACGGTGACCGAAATCGCACGCTACACGAGGAGTGACGGCCGCGCACGACCACAAATCGGGCATATTCCGATCGCCCCGGCCCCGTTCCCTCGGCCCCGGTTTCCGATCACCCAGATTCACGCCGGTGATTGCCGCAGGCGACGTGAACGGGCGACGCCGGGCGCGTGGACCGCGCAGCGGGATGTCGGAACAACGGTCCGGGGCGTCCAGCGCGCGGCGCCCGGTGACCGGGCCGTTCGAAGGTGGCCGACGGCGGCGGGCGCGGCCGGAGTCGCCGCCCGACGCTGTGATAGGCATGCGGGCATGACCACCTATCCGCGCGGGGCCGCCCCACGGCAGGCGAAGATTCGCCGGGTCCTGCCGGCGGACGCCGCACGGATGCGGGCGCTGCGCCTGGAGATGCTCGCCGACGCGCCGCTGGCCTTCCTGGAGACCCTGGCCGACGCGGCGGCCCGACCGCACGCCGACTACGCCGCCCGGGTCGCGTACACCTCGATCGGGTCCGACACCGCGCAGTTCGTCGCCGACCCGGGCGGCCGGCTGGTCGGGCACGCCGGAGGCACGGCCACCCCGACCGAAACCGGCCTCACCGTCATCTACGCGGTCTACGTGACCCCCGCCTGGCGGGGCGGTGGACTGCTCGCCGAACTGGTCGACGCGGTGGCGGCCTGGTCACGGTCGTGCGGGCGGCCCGAGCTGATGCTGGAGGTGGTGGTCGGCAACGACCGGGCCTACCGGGCGTACCAACGACTCGGCTTCGTCGACACCGGCGTGCGCGTCCCGCACCCCACCATCCCCGCACTCACCGAACTCCAGATGCGCAAACCCGCCTAAACCAAAACCAAAAGACCATCAAAAAGGCAAGACCCGACTAAGACCCACCCCACCCACGGCCGGGCGGCCTCCCGACCAGCGTGCCCCGAAAGGGTTTCCGGGGCAGCCCGCCCCGCGCAGGGATCAAGCCTGACCGCCCGGAGCGGGGCGGGCTGCCCCGGAAACCCCAACCGCAACCAAAGCAAAGATCAAACGTGCCGACGCGACTGCACGATCCGGAACCGATTCGCCACGTACGCCCCGTCGGTCAGCGCCGAGTTGGCCGCCGCGTTGGCGCCGCTGCCGTGGAAGTCGGAGAAGGCCGCCGACTGGTTCACGAAGACCCCGCCGGTCAGGTTGCAGGACAGGTGCACCCCGACCTCGACCGCCACCGCCTCGGTCGCGTCCAGCACCGCTTCGTCGCTGGAGTAGACACCCGCGGTCAACGCGCCCTTCTCGCCGACCGTCCGGCGCAGCAGCTCCAGGCTGTGCGCGGTGGACTCGGTGGCGATGGCGAACGAGATCGGCCCGAACCACTCGCGGCCGTAGGTCTCCGCGTCGTCCGCGGCCAGCTTCACGATGGTCGGGGTACGCACCACCGCGTCGGCGTACGCCGGGTGCGCCACGGCCCGGGACTCCAGCACCGGCTCGCCGACCTTGGTCACCTCGGCCAGCCGCTCCAGCACCCCGTCGTTGACGATGGCGCCGGTCAGCTCCACACCCCGGGCTGGGTCGGCGGTCAGCTTGCCGACCGCCGCGGCGATCCCGCCGGCCACCTCGTCGAAGCTCTTGTGCCCCTGGTCGGTCTCGATGCCACCGGCGGGGATGAAGATGTTCTGTGAGGTGGTGCACATCTGGCCGCTGTACAGGGTCAGCGTGAAGCCGAGGTTGCGGCACATCCCGGCGAAGTCGTCGGTGGAGTCGATCACCACCGTGTTCAGCCCGGCCTTCTCGGTGTAGACCGCCGCCTGCCGGGCGTGCGTCTCCAGCCAGTCGCCGTACTCGGTGGAGCCGGTGAAGTCGACGATCTTCACGGACCGGTGCAGGGCCAGGTCGCTGGCGAGCTTCTCGCCGGGCGCCTCGGCGGCCAGCATGATCAGATTCGGGTCGAAGCCCGCCTCGGCGAGCACCTCCCGGGCGTACTTCACGGTGATGGCCAGCGGCAGCACCGCGCGCGGGTGCGGCTTGACGATCACCGGGTTGCCGGTGACCAACGAGGCGAACAGCCCCGGGTACGAGTTCCAGGTCGGGAAGGTGTTGCAGCCGATCACCAGCGCCACCCCACGCGGCACCACGTGGAACGTCTTGGTCATCCGCAGCGGGTCGCCCTTGCCGGCGGCCTTCTCCCAGCCGGCCGTCCCCGGGTGCCGGGTCATCTCGGCGTACGCGTACGCCAGTGCCTCCAGCGCCCGGTCCAGCGCGTGCGCGCCACCGGCCTGGAAGGCCATCACGAACGCCTGCCCGCTGGTGAACTGCACCGCGTTGGCCAGTTCGAAGATGTGCTTGTGCAGCCGGTCGAGGATCTCCAGGCAGACGCCCACCCGAGCCTGCGGGCCGGCGTCGCGCCAGGCCGGCAGCGCGGCGGTGGCGGCGGCGACCAGCTCGTCGGTGCCGGCGTGCGGGTAGCGCACCGCCAGCTCCACCCCGAACGGGCTCGCCTCGGTGGCGACCCGGTCGCCAGCGCCCGGCTGGTCGAGCGGGAAGTCGCCACCCAGGTACGCCTCGAAGGCGGCCTTACCGTCGGCGGCGGCGGTCTCGCCGTACACGCGAGGGCTGGGGGACTCGGGATAGGCGGACCAGTAGCCCCGCTCCGTGATCGCGGTCAGCGCACGGTTGAGGGTGTCGGCGTGCCTGTCGTACAGGGGATGCGGGGTCTCCGTCATGCCCGCCATCATGCCGCAGCCGTGTCCGGGAGCAGAAGCGCCAATGCCCGACAGCGCAGCAGGCCGCGCGGAGGTCGGGATTGGTCCGGACGGCAGCGGGTATCCGCCGTGCTCGGGCCAGGAAAGGGCGATGGGTGGGGATCACCGAGATCCGGGTACACGGGGTGGCCGACAAGGGTCCGGAGACGATCCTCGACCGACCCATCGTGGTACGGGTCGCCGGGGACGACGACGCGGGCTTCTACCGACCCCGGCCCGGCTTCGGCGATCCGGCGGACCCGGGCGGGGCGACGCTGGAGGCGTACCGCTGGAGTCGGTTGACCGGCGGCGGCACCGCGAGACGGACCTTCTCCCTGGTCCTGCTGCTCCCGTTCATGCTCAGCAACATCGCGGCCTGGACGCTGCCGGTCCCCGGCCAGAGCGGCACCGCCGCGCGAGCGGTGTGTCGTCTGCTGGCCGCGACGATGACCGCGATGTACGTGCTCTCCACCGTCGGGGTGTCCCTCGACCTGATCGCCTGGCAGTGCGCGGCCTACCCGAGGTGCCTGGAGGGGCGCCGGGAGATCTCCTGGCTGGGTGGCGTGCCGCCGGGCCAGCGCCTCGCATTGCTGGCCGCGCTGCCGATCATCGCGATCGCCGTGGTCTGGCGGCTCGGTGCCCGGACCTGGCAGCTCCCCGAGGACAGCGTCCGGGTGCCCGGGGTGGGCGCGGACCGGCTGGACACGCCCGCCTTCTGGGACACTCGCTCGCTGCTGCGTCGGCTGCGCTCATTGCACACCGCGGTGGCGCTGGGCACGCTCGACGTCACGCTGCTGCTGGCGCTCGCTCCGCACGACGGCGCCCTGCCCGGTTGGCTGCTGCTGGCCGCGGACGTGCTGCTGCTCGGCGGCGCGGCGGTGCTGCTCTGCCTGCCGGGCATCGAGCAGCGCCGCGAGCAGGACCAGGTCGTCGCGTCGACGATCCGGTGGGTGGCGGTCGCGCTCACCGCACTGACCCTGGGGTACGCGTTGTCGCCCCGGCCGCCGTGGTCGGCCGAGGGGACGCTGCCCGGGTACGGCGTGCTGGTCGCCGGGCTCTTCGCCGGGCAGATGGTGCTGCTCGCCGTGTTGAGCGTGGTCGTCCTGGTGCAGCGCCGTCACCTGTCGCGGCCGCGCTACCTGCTCACCGGGGCGGGGGCGCCCGTGCTCATATCCGTCGCGATCGGGCTGGGAGTCGCTTACTCCTCGGGCATGACCTACGGACTCGCCGAGTACCTGGACCGTGGTTCCAGCCCGACGCCGGCCCGGCCGCTGCCGCCCGACGCACCACCGCTGGAACCGCCGGTCGCCTACCGGTGGGTCACCCTGGGCTTCTCCCTGGCAGTGCTGGTGGTGATCGTGGTGGCTCTGCTCGCCCCCCGGATCGGCCGGGACCGCCGCCGCCGGGCGGCCGAGGAGCTGGTCCGGGCGGACTACCCGGAAGCGTCCCAGGTGCCACCGGAACGGCCCAGGGCCGTCCGGGACGCGATCGCGCACGCCTCGCTGGTGGATCGACTCGGGCCGCTGTTGGCCTCCGCGTACGGCGTGCTGGCGGTGCTCACCCTGACCGCG
This sequence comes from Micromonospora sp. NPDC005087, assembly GCF_042872965.1. Taxonomy (NCBI): domain Bacteria; kingdom Bacillati; phylum Actinomycetota; class Actinomycetes; order Micromonosporales; family Micromonosporaceae; genus Micromonospora; species Micromonospora sp. NPDC005087. The sequence goes on along the minus strand of NZ_JBIALB010000004.1, from coordinate 272,276 downwards.
GCCGGGCTGTCGGCGATCGGCCTCGGACCGGGTGCGCTCGCTCTTTCGCTCGGTGGCGAGCCGTTGGCCCGTCCGGTGGTCTTCGTGACCGACCTCGGCGCCCTGCTGATCGGCCTGTTCGCCCTGATCCTCGCCGGGATGGGACTGTTCGCCTACCGGTCCGACGCGATCCGGCTGGTCGGGGTGCTCTGGGACCTGGCCACCTTCTGGCCGCGCGCCACGCACCCGCTCGCCCCGCCCTGCTACGTCGAGCGGGCGGTCCCCGAGCTGACCCGCCGAATCGGGCAGCTCACCGCCGCAGGGGAGGGCGTGGTGCTGTCCGGCCAGAGCCACGGCAGCGTGCTGATCGCGGTGACGGTGCTCCAACTCCCGGACGACTGCCAGCGGCGGATCGCGCTGCTCACCTACGCCTCCCCACTGAGGAAGCGGTACCGCAGGATCTTCCCGGCGTACGTCAACGACGAGGTGTTGCGGGAGCTGGGCGACCGGTTGTCGTGGCGGTGGATCAACCTCTGGCGGTACACCGACCCGGTGGGCGGGCCGGTGTTCGGTCCGACGAAGGTCACGCCCGACGATCCGGCGGCCCGGGTCGACCGCCGGGTACGGGATCCCAAGGGTCTGCTCATCCCGCCGACCGACACCGTGCCGCCCCCGTTGCACGGGCACCGGTTCATCCCGGACGAGGACTTCCAGGCTGCGGTCCGCGAGCTGGCCGGGCAGTTGGACCGGCCGGACGGGTGACCGCCAAGATCAGAGGGTGAGCTGCCAGTTGTTCCAGGAGTCCACCGGGCGGAAGCCGAGCCGCTCGTTGATCGCCACCATGTAGCTGTTGCTGGCCGCGTTGAAGGTGTCGATCACGCGCACCGCCGGCTCGTGGGTGAGCAGGTGGTGCAGGTTCTCGATCTTCGCGAGCAGGCCGAGGCGGTGCCCGCGGTGGTCCGGGTCGACGATGGTGATCTGCTGGAACGCGTGCCAGTCGGCGGACGCGCCCACGTCCAGCAGGGTCCAGGCGACCAGCCGGCCGGACGCCTCGTGCCGTACCCCGAGGTGATAGCGCCGCCGGCCCCGGGCCTCCAGTGCCCGATCGGTGCCCCGGACCCGCTCGGCGTCCACCCGCTCCGGCTCCCACTGCACGTCTCCCATGGGCGCGTCCATGAGCAGCCGGCCGTCCAGGTAGGCGACGTCCGCGACGTACTCCTGCGGGGTCGCGCCCTGCCAGCAGACCGACTGGTAGCCCTCGGCCAGGGTGTGTGCCTCGGCCAGCGCCGCCCTCAGCACGGCCCGGTCGATGGTGTCAACCTCGAGCCGGCGGCGCACCTCGGCCAGCGCCGGCTCCGCGCCGGCCGCGGCGGCGAACGCGCCGCCGGCCGCCGACCGCGCCGGGCCGCCGGGCAGCGCGGAGACCGCCATGCCGAGCACCCGCTTGCGACCGCGCTCGCGCAGCAGACGTACGCCGTGCGCCAGCAACTCCCGGCCGACGCCCCGCCGCCGCAGCGCCGGGTCCACCACCACCTCCGCCGTGGCGTTGTCGGTGTTGTCCAGTTGCGGAAGCTCGAGCTGGAGGTATCCGGCCGGCACGCCGTCCAGCCGGGCCAGCGCCCAGAGGGTCTCGGTGCCGGGCATCGGGGTGTGGAAGAACGCGTCGAAGCGCCGCCGGCAGAAGGGCGGGAAGTCCGGCAGGTCGGCGTCGTTGGCCGCCGCGCCGATCCGGAACGCCTCGTCGACCGCGGCCCGGTCGGCGCCGTCGAATGACGCGATGGTGATGTTCATGCCGCCGAGCGTGCACCTCGGAAACGCGATCGGGCCAGCGAATTAATCGCTGGCCCGATCGGACGTGGTCGGGAGGGACACTCGCACAACGCCTCCGGCGTTGGGTCGCAAGAACTTCAAAAGTCTCCGGCGAAATGCCCTCCCGCACGGAGCATCTTGCGCCGTCCGGTTCCTGCCGTCAAGTCCAGAGCGGCGGGTTTTCCACACTCACAGCTAAATGCCAGTTACCCGGCGGATCGGCCCGATCCCCCATCCGGGCGATCCCCCATCCCCGGCACGGGTGGGAACGAACCTGGGTCAGCCCAGGAGGCCGGCGTCTCGGGCGGCGCGGAGGGAGGGCTTGATGTGGTGCGTCGGGCCGACCTGGTTGGCTACCGCGTCGATGGTCTTCAGGCCCTCGCCGGTGTTGAACACGACCGTCTCCGCCGTGGGGTCGAGCCGGCCGGACTCGACCAGCTTGCGCAGCACCGCCACGGTGACCCCGCCCGCGGTCTCGGCGAAGACCCCGGTGGTACGTGCCAACTGTCGGATGCCGGCGCGGATCTCGTCGTCGTCGGCGTACTCCATCCAGCCGTCCGTGCGGCGGACCGCCTCCAGGGCGTAGAGGCCGGCGGCCGGGTCGCCGATGTTGAGCGACTTGGCGATGCCGGTGGGCTTGACCGGGGTGATCGTGTCGGTGTCGGCGTGCAGGGCGGTGGCGATCGGGTTGCAGCCGGCGGACTGGGCGCCGAAGACCTTCCAGCCGCCGGCCGGCGCCTCGACCAGACCGATCTCGACCAGCTCGGAGAACGCCTTGTCAATCTTGGTGAGCAGCTCGCCGCTGGCCATCGGGATGACCACCTGGGCCGGGATCCGCCAACCGAGCTGCTCGGCCACCTCGTACCCGAGTGTCTTGGAGCCCTCGGCGTAGTACGGCCGGACGTTGACGTTGACGAACGCGGTGTCCTCGAACTCGTCGGTCTCCACCAGCTCGCCGCAGAGCCGGTTCACATCGTCGTACGAGCCGTCGATGGCGACCAGGTCACCGCCGTAGACCGCGGTGGTGATGACCTTGCCCTGCTCCAGGTCGCTCGGGATGAAGACCACCGAGGGCACCCCGGCGCGGGCGGCGTGCGCGGCCACCGAGTTGGCCAGGTTACCGGTGGAGGCGCAGGCGAACCGGGTGAAGCCGAGCGCCCGGGCGGCGGTGAGCGCCACCGATACGACCCGGTCCTTGAACGAGTGGGTCGGGTTGGCGCTGTCGTCCTTGACCCAGAGCGGCGCGGTGATGCCCAGTTCGGCGGCGAGGTGCGGGGCCGCTACCAGCGGGGTGAGCCCCGGGTTCAGGGTGACGCGGGTGGACGGGTCCTGACCGGCGGGCAGCAGCGCGGCGTACCGCCAGATGTTGTCCGGGCCGGCCTCGATCCGCTCACGGGTGACCGTGGCCAGGGCTGTGGCGTCGTAGTCGACCTCCAGCGGGCCGAAACACTCGTAGCAGGCGTGCTGGGCGGCGAGCGGGTAGCGGGCCGAACAGGCGCGGCAGACCAGGGCGCGGGCGGGGCTGGCGGAGGTGTCGATGCCGGAGGCGGCGAGCGTCGACGTCATGTCGAGGGTCCTCTCATCTTTCCCCGCATCGCACGGTGCGGCGGGGACGGAATTGGCACCTGCCCCGCGGGGCGCTCAGCGGTGAGCGCGCGGGGTGGTTGCCGGGGCGTCGTCGGGCCGTATCCCTCAGCCCCTCTGGATGAGGTATTCAGTTGTGCCGCCGAGTCTAGGCAATGCGGCGACGGGAGGCTCCCGGCGTCCCGCCAGGTGAGCGATCGGCCGGCGGCGGCCGGGACGACCTGCGCCGTCGATCTGACTCGGCCGGCCGGTTAGCGGGCCACCACCGCGACCGGGTCGACGACCGCCGTCCGGTCGACGACGGCGGTCGCCTGGTCCGCGGGCACCGCGGCGGTGCGGGCGCGGGTCGCCACGTTGGCGGCGACCAGGGCGGCGATGGTGATCGCGGCCCCGACAAGCTCGACCGGCTCGGGCCGGTAGCCGCGGGCGATCTGCACTGCGAAGGTGGTCACCGGGACCAGGTTCATGAAGAGCGCGGCGTTGGCGGTGCCGAGCCGCTGCACGCCGGTGTTCCAGGCCAGCACCGCGACCACGGCGCCCACGATCACGGCGTACGCCAACTGCGGCGCGACCGCCACCAGGTCGGCGGCTCCCGGCGCGTGCTGCCAGCCGATGCCGTCGGCGAGCACGCTCGCGGCGAGCATGGCGGCCGTGCCGGCGAGCGCGGTGAGGGTGGTGTACCGCAGCGGCGACCAGCCGCCGAACCGGCTGGCGCCGTGGGTGTAGATGGCCCAGCCGAACACCGCGCCGATCATCATCAGACCGCCGAGGCCGAACTGACCGAGCCCGGCCAGGCTCCCGCGCGTGATCACCAGGCCGACGCCGAGAAGCGCCACCAGGGAGAGGGCCAGCAGGAGCGGCTTCGGGCGTACGCCGTCGCGGACCCAGCGGACCAGCTGGGTGATGACCGGGGTGGTCGCCACGAAGAGGGCGACCTGCTGCGGTGCGGCGTGTTCGAGCGCCAGGTTGGTGAGCACGTTGAAGCCGGCGAAGCCGACCGCGCCGAGCACCGCCACCTCGACCGCCCGGCCGCCGAGCCGCAGCGCGCCGGCGCCCTCGCGGAGCAGCAGGATGCCGACCAGGATGACAGTGGCCAGCAGGTAGCGGGCGGTGGTCAGGTTGAGCGGATCGACCCAGGTCAGCGCACTGGCCAGGATCGGGAACATCACTCCCCAACTGAGCACGGCGAGTAACGGGTAGGCGGCGGCGCGGGATCGCATCGTCAGCTCCAATGTTCGAGTACTTTCGAACCAACGACACCGACCCTAGGGAGATGTTCGACGATTGTCGAACAACGGTTACACTGGTCACATGGAGCCGCACGAACCCGACCTGGCCGCCGTACCGGTCACCGCCGTGCTGGCCGCACTCGCCGACGACGTGCGGCTACAGATCGTGCGGGCGCTCGCCGAGGGCGGCGAGCGCGCCTGTGGCACGTTCGAGATCGGCGTCTCCAAGGCGACCCGCAGTCACCACCTGAAGGTGCTGCGCGAGGCCGGCCTGACCCGCACCCGCGCCGCCGGCACCAGCCGCTACGTCCGCCTCCGCCGCGACGAACTGGACCGCCTCTACCCCGGCCTACTGGACGCGGTCCTCACCCAGTCCAACCGAGGCTGACGTCCGCGAGAGCTGCCGATAGCGAGGGGCCGGGCGGCGGTGGGAAGCCCACATGGGCAAGGATCGGTGAATGATCTTCCACGACGCTGCGACAGCGCGACGGACCAGCGCGGCGGTCGTCATGGTGCTCGCGCTCGGCGCCTGCGCCCCCGCCGACCATCGCGGCCAGGCCGGGGACGGCCCGAGCCCGCCGCCGGCGGTCACGAACGGCCGGCCGGGCGCGCCCAGCCCGACGGCGAGCGTCGACCCGCTGGCCGGTTGCCCGGAGTCCGGTGTCCGGATCCGGTCGACCGGGTCGGACGCCGCCATGGGGCTGCGCGCCCTCGGCCTGGAGCTGGTCAACTGCGGCGACCGCCCCTACCGGATCAAGGGATACCCGGCGCCGCGGGTACTGGACGAGGACCGCAAGCTGATCATCCTGCGCGTGCTGCCCGGGGCGAAGGGGATCACGTCGGGCTTCGACCAGCCGCCCCGGGAGGTCACCCTGCAGACCGGGGAACGGGCCACCGCCGCGGTGCTCTGGCGCAACCTGGTCACCGATTCGAAGGTGGTGGCCACCAACGGGGAATACCTTCGGGTCGCACCCGCCGCCGGGCAGCCGGCCGAGGACGTCGACCCGGACGGCCCGATCGACGTGGGCAACACCGGCCGGATCGGCGTCAGTGCCTGGAAGAAGGCAGAGCCGTCCACGCCGGTGCCGACGCGGCCCGCCCCACCGCCGGTGAGCCCATCGGACAGCCGGCTATGAGGTGATGTCCTTGCGGGTGAAGCGCCAGAACGCCAGCCCCCAGAACAGCGTCGCGTAGCTGATCGCCGAGATGCAGCCGCGTACCACGTCGTCGGTCTGCACCGGGGTGGAGAGCAGTCCCAGCCAGGCGGTGCTGAAGTGGGTGGGCAGAAAGTCGCGCAGCACGCCGAGGGCGGTGATCTGGTCCAGGATGCTGGACAGGATCCACAGCAGCACCGCGCCGCCCACCGCGCCCAGCGCGGCGTCCGTGGTCACCGACAGCAGGAACGCCAGGCCGGCGACCACCAGCAGGACGACCGCCAGGTAGCCGAGCACGGCCAGCAGCCGGAGCAGCCCCTCGGTCGGCTCCAGCTCGGCGGCGACCGTGCTGCGCAACGGCGACCAGCCGTACCGCAGGGTGCCCGCGGCCAGGGCCGTGCCGGCCAGCAACAGCAGGGCCAGCCCCGAGTACGCGAGCGCGACCACCAGCTTCACGGTGAGCAGCCGGGCCCTGGGCACCGGGATCGCCAGCAGGTAACGCAGGCTGCCCCAGCTCGCCTCGCTGGCCACCGTGTCGCCGCAGAACAGCGCGACGACGACCACGAGCAGGAACGACGCCGACACGAAGATCGAGAACAGGGTGAAGTTGAGCCCGCCGGACGTGGCCAGGTCGACCAGACTGGCGAACTCGTTGTTGCCGTTGTCGTCGTCGCCGCCCGAGTTGAACTGGAAGGCGACCAGGATGATCAGCGGCAGCAGGACCATGAACCCGAGCGCCAGCTGAGTCCGCCGCCGGGACGCCTGCCGGCGGAACTCCGCGCCGAACGGCATCGTCGCCGACGGCCGGTAGCCCCGGGCCGCACCGGCCGGATCGGTGACGCCCATCGGCGTCTCGACGGAAGAGCCAGCCATCACCGGTCACCGCTTCCCCGAGAGTTCTCGCCCACCAGGGCGAGGAACGCGTCCTCCAGGCGGCGCCGGGGCACCACCCGGTCCACCCCGATGCCGGCGCGCACCAACTCGGCCACCACGTCGCTGCGGGCCGTGCCGTTGGTGTCGACCACCAGCTGACCGTCGCTCTCCGGCAGCACCCGGACCCCGTGCAGCCGGTCCAGCACCGCCCGCGCCGCCACCGGGTCGGTGACGTCGAAGAGGACGCTCGGCGACTCGCCCACGATCTCCTCCACCGGCCCGGACGCCACGATCCGGCCCTTGTTCACCACCACCGCGTGCGTACAGGTCTGCTCCACCTCGGCCAGCAGGTGGCTGGAGACCAGCACGGCCCGGCCGTCCGTGGCGTACCGCTGGAGCACCCGGCGCATCTCGGCGATCTGCGGCGGATCGAGCCCGTCGGTCGGCTCGTCCAACACCAGCAGCTCCGGCAGGCCCAGCATGGCCTGCGCGATGGCCAGCCGCTGGCGCATCCCGTGGCTGTAGTTCTTGATCTTCCGGTGCACCGAGTCGCCCAGGCCGGCGATCTCCAGTGCCGCGTCGAAATGCGCGTCCTCCCACGGCCGCCCGGTGGCCCGCCAGTACGCCTTCAGGTTGTCCAGACCCGACAGGTGCGGCAGGAAACCGGGCCCCTCCACCAGCGCGCCGATCCGGGACAGCACCGGCGAGCCGGGCACCAGCCGTCGGCCGAAGACGTAGATCTCCCCGGCGGTCGGCTGGGTCAGCCCCATCAGCACCCGCAGCGTGGTGGTCTTGCCGGCGCCGTTCGGCCCGAGCAGGCCCACCACCTGACCCGGATGGACCTCGAAGTCCACGTTCGACACCGCGACGAAGCCGTCCGCGTACTCCTTGCGCAGCCGGCGCACGGCCAGCGGCGTGCCCGCGTACTCCGGGTGCACGGAGCGGTCCTGCCGGCGGTGCCGGCGGCGGACCACGGCCACGACCACGACGAGGCCGATCGCGATGGCGGCGAGCAGGCCGGCGAGCACCCAGCGCCAGATCGTCGCCGTGGTGGGGATCGGCTCCCCGCTGACCGTGGGCAGGCTGACCGCGCCGTCCGCCGCCACCGTGTAGACGGTGGGCTGGGCCGGCGTGGTGTACGCCTGGTCGGAGCTGGCCACCACCAGCCGCAGCTGGTGACCGGCCTCGACCCGGCGGACGATCCCGGGCAGCGTCACGGTGACCGGGCGGGCGTCCTGCACCCGCTGCGGCAGGCCGGTGAGCCGGACCGGGGCGACCAGCCCGTTCGGCAGGGTGGCCGCGCCGTCCGGGTCGACGTCGTAGAGCTTGACGAAGAGCACCGCCTCGCCGGTCGGTGAGGCGGCCCGCAGGGTGACGGTGGGGGCGCCCGCCACGTCGACCGCATCGGTCAGCGGCGCCGACTCGAAACGGGCGTGCTGGCCGGGCACGTCGCCGGCCACCCCGTCCAGCAGCGAGGCGAGGCCGCCGGCGAACGGCACCGAGGAGATGGCGGCCGGGTTGCCGTTCGGGGGGTTCGCGATCGGCTGGGCCGGGCCGGCGACCGTGACCTCCCGGCGGGCAGTGCCAACCAGGCCCGGGTAGTCCGTGCGGCGGAAGCCGGTCGCGACCAGGCCCCGGTCGAGCGCGTCGAAGCCGGCGATCCGCGACCAGGTGAAGTCGTCGCCGGGCGCGTCGCCCTCGCCCTTGACGTAGTGGTCCAGCCACTGGACGGTCAGGAACTTCACCCGGTCCGAGTCCGAACGGGGGCCCGCACCGCCGTCGTGCCCGCCGGTGAACCAGGCGACCCGTACCGGCGTGCCGGCGGCGGCGATGCCCTTCGCGTTGGCGTCCGCCTCGCCGAGGGGGAAGAGGGTGTCCGCCTCGCCCTGCACCAGCAGGGTGGGCGCCGCGATCCGGTCCAGCACGCCCGCCGGGCTGGACCGGCGCAGCAGGTCCACGGCGGCCTGGTCGGCCCGGCCGGTGGTGGCGATCCGCAGGTACGCGGCGCACACGTCGGCGGCGAACCGGCCGCAGGACGGGTCGGCGGCACCCGCCGGAACGCCACCGGGACCGGTGCCCGGGCCGGCGCCCGGCCCCGGGCTGGGCGGGCCGGCTGACGCGGGTGCTCCCTCGGGCTGGGCGGCGGTCCCTCCGGAGAGCCCGGCCGGGCCGGTGCCCACGTTGCCGCCCCCACCGAAGAAGAGACCGGCCCAGCCCTTCTTGAACACGCCCTCGGTCGGCGCTCCGCCGGTGCTCTCCGGCAGGAACGCCCGGGACAGGTCGTTCCAGGTGATCATGGGGACGATCGCGTCCACCCGGCGGTCCTGGGCGGCCAGCAGCAGCGCCAACCCACCGCCGTACGAGCCGCCAACCACACCGACCTTCGGGTCGCCGGCGCCGTCGGTGCGCACCTCCGGCCGGGCGGCCAGCCAGTCCAGCAGTCGTTGCGCGTCGCGTACCTCGTAGTCCGGGCTGTCCAGGTGGATCTCGCCGCCGCTGCGGCCGAAGCCCCGCGCGGTCCAGGTGAGCACCGCGTAGCCGCGCCCGGCGAACTCCTCCGCGTCGGAGCGCACCGACTCCTTGGTGCCGCCGAACCCGTGCGCCAGCAGCACCGCCGGCACCTTCCGACCGGACGAGGCGTCGGTCGGCAGGTAGAAGGTGGTGTCCAGGTCCACCGGCTGGTCGCCGGCCGGTCCGGAGCGGACCGTGAGCATCGCGCTCTCGGTGCGTACGCCCGATCCCCGCGGCCACACCGCCCAGGTCACGGCAGCCGCCAGGAGCACGACGACCGCTGCTGCGGCGATCGCTCGGCGGCGGGTGGGCAGGGCACGCCGGAACCACGCGGCCGGCGACGGCGATCTCATGCGGCACACGGTACGGGCCGCAGGCTGAGCGTTGGCTGAGATCCGCCGTACGTCCGTCCGGTTGCCCCGATCGGCGATTCGGCTAGATGCGACCGCGCACCGTCGAAGGCTGCGCAGTGAGTTGAGTTCGGATCACGTGAATTCCGATCTTCGGCGGATATCCACCTCGATCCCTTCATGTCACACCCCCGATGGAACACAACGTGCCGGCGACCCGGACGAACGGTGACATCGCTCGAAGTGACGCAAACCTGACTGAGCAGCACCCGGTTCGCCCACGGACGATTCGGCTAGTTTTCCGGTCCGGTGCACGGGACTCGTCGGCGAACCCGACACCGCGCCGATCCCCCGCCCGACGCCGGAGGAGACACACATGACAGTCCCCGCGCCACGGGCCCGTCGACGGCCGTCCATGTGGGGCCGACTGCTGCCGCTGCTGCTCGTCGCGGCGCTGCTGGCGCCGGTGGGTCTGCTCCTCACGCAGACCTGGCGGCAGACCGGTGACAACCGCGACCTGGCCGCCCGGGAACGGCTCGGCGTGCAGTACCTCCGCGCCCTCGCCCCGGTCACCGACGCCCTGGTCGAGGCCCAGTCCGCCGCGGTCAACGGCCGCCCCGCTCCCGGCGAGGCGCTGACCCGCGCGGTCGAGGACGCCGCCGCGGTGGACGCCCGGATCGGCACCGAGCTGCGCAGCCAGGAACGCTGGGCCGGGCTGCGGGCCAAACTGGAGGCGCTGCGCGATCGCAGCCCCACCGACCCCGAGTCCGCCTACACCGCGTACGGCGAGGTCAGCGATCTGCTGCTGGCGCTGCATCGCAAGGTCCGGGAAAGCTCGGGGCTGGTTCGCGACCCGGGTGCCGACTCCTTCTTCCTTCAGGACAGCGCCGGCCAGGAGCTGCCGGAGGCGGTGGTGTTCGCCGGCCGGCTCGCCGACCTGGGCACGCTCGCTCCCCGCCGGCCGGCCGCCGAACAGACCCGCAGCCTGATCGAGCTGACCGGCCTGCGGGTGGCCGCCCTGGCGCCCGCCACCGACCTGGTCGACAACCTGCGCTCCGCGGTGGACAGCTCGGAAAGCACCGACCTCGGCGCGAACGTGCTCACCCCGCTGGACACCTACCAGCGCTCGGTGGAGGCGCTGGCCGCGCACTCCGCCCCGGCCCCCGGCACGGGCGCGGTGCACCCGGCCCGGCTGGCCGCCGCCCGGCTCGACACGCACACGGCCGCCCTCCAGCTCCAGCCGGTCATCCTCAGCGAGCTGGACGCCCTGCTGGTCGAGCGGATCGACGGGCTGGACCGGGACCGCTGGCTGACAACCGGCGCCGGGGTCGCCGCCGTGCTGCTGCTGGGTTGGCTCGCCGCGCTGCTGCTCGCCGCCGGCCGTCGGGCCCGTCGCCGAGCCGCGATGCCCGCAGCGCCCATGGTGAGCCGCGACATCCCGCCATCGGGCGACGCCTGGCAGTCGGCGATCCGCACCGGCCGGCCCGGTGACCCGCGATCGCTGCAACCGGTCGGCGCGACGCGCGACCCGGAATCCGCCCAGTGGGGGCCGTCCGATGCTGCTCGGTAGGCTCCGGATCCGCGGCAAGCTCGCGCTGCTCGTGGTGATCCCCCTGCTCAGCATGGTCGGCCTCGCCGTGCCTGTGGTGCTCGACCGGGTGGCCGCGGCCCAGCGCTCCAGCGACATCGCCGAGCGGGTGCGACTCGCCAGCCGGGTCGGCAGCCTGGTGCAGGACCTCCAGCAGGAACGCATCCTCTCGGTCGGCTTCCTGCTCGGCCGAGTGGAACGCGCCGAACTGGTCCGCAAGACCGCCGACGTGGACGACCGGGTCGCCGACCTGCGGGCCGAAGGGAGCGACGCGCTGACCGACCAGGTCGAGCACGCCCTGTACGGGGTGTCCAGCCTCATCGACCTGCGGACCGCCGTCCTCGCCCGGGCCGCGAACCCGATCCAGGTGATGGACGCGTTCGGCCCGGTCAACCGAGGAATGATCGAGTCGCTGCGGCTGGCGTTCAGCGTGGACACCGACACCCGGCCGGGCCGCCAGGTGCTGGCCCTGGACGGGCTGCTGCGCGCCGACGAGGGGCTGGGCGCGTGCGCCACCCTGATCGTGCTGGTCAAGGCGACCGGCAGCGCGCAGGCCAGCGCCGGGTACGTGGCGTGCATGGCCGCCCTCCAGGTGGACAGCCAGCGCTTCCGCAGTCTGATCACGCCCGAACAGTTGACGGTGGCCCGGCTCAACGACGTGGCCGTGACCGCCCGTACCAGCGCCGACTTCCTGGTCACCAGCGCCCGGGACCCGGCCGGTGCGATCCGCGACGTTCCACTGGACGTGCTCTTCCCGTCCGTCCGCTCGATGATCCGGCTCGGCCAGTTCGTGGAGAAGAAGCTGGTCGCCGACGTACTCGCCGAGGTGACCGCCGAGCAGCGGCGAGCGCTGACCGCCGCGTACCTGGTCGGAGGCGCCGCGGCGCTGATCCTGGCGTTGGTGGTGCTGCTCAGCACGGCCGTCGCCCGTACGGTGGCCCGGCCGTTGACCCGGCTCACCCGCTCCGCCGACCGGGTCGCCCGGGTCGCCGAGGCGGAACTGGTCCGGGTCACCGACGACGAGGCGGAGAGCGCCCAGCCGGTCCGGCTGGATCCGGTGGACATCCGGGCCAACGACGAGATCGGCGACCTGGCCCGCGCCTTCGACCGTGTGCAGAGCACCGCGGCCCGGCTGGTCGAGCGGCAGGTCGCCGGTCGGCGCAACGTGGCGCAGATGTTCGGCCACGTCGGCCGACGTACCCAGAACCTGGTGGGGCGGCAGCTCGCGCTGATCGACCGGCTGGAGCAGCAGGAGGTCGACCCGGGCCGGCTGGAGCACCTGTACCGGCTCGACCACATCTCCAGCCGGCTGCGCCGCAACGCCGGCAGCCTGGTGGTGCTCTCCGGCTCGGCCGGGGCGGACGCGCACACCGCGCCGGTGCCGCTGGCCGACGTGGTGCGGCTGGCGCTCGGCGAGATCGAGGACTACACCCGGGTGGAGGTGCGGGTGCCGGCGGGCATCTCGGCCGCGCCGGCCGTGGTCGGCGACCTCGTTCTGGCGCTGGCCGAGCTGATGGAGAACGCCACCATCTTCTCCCCGCCGCACACGCGGGTGCTGGTGGCCGGTGAGGCGTCCGGGCTCGGTGCCCGGATCACGGTGGTGGACCGCGGCATCGGGATGACCGAGCAGCGGCTGGCCGAGGAGAACGCACGGCTCACCCGGCGGGAGCGCCTCGACCTGACACCGACCGAGGTGCTCGGCCTCTTCGTGGTGGGCCGGTTGGCCCGCCGCCACGGCTGGGCGGTGAGCCTGACCGCCACCGACGGCGGCGGGGTGACCGCCCAACTGGAGATCCCACCGGCGTCGCTGGTGCTCCGCCGCGCCGACCGGGCCGGGGCCACCGTCGCCCGGGCCACCGTGCCGGACCGGGACCGGCGCTCGCCGGCCGCGCTCGGCCACAGCCGGGGCGCACGATCCCTCACGGCCACCGCGGCACCGGCCGGCTTCGACTCGGACGTGCTCAGCCGGGCCACCCGCAGTCTGGAGTCCGGTGCGTCCTGGGACGCGTTCGGCGCCGGGGAACCGGTCGGCACCGGCGCCAACACGACGTCACCCGCACCGGTCGACCTCCCCACCACCGAGTCGGGCCTGCCCCGACGACCGGGGCGTGGGGCGACCGGTGGCGGCCCGGGCATCGCCGCCGCCGGCATCCGCCACCCGGGCCGCACCGTGCCGGCGCCGGCACCGGCACCGGACCATCGGGCACGCCGACCGGCCCGCGGGTCCGGCAGCGGCTGCCCGGGGCCAGCCTGCCCGCCGCCTCCGCGCCGGTCGGCCCGGTGGACGCCACCGGCGCCGACCCGGCCGCCGCCCGCGCGCTCGTCGAGGCGTTCCAGTCCGGCGTACGACGGGCGGAGCTGAATGCCGCCCCCGGCAACGGCCACCCGGGCGTCACGGTCGACCCGCGCACCAGTCCGGGTGGTCCCGCCCCCGCGGTGGCCGACAGCAACGGGGCGACGCCGGGCCGGCCACTGCTGAGCCGGCGGGTGCCCGGGGCGAACGTCACCGCCACCGCGCCCGCCCAACCGGCCAGTCCGCACCTCGGCGACCCGGCCGAGGTCCGCGATCTCATCACCGATTTTGAGGCGGGCGTCGCCCGCGCTCTCCGCGAAGTCAGCCCAGACCGCCGGAACGAAGAAGGATCAGCCCAGTGACCAGCCCCTTCCTGCACGACAACGTCGACCACCAGAGCCAGTCCGGCAACGGCGGGGACCTCAGTCCGGAGGCCCGCACGTTCAACTGGCTGCTGGACTCCTTCACCTCCAGCACGGCCGGGGTGCTGGAGGCGATAGCGGTCTCCTCCGACGGGCTGTTGATGGCCATGTCGGCCATCAAGGACCGGTCCAACGCGGAGCGGTTGGCCGCCGTGGTCTCCGGCATGACCAGCCTCGCCGGCGGGGCGGCCAGCTGGTACGCGCTCGGCGGCCTCAACCGGGTCATCGTCGACATGGCCGACGGTTACCTGCTGATCAGCGCGATCAGCAGTGGATCAGTGCTCGGCGTGGTCGCGGACCGGTCGGCGAACCTGGGCACGGTCGCGTACGAGATGACGCTCTTCGCCGGGCGTGCCGGCGGCGCCCTCACGCCGCGGCTGATCGTCGAGTTGAAGAACGCCGTCCAGCAATGACCCGCGACGTCGCCGGTGAGGACCCGGACCCGGGACCCGGGGCCCGGATCCGTCCCTACCTGCGAGCGGCGCCCCCCACCGACGGCGGCGGGTCCCCGGAACCAGCGCCGGAGGCGGGTGTCGGCTGGCCGGCCGGTCCCCGACCGTTCGTGCTCACCTCCGGACGGGTGGCGGGCGCGGACCCGGCGATCGGGCTGGAGTCGCAGGTGACCCTCCGCCCGGACACCGGCCCGTGGATCACCCCGCCGGCCGTCCCGCTGGCACCGGAGCTCCAGGCGATCATCGCGCTCTGCGCCGAGCCGATCTCGGTGGCCGAACTCTCCGCCCGGACCCGGCTGCACTTCGGCGTGACCCGGGTCCTGGTCGGCGACCTGCGTGCCGCCGGGCACCTGGATGTGCACGTCACCGAAGCCGACCACGCCTTCGACCCCGACCTCATCCTGCGAGTGATTGATGGACTCCGTGCGATCTCCTGAATGGCCGGTCGCCCCGCTCGGGGGACTCGCCGGCAACAGCGCCGCCGCCCGCTACGGCACGTCGCCGGGCATCGGCCCCGCGCTCGGGCGCACCGGCCAGCCACCGGCCGCGCCACCTCCGCCGTACCGGCTGCCGACCAGCACCGGGGCGACGCCACCACCGGCCCACCGTTCGCCGGCCGCACCGCCCGTCCCGGTCAAGATCCTGATTGCCGGCGGGTTCGGGGTGGGCAAGACCACCACGGTCGGGGCGATCTCCGAGATCGCGCCGCTGACCACCGAGGCCGAGATGACCAGCGCCGGGATCGGTGTGGACGACCCGGGCGGCCGGTCGACCAAGACCACCACCACCGTGGCGATGGACTTCGGTTGCGTGACCATCGACCGAAGCCTGAAGCTGTACCTGTTCGGCACTCCGGGGCAGGCCCGGTTCGGCTTCATGTGGGACGACCTCGCCCGGGGCGCGCTCGGCGCGCTGGTGGTGGTCGACAGCGCCCGGCTGGACGACTGCTTCCCGGCGATCGACTTCTTCGAGCGGGCCGGTCTGCCGTTCGTGGTCGGGGTCAACGCCTTCGACGGGCGGCTGGCCCTGGAGCTGGGTGAGATCCGGTGGGCACTGGCCATCGGAGATCATGTACCTCTGGTGCAGTTCGACGCCCGGGATCGGCTCTCGGTGCGGGACGCCCTGCTGGTCGTCCTGGATCGTGCGCTGGACCGGGCCACCCGGGACAGGAGGGCCTGAGCCGACCGGCTCCGGCCGTGGCGGGAAGGGGTGATCTGGTGAGGGGCGACCTGGACGAGACGCTGGCCCGGCTGGCCCGGCGCGAGGAGGCGCTGCGCCGGCGGGCCAACGACCGTGACGAGAGCGCGACACCGCCGGGTCCGGCCGGTGGACCGGCCAACCTCGGGAGCGGCCACACCGACGCCCGCAATGCCGGGCTGGGGCGGCACGCTGGGCGGGACACCGCCGGCGAGGTGGCCGGCTGGGGGCCGGTCGAGGAGGTGGCCGAGGTGGTACGCCAGGTCGTCGGCGCCCACCCGGGGCTGGCGGTGACGGTGCGCGTCGAGCACGGCGGGCGGACGTACCCATTACTGATCTCCTGGGACGGCCCGCACGTCACGGTCGGTCCGGAACCCTCGGCGGCCCCGGTGGAGCCTCCGCCGGCCTGGCCGCTGTCCGGCCGCACGGTGCCGGCCTGGGCACCCGGCCCGAACGGGCTGACCCCGGACCCGGCCGCCCGGCTGGCCGAGCTGATCCGGCGGGACCCGTCGCTGCTGGACGAGCTGGATCCACGGCGCTGACGCCGGGACTGGCTGGCGGCGGCTACGGTCGGGCGGTGGCGCAACCCGACCTGACTCTCACGGCCAGCCTGCGGCCGGCGGCGCTGGACGCCCGGCGGGGCGTCGTCCGCCTGCACCCGGAGGTGCTGACCGCGCTGGGTCTACGCCCCGGCGACCCGGTCCGGTTGGTCGGCCGACGGGAGACCGCCGGAATCGTGGCGGCGGCCAAGCCGGGCGCGAGCCCCGTCCTGCTGTACGCCGACGACCTGACGCTGGGCAACCTCGGCCTCCACGACGGCGGTCAGGTGCGGGTGACTCCGGTGCCGCTGACCCCGGCGAGCCGGGTCACCCTGACCGGGCCGGTGGAGGTGGTCGCGGCGGTCAGCCCGGAGATGCTCCGGCTCGCCCTGCTGGGCAAGGTGGTCACCGCCGGCGACGACGTCTCGCTGTTGCCGCAGGACGTGCTGCCGGACGCCTCGGTACGCAGCCTCATCGAGGCGGCTCGGCGCAGCCTCGCCAACACGGTCGGGTTCGCCTGGACCAGCACCCTGCTCACCGTGGTCGCGGTCGAGCCGGCCGCTGGCGCACTGGTCACCATGGACACGCTGGTCGGCTGGGAGCACGGCCCGGCCACCCACGGCGCCATCCCCGGTCGGCTCGCCCCGGCCGAGCGGCCTTCCGGAGGGCGCCGGTCGGCTGAGACTCCGTCCGGTGCGGCCATGGGCCCGACGGAGGAGGACGACGCTCCCGACGTCGACGAGCTGCCGGGGCTGCGGGCCCAGGCCGAGGAGCTGACCGAACTGCTCGACCTCGGCTTCCACCACCGGGAGGTGCTGGGTCGGCTGGGCACCACCATCTCGCTGGGAGTGCTGCTCAGCGGGCCGGCCGGTTCGGGAAAGTCGGCGCTGGTCCGGGCGGTCGCGGCCCGGGTCGGTGCCCGCGTACACCCGCTCTGGGCGCCCGAGGTGGTCGCGCTGGCCAACCAGGCCGCCGCCGACCGGCTGCGCGCCGTGGCGGCGGCGGTCCGCGCCGGCGGGCCGGCGGTCCTGCTGGTCACCGATGTGGAGGCGCTCGCCCCGGCGGACGAGCCCGGCCCGGTGGCGACGGTGTTCCGCCAGGTGCTCATGGAGACCGTCCGTTCGGGTGCGGCCGTGGTGTGCACCACCGGCCGGCCGGAGGCGGTCGACCCGGCGCTGCGCGCGCCGGACCTGCTGTCGCTGCGGATCAGCATCCCGCTGCCCGACCCGGCGCTGCGCCGCGAGCAGCTCACCGTGCTGACCCGGCAGGTGCCGCTGGCCGATGACGTCCGGCTGGACGAGGTGGCCGGGCGTACCCCTGGATTCGTCGCGGCGGACCTGGCTGCGCTGGTCCGGGAGGCTGGGGTACGCGCGGCGCTGCGGCAGAAGTCGGCCGAGACGCCGACCGTGTCGATGGCCGACTTCACCGCCGCACTGGAGGTGGTCCGGCCGACCACGATGGCCGCGTCCACGCTGGAGCTGGCCTCGGTGACCCTGGACGACGTGGGTGACCTGGTCGAGGTCAAGCAGACGCTCAGCGAGTCGGTGCTCTGGCCGCTGACCTACCCGGACACCTTCGCCCGGCTCGGCGTGCAGCCGCCGCGCGGTGTGCTGCTCTACGGGCCGCCGGGCTGCGGCAAGACGTATCTGGTCACCGCGCTGGCCGGCTCGGGTCGGGCGAACGTGCTCTCCGTGAAGGGCGCGGAGCTGCTCTCCAAGTGGGTGGGTGAGAGCGAACGCGCGGTCCGTGAGCTGTTCCGCCGGGCCCGGGAGGCGGCCCCGACGCTGATCTTCCTGGACGAGGTGGACGCGCTGGCGCCGGTCCGCGGGCAGGCCACCGACGGCGGGACCACCGACCGGGTGGTCGCCGCCCTGCTCACCGAGCTGGACGGGGTGGAGACGCTGCGCAACGTGGTGGTGGTCGGCGCGACGAACCGGCCGGACCTGGTCGACCCGGCGCTGCTGCGGCCGGGCCGGCTGGAGCGGCTGGTCTACGTGCCGCCGCCGGACGGGGAGGCCCGCATGGAGATCCTGCGGGCCGCGTCCCGGCACGTGCCGCTGGCGCCGGACGTCGACCTGGCCGCGCTCGGTGGGGAGTTGGACGGGTTCTCCGCGGCCGACTGCGCGGCTCTGGTCCGGGAGGCGGCGCTCGCCGCGATGCGTGAGTCGCTGGCCGCGGCCACGGTCACCGCCGCGCACGTCGCCACGGCCCGGCGCCGGGTCCGTCCGTCGCTGGACCCCGCGCAGGTCGCCTGGCTGGCCGGGTACGCCGCCGAGCGAGGGTGACGCGACCAAACTGATCCGGCAGTCAACCTTTCGTCGTACCCAGGGTGTTCCTAGGACGTCACATTCCTCTGTGGAGCGATCCACTGCGACGTCAGGCGGTGTTTCTTGCGCAAGCTGCTCTCGCTTCTCCTCGTTTCCCTGGTGGCGGCGGCCACCCTCACCACGGTCGGCTCGCCGGCAGCCGCCCACCCGGCAAAGCCGTTCCCGGCCCGGATCGCCCTGCCCAACGGGTTCACTCCCGAGGGGCTGACGATCGGTCGGGGCACCACCGTTTACGTCAGCTCCATCTTGGACGGAGCGGTGTGGCGCGGTGACTTACGCACCGGCCGTGGCTCGGTGCTGATCCCGGCCGTGCCGGGCAAGGACAAGGCCGGTCTCAAGCTCGATCAGCAGGGCCGGCTGTGGACCGCCGACTTCTCCGGTGGCGGTGCCAGCGTCTACGACGCGGGGACCGGCAAGCTGCTGGCCCACTACCAGTTCACCGACGAGCCGGGCAGCTACGTCAACGACCTCGTGATCACCAAGCGGGCGGTCTACTTCACCGACTCGGGCCGGCAGGTTCTGTACGTGGTGCCGCTGGGCCACGGTGGCCGGCTGCCGGCCGCCACGGCCTCCCGGGTGCTGCCGCTCAGCGGACCGGCTGCGACGCCGGACGCCTACCACAACGGGATCGTGGCACTGCCGGACGGCGATCTGCTGGTCGCACAGATGCTGCCCGGTCGGCTGGTACGCATCGACCCGCGCACCGGCCGCAGCCGCCTCGTCGACCTCGGTGGCTACTCGGTGGAGCGGGCCGACGGCCTGGTGCTGCGCGGCCACACCCTCTACGTGATCCGCAACCTGACCAACGTCATCGCGGTGGTCCGGCTCAACCACGGTTACACCGCCGGGGCGGTGCAGCGGGAGATCACCGGTCCCCAGCTGCGGTCGCCGGCGACCGGTGACCTGCTCGGCTCGGCGCTGTACGTGGTGAACGGCCGGTTCGACGTGGAGTCCACGCCGGACACCGACTACGACATCGTCCGGGTACCGGCCTGATCCACCGGTCGGCGGCGACCTCTCCGGGGGTTGCCGCCGGCCGGCTCGGGTCACTCGGTGGGGAGCAGCGGGCCGAGGGGGCCGAGATCCAGGTTGAGGTCCTCCGGGGCCAGGCCGAAGTGTTCGCGCAGCCCGGCCATCTGCTCCTCCAGCGCCATCAGCGTCACCCCGATCCGCTCGATCTGCTCCTCGGTCAGGTCACCGAGGTCGACCCGGCGCAGCGCCTGCCGCTCCATCAGCTGCCGCAGCAACTCCACGATCGTGAGCACCAGGCTGGCCAGCCCTCGCTCGACCGAGTCGCGGTCCACCGCGATCCGGCGGTCCAGCGGGGTGACCCGGGGCGGCTGCCACGACTCCGCGCCCAGCGCGGCGGCCAGCTCCGCCGCCTCGTCCCGCCCGGTCATCCGGCGTCCTCCGGCGGGGCCAGCGCGCCGACCGAAGCGACCAGCGCGCGCAACGAGATCCGGACCAGGTCCACGTCGGCAATGGCCAGGGTGAGGTCGCCGCTGATCACGACCCCGGTGGCGAGCACCCTGTCGAGCAGGTCCACCAGGGCGACCGGCCGGTAGGCCAACGGATCGTCCGCGCTGCTCGACGCGAGCGCGCTGGTCACCACGGCTCCCGCACGGTGAGCGCCGGCTCCGGCCGTTCCGCGACGAAGGAGTACGCCGGCCACGGCCCGGTCAGCTCCAGCCGGATCTCCGGATGCCGGCTGCCCAGCGCGCCGACGAGCTCGGTGAAGCCGGGCAGCGCCGCGAGGTCCACCAGGTACGCCCCGTTGAGCACCATCGGGGTGGACGCACCGGAGAGCCGCCGGTCCTGCGGCGCGTGCCGCCGGCCCGCCACGGCCAGCTCGCACAGCGCGGCGTGCACCGTGTCCGCCGCCGCGCCCGCCGCCTGCTGGCCTTCCTCCCGGGCGGTCAACTGTGCCCGACGCCGCCGCAGGTACGCCGTCCCCACACCGCCGGCCCCGACGGGTTCGGCGCTCGCCGGAGCCACTCCCGGCACCAGGTAACCCTTCACACCCCACTCGCCGCGTCCGGTGAGGCGGTCCAGGGTGGCCTCCAGCTCGGTTCGGCACGCGGCGAGTGACCTGGCCACCCGGCCGTCGTCGGTGTGCACGGTGGCGAGCCGGGCCGGCACCACCGGCCCCCGTCGGGCCAGTGCCTCGACCACGCCGTGGTGTGCCCGGGCCGCCCGCTCCAGCCACGCCAGATCCTCCAGGTTGCGGCGCAGCGGCTGCTCGCCGTACTCGTCCAGCGGCGCGGTGCTGACCACGCCGACCAGGCCGGAGGTGGACACCGCCCGGACCGGAGCGCCGTCCATCCCGGCGATCGCCGTCAGCGCCGCCGGATCGGCGTCCCGGACCACGCCGTGCAGCCAGGCCCCGGCGACCGGGGCGGACCCGGCGGCGGGCACCTCAACCGTCGAACTCATTCCACTCCTCTAGTTCGGCGTCCCGGCGGCGCGCCCGGGCCGCCACCCGGGGCCGGCGCTCCGCCTCGACCTGCTCCGGGTCACGCGGTCCCGGCTCCACCGGGGGCCGAGCCCGCGAGCTGAGCCACGGATCGTGCTCCCACCAGTCGATGCCGATCTGCCGCGCGGTGTCGACCGACGCGATGACCAGCCGCAGTTTCAGCGTCAGCAGCTCGATGTCGAGCAGGCTGACCCGGATGTCACCGGCGATCACGATGCCCCGGTCGAGGACCCGCTCCAGGATGTCGCCCAGGTTGGCCGGCTCGTGGCCGGCGGGCAGGACCTGGCCGGAGTTCTGCACCACCGACGGCGGCTGCGCAGCGGTCATTTCAGCCCACCTCACCCTTCCCGCGCTGGTAGCGCCGCACCCGTCGGTAGCCGAGCAGCCCACCCTCGATGTCCAGCTCCACCTCGTAGAGGCCGAGCAGATCGACGGAGGCGGGAATCCGATGCGCCTCCACCAGCTCCACTCCGACCAGCCAGCCGTCCTCCGTGGCCTCCAGCGACGTGGTCCCGGACGGCTCCCGGCCGGTCAGCTCGACGAGCTGTCGCAGCCCCGCCCGAGCCGCCTCGGCAGCCGACACCGGCTCCACGTACTCCTCATCGGGATAGTCCTCGGCGGCCGGATCACGCCGTCGAGCCCGGACGTCGTCGTCGGTCATCGCGCGCACCTCCCTCGCGTGCCGGGCCACGCCGGGCCGGGCGCGCCCGCGCTCCGGCCCGACCCGCGCCCCCGGTCAGCCGGTCCAGCACCCGCTGCTCGGCCCGGTCGCGTTCCTCCGCGCTGAGTTCACCGGCGGCAGCCGCCGCGTCCAGTTCCTCCAGCTCGCGCCGGACGTTCACCGGGTTCCGCTGCCGCGACTCGGCCTCCCGGGCGACCACCGCGACCACCGCGGTCAGGCCGCGCACCGGCGCGTACGGCAGGGTCAGCAGCGCCCAGAGCAGGTCCACCGGCCAGCCCGCCAGCTGGTGCGCGCTGACGAAGTCGTACGGGGCGAGCGGGCCCAGCAACCGCAGTCGTAGCAGGCCCCCGCGGTGCTGCGCGTACTCCTCCAGGGCGTCGACCAGAGCGGCCTCCTGGTCGGCGTCGACCAGCAGGGCCAGGTGCGCCGCGTCCAGCTCGTGGCTGGGAGGGCGTGGCTGCGCGGACACGACGTACTCGGCCGTGGCGTCGAGCAGCCGCCGGTTCTCCGCCTCGCGGCGCAGCTCCACCGCCTGGCTGATCAGCTCCCCGAGCCGGATCCGTGGCTCACGGCTGGCCGCCTCGGGCCGGCCGCGTACCTGTTCGGCGAGCCCGGCGGCGGTCGGATTCTCGTCGAGCACCCCGCGCAGCAGCGTCCGCTCATCGAAGCGACCGTGCACGACGTACTGCACCCGGCCCTCGTACTCGGCCAGCGCTGCGGCGAACCGGTCGTGGTGCGGCCGGAGCAGATCGATCACCGCGTCCGGCCCGGTGACCACGGTGCCGAACCGCACCGGCAGCACCGGCGCCACCGCCGCCGTCCCGTCCAGCAGTTCCTGGTACGCACGCAGATCCGCCGACCGGCCCAGCGGCGCCTCCAACGGCACCTCACTGACCAGCGCGCCGAGGTCACCGTGCCGGATCACCGCCACCTCGCCCGGTGGATCGCCTACCCCGGCCGCGTCGGGCGTCGCCTCCACGTCGGCGGGCACCACGCCGTAGATGAACAGTCCCGTCTCGTCCGCCATCTCAGCCCCTCCCGAGGTCCCGCACGTTGCCGGCCACGTCCCCGACCGAGCCGGTGACGTCCCGGACGGCGCCGGTAACGCCGCCGACCAGACCGGCAAGGCCTTCGCCCTCGTCCGGAGCGAGGTCCAGCCGGTCGACCGCCTCGGCGAACCGCAGGTACGTCTCGATGCTCGCCACCACCACCCGGGCGTTGATCTCCACCAGTGGGATGCCGACGACGCCGACGGTCACCTGCGCGTCGATCACCACGCCCTTGTCGAGCACGGTCTCCACCACGTCGGCGAGCCCGCCGCCGGAGCCCACACGCTCCAGGGCCCCGCCGGCACCGCCCTCGTCGGATACGAGCGTCACTCGTCCTCCTCCCGGCGGCGGCGCACCACGGGTCGGCGCGGCGGTTCCGGTCCGCGTCGGACCGGCGGCCGGGGCCGCTGCGGCTCCTCGCGCGGCTGAGCGCGGCGGGCCCGCTCGGGAGCGCGACGACGGGGGGCCGGCGGCGGTTCCTCGTCGGGTTCGTCCGCGTACCCCTCGTCGTAGCCGTCCTCGTACGCCTCGTACTCCTCGTCGTACTCCGGCTCGGCGGGCCGGCGGGGTGGCCGCTGGCGCAGCCGCCCGGCGGGCCGTCGGCGCGGCCGCTCCTCCTCCGCGCTCGGCTCCTCCTCGGCGAACTCGTCGGCCTCGGGACCGGTCGGCGCCCCACCGCCCCCGCCCGGGCCGCGCTGGTCCCGTTCGCGCTCCTCGCGAAGGGCCGTCTCGTTGTCCTTGACCACCTGGGAGTCGCGAATCTCGCCCCGCCAGCCCTCGACCTGGTCCGGGTCGAGCGCCACCTCGGTCATCACGTGCCGGACGAAGTGCTTCAGCTCCAGCCGCACCCGCCGGCCCTGGGCGCGCCACAGGTTGCCGGTGTGCTCGAAGAGGCCCTGCGGGTGGTACTCCAGCACCACCAGGATTCGGGTCAGGTCCGGGGTGATCTCGTGGAAGCTGACGGTGCCGTCGACCGAGCCCTTCTCACCCTTGGACCGCCAGTGGATGAGCTTGTCCGGCACCTGCCGGACGATGGTCGACTCCCAGGTCCGGTGCGACCAGAAGACCTGCGCCTTCCAGGTCAGCTTCTCGTCCGAGTCCGTGTCGACGCTCTCGACCTTCTTCATGAAGCTCGGGAAGTCGCCGAACTGCGTCCACTGGTTGTACGCGGCCCGCACCGGCACGCCCACCTCGATCGTCTCGACGATGTTGGTGACCTTCTTCTTGCCGCCCTTGCCGCCGCCCTTTCCGCCCGCGCGGCCGAGAGCCGACATCACCTTCTCCTTACCGCCGGCCATCCCGGCGTGCACCATCGCCTTCATTGGTGAGCCGCCCTCGGCGAGCTTCTGTGCACCGGTGGCGGCGGCGATCAGGCCCGGTCCGCCGCCCTGGCGCGCGTACTCGCTGAGCCGGCCGGTCGCGCCGGTGATCCGCTCGGTCACCACCGTCATCGCCCGCTCGCCGATCGCCTCGGCCAGGTTCCGCACCTCGTCGGCCAACTGGCCGCGGAGCTTCTCACCGATCCCACCCGGGTAGGTGTTCCCCGCCATGGTCACCGCCCCCGCCGCTGCCCGGCCGCCGCGTCGTCCCGGTCGGTCTGGTTCGCCGTGTCGCGGTCGGTGTCGCGGCCCGTGTCGTTGTCGCCGGCGCCGCTCTGGTCTCCGGAGCGGCGGCGCAGCGCGTCGGCCGAGTCGCGCAGCCGACCGGTGAGCGCGTCGACGCCGCTGCCGGCCGCCGCGGTGGCGGCGGCCCGGCCCGCGTTGACCAGTGGCCCGCCGAGTCGGCTCAGGTTGCTCAGTTGGGGGGACGAGTGCAGCACGTTGGTGCCCCGCTTCAGCAGCCCGGCGGGGTCCCGGCTGGCTCGGCCGGCGGCGACCGCGGCGGCCAGGGTGAGTGCGGTACGCAGCTTGCGGCGACGGCCCAGCAGGTAGCCGAAGCCCACCGCCAGCCCGATTCGTGTTCCGGTCTTCATCAGTTCTCCTTCGCTCCCCGGAGGGTGCGGACGCCTGCCCGGTGGGGGCCGGAGAAGGGCTACCGGGGAATAGCGCGAACCATGCCTTCAATCAGGCGTCCGTATCTGCGGACCCGGCGGGCAGTACCCGACGGCATTCCACCGAAACCGTTCTGGCGATTTCCATCCGCGTCGACGAACACCATCCGGAAACGCGGGATTGGACGCCCCAGAACGGACGTCCAGGTGGTAACCACCAGGGAAAACGACAGAGAAGACGAACCTTAAGAATCGCTTCAGAGTGCTGGCGGCGTCGAATCCAGGCAGATTTCGGCGCGCACCTTGCCACCATCCTCGCGCAATGTGGCGCCGCACTTTTTCAGTACGCCGACCGCGCCGATGTTGTCCGCGGTCGTCTCCGCCACCACGGCCCGCATGCCCGCCCGGGCGGCGGCGTTCAGCAACTCGCGCAGGGCGGTCGCGCCGATCCCCTGCCCGCGAGCCGAACGACCGAGCCACATCCCGGTCTCGACCGTGCCGGGCTCGTCACAACGCGTCATCCGAACCATGCCCGCCACCTCACCGCCGACGAGGATCGCGTACATCTGGGAGCGTGTCGGGCCGTCCAGGCCGCCGAAGCTCGCGCGGTGAAAGTCCCGGAAAGCCTCGCGGCGGGCGAGCGACCAGCCGGCGGGAGCGTCGACCGGAGGCATCACATCACCTGGCTCGGCCTCGGCAGCCGCTACGGAGAGCAATGGCTCCAGGTTCTGCTCATCCACCGGCTCCAACCGGACCGCACCCGCCACGTGCCGCAGTCTGCCGCCCTGATCGGCCGAAGTCCACCCCATTGGGCATCCACTGGCGGTCCGGCTACCGGTACCGACCGGTCGGACCGCCCGAGTGTCCACCTCACGCTCTGTTGCCAACCAGTCGAGTCGCGGGGCCCTCAGGTCGCCGCCCCGAACTCGCAGAACACCACCGAGGCATCGTCGGTGGGCTTGTGCCGGCGCAGCCGGTCGGGGTGGTCGCGCTCGGCCTCCCGGACCCGGTCGAGCAACGCGCCCGGGCCGTCGGCGCTCAGCATGTCCAGCAGCCCCGCCCAGTCGGTCAGCCCGAACTGGTCGACAGCGCTGGACGCGCCGTCACTGAGCAGCGCCGCCCGACGCACCGCCGACGGCCCCCGCTGGGGCACCGTCCCGGTCACCGCGTGGAAGGCCGCGTCCGGGTCGGCCGCCGCCACCCAGTAGCCGTGTGTGCGGTTCATCCGTTCCCGCTGGACGCCCACGGCGTGCCGGAAGCGGGTCACCGGGTCCGCGTCGGCCGGCACGGTGGCGACCGTCCGGCGCAGCTCGGCCACCGCCGCCTCCAGCCGGTCGTCGGTCACCACGCTGACCTGGCCGGTGTCCAGCACCAGCGGGCTGTCGCAGAGCACCAGATGGTCCACCTTGTCACCGCAGTCCCGCAGTAGGCAGACCGTGCTGGACGGGGTACCGGGATGATCAAGGTCGCACTGCCCGCCGTGGTCGGCGCGAACGGCGAGAATGGCCGCCGCCAGGTTGCTGGTCAGCCTCGCCGACGGGCGCGCCGCCTCGGCCATGCCGATCCGGGCGGCCAGGTGCCGGACGTACCACTCCGGCCCGTGCACACAGCCGGTGTCGAAGCCCTCCGGCACGGTGGCGCCGTCCAGCACGCCGACCAGCGGGCCGAACCGGAAGACCAGGTCCTCGTTGACCGGCCGGCCCGGGGCTGGCACGGACGCGGAGCGTACCCGCATCATCGGTGCCAGCCCCGACGCTCGGCCGGGTCAGCGGTGCCGGAGATCATCGGCGGCCGCATACGCCTGCCCCTGCATTTGCCCGGCGGCTGAACGGCCCTGGTCGCGTACCGCGGACACCCCCTGCTCGGCGGTGGACCGCACCGACTGCGCCGCCTGCTGCGCGGGCTCCCGCAGGTTGTCCTGCATATGGTGGCCGATCTGGCTCGCCTGCCCGCGCAACTGGTCGGAGTGCTCGCTCACCATGCCCCGGGCGCGACCGGCCAGTTGCCTTTCCCGCCCACTCGACGGGAGCAGCGAGGCGGCCAGCAACCCGACGCCGAAGGCGACCACGCCGGCGGCCAGCGGGTTGCCCTGCGTCTGCTCCCGGGACTGCTGTCCGAGCGACCGGGTCTCGTCGCGTACCGAGCCGGCGACGTGTGACATCCGCTGGCTGGCCTCCTGCCCCATGTGGCTCGAGCTGCCCATCACCCTCTCCTTCGCTCGGGCGAACGCGCCGCGGGCCTGCCCGACGCGGTCACCGGCGATCCGACGCGGGTTGACCCTGTCGGCCAACGCGTCGACGTCACTGCTCAACTCGTTGCGGGTGGTCTCGATCTCCCGCCGGATCCGATCCGGATCACTGGACATGATCTGTCCCCTCCCGACTCGTTCACCGACCGCGCAGTGCGTCCGGCATCTCCCGGGCGGTCTGCTTCGTTCGCGGCAGCACCGCACGAGCCCGCTGCAGCTGGCTCCGGGCGTTGATGAAAAGGCCACCGGCCACGACCGCCCAGATCACCGCGACGATCAGTGCCGCCCAGCCCTGGTCCATCGTGTTGGACAGCCCCCACCACACCGCGTACGACACGAACAGGACGGCCAGGAACCCGGCCAGCCCCGCCCCGCCGAACATGCCGCCGGCCTTGCCGGCCTGGCTCGCCTCCTCGCGGAGCTCGGCCTTGGCCAGCTCGACCTCCTTGCGCATCAGCGTGGAGAGGTCCCGGGTGACGTCACCCAGCAGGTCGCCGACGGAGGCCTGGGTCCGTTCCTTCTCCGGGGCGCTCACGGTGCCACCCCGCCCGGCAGGTCCCGCTCCGGCCGACCGGCCGGCGACACGTTCTGGGCCCGAGCCGTACCGGTGTACGGCTGTTCGGGCTGGTAGGGCGCGTTGAACCCGCGATCGTAGGGCTCCGGGCCACCCCCGTCCGGGTGCCCGTACCCTGCTGCCGGGCCGCCTGACATCCCTGCGCCGCCAGCGCTGGTCAGGCCACGGGCGAGTCGCCCGACCAGCAGTCCGGCCACCGCCGCGCCGGCCAGGAACATCCCCGGGTTGCGTCGGGCGTACGTGCGGACCTCGTCCAGTACGTCCCCCGGCTCCCGTCCGTCGAGCCAGCCGGCCGCCCGTTGCGCGGCGTCCCCCGCCCGGCGAACCGCCTGGCCGGCCAGCCGGGAGTCACCGTCCTGCTCGGCCATCGAGTTGAGCCCCTGGCCCAGGTCGCGCAGACCGTCGACGGCCCGCTGCTGTTGCGATCTGGCCTGCTCACGCAGCTCGCTGGTGGCCTCTCCGGTCAGGTTCCGGGCCTGCTGGCGCGCTTCCGCGGCCACCTGCCCGCCCTGCTCGGCGGCGGTATGGGCCACCTGTCCACCGGCCTGCGCGGCCTGCTGTCCGACCCGGGACGCCTCCTGCCGAGCCTGCTGCGCGGTGCCGGTCGCACCCTGTGGTGGCCGGCTCGGGTTGGTACCCGTCATAGCCCGCTCCCTCCATCGGCCCGGAGCCGCATGGCAGCGCCCGGGACGCTCCCCGCCTACCCGCCGAATCTGGTGCCATGCTTCCACCGGTCTGGACGGACCGGGCACCGGGGACGCCGTTCCCGGTGCCCGGTCAGCAGACGGCCGGGACCCGGACAATCAGGAGTTGAGGCCGGTGTGCGGGCGGTGGCGTCAGCGGCGGCGATCGCGGGCGCGCGATGAGCGGAGCCGGCGGAGCCGGCCGATCAGCACGGGGTCGGCGGCCAGCGCCGCCGGGTTGTCGAGCAGCCCGTTGAGCAGTTGGTAGTACCGGGTCGAGGAGACCCCGAAGGTGTCCCGGACGGCCTGCTCCTTGGCACCGGCGTGCCGCCACCACTGCTGCTCGAAGGCGAGGATGGCCTGTTCCCGCTGGGTCAGCCCCGCCACCGGCCCGGTCGGTTCGGCATCGTCCCCGGCGGCCTGCGCGGGGTCGGCGGTGCTCTCGACGGGCGGCGCCGGTCGGGGTGTCGGAACGGTCGGCCCACCACCGACCGGTGCCTCACCCGGGCGAGCGTCGGTGGACGGCTCGGGGGAGACCGGGGTGGCGTCGGCGGGCATGGCGTTCAGCCTAGCCAGGGTCGGCCCGGGTCGCAGCAGCCGGCGCGGCCGGCCCCGCACGCCGGGAAACCCGACGGCCGGGCCGGCCGCGCCGCGCCGCGTTGGTCAGGAGATGTCCCGCCGGCGCATCGCCCAGAGCGCCGCGCCGAGGATCACCACCAGCCCGACGGAGAGCAGCACGGAGGACTGCTGCCAGGTGATGTCCAGCGTGTCCGGTTTGCACTCACCGTAGTAGGTGGCGTTGCAGGAGTTCCAGTTCTGGAGGGTGACCTTCTTGGTCATCCACGCCAGCGCGTACGTGGGCAGCAGCCATGCCTCGGCGAACCGCACGCTCGCCATCGACAGCAGGATGCCGAGACCGAACTGGCCGACCACCATCACCGCCACCACACCGCCGAGGGCCATCGCGGTGTGCCGACCCAGCGAGGCCAGCGCGAAGCCGATGGTGGTGACCACCAGCACCAGCACCACGCCGCGCAAACCGGTGAGGGCGAACGACTGCCAGGCCCCGGACGTCATCTTCTCGGTGTTGCCCCGGAAGGTGGCGACCGCCCAGAACCCGGCGAACCAGAGCACCGCCGCGGGCAGCGTCACCGCCAGAATGCCGGTGAGCAGCGCGGCCAGCTTGGTGAGCAGGACGGTGAGCCGCTTCGGCCGCCAGAGCAGCAGGTTCATCATCCCGCCGGTGTTCCACTCGGCGCCGATGAAGGACGCGCCAACCACGAACCCGACCAGGGCGAGGATCGCCGCGAACGGGATCAGCGTCTCGTCGAACGTCTGCCGGAAGTTGAACGTCGAGGGCAGGAACCACTCCGCCTGGATCTGGTCCCGCGACGGAGCCGTGATCACGGAGCAGTCGTCGGGGTAGCGGCCGTCATTCGGCTTGTTCGCCGCCTTGGCCTGCTCGCAGCTGACGCGCTCCTGCTCGCTCCAGCGCAGCTGCTCCTGGTACTGCTGGTCGGCCTGGCGCTCGGCCCGGGCCAGCTGGCCGGCGTCGATCTTCTGGTTGGTGAGGAAGACCCCGACCACCACCGCGGCTAGCACGAGCAGGCCGAGCAGCGACATGTAGCGGGTGAAGCGCCGCTTGGCCAGCCGGCGCAGCTCCGTACGATAGAGGCTCACGCGCCCCACCCTCCTCCGGTGGCGTCGGGCTGCCCCGTCCCACCGACCTTCATGGACTCGTCGACCTGCCGGTGCTGGCCGGGTACCGGTGCGGTGGCGGTCAGTTCGAGGAAGACGCTCTCCAGGTCGACGGCGACCGGGGCCAGCTCGCTGACGTAGAGGTCGTGCTCGGCGAGCAGCCGGGTCACCGTGGCCGGCTTGTCGACGCCAGCCAGCATCAGGTGGTCCGGGTGGCCGGTGACCCGCATCCCGGCCCGGGTGAGCGCGTCGGTGGCCGCGGGCAGGTCGCTGACCGCCTCCAGCCGGACCCGGACCGCGCCGGACGAGTGCTGGGCCAGCACCTCGTCGACCGGGCCGAAGGCGACCCGCCGGCCCAGCGAGATGATGGTGACCGAGTCACAGATCAGCTGGATCTCGCCGAGGATGTGGCTGGACAGCACCACGGTCATCCCGGATTCGGCGAGCGTCCGCATCAGCGTGCGCATCTCTCGGATGCCGCCCGGGTCAAGGCCGTTGGCCGGCTCGTCGAGGATGAGCAGCTTCGGGTTCTTCAGCAGCGCGGAGGCGACGGCCAGCCGCTGCTTCATGCCCAGCGAGTACGTCTTGACCCGCTCGCCGGCCCGGTCGCGCAGCCCGACGAGCTCCAGCACCTCGTCGACCCGGGTGGCCGGCACCTCACCCGCCCCGGCCAGCAGGGACAGCGTGTCCCGGGCCGAGAAGTGCGGGAAGAACTGCGGGCTCTCCACGATCGCGCCGACCTGGCCGGCGACGCTGGCCAGCGCACCGGGCACCTCGTGCCCGAGCAGTGCCATCCGGCCGCCATCGGGCCGGATCAGGCCGAGCAGCGTACGCAGTGTGGTGGTCTTCCCGGAGCCGTTGGGGCCCAGGAAGCCGTGCACCTGCCCGGCGTCGACCCGCATGTCGAAGCCGTCGAGCGCGTTGCGGGTGCCGCGTCGACGACTCTTGTACGTCTTACGTAGACCTTCGATCTCCAGGACAGCTGGCAAGCTGCACCTCCCCCGATGGTGGGCGTGACAGCCGACACCATACGCGGTATGCAGACGCGCGCAATACGCGGTATGCATCGACGCGCCGGTAGACGCGTTTCATCGACGGAAAGTGACAGGTCAGGCGCAGACGACCTGCACGCCGGCAGCACGGAAGGCCTCCACGACCTCCGGGGCGGCGCCCGCGTCGGTCACCAGCGTCTCCACCCGGTCGACCGGGCAGATCCGGGCGAAGGCGTGACCCCCCAACTTGGACGAGTCCGCGATGATCACCACTCGCTTGGCGCGGGCCACCATGAGGTTGTTCATCGCCGCCTCCCCCTCGTGGTGGGCGGCGGCGCCGAGCTGCGGGTCGATCGCGTCCACGCCGAGCAGCGCGACATCCAGGGTGACCTCACGCAGCAGCGCCCCGCCCAGCGGGCCGACCAGCTCGAACGACTTCGGGCGCACCACCCCGCCGGCCACCACGACCTTCATCCGGGATCGGACCAGCAGCTCGTTGGCGATGTTCAGCGCGTTGGTGACCACGGTGAGCTGGGCACCCTCGGCGCTGGTGTTCAGGTCTGGCCGGACGGCCAGCGCCCGGGCCACCTCGGTGCTGGTGGTGCCGCCGTTCAGGCCGACCACCGTGCCGGGCGTGACGAGCGCCGCGGCGGCGGCGCCGATCCGCTGCTTCTCCGCCGAGTGCTTGGCCGTCTTGTAGCGCAGCGGCAGGTCGTAGGAGACCCCGTTGGCGACGGCGCCACCCCGGGTCCTGGTGATCATCTGCTGCTGGGCGAGCTGGTCGAAGTCGCGCCGAATGGTGGCCTGGGAGACGTCCAGCCGCTCGGCGGCCGCCTCGACGCTGACCCGGCCGTTGTCGGTCAGCATCTCGAGCAGGGC
Organism: Micromonospora sp. NPDC005087; assembly: GCF_042872965.1. Lineage (NCBI taxonomy): Bacteria > Bacillati > Actinomycetota > Actinomycetes > Micromonosporales > Micromonosporaceae > Micromonospora > Micromonospora sp. NPDC005087. The sequence continues at coordinate 240,701 of NZ_JBIALB010000004.1, read as the reverse complement.
GTTCCATCTGGCGTACCGGTCCACCGCGGGGGCCCTCCCAGTGACTGCACGAACGGTGATTGATTGCGTGCACACTAGTGCGCGAAACTAGGTGGCGCAAAAGACCGGCCTGCGCGATCGGCCGGTCGGTTGCCACGACCACCCGGGTTCGCGCAGAATGACGCGCGAAATACGGGTGTAACGAGCCGTATTGCGCATCGGCCGGCCCTGCGAGGAGTTCCCATGGCTTACGTGGACGCGGAGATCGCGAGTCAACCCGACTGCTGGCGGGAGGCGGCCGATCTGGCCGGCGTCGTACGCGGTGACCTGCCGCGCCCCGGTGAGCGGGTCGCCGTCGTCGGTTGCGGAACGTCGTGGTTCATGGCGATGGCGTACGCGGCCCGCCGCGAGCAGGCCGGCCAGGGCGAGACCGACGCGTTCCAGGCGTCCGAGTTCCCCACCGGCCGCCACTACGACCGGCTGATCGCCATCACCCGCTCCGGCACCACCACCGAGGTGCTGGACCTGCTCATCGCACTACGCGGGCGGGTGCCCAGCACCGTCATCGTCGGCGATCCGGCGTCCCCGGCGGTCGACCTGGCCACCGCCGCGGTGACCATGCCCTTCGCCGACGAGCGGTCGGTGGTGCAGACCCGCTTCGCGACCACCGCGCTCGCCCTGCTCCGGGCCCACCTCGGCGACCCGGTGACCGCGCTCGCCGCCGACGCCGAGGTGGCGGTGCGCGCCCCGCTGCCGATCGACCCGACAACCATCGGGCAGGTCACCTTCCTCGGTCGGGGGTGGACGGTCGGGCTGGCCAAGGAAGCCGCGCTGAAGTGCCGCGAGGCGGCCACCTTCTGGGCCGAGGCGTACCCGGCGATGGACTACCGGCACGGGCCCATCTCGATCGCCGCGCCCGGCCGGCTGGTCTGGGCGTTCGGCGAGCTGCCCGACGGGCTGCCCGAGGATGTCGCCGCCACCGGCGCGGCCTTCGTGCACAGCCGTACCCACGGCTGCCGCACGGTGCTGGGCAGTTGGGCCGCCGGTCGTACCCCGGTCGATCCGATGGCCGACCTGATCCTGGCCCAGCGCTTCGCGGTCGCGCTCGCCACCAGCCGGGGCCTCGACCCGGACGCACCCCGACACCTGACCCGGTCGGTGGTGCTGGCGTGAGCGCGAGGAGTGAGCCGGGGTTGCGAGCCCCGCAGTCGCGAACCGAGATGGCGCCGTGAGCGACGCCGTGCCCGCCGACCCGGTGGTCGTCGCGCTGGACGTCGGCGGCACCGGCATGAAGTGCGCCCTGGTCCGGCCGGACGGCGTCGCGGTACGCACCGAACGGCACCCCACCAACGCCGCACGCGGCCCGGCCGCCGTGGTCGGCACCATCCTGGACGTCGCCGAAGGGCTGGCCGACAAGGCCCGCGCCGACGGGCTCACCCCGGTCGCGCTCGGCATCGCCGTGCCCGGAGTGGTGGACGAGGCGGGCGGTGTCGCGGTCTGGTCGGCGAACGTGGGCTTCCGGGACGTACCGCTGCGGGACCTGGCGGTGGCGCGGCTCGGCCTGCCCACGGCGCTCGGCCACGACGTGCGGGTCGGCGGTCTCGCCGAGGCCCGACTCGGTGCCGGGCGCGGCACCGGGCACGTTCTCTTCGTGGCGATCGGCACCGGCATCGCCGCCGCGCACGTGGTCGACGGCACGGCCGCCGTCGGCGCACACGGCGCCGCCGGGGAGATCGGCCACATCCTGGTCCGTCCCGACGGGCCGCGCTGCGGCTGCGGCCGGCCCGGCTGCCTGGAGGCGGTCGCCTCGGCCGCCGCGATCGGCCGCCGCTATGCCGAGCTGGCCGGCGAGTCGCCCGACGGGCCGGTGACGGCGGCCGAGGTGGCCGAGAGGGCCGCGGCCGGCGAGCCACTGGCCGGCCGGGTCTGGCAGGAGGCGGTCGAGGCGCTCGCCGACGGCCTGGCCTCCGGACAGGCGCTGTTCGACGTGGCGACCATCGTGCTCGGCGGCGGCCTGGCCCAGGCCGGGGACCGGCTGCTCGTCCCCCTGCGGGCGGCGCTGCACGAGCGGATGACCTTCCACCGGGAGCCGCGGCTGGTCGCGGCGGCCCTCGGCGACGAGGCCGGCTGCCTCGGCGCCGCCCTGCTCGCCCTGGACGCCGCGCGCGTCCGTGACCATCAGGAGAAGCGATGACCGTACGGGTGAACGGCCGAGTGGTGACCCCGAACGGTGTCATCCGGCAGGGCTGCGTCGAGTGGGCCGGTGACCGGATCACCGCGGTGGCGGAGTATCCGTCGGTCCGCGACGGGCACTGGATCCTGCCCGGCTTCGTCGACATGCACACGCACGGCGGTGGTGGGCACACCTTCACCACCGGGGACGCCGACCAGGCCCGGGCTGCTGCCGGCTTCCACCTGGCGCACGGCACCACCACCCTGCTGGCCAGCCTGGTCAGCGCTCCCTTCCCGCTGATGCGTGCCGCCACCGAGGCGTTCGCCCCGCTGGTCGACGAGGGCGTGCTGGCGGGCATCCACTTCGAGGGGCCCTACCTCTCCGCCGCCCGCTGCGGTGCGCAGAACCCGGAGTACCTGCGCGACCCGTCCACCGACGAGCTGGCCGAGCTGATCGAGCTGGGTGCGGGCGCGATCCGGATGGTCACCCTCGCCCCGGAGCGCGACGGCGCGCTGGAGGCGATCAAGCTGCTCACCGCCCAGCGGGTGGTGGCCGCGGTCGGCCACACCGACGCCACGTACGACCAGACCCGCGCCGCGGTCGCCGCGGGAGCGAGCGTCGGCACCCACCTGTTCAACGGCATGCGGCCGGTGCACCACCGCGAGCCGGGTCCGGTGGTGGCCCTGCTCGACGCGCCCACCGTGGTCTGTGAGCTGGTCGCCGACGGGGTGCACCTGCACGACGGCACGCTGACCTTCGCCACCTCGACCGCGGGCCCGGACCGGGCTGCCCTGATCACCGACGCGATGGCCGCCGCCGGGATGGCCGACGGTGAGTACGAGCTGGGCGGCCAGGCCGTCACGGTGGCCGACGGGGTGGCCCGGCTGGCCCGCGACGGCACGATCGCCGGCAGCACCCTGACCATGGACGCCGCACTGCGGCACGCCGTGGACGCCGGCATCCCGATCGCGGACGCGGCCCGGATGGTGGCCACCACCCCGGCCCGCGCCATCGGCCTGGGTGACCGGGTCGGCGCCCTTCAGGTCGGCCTCCGCGCCGACCTGGTGGTGCTGGACGAGGACCTGAACGTGGTCCGGGTGCTGCGCGGCGGCTCCTGGGTGGAGTGACGCCCGCTGCTCCGCGGGCGTAGGTGCGGCCGGTCGGGGGCGATCCGGGGCGAGGTCGTCAGCGACCGCCACTTAAGGGCGGCCATCGCGGCGTCGTCGCCGGTGCGACGATCACCGCGGTCAGACGATGGTGGGGACCTCGACGCCGAGCACGGCCTGCTCGTCGGGGCGGTGCACCAGCACGTCGACAAGGTACGACTGGACGGCGTGGCGCATCCCGACGTCCCGGCCGGCCCGCTCGGAGAGCAGCCACTTGTGCTCGATGATCTGCGCGAACAACTCCTGCGGCTCCAGCTTGCGACGCAGGTGCGCGGGCACGGCCCGGACCACCGGCTCGAAGACCTCGGTCACCCACCGGTGCGCCGCCTGCTGCTCGTCGGCGAGGTCGCTCTCCGCCCGGTAGGCGTCCAGGTCGTTGAGCAGCTTGCGGGCCTGGTTCTCCTCGGCGTCCAGGCCGGTCAGCCGCAGCAGCCGCCGGGTGTGGTAGCCGGCGTCGACCACCTTCGGCCGGACCAGGTAGCGTCCGTCGTCGATGGTCGACATGGCCACCTCGGCCACGTCGAAGCCCAGCTCGTTGAGGCGGCGGATCCGACCCTCGATGTCGTGTCGGGCCTCCCGCTCGACCGCCTGCTCGTAGGTGATCTCGTGCCAGAGCCGCTCGTACCGCTGCACGACCTCCTCGCAGACCACCTCCGGGTCGATGGACTCGTGCAGCAGGCCAGCAGCCTGGAGGTCGAGCGCCTCGCCGAAGATGTTCACCCGGGCGATTTCCAGGTCCTCACCGCGCTGGCCGTTGGAGAGCGAGGTGTGCAGCGCACCCGTCTCCGCGTCCACCAGGTACGCGGCGAACGCGCCCGCGTCCCGCCGGAACAGCGTGTTGGACAGCGAGCAGTCGCCCCAGAAGAAGCCGGTGAGGTGCATCCGCACGATCAAGGCGGCGAGCGCGTCGAGCAGACGGCTCATCGTCTCCGGTCGCAGCGTGTGCGAGAAGAGCGCCCGGTAGGGCAGGGAGAACTGCAGGTGCCGGGTGATCAGCACCGATTCGAGGGGCTCCCCGTCCTCGGTCTGCCGATCGGCGACGACCGCCACCGCCTCGACCGATGGGAAGTCGATCCGCTCCAGCGCCCGGAGCAGGTCGTACTCCCGCTCGGCGATCCGCTCGCGAGTCTCCTTGAACGCGTACACGTAGTCACCGAGACGGACGAACCGGACGATGTGCCGGGAAATGCCCTTCGGCAGGGCGACCAGGTGCTGGGCAGGCCACTCCTCCAGCGGTGTCGACCACGGAAGGTCGAGCAGCGCCGGGTCCACGAGGGCAGAGGTGATCCGCACGGGCACAAGCATGCCGCCTCGCCCCCCGCATCCGCCTCCCATCGTGGCTGGGCCCACAGCGCCGCACACCCCGGCCTCGCCCGAGGCCGGTAGCGTGGTCCCGTGCTCAAACCCATGGCGGTACGACGTGACCTGCGGCTGCGGCCGGTTCGCCCGGCCGGCTGGTGGTTCGACGCGCTGCTGCTGGTCGGGTTCGGCGCGTTGACCCTGGCCCTCGCCGCAGGGGCGTTGCTCGGGTGGGACCTCGCGGTCCGCGAATGGGCCTACGCCCACCACCCCGCGCCGATCTACTGGACGGCTCGGGTGTTCAACTTCCTCGGGCAGGGTGGCTGGTTGCTGATGCCGCTCTCCGGGGCGCTCGCCCTGGCAGTGGCGTGGCGGGCCCGCACAGTCCGGCCGCTGCTGCTGGTGGCGGGGGCGTTCGTGCTCCTGTACCTGACGGTCGGACCGCTCAAGGTCCTGACCGACCGGGCCGCGCCCAGCTCGGATCTGCCGCCGGCCCAGTCCGTCCGGATCTTCAACGACCTGCCGCCCACCGAGTACGGCCTCTCCTACCCGTCTGGGCACGTCGCCAACGCGATCGTCTGGTACGGGGTGATCGCCGTACTGCTGACCGCGCTGACGGCCGGGCGACTGCACCCGACCGTGCACCGGCTGGTCCGATTCGCCCCGCCGGCGATCCTGCTGGTCACCACCACCTACCTGAACTTCCACTGGCTCACCGACGGAGTGGCGGCGCTGCTGCTGGGGCTGTTCCTGGACCGGCTGCTGCACCGGGTGCCCTGGGACGACGTGCCGCTACCCGGCCGGCTACGCGAATGGGACCGGCCGTTCACCTCGTACCCCTAGGGTTCGGCGGTGGATCAACTGGCGCGCAGGCTGGGCGTACCCGATGCGGTGGTCATCGGGCTCGGGTCGATGCTCGGCGCCGGCGTCTTCGTGGTGTTCGCCCCGGCCACGGCGGCGGCCGGCGGCGCCGGGCTGCTGCCCGCGCTGGCGCTCGCCGGTTTCATCGCCTTTTGCAACGCGACCAGCTCGGCGCGGTTGGCGGCCCGCTACCCGGAGTCCGGCGGCACCTACGTCTACGGCCGGGAACGCCTCGGGCCGTTCGCCGGGTTCCTGGCCGGCTGGGGTTTCGTGGTCGGCAAGACGGCGAGCTGCGCGGCGATGGCGCTGACCATCGGCGCGTACCTGTGGCCCGCTCAGGCCCGGCTGGTCGCGGCCGCCGCGGTGCTCGCGGTGACCGCGGTGAACCTGCGCGGCATCGGTAAGACGGCCACCGTCACGAAGCTGCTGGTCGCGGTGGTGCTCGCGGTGCTGACCCTGGTCGCGGTCGTCGGCGTCGCCGGCGGTGATGTCGCCCTGGGCCGGCTCGGCGACCCCGGCGGCTCCGGCCGGGGCGTGCTCACCGCCGCCGGGCTGCTGTTCTTCGCCTTCGCCGGGTACGCCCGGATCGCCACCCTCGGCGAGGAGGTACGCGACCCGCGACGGACCATCCCCCGCGCGGTGCCGCTGGCGCTCGGCGCGGTGCTCGCGATCTACCTGGTGCTGGCCGTCGTCACGCTCGGCGTACTCGGCGCCGACCGGCTGGCCGGTTCCGCCGCGCCCCTGGTCGACGTGGTGACCGCCGCCGGACTGCCCGGGCTGACCTGGGTGGTCCGCGCCGGGGCCACGATCGCGGTCACCGGAGTGCTGCTGTCGCTGGTCGCCGGGGTCGGCCGGACCACGCTGGCGATGGCCCGCCGCCGCGACCTGCCCGGCGCGCTGGCCGCCGTGCACCCCGTGCGCCAGGTGCCGCACCGCGCCGAGCTGGCGGTGGCCGCCGTGGTGATCGTGGTCGTACTGCTCGGCGACGTGCGGGACGCGATCGGTTTCTCCAGCTGCACCGTGCTGGTCTACTACGCGATCACCAACGCCGCCGCGCTGACCCTGGGCCGGGACCCGGGCCGGCGGATACCGGTTCAGGTGCTCGCCGGCCTAGGGCTGGTCGGCTGCCTGCTGCTCGCGGTCAACCTGCCGCTGGGCAGCGTGCTGGCCGGCTTCGGCGTGCTCGCCGTCGGCGCCGCGTGGCACCTCGTGCGGCAGCGGAGTCGCTGACCGGTCAGGCACCGGATGGGCCGCGCCGGGGGCCGCGGCGGCGACCTCCCAGTCCGCCGGCCCGGGCGTCGAGCGGGATGCCGCCGGCGGGGTCGACTCTCCGCCGAGAACCGGCCCGGCCGGCCGGGGAACCGCACCGGTGCGGGCGGGCGGGGCACACTGCCTGGTCAGCCAGTCCAACCCACGTCGGCGGGCGACCACGGTGAGCCGATCACCCGCGAAGATCACCTGGCGGGGATCGAGGTCCTTCCACCAGATCGTCTTCGCCCCGCCGGCCGGCGTCCGTGCGATCAGTCGGACCTGCCCGTCGCGGTTGACCACGTCGAGCGGCCGACCGTCCAGCTCGGAGCCGGGCGCGACCGGCACCTCGGCGACCGGCAGCGCGTGCCGGTCGACCGGGATGGTGGTGATGACCGCCCGTTCGGTGAGAGCCCCGATGAAGGCCGGGGCCGCCAGGTACGAGACCGAACGGGACACCCCCAGGGCGAACGTCTCCTCCACCCGCTCGGCGAAGTCACCGTCGAAGAGCCGCAGCACCACCCGCAGATCGGTGCGGAGGTCCCGGGCGGCCAACGCCGCCTCCAGGTTGGCCACGTCGTCGGTGGACGCCACCACCAGCGCCTGGCAGTCGGCGACCGACGCGGCGGCAAGGGTCTCCGGCAGCGCGGCGTCCCCCACGATCAACGGCACCTCCAACTGCCGCGCCAGGGTGCCCCCGCGCGGCTCGGGGTCCTTGTCGATCGCCACGACCTCGACGTCGTACTCGCGGAGCTGCGCCATCACCCGGGTGCCGACGTTGCCGAGGCCGATCACCACCACGTGCCCGGCCCGGGCCGGTTGCAGCTTGCCGGTGTGCAGGGCCAGCCGCGCGTTGACGATGCCGTCCACCACCACCGCGGTGATCAACGGGATCAGCGCCAACCCCGCGAGGTTGAGCACCACCTGCATGATCTGCGCGTCGGCCGCCTTGTCGGTGTCCGGATCCGCACCGCTGAGCGTGGTGACCAGCGTCAGGTACAGCGCCTCCACCGGGGAGACGTCCTCCGCCCGGGAGATCAACGCGCCGAGCACCGCGATCACCGCGAGCACCAGCATCACCGCGATGCCGATCTTGCGGGTGGCGAAGCCCCGTACGGCCCGCAGCAGCACCGCCATCGGCCGTCGTCGACGGCGGGCCCGGACCAGCCGGCGCGCGGCCACCTCGGTGGCCGGTGGCTGGCCGGTCGCCTCGGCGAGCACCAGGTCGGCGCCGGCCTGCTCGGCCGGCAGCAGCTCCACCCCCTGCGCCTCGCTGAAGTCCGCCAACGCGCAGACCACGTCCTGCGGTCGGACGTCGGCCCGCCGCGCCACCCGCAGCGTCTTGTCCCGGTGCTGGAAGGAGTTCGGGTCGACCTCGCCCAGCGCGGCGGCCACGAACGCCGGCGCGGCCATCTCGGCGTCGGAGAGCACCTCGACCGGCGCCTTGAGCAGCTTGCGCACGCCGTCAGCGAGGGTGCCGTTGAACATCCGCAGCACCTGACGGACCCGCTGGTCGACGGCCTGTGCGCAGAGCGCGGCGTGCAGGTTGCCCACGTCGTCCTGGTGCAGCAGGGCCAGACCGGTCGCCCCGGCCAGACCGGCGGCCTCGAAGGTGGCCACGTCCAACCGCTCCGACCGGACCACCCGCACGCCGCGCAGCCCGGCCACGTCCGGCCCGTTGCTGCGGTAGCGCTCCGGCACCACCACGGTCACCCGGGCCCCGCCGGCCGGCAACTCGGATTCGAGCATCGCCCGGGCCACGTAGTAGGCCAGCGCGTCGCGCCCACAGATCACGTAGTGCGGTCGCGGATCGCCGGCGGCTCGCAGCCGCCAGTTCCACTCGACCGCCCGTCGCGCCCGGTCCCGCCACGGCTCCGCCATGCCCGGATCGTAGCCAGCACGGCCACGGTGGGGGACCCCGTCCGGATCATCCCGACCAGGCATGCCGGCCCAGGCGGCGGGTAGAGCAGCGGCATGCAGACCTTCCTCCCGTACCCGGACTTCCTGGCCAGCGCCCGCACGCTGGACCAGAAGCGGCTGGGCAAGCAGCGGGTGGAGGCCATCCAGGTGCTGCGCGGGCTGACCCGACCCGGGTACGGCTGGCGGAACCACCCGGCGGTGAAGATGTGGGCCGGGTACGAGGAGGCGCTCACCCGCTACGGGCTGGACATGTGCGCGGTCTGGTCCGAGCCGGGCAGGGCCGACACCTGCGCCACCACGCTGACCGTCGACCTCACCGCCGCCTGCGGCGCCGGCGTCGTGCGTACCCAGGACGAACTGGCCCGGGCCGGTGAGCTGCCACCCTGGCTGGGTCGCGACGACCTGCACCTGAGCCACCGTTCGTCGCTGCTGCGCAAGGACCCCACGCACTATCGCCCGATCTTCGGCGACGACGTCCCGGAGGACCTGGAGTACGTCTGGCCCGCCTCCGACCGCACCCGTCGCTGCCTGCCGTAGAAAAGGGCAGACTGGGACGGGGAGGCGGTCATGGCGCTGTCGCAAGTGGTGGGTCGGCTCATCGGCGTACGCCAGCATCAGGTCGACCCCGGAGGCGGTGGCGCCGACCGCGTGCCGGGACCGGTCGCGGCGGTGGTGGTCGGTGGCGGCATCGCCGGCATGTCGGCGGCCGCGGTGCTGGCCGAGCGCGGTGTGGAGGTGACGGTGCTGGAGGCGGCGCCCACCCTCGGCGGACGGCTGGGCGCCTGGCCGGAGGCGCTCGCCGACGGCAGCCAGCAGAACGAGCACGGCTTCCACGCGTTCTTTCGGCAGTACTACAACTGGCGGTCCATCCTTCGCCGGGTCGACCCCGACCTGGGCTTTCTGAAGCCGATCCCGGGCTATCCGATCCTGAGTGCCCGGTGGCCGACCGAGGAGTTCGGCAAGCTGCCGCCCGCACCGCCGGCGAACCTGCTCGCGCTGCTGCTGCGCAGCCCCAGCCTGCGCCTGGCCGACCTGCGGCTGATGGACCGGGGCGCCGCGCTGCCGCTGCTCAGCTACGACCCGGTACGCACCTACGCCGAGCTGGACGCCACCACCGCCGATCAACTGCTGGCCTCGCTGCGGCTGCCGGACCGCGCCCGGGCGATGCTGTTCGAGGTCTTCTCACACTCGTTCTTCAACCACGAGGCGGAGATGTCCGCCGCCGAGATGGTCGCCCAGTTCCACTTCTACCTGCTCGGCAACCCGGAGGGGCTGGCCTTCGACTGCCCGGACGAGGACTACGCCACCGCGATCTGGCAGCCGCTGACCCGGCACGTGGAGAAGCACGGCGGCCGGGTGCTCACCCGGTCCGCGGCGACCGGGGTGCACCGCGACGCCGACGGTTGGCGGGTGACGACCGCCGACGGCGGCAGCCACCGGGCGCGCCACGTCGTGCTCGCCCTCGACCCGCCGGCGCTGGCCACGCTGGTCACGGCCTCCCCCGACCTGGCCGGGCAGGCACCGGAGCTGGTGGCGCGGATGCCCGCGTTCGGCACGCCCGGCCCGCCGTACGCGGTGGCCCGGTACTGGTGCGACGGGGACGTGGCCGCCGGTCGGGCGGTGTTCAGCGGGGTGTCCCGGCAGCCCACGTTGGACTCGGTGACGCTCTACCACCGGTTGGAGAACGAGTCGCGGCGCTGGGCGCGGCGGACCGGCGGTTCGGTCATCGAGCTGCACGCGTACGCCTGCGAGCCGGACGTGCCGGCCGAGGAGCTGGCCGAGCGGATGCGCCGTGAGCTGGTGGCGCTCTGGCCGGAGGCCGCCGGCCTGCGGGTCCGCGAGCTGCGCGCCCGGGTGGAGGCGCAGGCACCGGCGTTCACCCCCGGCAGCCACGCCTGGCGACCGGGGGTACGCACCGACGCGACCGGCCTCTACCTGGCCGGAGACGGGATCGCCACGGACTTCCCGAGCGCGCTGATGGAACGCTCCGCGGCGACCGGGATCATCGCCGCGAACCACATCCTGCGGGCGGAGGGCGGCGCGACCGAGCCGGTGTGGTCGGTACGACCCCGGGGCCTGTTGGCCGGGCGGTGATCAGCGGCCGTCGGGGCCGGGGGGCCGCGTCGGGGGTACGCCTTTGACGTGGCACCCGCACGCCCCCGGTCAGCCGCACGCTCCTTGACCTTCGGCTTCGGGCGGCCGTTGGCGCAGTGCACACGGACCTCACTGCGGTGCTCGTCGGAGGTCAGCTCGACCTCGACCCGCTTCGCCGGACCCGGGTCGTACGCCTCCGCCCGGTAGCCGGGCGCGGGCGCCACCGCGAGCACCTCGGCCGACGCCCCGAGGCAGCGGACGGTGACCGTCCCGCCCCGGGAGTCCACCGGCACCCCAGGTCGGGGAGCGGGCGTGGGTGCGGCGGTGGTCGGAGTCGGGCCGGCGGGCGGGGCGGTTGGGCTCGGGATACGCGTGCCGCCCGGATCGGTCGGAGGGCTGGTCCGGGCGCTGGGCGCGGCGGCGCTGGCCGGCGGGGCGGCGGGTGGGGCTGCGGGTGGGCGGGGATCGGCCAGGTCGGATGACTCGGCGGTCCTCGGCATCGCCACGGTGGTGGCGCCGCCCGGCCCGATGCCGGTCCGCGGCGCGTCCGCCCCCTGTCGCCGCGTGCCAGGGTCGCCGAGTGACCCGCCCATCGCCACCGCGGCGACCACCGCAACGCCGACCGCCAGCACTGCCCGCCCCCACCGCCAGGACCGGTGCCGCGCGGCACCGGTCGTCCCGGCTGCCGCACTGCCAGCCGGCTCGGCCGGCCTGCTGAACGAGGTGTCCGCCACCTCGGGAGGTCGCGCGTCCGAATTCGGCCGGCCCGCGACGGCAACGGCCGTCCCCCCGATGGCGGTCGGTTCGCCGCTCGCCTCCGGGGCGGCGGCCGGTCCGCGCCGGACGGCGGTCCGCTCGCCGGCGGCGAGCAGGATGCGGGCCGCCTCGGTGGCCGGCGGCCGGTCGGCGGGATCACGGGCCAGACACCAGCGGTACAGCCGGCGGATCTCGGCCGGCACTCCGACGATCTCGGGCAGCGGGTCGGGCTCGACATGCGCCGGCACGCGGAGCGTCCCGGCCCACGTACCGGGCGGCCGGCCGGTCAGCACGCGGTGCACGAGCAGGCCGAGGGCGTACACGTCGCAGGCCGGCAGAACCTCGCCGCCCTCCAACCGTTCCGGGGCGAGGTAGGCCGGCGTGCCCAGCAGCCGCCCCTCGAAGTCGAATTCCGGATCGCCGACGGCCGCCGCGATACCGAAGTCGAGCACCTTCGCGCCGGTGGGGGTGAGCATCACGTTGCCCGGCTTGATGTCGCGGTGCACCAGTTCCTGGGCGTGCGCGGCAGCGAGCGCGGTCGCCACCTCCGCGCAGACCCGCAGGCCGGCGCGGGGTGGCAGCGGCCCGGCGTCCAACCGCTGTTCGAGGGTGTGGCCGCCGAGCAGCTCCATCACCACGAACGGGACGTGGGCGCCGTCGAGCCTCGACTCGCCGTAGTCGTAGACGCTGGTGACGTGCGGGTGCGACAGCCTGGCGGCCGCCTTGGCCTCGGCCCGGATCCGCTGCCGGGCGTTGGCGTCCGAGGCGACGAGCACCTTCACCGCCACGTCCCGTTCGAGCACCTCGTCGTACGCCCGGTGCACCGCGGACATGCCGCCACTGCCGAGGCGCTCCAGGAGCCGGTAGCGGCCCGCAAGCAACTGATCACGCTGCACGACGGACAGCCTGCCGTACCGCCCCGGCGGGGCGCCAGCCGGGATCGAGATCGTCGAATGGCGGGAGCCGGCCAGCCTGCACCGCTTCGTGGCGGAGCCGGACCTTACGGCGACCGGCACGGCTGCGACGGGTCAGTCCCCGTCCGGCGGACGCCAGGCGAAGCGGGGCGTCCGGCGCTCGGCTACCGCTGCCACCCCCTCCCGGGCCTCACCGCTGGTCGCCACCTTCCGGTGCCACCAGGCGATCCGCGCCGGCCCGGCCCGGTCGTCCACGATCTCCTTCGCGGCGGCGACGCTCAACGCCGACCGCTGGGCGATCGCCGCGGTGAGGTCGTCCACCCGCGCGGCGAGCCGGTCAGCCGGCAGCACCTCGTCGGCCAGGCCGACCCGCAGAGCGCGCTCGGCGTCGATCAGCTCGGCGGTGAACAGCAGGTGCTTCGCGGCGGACGGGCCGACCAGCCGGGTCAGCCGGCGGGTGGTCGGCGCCGGGTAGACCAGTCCCAGCCGGGCCGGCGGTACGCCGAACCGGGCGTCGTCGGCGGCGATCCGCAGGTCGCAGGCGACCGCGAGTTGGCAGCCACCTCCGACGCAGGCGCCCCGGATCGCCGCCACGGTGGGCTTCGCGAAGCGGGCCAGCCGCTCCTCGGCGGCTACCGCGATGCTGGCGTCACCGGCGTCCAGCAGCTCGGCGAGGTCACCGAGGTCGGCGCCGGCGCAGAAGGCGTCGCCCGCGCCGGTGAGCACCAGCGCCCGTACGCCGGGGTCCGGTTCCAGCCGGTCCAGCAGTTCGGGGAGCTGTCGCCACATGGCCGCGGTCATCGCGTTGCGGCGGGCCGGGTTGTGGATCACCACGGTCGCGACCGGTCCGGTCACCTCGACGGTCAACTCCGCGTCCGACACGTCCACCCCTTCCCGCGCCACCGTCCGACGCCGCCGATACAGCACTCCGGCGACGTGCGCCGTGCGGCGACCATAACGGCGCGGACCCGGCGACCACCGTTGAGGGGTGGCCGCCGGGCCCTCGCGTCGGTCAGGTCAGGAGACGGTGACCGCGGTGTCGTCGACCACGAAGGACGTCTGCAGCGAGGAGTCCTCGGTGCCGGTGAACTTCAGGCTGACGGTCTGACCGGCGTACGAGGCCAGCGAGAAGGAGCGCTGGGTGTAGCCGGCGGCCTTGTTCAGGTTGGAGTAGGTCGCCAGCGTGGCCAGCACGGTTCCACCGGAGTTCAGCACCTGCACGCGCAGCGTGTCGTACGCGACGCTGCTGGTGGTCTCGGCCGAGTCGATGTGCAGCCAGAAGCTGAGCGTGTAAGACGAGCAGCCGGACGGCAGGCTCACCGACTGGGCGAGCGTGTCGGTGTGGCTGCTGCCGTACCCGTCCAGCCACGCCTTGTACGAGCCGGTGCGGGCGGGCTGGCCGCTGGAGGTGGTGATCACGCCGGAGGTGGCCGTCCAGCCGGTCCCGCCGGACTCGAAGCCGGGGTTGGCCAGCTTCTGGCCCGGCGCGGTGCAGCCGCCGCCGGTGCCGTTCACGGTCAGCGTGTACGTCGCGCTCCGGGTGACCGAGCCCGCGCCGTTCACGGTGACCGAGTAGGTGCCGGGCGGGGCGCCCGCCGAGGTGCTGATGGTGAGGGTGGACGAGCCGCCCGAGGTCACCGAGGAGGGGCTGAACGCGGCGCTCGCCCCGGTCGGCAGGCCGGACGCGGAGAACGTCACGGTCTGCGCCGAGCCGCTGGTGGTCGCGGTGGCGACCGTGGTGGAGGCCGAGCCGCCCGGGTTCACCGAGCCGGCGGTCGGCGAGAGCGACACGGAGAAGTCGTTGCCGGTCGAGCAGGGCGCGTCGTTGCCGGCCACGTTCACCGCGGTCCAGGCGGCCTGCACGGCCTTGTACTCGGCGGAGCAGCTGCCGTACAGGTCGGTGGCCGCCCGCAGGCTGTATGCCCGGGCGGTGTTCGCCGGGTTGCTGGTGCTGACGTACGCCGTGTTGGAGGTGAAGTAGACGTCCAACGCCCGGAACCAGATCTTCTCCGCCTTGGCCCGGCCGATGCCGGTCATCGCGGGGGCGGAGCCGCACACCGGCGAGGTGCCGTACGCGGTGGCGCCGGTGCCCTCGGCGAGGTTGAAGTAGAAGTGGTTGGCGACCCCGGAGGAGTAGTGCACGTCCTTGTTCTTGGTGCTGGTGGACCAGCAGCTGTCGGACGAGCCGTCCAGCGACGGGTTGTACATGTAGCGCAGCGGCGTGCCGTTGCCGTTGATGTTGATCTTTTCGCCGACCTGGTAGTCGCCGGGGTCGGCGGACGTGTTGGCGTAGAACTCGACCATGTTGCCGAAGATGTCGCTGGTGGCCTCGTTGAGGCCTCCGGACTCACCGGAGTAGGTCAGGTCGCCGGGGACCACGTTCTCGGTCACGCCGTGGCTCATCTCGTGGGCGGCCACGTCGAGCGAGACCAGCGGGCGGGAGTTGCCCGAGCCGTCGCCGTAGGTCATCCGGGAGCCGTCCCAGAAGGCGTTGACGTAGTTGTTGCCGTAGTGCACCCGGCTCGGCACGCCGGTGCCGTTGCCGAAGATGCCGTTACGGGCGTGCACGTTCTTGTAGTAGTCGAACGTCTTGGCGGCGCCGAAGTGGGCGTCCACACCGGCGGACTGCCGGTTGGAGTTGGCCCCGGTGCCCCAGGTGTTGTCCGCGTCGGTGAAGGTGGTGCAGCTCGACGTGCCGTTGTTCATGTCGCAGGTCGAGCCGTTGCCGTGCGACGGGTCGATCATCTGGTACGTGCTGCCGGAGAGCGTCGTGTCGATGGTGACCGTGCCCGAGTAGAGGCTGTTGCCGGTGCCGGCCACCGCCTCGATCTCGTCGTACGACCCGATGGCCCCGCCGGTGGTGGCGTCGGTGATCACGTGCAGCCGCGACGGGGTCTGCCCGTCGGGCTGCCAGCCGCTCACCACCGTCTCCCAGGCCAGCCTGCCCCGACCGGAGCTGGCGTCGACGAACAGCTCCGGAATGCCGACGGCTTCGGCCTTGCCGGTGAACCCGGCACGGGCCGCCTTCTTCGCCGCCGCAGCGGTGACCTTGGCCGTGGTGCCGATGGTCAGCGGCGCGGCCAGGCCGACCGAGCTGCCGGCGTAGCTGCCGTTCGGCGCGGCGTGGATGACGAAGTCACCACCGTAGACGCGCAGCCCCTGATAGCTCCGGGTGTAGCGGGTGTGCGTGGCACCGGTGGCGTCGACCTTGGTGCTGTGCACCTGGTAGGACTCGGCGCTCGAACCCTGGACTGCACCGGGGTTCGTCCGAAGGACGGTCGCTGCCGGGGCCGGGGTGGAGGCGTCCGGAGCGGGGGCGGTGGGCGGAGCCGCATGCGCCGCGGTGGCGACGCAGGTCAGCAGGCCGCTGGTGAGCAGCGCTGCGCCGACGGCGGCGAGGGGTCGTTTCACGTGCCCTCCTGAAAGGAGAAAGATTGTGACGGGGGTAGTCACACATGTAGATATAACGATGTGTTGAGGAAAAGAGAAGGCCTGGACCGCTCCCAGAC
This sequence comes from Micromonospora sp. NPDC005087, assembly GCF_042872965.1. Classification (NCBI taxonomy): domain Bacteria; kingdom Bacillati; phylum Actinomycetota; class Actinomycetes; order Micromonosporales; family Micromonosporaceae; genus Micromonospora; species Micromonospora sp. NPDC005087. The sequence goes on along the minus strand of NZ_JBIALB010000004.1, from coordinate 224,782 downwards.
ATCGACAGTGACCGTTCGGATGAGGGTGGCGACGAGGGAACCGTCGGCCGCAGCCGTACGTCCGAGCGGCATGAGACCCGCCTCGACGACCGGCGTCACCGCCGCGCTACTGGTCGCCCTCCTGGCCGGATGCACCAGCGCTGACCGAGCCGGCACCGCACCGGACCAGGCCACCGCCACCGTCGGCCCGGGACCGACCGGCCCGGCCACCGGCACCCCGCCGCCGACCGCCGTCCCCACCACTCCGGGCGTCCCCGTACCGACCGGCCCCGAGGCCACCGGCAGCGCGGCCACCCGCGTGATGCTGTTCCGCTCCGGCGGCTTCGCCGGGCGCGGCGACGCCGTGACAGTGGAATCCGACGGCAGATGGACACTGGTGGACCGGGCCGGCGGACGGCGTACCGGCCGGCTCGACCCCGCCGACCTCGGCCGGCTGCGCGGGCTCGCCGCCGACCCCCGGCTGGCCGCCGAGGCCCGCCGCCCGACCACACCCACCGGCTGTGCGGACGCGTTCACCTACCGGCTGACCGTCGGCGCCGTCGAGACCGGCTACGTCGACTGCCCCGCCGATCCCACCCCGCCCCCGGCCACCCGGGCGCTGGTCGAGCTGCTCCTGCGGGCCACCAGCTGATCGCCCGACCGGGCTCCGGCGACTCAGACCAGGTAGTCCGGCGGCAGACCCGTGCCGCGCAGCTCCGCCGGCAGGTGCGCCACATCGTTGAAGGCGACCAGGTTCGGCGGTGCGGCCGTCCCGTACCGGATGACGGTCAGCCCCGCGTTGTGGTGGTTCAAGCCCACCCACCGCCGCCCCGGTGCGTCCAGGGCGTGCCGGACCAGCCAGGCGATCAGAAAGCTGTGCGTCACGACCAGCTCACGGACCGGCTCGGCGCCGCCCGCGCCCTCGGCGTCACCGGCGACCGGGCCGGTCCACCGCCGTACCGCCGCCGCCGTCACCCGCGGCCCGTCGACCCGCTCGGCCGCCGAGAACTGGCCCAGGAACCTGGCGTACGCGGGCGGCAGGTCGGCGGCGTCCGTGTCGTGCGGGAGGTGGTCGCCGGCCAGCTCGCTCGCGTACACCGGAACCCCGGGCAGCGACGCGGCGACCAGCTCGGCGGTCTCCGCGGCCCGACGCAGCGGCCCGTGGTGCACGGCAGCGAACGACCGGCCCCGCAGCCGCTCGCCGAGCAGCCTGGCCTGCCGCCGGCCGCGCTCCGACAGGCCGGCCTCCGGCGACTCGGTCGCCGCGTCCTCCTGCTCCGCGTGCCGGGCGATGTACAGCAGCCGGGTGATCATGTCCCACACCTCAGCACACCGGGAGGCGCGGGATCTACCCCGCGCCTCCCGGTATGCCGCCAAACGTTTCAGTCCACCCGGCCGGAGGCCGCCCGCGCGAACGTGACCGACACCCAGAGCCAGCCGGCCGTCACCGCCAGGCCGAAGGCCACCATCACGGCCGGAGCCGGCCGGACGATCAGCGTCACCCAGGACACCGCGAAGAACGCGCCGGTCGCCAGGCTGTAACCCGCCCTGCCCCGCGCCCCGTGCCGCGCCGCCCGCCGGCCGACCACCACCGTCGCCGCGATCAGCGACACGAAGGAGACCGCCGCCACCAGGAAGTGCAGGCCGCCGTGCCAGCTGATCTGGCCGGCGCCCCGGGGCGTGCCGGCGGGAAACCCGTCGGCCGGGTCGGCACTGAAGATCCCCGCGCCCACCAGACCCAGCCCGTACAGGGCGAGCAGCCGGGACGGCCACACCGAACCGGCGCCGGTGGAGCGCCGGAGCGCCCCGGCGGCCGCCACGCACAGCACCCCGGTGGCCAGGAACGTGGCGATCTGGACCCAGCCCAGCTCACCGGTGCTCAACACGCTGACCGGGTGCCGCCGGAAATCGAAGCCGTCCCGGGCGAGCGCCTGGAGCAGCGCCGAGCCGGCGAAGATCGGGCCGGCGACGACACCACCGACCAGCAACGCACGGTCCCGGCCGGCGGTGGCCGGTCGGACCCCGGAGAGCGGAACCGCCTGGCTCATCGGTCTGCCCCTCAGGCCCGGGGGAACATCTGGCCGATGCGGATCCGGTTGCCGAACGGATCTCGGACGCCGAAGTCGATCCCGTACGGGCGCTCGGTCGGCTCGTCGGTGATCTCGACCCCCTTGGCCACCAGTTCCTCGTACGTCTTGTGGGCGTCGTCCGTGGTCATGAAGAGCGAGCCACCCAGCGCACCCTTGGTGAGCAGCTCCCGGACCTGCGCGGCGGTGGCCGGGTCCATCGCCGGCGGGCCCGGCTTCTCCAGCAGAACCTCGCGCTCCGGGTCGCCGGGCAGGTTGACCGTCAGCCAGCGCATGAAGCCGAGGTCCTGGTCGGTGTTGAGCTCCATGCCAAGCTTGTTCACGTAGAAGTCGAGCGCCTCGTCCTGGTCGAGGACGTAGATCTGGGAGCGGCTGATCGCGTTCATCGTCATGGGAACCACGCTAGACGCAGTGCCTGACCTGGTGCTTATCCAAAACTGCTGGGTCGGGTCCAAGCCTTGGCGAAGCAGGACGGCACGTTCACCGGCGCCGAGCGGCGGCGGAACTCCGAGGGCGACGCCCCGACGATCTGCCGGAACGTCCGGCTGAACGTGCCCAGGCTGCCGAAGCCGACGGCGTAACAGATGTCGGTCACGTCGCGATCGGTCTCCACCAGCAGCGCCATCGCCCGCTCGACCCGCCGACGTTGCAGGTAGCGGTGCGGGGTCTCACCGAAGGTGGCCCGGAAGGTCCGGATGAAGTGCGCCTCGGAGACGTGCGCGATCCGGGCCAGCGCGGGGATGTCCAGCGGCTGGGCGTACGCCCGGTCCATCGCGTCCCGGGCACGCAGCATCGCCCGGTTCGACTCCTCCACCGCGCGACTCATCGGCTCGCGTGCACCCCTTGGCTGGACGACATCGTCGCGGGTCGGCCGCCCACGCTCGTGCTGCCGCCCAGCATACGGCGGGTGCCGACGGTTACCGCTCGCGCGCGGTCGGGCAAAGCGACATAATGCGATACTTTGACATGCTTTACGCCGCACTCCTCGGCCGCACTTGCAGAGTGTCGGTTCTGGGCGATACGTATCAGCCGCCGGCTGCCCTACCCTGATGCGGGGACGAGCATTTGCGAACTCTCAAGAAAGCAGGGCATGAGGGGGCGACACCCAGGGACGCGAGCGAGTCACGCCCATCCGGAGAGGGAGTAGTTTGGCCAGGTCAGCCCACTTTGAGTGGCGGTCAGGGCAAGGCGGGATCCGTTCACGATGAACGTCAAGGCCGACTGTCCATTCTGCGAAATCGTTCTGCGCGAGACCCCGGACACCCGAGAGGTCTATCGCGACGAGCGCGTGGTTGCCTTCTTTCCACTGGAGCCGGCGACTTTGGGCCACACCCTCGTGGTGCCGCGTGATCACATCCCCGACATCTGGTCACTGGACGAAGAAGCCGCCGCCCACCTGGCGCGCATCACGTTGAAGCTCTCGCATGCGGTGAAGTGCGCGACCGAGCCGGAAGGATTGAACATAATCCAGTCGAACGGCGCGGTTGCCACCCAGACCGTGCCCCACTTGCACATCCATGTGGTCCCCCGCTGGTCCGGCGACCAAATGGGACGCATTTGGCCCTCAGAAACCAGTTACTCGGAGACGCAGAAGGATGACGTCTGGGAGCGACTCCGAGACGAGTGCCGGAAGGTTGGTGGGGAGTGATGCAACCGGTTGACGTGATAGCCGTCGATCCCGACGATCGGCGGAAGCACCTGGACTACATCCAGGCGGTCGTGACGCGTATGTCCTCAGCATCTTCGACGGCCAAGGGTTGGCTGCTCCCGGTGGTGACCGCAACGTACGGGTACGCATTGACCCGGAACGCAGACCTCGTTGCCGCGCTAGGAATCGCAGCCGCACTCCTGTTCGGTTTCCTCGACGCGAATTACCTGCGGCAGGAGAAGGCATACCGGCGACTCTATGACGCGGTAGCGCGTGGGACGCGAAACGTCCCCCTATTCTCACTCGACCCTTCTGACGCCGACGATCCGGTTCCTGCCGCGGCTACCCGCGGACAACGAATCCGATTGCGCCTCAGACGCTGGTTTCCCAACGCCACTGTGTGGCTCTCATGGTCAGTTGCTCCATTTTACGGAGCCCTCGTCGCCATCGGTTGCTCGATAGCTTTGTTCGCGTGATGGCGGTTCAACCTGCCCGCTTGCCCGACATCTCGGCGAGTTGCGCGCACTCCACCCCACGGCCGGCGCGGCTGCGCCGATCCCTCTGACCCCTACTAGCAAGCCCCCGGCCGACAGCTGACGTCCATCCCGACCTTCACTGGGTGTCGGGCTCACTTCGACCAGGCGACGTAAAGGTCGCGGCCGGCTCACGGCGACGCTCGCCGTGAGAAGCCGATGGAATATTGGAGCCCCCGGCCGGGATCGAACCGGCGACATCTCGCTTACAAGAACTCTGCGCTTCGTCCGGCGCGATCCGTGCACGTCTTTGACGTCGGGCGTTGGTCCGCAGCTTTCCGGCCTCGCCCCCACCCGTCTGGCCCTGTTGCTGTCATCGTTGCTGTCGACAGCATCAGGGCCACCGCCGCTTAGCGCTGGTCGACGGTCGACGCTTGCTGCCCGAGAAACTCGCGGAGGAGCCGGCAGAGGTTCGAGATGGCCCGCTTGTGGTCGGTATCGCTGACAAGGCGGTCCTCGGTGGCATCCTCACCGAAGGTCTCCGCTAGCACCAGAGACCAGAAGGCAAGGCTGCTGCCACGGTGGCGCACCGAGGCATTGTCCCTGACCACGACCTCTTCGGTGCGAAAGAACGACCGGGCGGCGAGGAGCTGCGCAAGCCGCAAGGCTGAGCTGCCCCAACGGTCCGTCAACGTCCATGGGCGTCCGGCCTCGGTCGTACCCGTCGTCACCCACTTGGTCACCCAACCGGTGTCACTGTCCCCTACCGGGTGGGGCTACGACGGCCTTCGCCGGGAGCGGTCGACTCGGGTGCTGGCTTGCAGTCATTCGAGCACTTCGCGTGTGTCCGGCCAATGCCTCCCAGGACAACGGTGGACTCGCCCAGTTGGGCATAGAGGGATGTAATGCGGCTCTCCGGGACAGTCCGAGGACCGACGGAGAGTGCGGTGATCCGTAGATTGATGACGGACATCGCCCCGCTCTTGTCGCGCTCAAGCTGCCAGGTACCGGAGCCATCCAGGCGGTCTCGCGACTGGTCGAAGGGTGACGGTCGATACTTCTCCAGGTCACCCGAATAGAGCCTCTCAGCGATGTCTGACGCCTCGAAACTGCCGTCGGCCGCGAAGTGCAGGAGTGCACCACTCGCTTCATGCTGCCAAGATCCAACGACGTCGGCCGGCGTCATCGACGCCGCGGGCGCGTAGGTGCGGCATGACTCCCCGAAGCAGCCGGTGAGCATCGCGAGCAGAAGGATCGCGAGTACAAGCTTGCGCATGCCTGTCATCGTGAGCGCGATCGATCATCAGGCACAAATCACGTGCGCCGTCGTTGGGCAACGGCGCTTGCTGATTGCCTCTGGACCTGCGTGAAGGTCACCTTGACGGCTCGTTGGAACGCCGCGATGGGTCGACGCGCGACGAGGCCGTGGTGGGGATGCGGCGCGAGCATCACGGGCAGGCCCCACCTTGGCAACGCCGGCCCGAGGGGTCGCAGAGGCTGCGGGGTCAAGGGCGGCCCGCAGGGCCGTCGCGCAGCGATGCGAAGCGCCCTTGAGGCCGGAGGGGCGGCCCCGCATCCTCCGCGCCGCATCCCCACCACGGCCGGCGGTGACCCGTCCAACGGCGCGCCGGCACGACGGCCGCCGCGCCCCGGCCGGCTGCCGGCCCACCAACTCTCGCCCCCAACGCCCTGTCGTTCTGCGGCGGCCCTCCGGGCTTTCCCGCTTCCGCGCCAGCCGCTGGGCGTGTTGCGTGGCCGGAGCGGAGCGGCAGCGGAGTGCAGGCCGCGCGCCCTGGCGACGGCGCGTGCGGCCCGTTCAGGGCCGCCTTGAAGACGCACAGAAACTTTGAACCACTTCGCCGGCAGCCGGCTGTCCTGTCTCGGGACCTGCGTGACAGATCGGTCTCGGGACCTGCGTGACGCTCTGCGGAGCCTGGGATCCGCGACGCATCTCAGCTCCATCCACTAGGCGTTGGGCCGAGTAGCGCGGCGGTGTCGGCGGCGGGGCAAACGCCCCCATCAGCTCTCCGTAGGCTTCGGGCATGCTCCGGACTTCTCCAAGCGGTGGCAGGGCGTGGCTGGTGAGACTCAGCCGAGCAGGCTGCTTGTGATGGCCACTCCGCCACCGCCTTGCACGGATCCGGAGCAGACAGGACCGCAAGGGGCACCACCGCTGCCCGCGGAGTTGCCGCCACGCTCACCGTCGGCCAAACGTGGGCGGATCTCCGCCGGTATCGGCATCGCCCTCGCCGGCCACCTGCCCGCAAGCGGCCTATGGCTTCTCTCGTTCTACACGTTTGTCTACAACGCAAGCCCGGACTCGCTGTTCATGGTGGACTGCCTGGTAATACTCCTTCAGCTGGCCTTGTTCGCCTGCTGCGCCGTGACGGGCAGTGTGATGGTCATACGCGGCGATCGCGGCCTTGGACTGGGCCTGCTCATCGGTTGGGTGACCGGCATCATCGTGCTCGTGGCGGGCACCGCCCTAATCGCCTTCTCCGCGCCGGCTACCTGATCGTCTAGCCGCATCTGTCACGAAGGTCCCGAGACTAATCCGTCACAGAGGTCCTGAGACTCGACATCGCCGGCAGCCGGCCGGACTCACCTCGGGGGCTGTGTAGCTGCGTCGCCGGTCTGCTCGCGCCACTGGCCGCCGTCGGCCTGGACGAGACGCTTCACCATCTGCCGGGCCTCGTCCTCGGTGTCGAACTCCCACCGCAGCACCTTGCCCGTCTCTGAGTCGCCGGACCTGGCGACGACGTGCCACCGGACCTCGCGGGCGAGCCACACGTCACGCCGGGTCAATCGCCCCCAAGTCCCGTTCCACCAGCGCTCCACCAGCTCCTTCACAAGAAGATCGTACAAACGTTCTAATGCATCGCGCTGGTCACCGCCCGATACGCACCTGCTCCGACCGGATCCACTGATACATCCGGTAGTCGCGGTGGAACTCAAGGAGCCCTAGATGCTGAAGAGTCACCACGACCGGCTTCGCCTCCACTCGTGCCAGCGCTGCCGCGACGGGTTCCGCGGCTTGCGCTGTGTTGGAGTAGGCAAGGCTCACATGAGGGCGGTAGCCCTGGACGTGCTCGGGTGCCAGCTCGACGTTGCCGGTGCCCAGGACGCGGCTGATGACATCTCTTACCGCGTGACGTACCGCCGCGATGGGTGTTGGCGGGTTCGCAGGCAGGTAGACAGCCTCCGGTCTGACGACAGGGCGGTGGAAGGTGACGACCGGTGCGGGTAGCTCTGCAAGCTCTTCCCTGATCCCGTAGGTCAACCGGGCGACCTGCTCATCGTCCAGGTCGTCCACGAATCCGATCCCCTGCATGGTCAGGTGAAGCCACGTTGAGGGGATGAGGTCGAGCCCGGGAAACGGTCGTAGTGCCATCTGGTAGCGCTGCACCAGCTCCCCGAGCTTGGCGTACTCGCCCATCGTGAAGTGGCAGGCGTAGAAGTGCCGGCCCGCACGCCAGCCTGGCCGCCACCACCAGTGGTCCTTCATCTTGTCGACGTGCTCGATCGGAGGGGGCATCTTCTTCCCTGCCTAGAGGTCTGAGAGGCCCTCTGCGTCCTCGGGTTGTTGCGTCACGTCGTAGTCGTCGCGGGCCGCACTCGCCGAGGTGTGGGAGGACCATGACCTTGTCTTTCCCTCGAAGCGGGGCACCCCCATAGAGCCCACCAACCTCAGCCGCTCGTTCGCCCGGCTCCGCGAGGCCGCCGGACTGCCTGGTGTCCGCCTGCACGATCTCCGGCACGCCGATGTAAAGATCACCCTCAAGGTCTACGCTCACGCCAACCTCGATGCGATGCGTCAGGCGCTTTGCAAGCTCGACGGGAAGCTCTCGTGAATCGCGTTGCTGTCAGCGTTGCTGTCAACCGGCCGACCCATGGCAGTGCCCGTCGGGAAATGCCTGGTGGAATTGGAGCCCCCGGCCGGGATCGAACCGGCGACATCTCGCTTACAAGGCGAGTGCTCTGGCCAGCTGAGCTACAGGGGCGCGTGCGTCGAAGTCAGCATAGCGAGTGACGTCTGGATATCCCGCTCGCGAGGGCTCCCGAGCACGGGAAACGTCAACAACCCGACGCCAATACGGCCTCCCACGGACGCGCCATGCGTCGATTGATGCATGACCGTGCCCGACTGACCGTATTGCGTAGGCCGTGCGCCACTTCCGGTGCGCCCCCGCCTTGGCAGCGCGGGGAAACCCGTTTACGGTGCAGTGACACGGACGACAGGCCGGCCGCCACGCGATCGGCCCGCCGTCCGTTGACCGGCACGGACATGTGCCGGTCGCTCCTTCACTCGGATCGTCCGGCACGTTCCTGCCGGTGAAAGGAAGCGCTTCACCATGGCTACGGTCACCTATTCCAAGGCGTCCCGAATCTACCCGGGCACCGAGCGTCCCGCCGTCAACGAGCTGGACCTCGAGATCGGCGACGGCGAGTTCCTCGTCCTGGTCGGCCCCTCCGGTTGTGGCAAGTCCACCAGCCTGCGCATGCTCGCCGGGCTGGAGGACGTCGACGCCGGCTCGATCTACATCGACCAGCGTGACGTGACCCACCTGCCCCCCAAGGCCCGCGACATCGCGATGGTCTTCCAGAACTACGCCCTCTACCCGCACATGACGGTGTACGAGAACATGGCGTTCGCCCTCAAGCTGCGCAAGACCTCCAAGTCGGAGATCGACCGGCGGGTGAAGGAGGCGGCCGGGCTGCTCCAGTTGGAGGAGTACCTCGGCCGCAAGCCGAAGGCGCTCTCCGGTGGTCAGCGTCAGCGCGTCGCGATGGGCCGGGCGATCGTCCGCGAGCCGCAGGTCTTCCTCATGGACGAGCCGCTGTCGAACCTCGACGCCAAGCTGCGCGTGCAGACCCGTACCCAGATCGCGTCGCTGCAGGCCAAGCTGGGCGTCACCACGGTCTACGTCACGCACGACCAGGTCGAGGCCATGACCATGGGCCACCGGGTCGCGGTGCTCTTGGATGGCGTCCTCCAGCAGGTGGACACCCCGCGGGCGCTCTACGACACCCCGGCCAACGTCTTCGTCGCCGGTTTCATGGGCTCCCCCGCCATGAACATCAAGACCGTGCCGCTGAACGAGCAGGGCGCCGAGTTCGCCGAGCTGCAGATCCCGCTGACGCGCGAGCAGGTCGAGGCGGCCCGCGCCGAGGGCGGCGACGGCAAGGTGACGGTGGGCTTCCGCCCGGAGGACTGCGACCTGGTCAGCCCGACCGAGGGTGGCATGCCGGTCGTGGTCGAACTCGTCGAGGACCTCGGCTCGGACGCCAACATCTACGGTCACGCCGCGCTGGGTGGCAACTCGGAGCGCTTCGTCGTCCGCACCGACCGACGCAGCATGCCGAACATGGGTGACACCGTGTTCGTCAAGCCGCGCACCGGCCGCAGCCACGTCTTCCACGCCACCACCGGCAGCCGGATCTGACGTAACGCCGTACCGACAGGGGCGGTCCGCTTCGGCGGGCCGCCCCTGTGGCATCTCCGGACCCGGTCGATCCCGCCGCCGGACACGATGAGGCCCCGTCCCCCGGAGTATGCGGGGAACGGGGCCTCGATGACGCTCGTCTACTGCTCGGCGGCGCGTCGGCGGGCGACCTCGGCCAGGGTGACCGCGGCGGCCACGCTGGCGTTGAGCGACTCGACCTCGGAGATCATCGGGATGCTGACGGTCAGGTCGCAGGTCTCCCCGACCAGCCGGGAAAGCCCGCGCCCCTCGGAGCCGACCACGACCACCAGCGGGCCGACGGCGGCCTCCAGGTCGTAGAGCTCGGTGTCACCGTCGGCGTCCAGACCGATGACAATGAAGCCGGCGTCGCGGCACGCCTTCAGCGATCGGGTCAGGTTGGTGACCTGCGCCACCGGCACCCGCGCGGCCGCGCCGGCACTGGTCCGCCAGGCGGTCGCCGTGATCCCGGCGGCACGACGCTCGGGTACGAAGACACCCTGCGCGCCGAACGCGGCGGCCGAGCGGATCACCGCGCCCAGGTTGCGCGGGTCGGTGACACCGTCCAGCGCGACCAGCAGCGGGGCCTGCTGCTCCAGGGCCGCGGCCACCATGTCCTCGAACGGCTGGTACGCGAACGGCGGCACCTGCAACCCGACGCCCTGGTGCAGCACCCCGCCGGTCATCCGGTCCAGCTCGGCCCGGCTGATCTCCAGGTTGGCGATGCCCCGGTCGGCGGCGGTCCGGATGATCTCGTTGATCCGGTCGTCCACGTCGATGCCCTGGGCGGTGTAGAGCGCCGTCGCCGGCACCTGGGCGCGCAGCGCCTCCAGCACCGGGTTGCGCCCGACCAGCAGCTCCGGAGTGTCCCTGGCCGGGTTGGACTTGCGCCCCGGCGTGACCCGCGGGCCGGACCGACCTGCGGGCTTGCCGCCCCGGCCGCCGGTGCCGCCCCGGTTGACCGGAACGCCCCGGCCACCGCCCTTGCCCCAGGTGGTGTCCTTGCTGCCGGGCTGGCCGATCTTCGGGGCACGCCCCTCCTCGGCCGCCGCCCGGCGCTCCTTGTCCTGCTTCCAGGCGGTGCGCTGGGGCAGCTTCTCGGTGCCCGAGTAGCCCTTGTGCCACGGCCGCTCGTCGGCGGGCAGGGTGCGCCCCCGCCCGGCCAGCGAATCCTTGTTCTTGCCGCCGGTGCCCTTGGGGGCGCCCGCCTTCGGCGTCAGTCGCCGGCCACGGCGCTGCGAGTTGCCGGCCATCAGTCCTGCTCTCCAATAGTCCAACGGGGGCCCTGGGGTGTGTCCTCGACCACCACGCCGGCCAGCTTGAGCTGGTCGCGTACCGCGTCGGCGGCAGTCCAGTCCTTGCGGCCCCGGGCCTGTGCGCGCTGCTCCAGGGCCAGCGCGATCAGGGAGTCCACCACGGCACGCAGATCATCCGAGCGGCCGCCACCGGTCCAGGCCAGGTCGAGGGGGTCGATCCCGAGGATATCCAGCATCGCCCGTACTGCGGCCAGGGTGGTGCGGACGGTCACATCGTCGCCGGTGCTCAGCGCGGTGTTTCCGTCCCGGATCTGCTGTTGCAGCACGGCGAGCGCGGCGGAGGTGTTGAGGTCGTCGTCCATTGCCGCGACGAAGCCGCTCGGCAGCTCGCCGAACTGCCCGGCGCCGACCCGCTCGGCGGCCCGCTGCACGAAACCCTCGATCCGGCGGTACGCGGTGGCCGCGTCGCGCAGCGCGTCCTCCGAGTAGTCGATCATCGAGCGGTAGTGCGCTGCGGCGTAGTAGTAGCGCAGCTCGACGGGCCGCACCCCGAGCGAGTCCACGTACGCCAGGCCCAGCGCGTTGCCGGCGGACTTGCCCATCTTGGCTCCGCCGATGCTGAGCAGCCCGTGGTGCACCCAGTGGCGGGCGAACGGCAGCCCGGCCGCCTGGGACTGGGCGATCTCGTTCTCGTGGTGCGGGAAGGTGAGGTCGAGCCCGCCGCCGTGGATGTCGAACTCCGGGCCCAGGTAGCGCCAGCACATCGCCGAGCACTCGATGTGCCAGCCCGGGCGGCCCAGCCCCCACGGCGAGGGCCAGTAGGCGTCCGCCGGCTCGTCGGGCTTGGCGCCCTTCCAGAGCGCGAAGTCGCGCGGGTCGCGCTTGCCCCGGTCCGGCGCGTCACCGGCCGACTGCATCGCGTCCGGCGACTGACCCGACAGCGACCCGTACGCCGGCCAGGAGGCCACGTCGAAGTAGACGTCGCCGGAGCCGTCGGTGGCCGGGTAGGCGTGCCCGTCGGCGATCAACTTGGTGATCAGCTCGTGCATCTCGGGGATGTGCCCGGTGGCGCGGGGCTCGTAGGTGGGCGCCAACACGTTCAACGCCCGGTACGACTCGGCGAGGATCAGCTCGTTGGCGTACGCGATGGACCAGAACGGCCGGCCCTGCTCCCCCGCCTTGACCAGGATCTTGTCGTCGATGTCGGTCACGTTGCGGATGAAGGTGACCTGGTAGCCGGCGGTCAGCAACCAGCGGCGCAGCACGTCGTAGTTGACGCCAGAGCGAAGGTGACCGATGTGTGGCGGGGCCTGGAGAGTGAGACCACACAGGTAGACCCCCACCTTGCCGGCTTCCCGCGGGACGAAGTCCCGCACCGATCGGGTGGCGGTGTCATACAGGCGTAGCGTCACCGTACAAGGGTAGCCGTCCACGCCTGTCCGGGTCCGCCGGTGCCGGGTCGTACGCTGCCAGGCGTGGATGCGACCGCACGCCCCGGTGAGCCGCCGGCCAGCCCCAGCGCCCCCGCCGGCCGAGCCGACGCGGTTGTCGGGCGGGCCGGCGAGACGGCACAGACCCTGGACCGCGGGTTACGGCTGCTGCACCTGGTCGCCGAAGCGCCGGCCGGGCTGACCGTCACCGAGGTGGCGAACCAGCTCGGCATCGGGCGAGCGGCCGTCTACCGGCTGGTCGGCCCGTTGACCGGGCACGGAATGCTGCGCCGCGACGCCGACGGCCGCCTCCGCCTCGGCGCGGGAGTGCTGCACCTGGCCCGGCGCGCCCAGCCGCTGCTGGCCGAGGGAGCGCTGCCCGCCCTGCGCCGGCTCGCCGAGCATGCCGGCGCCACGGCACACCTGACCGTGGTCGAGGGTGGCGAAGGCGTCGCCCTGGCCGTGGTCGAGCCGAGCTGGACGTCGTTCCACGTCGCGTACCGGACCGGGGCGCGGCATCCGCTGGACCTGGGGGCGGCGGGCCGGGCCATCCTGGCCGGGCGTGCCGGGGCGGCGGGACCGGTGAGCAGCAGCGGCGAGTTGCAGTCCGGCGCGTACGGGGTGGCCGCGCCGGTGCTCGGCGTACCCGGACTGGAGGCGAGTGTCGGCGTGGTCGCGCTCGCCCCGCTGGACGTCGAGACGGTCGGCACCCAGGTCCTTGCCGCCGCCACGGCCGTCGCCACCGCCCTCCGCTGACACGCTGCGGCTTGGTCGACTCGGGTTCCCGGACATCGTGGTGTCCGGGTGGCCGCGACAGCCCGACTTCCAGGAACGCGAGTCGATCACCACCTGTGCCATAGCAAGATCGGCCGGTCGATCCGCGGTTGTCCACAGGGACCGGTCGGACGTCCGGTCGGGGTTGTCCACAGGGGTTTCGGCGGCCACTCGGCGGTCGGCACGCTGCCTGGCATGCCGCCACGTCCGCACCGACCCGAGACTCTGACCTGGCAGGTCTTCCGCGGCTCCGACGCGATCCGGGATGGCCTGCTCACCGAGCACCAACTGCGCAGCGCCGCCTGGGTGCGACTGCGCCACGACGTCTACGCCGACGCGCGGCTCGACCGGGACCACACCCTGGCCTGTCGCGCTGCCCTCCTCCGGCTACCACCCGGGGTGGCGGTCGGAGGCCCGTCGGCCGCATACCTGCACGGCGTCGAACACGCCGCCGCCTTCACCGACGACGTTCACGTCCTCGTGCCCAGACCGCTGCGGATCGGCGCACAGCGCGGCCTGCGCGTGCACGCCAATGCCATCACCCCGCCCCTCGACGTCCGCCCGCGAGAGGAGGCCGCGACCCCTGCGCAGACAGGACGTCCGCGGGAATCAGGACGCCTACCGTCGGCCGGGCTTTCACCAGCGGCAGGGCTTTCACCGGCGGGAGCAGGACTGTCACCACGCCCGACACGGCAACCGCCCCGGCAGCGTGCGGCGGCGGCCAGGCCGGGCAGCACGGTGGCGGTCAGACCGGGCGACGAACGGGGGGCGGCCGCCGCGCTGGGACCGGTCTGGGACCCGGGCGGCGCGATCCCCCGTTCCGACCCCGGGCGAGCTGCCTGGGAGACCGCCGTCTGGCTCGATCCGATCCGCGCGGTCGCCATCGTCGACGCGCTGCTCGGGCTAGGGCTGACCAATCGCGACACGCTGGCCGACGTGGCCGCTCGCAACGCGAACCTGCCCGGTGGGCGACGGGCACGGTGGCTCTTCGATCTGGCTGATGGCGGGGCAGAATCTCCGCCGGAGTCGCACCTGCGCGTCCGGCTGGCGCTTGGTGGGCTGCCGCGACCGGTCGTCCAGCATCCGGTACCCCTGCCCAACGGCGTCGTCCTGCATCCCGACCTGGCCTGGCCGGAGTACCGGGTAGCCGTCGAGTACGACGGGCAGTGGCACGCCGACGCTGACCAGCTGCACCGCGATCGCCGCCGGCTGAACCTGCTCGTCGGCGCCGGGTGGCTGGTGCTGCACGTGACCAGCCGACGCCTGCACGCCGAGTTCCCGGCGGTGCTCCGCGAGGTGCGCGGCGCGCTGACCGATCGGGGATGGCGCAGGTGACGCCCCTACCCGGACCAGGGCGAGGGGCGGTACGGGCGTGGCGGCCGCCGCGACCCGAGGCGACAAGGTCCACTCGGGTTCCTGGAAATCGTGCGGTCCGCCCGCCGATGACACCCCGCCTTCAAGGAACTCGAGTCGATCAAGAGGTGCCGCCGCGCACCGCGCCAGCCGGCGCCCTGCACCGCCGGGCCCGGGAACGCGACGGGGCCCGGTCGACCTGCGTCGACCGGGCCCCACCTGATCACGTTACGGTCGGGCGTTCGGCTTGAGCGGGGTCTTCACCGCCGCGTAGGCGTCGACGATCCCGTACCCGTAGAAGCCGTTGAAGTTGACCCCGCCGGCGCAGTAGGCGTCGAAGGTCTCGTCCCGGCCCTCATTGCGGTACTGCTGCAGCCGCGGCTCTGGGCAGGCGTGCTCGGCCGCCGTCCGGTAGAGGTGCTGCTCGACCAGGTCCGGCGACATGCCGAAGCCACCCCGGCGCTCCGGCTTGCCGTACCGGCTGACGATCAGCGCGGCGACGCCGGCGGCGTGCGGGGACGCCATCGAGGTGCCCTGGAGGTAGGTGTAGTAGCCACACTCACCGTTGGCCTTGCACTGCTTGAAGACCGACTGCTCGAAGCCGGCGACGATGTTGCCGGCGGCGTCGACCGAGCCCTCCTCCTGGAGCACGTGCTTCGGGTACGACGAGAGGGTCATGTTGGCGTCCGTGCGGAACGTGTCGGTGCCGAATCCGTCCCGGAACCAACCGCCCGGCGCGGCGACCGAGATCTGCTCGGTGCCGTAGTTGGAGAAGTCCGACTTCTTGCCGGACGGGCCGATCGACGACACGCCGATCACGTGCGGGCCCTCGGTGGGCAGGTCCCAGCAGCTCTCGTTGTCGATCGGGCGCGGGTACGGGTCGGCGCCGTAGTCCGGGCTGGTGACGTCGGTGCGCGGGGCGCCGAGGTCCTCGTTGTTGTTGCCGAGCGCCCCGACCAGGGTGACGCCCTTGTTGTGGGCGAAGACCAGCGCCCGCTTCATCGCCTTGATGATGGCCCGCTGCTCGGCCTGGTCCTCCGGCGAGTCGGCGGGGTTGGCGGTGCAGTTGTAGAGCCACGGGTCGACGTAGAACGACATGTTGACCACGTCGATCCCGGACCGGCCGGCGTAGACCAGGGCGTTGACCACCGGGTCGAGGAAGAAGTAGCCGGAGTCCTGGCCACCCTTCAGTTCGACCAGCGAGACGTTCGGGGCGACGCCGGAGAGGCCGAAGCCGTTCGCCGCGGCGCCGATGGTGCCGGCCACGTGGGTGCCGTGCCCGCCGTCGTCGGTGCCGACCGGGTCGAGGCAGCTCGGCACCTCGCAGGCGCCGTCCACGTCGGTCATGTCCGGCGCGAAGTTGCGCGACAGCGCCCAGTTGAAGTTCGGCGCGATGTCCGGGTTGCTGGCGTCGACGCCGGTGTCCAGCACGCCGACGGTCACCCGACGGTCACCTGGCTCGATCTTGCGCGCCTTGTCGGCCCGGATCATCTCCAGGCCCCAGAGCTTCTCGTCGAGCGGGTCCAGCCTGGCGCCCTTCTTGGCAGCGGCACCGGCGGCGGCCTTGGCGGCCATCAGCTGGTTTTCCTGCTCGACCCGATCCAGCTTCGGCTTACGGCCGATGGCCTTCTGCTCGGTGGCGCCGATCAGCGTCGGGGCGGCGGTCGCCCGTGCGGCGAAGTCCGCCCGGTCGCTGGTGACCTGGAACATGCCGACCTCGTCGGACCGGGACACCACCGTGCCGCCGGCCGCGCGGATCGCCGCGATCGCCGTGTCGGCGGCGACGCCGTCCTCGGCGACGACCGTGAAGGTGCCGGAGCTGGTCGGCGCGGCGCTGGCCGGTACACCCAACCCCGTCGCCGTAAGTGCCAGCACTGTCGCGGTCGCGACGGCACCGGCGGTGAAGCGCTTGCTCACCACATCGGATCCTCTCGTTGAGGGACGTGGCAGCCATCACACAACACCCGACGGATTTACGCCAGCTGAACGCCCGCTATGGCGGTGAATCTCTCCTTCATCCACCCGGGTCGACGCGTGCCCCACCCGGATCGACGCGCAATTCCGGCACATCGGGCGGCGTCAGTGGCCGGTCGGACGGCATGGCGGGCAGGTCAGACGGCACACCGGGCAGGTCGGCCAGCGCTGCCGGCGGGTCAGCCATCGTGGACACACCACCGTCAGCACGGTGCCCACTGTCTTAACGACCGTCGGCCACCAGCACCGGCTCGGGCGAGGCAGGCGGGGGTTCCGCTGCCGGCCCGCGCAGCTCGTCGAGCCGCACCAGGGCCACCCCGGCGACGATCAGCCCACCACCGAACAGCTGCCAGGCGGTGGGCAGTTCGTCCAGGAAGAGCCAGGCGATCAGCACCGCGAAGAGCACCTCGGTCAGCCCGACGAACGACGAGAGCCGGGGGCCGAGGATGCGGGTGCCGGCGATCCCGGCCAGGTACGCGATCACGGCGGCCACCAGGGAGAGCCCGGCGATGGGCAGCAGCCAGCTGGTGCGCTGTCCGGCGAAGGTGACCTCGCCGAAGGTGGCACGCAGCGGCAGCAGACCGGTCAGCCCGATGAGGAGCAGCACGGCGGCGCCGACGGCCATCCCGCCGCTGGCCATGGCGACCGAGGGCAGCCGGGAATCGACCCGACCGGCGAGCACGAAGTAGCCGGCGAGGCCGAACGCGGCGCCCAGCCCCCAGAGCACGCCCACCGGGTGGAAGTTGGCGGTGCCGGTGAGGTCCAGCACGAACGCCAACCCGGCCAGGGCGGCCACCGACCCGGCCACGGTGAGCCGGCGCGGCTGCTGCCCGTGCCGCAGCCACATCCACCCGACGACAAGGATGATGCCCAGGTACTCCAGCAGCAGCGCGACGCCGACCGGCAGGTAGCGCACGGCGTTGAAGAAGCAGACCTGGGCCAGCGCCACGCCGAGCAGGCCGAACATTCCGATCGCGGTGACGTTCCGCCGCAGCACGTCCCACCTGCCCCGCAGCGACAGCAGCGCCGGGATCGCCAGCACCAGGGCGGCCACGCCGACCCGGGCGATCACCGCTGACTCGGCCGACCAGCCGGCCTCGATGAGCGACCGCGCGAAGGTGCCCGAGGTGGCGAAGGTGACCGCGGACAGCAGCGCCAACGCGGCGCCGACGGCGGGTCGTGGCTGCATCCTGCGCTCCTCGGATCGGCGATGGCGTCATGAGCAAACTATCCTTGTGCCCATGACGCTATGCGGCCCCTGTGACAGGAGTCAAGTTGCTGTTCGCTCATGACACCGAGTGTTCTCTGATCGCCGCTGCCGCGCTGGTCAACACCGCGGGCCGAGACGGCGAGCTCCTGCCCGACATCGCCGCGCTGGACGCGTTCTTCACCCGGCACTCCTACAGCGGACGGCACGAGCACACCGACGCCGAGCTACGCGCTGTCCGGCAGTTGCGGCCCCAGCTGCGCCGCATCTGGCACGCCGAACCGGCCGAGATCGTCGCCGTGGTCAACGGCCTGCTGCTGGAGCACCGGGCGCTGCCACAGCTGATCGAACACGATGACGAGCCGTACCACCTGCACGCCGTGCCCCGCGACGCGCCGCTGGCCACCCGGATCGCCGTCGAGGCGGCGATGGCGATCGCCGACCTGGTCCGCGCCGACGAGTTGAGCCGGCTGCGGATCTGCGAGTACCCCGACTGCGAGAACGTGGTCGTGGACCTGTCCCGCAACCGGTCGCGGCGGTTCTGCGAGGCCGGCTGTGGCAACCGCGCCGCGGTGACCGCCTACCGCGCCCGCCGGGCCGCCGGCCGCTGATTCTGCCGGCGCGACCTCCACGATGCGGCACCCACCGCGGCAGGCCGGGAGTCAGGGGTGGGTCATCCGGAGCAGGTCGAGCACCTCGTCGAGCTGGGTCTCGCTGAGCTTGCCGGAATCGACGTGCCCCCGGGAGATCACCACCTCGCGGATCGAGGTCTGCCTGGCCAGCGCCTCCTTGGCGATCGACGCGGCCTCGTCGTACCCGAGGTAGCGGTTGAGCGGGGTGACGATCGACGGCGAGCCCTCGGCGTACGCCAGGCAGACCTCGGCGTCCGCGACCAGGCCGGCCACCAGACGGTCGGCGAACAGCCGGCTCGCCGCGGACAGCAACCGGATCGACTCCAGCAGGTTGCGGCCCATCACCGGGAGCATCACGTTCAGCTCGAAGTCACCCTGCGAGCCGGCGAAGCCGACCGTCGCGTCATTGCCGATCACCTGGGCGCACACCTGCCGCATCGCCTCGGCGACCACCGGGTTGACCTTGCCCGGCATGATCGACGAGCCGGGCTGGAGGTCGGGGATGCGCAACTCGCGCAGGCCGGCGCGCGGGCCGGAGCCCATCCACCGAATGTCATTGGCGATCTTGTAGAGGCCCACCGCGACGGTACGCAACTGGCCGGACGTCTCCACCAGCGCGTCCCGGGCACCCTGCGCCTCGAAGTGGTTGCGGGCCTCGGTCAGCGGCAACCCGGTCGACTCGCGCAACCTGCCGATGACGGCGGCGGCGAAACCTAGCGGCGTGTTGATCCCGGTGCCCACGGCGGTGCCGCCCAGCGGCAGCTCGGCCAGCCGGGGCAGCGCCCCCTCCAGCCGTTCCACGCCGTAGCGGACCTGGGCGGCGTACCCGCCGAACTCCTGCCCGAGGGTGACGGGCGTCGCGTCCATCAGATGGGTACGCCCGGCCTTCACCACCGTCTCGAACTCGGCCGCCTTGCCCTCCAGAGCCTCCGCGAGGTAATTGAGCGACGGCAGCAGGTCCTCCGCGATGAACTGGGTGGCGGCCAGGTGGATTGAGGACGGGAACACGTCGTTGCTGGACTGGGAGGCGTTGACGTCGTCGTTCGGGTGCACGTCCCGGCCCAGCTCGCGGGTGGCCAGGGTGGCGATCACCTCGTTGGCGTTCATGTTCGACGACGTCCCCGACCCGGTCTGGAACACGTCGACCGGAAACTGGTCGTCATAGCCGCCAGCGGCCACGTGCGCGGCGGCGGCGACGACGGCGGCGGCCACGTTCGCGTCGATCACGC
Source organism: Micromonospora sp. NPDC005087 (assembly GCF_042872965.1). NCBI lineage: Bacteria > Bacillati > Actinomycetota > Actinomycetes > Micromonosporales > Micromonosporaceae > Micromonospora > Micromonospora sp. NPDC005087. The sequence goes on along the minus strand of NZ_JBIALB010000004.1, from coordinate 205,278 downwards.
CCAGCTCACCGTTGACCTCGGCCGCCGCCCCCTTGATCTGGGCCAGCGCCTTGATCTGGGCCGGTTCGAGGCCCCGGCCGGAGATCGGGAAGTTCTGCACCGCACGCTGCGTCTGCGCCCGCCACAACGCTTCGGCGGGCACCTCCACCTCGCCCATCGAGTCGCGTTCGATCCGGTAACCCGTCGCCTCTGGAGTCGTCACGCGTACCATCCTGCCGCGCCCGTCGCCGACTCGCAGATGAACCCTCAGTCCAACTCGGCCAGCAGCCGCTCCACCCCGTGCTGGTCCGGTGACTCGATCTGTCGGAACAGGGGCAGGGCCCGGATCAGATGCGCGCGGGCCGCGGCCGGGTCGGTGTCCCGTAGGCAGCGGGCGATGCCCTCCAGCGCGCGGGCCAGCTCGTACCGGACACTCAACCGGGTCGCGTCGCCGAGCACCCGTCGGTGCAGGTCGAGCGCGCTGGCGACGTCCCCCTGGTCCAGGATCGCCCGGGCCAACAGGTTGCGCGAGGCGCACTGCCCCACCCGGTCGCCCACCTCCATCATCGCCACCAGCGCGTCCCGGTGCAGGGCAGCGGCGCGTTCCGGCCGCCCGGCGACGCGCTCCATCACACCGATCTCGTTGAGCACCTCACCCTCGCCGAACCGGTTGCCCCACTGGCGCTTGAGGTGCAACGCGATCCGCAGGATCCGACGGGCCGGGCGCAGGTCACCCATCCGGTGCCGGATCATGCCGAGGTGCCCGATCGCGTTCACGGTCTGCCGCATGTCCTTCGTCTGACGGGCCAGGAGAAGATGCTGCCGGGCGGTGCGCAGCGCCTCGTCGTACCGGCCCCAGCCGACCAGCGCGAAGCACAGGTTGTTCTGCAGGTTGGTCAGCTCGTGTGCGTCACCGAGCCCGGTGACCAGGCTCAGTGCCTCGTCGAACTTCGCCTTGCCCTGCCGGAAGTCACCGTTCGCGGCGTACGAGATTCCGAGGTTCCACAGCGTGCTGAGCACGTCACCGCGCAGCCCGAGCCGGCGGCGCAGGTCGAGCGCCACCTCCATCGACCTGATCGCCTCCGGGAAGCGGGCCAGCCGGAAGTACGCCGAGGAGAGGTAGTTGAGCATCACGGCGACGGCCGCATCGTCACCGAGTCGCTCGGCGACCCGGAGCCCGATCGTGTGGGTCTCGATCAGCTCGTCGAGGTGCCCGCCGTCGAAGTTGAGCCGCCAGCAGGCCCGGGCCAGCTGCCAGCACTGGGTGGGGAAGTCCTCCTCCTCCGCCAGCCGGACCAGGGCAGTGAGCGCGGCAAGGTTCTCCTCGAACCACGCCCGCCCTTCGGCAGCCGGGGCGGCCACCAGATCGGGCCGGCTGGGCATGCTGATGGGGATGGTGCGGCGACTGCCCGCCGCCTCGATCGACCAGGCGATCGCCACCGTGACGGACAGGTGGTGGTCCAGCAGCCACTCCAGGGCGGCCCGGCGTTCGTGCCGCCACTCCCGGGAATCCAGCAGCAGCCGGGCGTACTCCCGAAGCAGGTCGTGCAACCGGTACCGGCCCGACTGCACCTCCTCCACCAGGTGCGCGTCGACCAGCTCGTCCAGCAGCTCCTGAGTTTCGGTGAGGGACAGCTCCGCGAGGGCGGCAGCCACCTCGCTGTCCAGGCGTCCGCCCGGGTGGAGGCCGAGCAACCGGAACAGCCGTTGCGCCGGCGGAGAGACCTGCGCGTACGACAGTGCGAACGCCTGCCCCACCGAGCGCTGCCCGGCGGCCAGCTCGGCCAGCGGGCCCGCCCCGGTGACCAGGCGCTCGGCGAGGTCGGCGACGCGCCAGTGCGGTCGGTGCGCCAGTCGGGCGCCGGCCAACCGGATGGCGAGCGGAAGGTGGCCGCAACGACGCGCCACCTCGGCGGCCGCCTCCGGTTCGGCGGCGACACGTTCCGCGCCGGCCACCCGACCCAGCAGCTCGACGGCCTCGTCGGCGTCGAGCACGGGCAGCGACGACGGTCGTCCCTCGTCCACCCCGACCAGCCGGCGGCGGCTGGTGATCAGGACCAGGCAGTGTGAGCCGTTGGGCAGCAGCGGTGCCACCTGGTCGACGCTGGCCGCGTTGTCCAGCACCACCAGGGCGCGCCGGCCGGCCAGCTCGGTCCGCCAGAGCGCCAGCCGGTCGTCCGGGTCCACCGGCATCCGCTCCGCCGCTACGCCAAGCTGGCGAAGCAGGGCGGCCATGGCCGTGGCCGGCGTCAGCGGGCTGCGCTCGCTGTGCCCGTGCAGGTCGACGAAGAGCTGGGCATCCGGGTAGCGGTCGGCGAGCGCGGTGGCGACGTGCACGGCGAGGGTGGTCTTGCCGCTGCCGGCCATCCCGTCGATCAGTTGGATCCGGCTGCCGTCCTCCTCGATCTCCTTGACCAGGCGGGCCATCGTCTCGTGCCGGCCGGTGAAGTCACCGATCGCCCGGGGTAGCGACCGGACCGGGGCGACCAGCCTGGTCTCCCGGCCGGCCAGGGCCAGGTCGCCGGCGAGCACCCGCTGGTGCAGTTCCTGCAACTCGACGCCCGGTTCGATGCCCAGCTCGTCGGCGTAGATCTGCCGGCCCTCCCGGTAGACCGCGAGCGCGTCGGCCTGCCGGCCGACCGAGGAGAGGGCGAGCATCAGTTGGCCGCGCAGGCGTTCCCGCAGCGGGTGCTGGTCGACGCTCTCGGTCAGCTCCTCCAGCAGCTCGGCGGCCTGGCCGAGGCGCAACTCGACGTCGACGCACTCCTCCAGCGCGGTGAGGCGCTGCTCGTCGAGCCCTTGGGCGCGGCGGCGGACGCTGCGGCTGGTGATGCCCCCGAGTGCCGGCCCACGCCAGAGCACCAGGGCCGCGCGGAACCGTTCCCGCGCGTCGACCAACCGACCGGCCGAGACAGCGGCCCGGGCAGTCTCCACAGTGCGGGTGAAGACCTCGGCGTCCAGGTCAGCCGGCGCGGTACGCACGCCGTACCCCGCCGGGTCGGTGACGATGGTCTCCGGTGCCAGCCCGAGCTCGGCGAACCGGCGCCGCAACCGCGACACGCAGGTCTGCAACTGTGCGCGGGCGGTGGCCGGTGGGCGCTCCTCCCAGACTGCGTCGACCAGCTCCTCGACCGGCACCAACCGGCCGGACCGCAGCAGCAGCATGGCGAGCACGATCCGGTCGCGACCGGCGGTGACGGTGGACTCGCCACCGCCGACCCGCAGAGGCCCCAGGATCCCGAACCGCATCTGCTCCCCCGCATCGATGGTGCAACTTCCAGCAGAGTAGCCCCACGGTCACGGATCGCCTCGATCCGGCGATAGTGATCTGAGAGCGGATCGACAGCGACGCGCCGGAGACTCGCTCCGGGTTGTCGGTGACGACATCCGACGGGGGCGGTGCGCCCGTTCCCACCCCAGCGGGGGCGGGCGCACCGATGTCGGTGAAGCACAGACGACAGAAGGGGGCGTCGGGCTGATCGCCCGGTGCCCCCTTCGCGTACGCGGGTCAGCGACGACCGACGGTGAGCACCGGCTTGGTGACCTCGGCGAAGAAGTCGTTGCCCTTGTCGTCGACCACGATGAAGGCGGGGAAGTCCTCCACCTCGATCTTCCAGATCGCCTCCATGCCCAGCTCCGGATACTCCAGGACCTCGACGTGCTTGATGCAGTCCTGGGCAAGGCGTGCGGCGGGGCCTCCGATCGAGCCGAGGTAGAAGCCGCCGTGCTGCTGGCAGGAGCGGGTCACCTGACCAGACCGGTTGCCCTTGGCCAGCATCACCTGCGAGCCGCCGGCGGCCTGGAACTTCTCCACATAGGCGTCCATCCGGCCGGCGGTGGTCGGCCCGAATGAGCCGGAGGCGTACCCCTCGGGGGTCTTGGCCGGGCCGGCGTAGTAGACCGCGTGGTCGCGGAGGTACTGCGGCATCGGCTCGCCAGCGTCCAGCCGCTCGGCGATCTTGGCGTGCGCGATGTCCCGGGCCACCACCAGCGGGCCGGACAGCGACAGCCGGGTCTTCACCGGGTACTTGGACAGCTCGGCGCGGATCTCGTCCATCGGCCGGTTCAGGTCGACCCGGACGACCGTCTCGGCGTCGAGCGAATCGTCGGTGACGTCGGGCAGGAAGCGCGCCGGGTCGGTCTCCAGCCGCTCCAGCCAGACACCCGACGGGGTGATCTTGGCGACCGCCTGCCGGTCCGCCGAGCAGGAGACCGCGATCGCCACCGGGCAGGAGGCACCGTGCCGGGGCAGCCGGACCACCCGCACGTCATGGCAGAAGTACCGGCCACCGAACTGCGCGCCGATGCCGAAGTTGCGGGTCAGCTCCAGCACCTCCGCCTCCAGCTCCAGGTCCCGGAAGCCGTGGGCGCTCATCGAGCCGGCGGTGGGCAGCGCGTCCAGGTACTTGGCGCTGGCGTACTTCGCGGTCTTCAGGGCGTACTCGGCGGAGGTGCCGCCGATGACGATGGCCAGGTGGTACGGCGGGCAGGCCGCGGTGCCGATCAGCCGCAGCTTCTCCTCCAGGAACTGCATCATCCGCGTCGGGTTGAGCAGCGCCTTCGTCTCCTGGTAGAGGTACGACTTGTTGGCCGAGCCGCCGCCCTTGGCCATGAACAGGAACTTGTACGCGTCGGGGTGCCCGTCCGGGTCCTCGGCGTACAGCTCGACCTGGGCCGGCAGGTTGCTGCCGGTGTTCCGCTCGTCCCACATGGTCAGCGGGGCGAGCTGCGAGTAACGCAGGTTCAGCTTGGTGTACGCCTGGTAGACACCCCGGGAGATGGCCTCGGCGTCGGCCCCGTCGGTCAGAACGTGCCGGCCCCGCTTGCCCATCACGATGGCGGTGCCGGTGTCCTGACACATCGGCAGCACCCCGCCGGCGGCGATGTTGGCGTTGCGCAGCAGATCCAGCGCCACGAACCGGTCGTTCGGCGAGGCGGCCGGGTCGTCGATGATCGCCCGGAGCTGAGCCAGGTGCGCGGGGCGCAGGAAGTGCGCGATGTCGTGCATCGCCTCGGCGGTCAGGGCGGTGAGCGCGGCCGGCTCCACGGTGAGGAACCGGCGGCCTCCCGGGCCGTGTACGACGTCCACGCCCTCGTCGGTGACCAGGCGGTAGTCGGTCTGGTCGGGGCCGGTCGGCAGCAAGGGGGCGTACGAGAATGCGGCGGCACTGCTCATGAGCGGCAAGCCTAGGGCAGGCCGGTCGATCATTCCCACCCGCCGGGCTGGTCCTGGGATGCCGCTCTCATTCGCCGGCCCCGCCGAGCTCCCGGCTCGTCCCGGTCAGCGTCCCGCCCGGCCGAGGCTGGCCGCGCCGGCACCGCCCGCTCAGCCGTCCTTGCCTCCGGCCGGGTCGCCGCAGAGTTCCCGCTTGGGCCCGCAGTTGTCGTCGCCTCCGGGGGCGGGGCCGGTGCCGCCCGGGCCGGGGATGCCGCCGCTGTCGGGCGGTGCGCCGGGGGCGCCGGCGGTCGCGCCGAAGCGGACGTACCCGATTTCCCGCCCCTCACCGACGATCATGCCCTGCGGCCCGACGGCGAGGGCGTTCGCGGGGGTCCGCAGGGCGGCAAGCTCCCGGCCGCTGCGCGGGTCCACGGCGACCAACCGGGACGGCTTCTCGTCGGCGACCACCGCCGCGTACGGCGTGAGCGCCGCGCCGGCCTTGCCGCCGGCGGGCCGGGTCCACAGAACCCGGTCGGTGCCGAGTTCGCGGGCCACCACCGAGCGCTTGTCGGCGGCCCGGAACAGGGCGTACCGGTCGTCGACCGCGATCAGCTTGGTACCCGGTTCGCCGACCCAGAGCAGCCGCCCGTCGTACCCGTCGATGACCGCCTCGCGGCCGTCCGGGCCGACCCCGACCAGGACGTTCCGCGCGCCCTGCGGGTCCTCGCGCTGGGCGCAGCCGGCGCTGTCGGCGGTCCGCAGGTTGACGCCGGCCCGCTGCCAGGCCTCCTGCCCGGTAGCCGGGTCGCGGGCGGAGATGGCGAAGTAGCAGGTGCCGTCCTGGGAGCGGGCGTCGATCCGCAGCATCCGACCGCCCACCACGGAGAGCCGCTCGTCCCGGTCCGGCTCGACGTTCTGCAGCACCCGGCCGGTCGCGGTGTCGACCACGTGCACGCGACCGTCGACCGGGAACCCGAGCAGTGGTGGCACCGGCTCCGGTCCGGCCACCCGGTCGTCGATCCGGGTGGCGGTGAGCCGGCGGGTGCCGCGCAGACCCGGGTTGTCGGCGAGCAGCCCGCTGCTCACGCCGGGCAGGAAGGCCGTCCACAGTGGTGCGGTGCCACGCGGATCCCAGGCGCTCAGGGTGCAGTCGGTGGCGTCGGTGCAGTGGGCGTCCAGCAGCAGGTTGCGGTACGTCCAGACGGCAACCGCGTCGTCGTCACGTCGCCGGGTCACCCCGGTGCTGGGGTCGAGCAGCTCGTACCCCTTGACCAGGAGCTTTCCTACCGCGACCACCGGGTCCCGGTCGCCGCCGGCCACCGCGGACCAGTCCGCCTTGCGCTCCCAGAGCTGAGCGCCGGTGGCGAGGCTGCGGGCTTCGACCCGGGTGCGCTGCTCGACCACCACCGTGTCGCCGGCGATGGTCACGCTGCGCGGGGTGCCGCCGGCCCGCACCTGCCAGACCACGTCCGGCTCGGAGATGGGTTCACTGCGGTCCACCCAGTCCCACAGGCCCGGGAAAGGGTTCCACACGCCGGTCGCGGCGAGGGCGACCACCACGGCGAGGCCAAGCAGCAGCCCGCCGCGCACGCTCCCCTTCGCCACACGCACACGGTAGCCACGATCACGGATCTTTCGTACGCCCGCGCCGCCGTGTCGCCGCGCTTTCTGCGGCCGGAGGTGTTAACAGGGGGCCCTTCCTCTACCGGAGGCGTTAAGAAGGTGCCCTTCCTTCGGTCCGTACGGCACTGCGCACCAGCGGCAGCGTGCGGTACGGGATCTGCTCGGCCAGCGCGATGATCGTCGAAGCCCGAGTGATCCCAACGGACGACACGATCTGGTCGATGACCCGCTGCAGGTCCGTGTTGGAGCGGGCCACGATCCGGCAGAGCAGGTCACTGGAACCGGTGATGGTGTGCGCCTCCAGCACCTCGGGAATGGCGGCCAGGTGGGCGGTGACCGGGTCGTGGCCGTGCCGCTGACTGATCTCCAGGGTGACGAAGCTGGTCACCCCGAACCCGATCGCGGCCGGTGAGATCTCCGGGCCGAACCCGCCGATGACTCCCCGGTCGACCAGCTTGTCCAGCCGGGCCTGCACGGTGCCTCGGGCCACCCCGAGCCGCCGGGAGCACTCCAGCACGCCGATCCGCGGCTCCTCGGCGAGCAGTTCGATCAAACGCACGTCGAGCGTGTCGAGCTGTACAGCCTGCTCACCATTCATGGGTTCAGACCATACCGAATGTGCAACCTGACCAGCTTTTACTCCGACAGTTGCCCAGTCGGGGCCGGCACAGCGATCCTCGCCACAGGAACCAACCACGGCGGCCCACGAGGCCGGCCGGTACGCGAGGGAGGCCACCATGACCCAGGCGATCGACCGACCCCAGTCGACCGAGGACGTCGACGTCGACCGGCTCGTCGGCGCCGTCGACCACGACATCAGCCACGACCCCTTCCCGGTGAAGGGCCTCGACCACGTGCACTTCCTGGTCGGCAACGCCAAGCAGGCCGCGCACTACTACTCCACCGCGTTCGGCATGACCTGCGTGGCGTACCGCGGCCCCGAGCAGGGCTACCGGGACCACGCCCAGTACGTGCTGACCAGCGGCTCCGCCCGGTTCGTGCTGACCGGCGCGGTGCGCCCGGACGCCGACGGCGCCGAGCACGTGGCCCGGCACAGCGACGGGGTGAGCGACATTGCGCTCGAGGTGCCGGACGTGGACACCGCGTACGCACACGCCATCGCCCAGGGCGCCACCAGCGTCGTGGAGCCGCACGAGGTGACCGACGAGCACGGCACGGTCCGGATGGCGGCCATCGCCGCGTACGGTGACACCCGGCACACGCTGGTCGACCGGTCCCGCTACACCGGCCCGTTCCTGCCCGGCTTCGTGGCCCGCAGCCCGATCGTGGACCGGCAGCCGATGATCGACGCCGGCATCCAGCCGAAGCGCTTCTTCCAGGCCGTCGACCACGTGGTCGGCAACGTGGAACTGGGCCGGATGGACGAGTGGGTCGAGTTCTACAAGCGGGTGATGGGCTTCACCAACATGGCGGAGTTCATCGGCGACGACATCGCCACCGACTACTCGGCGCTGATGAGCAAGGTCGTGGCGAGCGGCACCCGCAAGGTGAAGTTCCCGCTCAACGAGCCGGCGATCGCGCGCAAGAAGTCGCAGATCGACGAGTACCTCGAGTTCTACCAGGGCCCGGGCGCCCAGCACATCGCCGTCGCCACCAACGACATCCTGGCCAGCGTCGACGCGATGCGGGCCGCCGGGGTGGAGTTCCTGGACACCCCGGACTCGTACTACGAGGACCCGGAGCTGCGTGCCCGGATCGGCAACGTGCGGGTGCCGATCGAGGAGCTGAAGGCCCGCAGGATCCTGGTCGACCGGGACGAGGACGGCTACCTGCTCCAGATCTTCACCAAGCCCGTGCAGGACCGGCCGACCGTCTTCTTCGAGTTGATCGAGCGGCACGGCTCGCTCGGCTTCGGCAAGGGCAACTTCAAGGCGCTCTTCCAGGCCATCGAGCGGGAGCAGGAAGCCCGCGGCAACCTGTAACACTTGCGAGCGTGACGCAGCCTCCGTCGTACCCGACGCCGCCGGTCGGTGGGCCCCCGCCCGCCGCCGGCGGCGTCGCTCCGCCGCCCGGACCACACCCCCAGGGGTACGCGGTGCCGCCGCAGTACGCTCCGCCCGGATACGCCCCGGCGCCGTGGTACGCCGGGCCGCCCCGACCGGTGACCCCGCCACCGGCACTGAGCCCCGGCGGGCAGCCGCTGGCCAGCTTCGCCGACCGGCTGCTGGCCGCTCTGATCGACACCGCGGTCTTCCTGGTGATCGGCATGGTGCTCGCCGTACCCGCAATGATCATCTTCATGATCGTCGTCATGCCCGACCTCTTCCAGGTCGCGCCGGACGGCACCCTCCGCGAGCCTGACTTCCTCAACGATTTCCTGCTGCCGTTGCTGTGGATCGAACTCGCGGTCTTCGCGATCTCGCTGGTGATCGGGTACGTCTACTACGTCGAGATGATGTTCAAGAGCGGCCAGACGTTCGGCAAGAAGAGCATGAAGCTGCGGATCGTTCCGCTCGACCCGGCCCGCACCCTCGACCGTCGGGCCGCCGCCAAGCGGTACCTGGTGCAGCAGGGCGCCGGCCTGATTCCCGGTCTGAGCTATCTCGACGGGTTGTGGCAGCTCTGGGATAAGCCCTGGCAGCAGTGCCTCCACGACAAGGTCGCCGGAACCGTCGTCGTTAAGGTGTCCTCGTGAGCGAGCGCAGCGAGCGAACCATCAGGCTCAGTAGCGTGGCGCCTCGCGCCGGCGCGCAGCGAAGCGGAGCGGCGGCGTGAGCGTGCAACCTGGCTGGTACGTCGACCCGGCCGACCGTGAGACCCGGCGCTACTGGGACGGCGAGGGCTGGCTCGGCGCGCCCATCCCCGTCGACGAGACTCCGCCGGACGGGCCACCCCCGGTCGAGCCGCCACCCGTCCCGGTCACCCCGGCCGCGCCGGCACCGCCGGCCGCTCCCGGCCCGGTGACCGCCGCGCCGGGCTGGTCGCCACACCACGGTCCAGGTCCACAGCCAGGGCCGGGCACACAGCCGGGGCACGGCCCGGGCTGGGGACCGCAGGCGGGTCCCCCCGGCTGGGCACCGCACGGTGTTCCGCCCGGCTGGGCGCCGCACGGTGCTCCTCCCGGCTGGCCTGGACGGCCGCCCGAGCCGCGCCCGCACGGGCTGGCGTTGGCCGGCTACGGCCAGCGGTTCACCGCCCGACTGATCGACTTTGGCCTCGTCTTCGCGCTGAACGCACTGGTCAACGGCTGGTTCGTCTGGCGGTGGGTCCAGGAGTGGGCGCCGTACTGGCGGGAACTTTTCCGGCGAGCAGCGCGCGGCGACACCTCCGCCGAGGGGATGCCGGTGCCTGGCGAACAGGCCGGGCTTCTCCTGGTGGTGATCCTGGTGATCGCCACGGCGCTCTGGCTGGCGTACGAGGTGCCCGCCATGGCCGCTGGCGGGCAGACCATCGGCAAGCGGGTGATGCGGATCCGCGCCGTGCCGCTCGCCGCCGACCAGCCGCTGGGCTTCGGCTCGGCGCTGAGCCGGTGGACCACGCTCGGCATGCCCACCCTGCTCTGGTACTGCGCCGGGCTCGGCCTGCTGCTGCAATTGGTCGACGCCCTCTCCCCGCTCTTCGACCACCCGCTCCGTCAGGCGCTGCACGACAGACGTGCGCAGACGGTGGTCGTCCAGGTCCCCCGCACCACCGGTTCCGCCACCCAGAACGACAGCAACGAGCCCTCGGGAGAAACCCCATGACCGACTCCGGACGTCACCAGCCGGCGCTGCGGCTGACCCGCGCCGACCTCGACGCGCTGCCCAGCTACGTACCGGGGCGCAGCCCCGCCGACCTGGCGCGTGAGCTGGGTCTGCCGGAGGCGATCAAGCTGGCCAGCAACGAGGTGCCGTACGGGCCGCTGCCCGGTGTGGTGGAGGCGGTCACCGAGGCGCTCGCCGCTTCGCACCGCTACCCGGACATGGGCGTGGTCGCGTTGCGCGACGCGCTGGCCCAGCGGTACGGGGTGGACGCCGACCGGATCGCCACCGGCTGCGGGTCGGTGGCGCTCGCCGAGCACCTGGTGCGGGCCACCTGCCTGCCCGGCGACGAACTGCTCTACTCGTGGCGGTCGTTCGAGGCGTACCCGATCATTGCGGCGACCAGCGGCGCGACCAGCGTGCGCGTGCCCAACGACGCCGGGCACGGGCACGACCTGGCGGCGCTGGCCGCGGCGGTGACCGACCGGACCCGGATGGTCCTGGTCTGCAACCCGAACAACCCCACCGGCACTGCGGTACGCCGGGCGGAGCTGGACCGGTTCCTCGACGCGGTGCCGGACGACGTGCTGGTGGTCATCGACGAGGCATACCGGGAGTTCGTCACCGACCCGGAGGTGCCGGACGGGCTCGACTACCTGGACCGGCCGAACGTGGCGGTGCTGCGCACCCTGTCCAAGGCGTGGGGCCTGGCTGGGCTGCGGGTGGGCTGGCTGGTCGCCCAGCCGGTCGTGGCGGCGGCGATCCGCAAGGTGGTGACCCCGTTCTCCACCAGCACGGCCGCCCAGGCCGGGGCTCTTGCCGCGCTGGCCCAGGCTCCGGAGATGGAGCGCCGTTGTGCCCTGGTCGTCGCCGAGCGGGACCGGGTCACCGAGGCGGTGCGCAAGTTCGTGCCCGACGTCCCCACCAGCCAGGCCAACTTCATCTGGCTGCCGCTGGGCGACCGGGCGGTGGCGTTCGGCAAGTCGTGCGAGGCGCGCGGGGTCATCGTCCGCCCGTTCGCCGGGGACGGGGTCCGCGTCACCATCGGCACTCCGGCCGAGAACGACGCGTTCCTGGCCGCCGCGGAGGCGGCACTGGTCTGACTCGCCGGCTCACTCCGGTCGCCGACGGCGCACCACCAGCCAACCGATCAGGTGGCGGCCAGGACCACCGTCTCGGCGGTCAGGTAGTACCGCTGGTCGTCCCCGGTCGGGTCGACCGGCTCGCGGAGCCGTTCCACCGCGAGGTAGCCGTCCGCCGCCGCCACCGCCCCGGGCGCCCAGCCGGTCCCGTCCGAGCCGACGTTGAGCGTGAAGCGAGAGAGCTGCCTACCGGTCACCGGATCGAGCGTCACCAGGTCGTTCTCGTCGGTCAGCAGGTGCACCCGGCCGGGTTGGGCGGCGAGCACCCGGGCCCGTCCCAGCCCGTCGACCCGCCACAGCTCGGCACCGGAGCGGGTCGACCGACCAACGGCCACACCGTCGAGCACGGTGATCGCCTGCTCGCCGGCCAGGATGGTGCCGGACGAGTCCAGCGCGGGGGCGGCGATCGGCTCACCGGCGCCTAGCAGCCACCCCCGGCCACCCGCGTCACCCGGCCCGGCGGTCCGCAGCCCCGGGCAGTCCGACCGCCCGGTACGGCAACCGAGCGGTGTCGCCACCAGCCCGTCCGGGCCGTTCGGCGGCCGCCAGCGCTCGCGCACCATGCCGGTCACCGCGTCCCGGAACTCGACCGTGGCCGGGCCGGCGCAGTTGTCGACGCCGATCAGCTGGCCGGAGGAGGTGGTGCCGACGTCGTCGCGGCAGCCTCCGGGCAGGTCGACCCGCCACAGCTCCCGGCCGCCGCTCAGCGCCACCCCGCGCGCCTGGGTGTCTCCGGTGACCACCAGCACCGTCCGGCCGTCCTTGAGGTCGGTGAGGTAGATCCCGCGCGGATCCCAGACCGTTGCCGCCCCGGTACGCCGGACCACCGGCCCACCCCGGGCGGGCACCGGGCCGTCGGCTCGCCAGAGCACCCGCCCGGTCGACGCGTCGAGCGCGACCAGACGGCCGTCGGACCAGCGGCTGACCACGGTCCTGCCGCTGGCCACCACCCCGGTCAGCTCCGCCGGCCAGCGCCGGTACGACCAGTACGGGCTGGTCCGGCGCCGCCCGTCGACCGGCCGGTCGGCATAGACTTGGCGGTGCGCGGCGTACACCCGCAGCCGCGCGTCCACGATCAACGGGGCGACCGGCAGCCGACCGACCACACCGACGGCCGGCTGAGCCGCGGCCGGGTACGTCCCCCGTGCCACCGTGCTCACCTCGGCCGGCGCGAGCACCCGGTGGACGATGACCGCGACCGCCGCGGTGGCGAGCAGCGCCACGACCGCCATCACGAGCCGTCGTCGGCCCTTCGGGAACCCCATGCCGCACCTCCGCCCGGCACCCTACCCAGCGGAACCCGTCGGACCCTGGTCAGGTCGCGCCGACCGGCGGGGACATCGGCGGTGGAACCGGACGGATGAAGGTCAGGCTGCTTCGACGGAGCCGGTGGCGCCGGCCACGAGGGCCAGGTCGGCGAGATCACGCCGAAGCGCCACCTCCACCGCCCGGGCGGCGAGCCCACCGAGCAGCAGCGCCACCACCCGGCCGTACGGGGCGGTCGGCACCGCCTCCTGGGTGACGGTGACCGCCGTGCAGCCACGACGGCGACGCTGGACCGACCGCAGGCTCCAGGTGATCCGGTAGTCCACACCGGCACCGGAGGAACAGAGCACCAGCCGGTGTGGGGCGCGCGCCTCCACCACCAGGAACTCCTCGGTCAGCGTGCCGCCGCCCGGCTGGGTGCGCTCCTCGCGCCACGCGGTGCCGGGCCCGAACGGACCCGGGGTGAGCAGCTCGACCGGGCCGGCGGCGCTCAGCCGGGCCGCACGGCCGGGAAGGTCGGTCAGTAGACGCCAGACGTCGACGGCGTGCGCCTCGATGAACCCGGTAACCGCCACCGTCGACATGCCACCCTCCCGTGTCCTCGACGGTACGCGGGGTAAGGGCCGGACGGGGCCTCCGGGACGGAATTTCCACCGCCCGGAGGCCACGTTGTCCGTTTCGCCCGGCCGATCGGCGGCGGTCAGCGACCGGTACGGCGGTCAGCGATCGAAGCGACCGGCCCGGATCGCGCCGATGAACGCCGTCCATCCCGGCGGGCTGACGGCGAGTGTGGGACCGGCCTGGTCCTTGGAGTCGCGGACCGCGACCAGACCGACGACGTCGACCAGGTTGTCCGCCACCTCCACGCAGAGCCCCTGGTCGTTGGAACGGCTGCTGGTACGCCATACCGCGCCCGCGAAATCGTGCATCGTCCTACCTCCGTGTGCGATGGGGTGCCCCACCGCTGGCAGCCGGGCGCGGCCCGGCCCGTACCGGGCGGCGGGGCGGCGATGGAATCCGCGACGATCAACGGGGTAACCCGGATCGGTGATCGCACAGCCGGTGCGATCATCAGTCCCATCGACGAGACGGTTCCCCGGACGGGCCCACACTGGGTCCAGCACGACCCCCGAACCCGGTCCGACCGGCCGGTCAAGGGGTGCCCGGATCAGCGGGCCGGACGGACCGTCCCGGTGACCTCGCCGAGGGCGACGGTGGTGCCGTCCGGGCCGGGAGCGGTGGCGGTGATGGTCACCGTGTCGCCGTCGGCGAGGAAGGTGCGACTCTCCCCGCCGAGCTTCACCGGCTCTGCCCCGCCCCAGGTCAGCTCCAGGAACGAGCCGACCTGCCCACGGTCCGGGCCGGAGACGGTGCCCGAGGCGTACAGGTCGCCGGTGCGCAGGGACGCGCCGTTGACGGTGAGGTGCGCCAACTGCTGGGCCGGCGTCCAGTACATGGTGGCGAACGGCGGCTCGCTGACCCGCTCGCCGTTCCATTCGACGGCCAGCCGGAGGTCCAGCCCCAGGTGCGGCACGTCCCGCAGGTAGCCGACGACCGGCGGGTCCTGGTCCGGCGCCGGCACGAAGGCGTCAGCGAGCGCGTCGAGTGGCGTCACCCAGGCCGAGATCGAGGTGGCGAAGGACTTGCCCAGGAACGGCCCGAGCGGCTGGTACTCCCAGGCCTGGATGTCCCGCGCCGACCAGTCGTTGACCAGCACCACGCCGAAGACGTGGTCGGCGAAGTCGTCGACGGACACCCGGGCGCCCAGCGGGCTGGGAACGCCGACCACGAAGCCGACCTCAGCCTCGATGTCGAGGCGTACGGACGGGCCGGTGACCGGGCCCTCGGCGGAGGCGCGCTGGCCGGTCGGGCGGATAACCGGCGTCCCGGAGACCACCACCGTGCCGGCCCGCCCGTGGTAGCCGATCGGCAGGTGCTTCCAGTTGGGCAGCAACGGCGGCTGGCCCGGGCGGAAGATCTGCCCGACGTTCGACGCATGGTGCTCGGAGGAGTAGAAGTCGACGTAGTCGGCCACGTCGACCGGGAGCAGCAACTCCACCTCATCCAGCGGCACCAGCAGCGGCTCCACCTCGGCCCGGTGCGCCGGGTCGGTCAGCAGTTCGGTGATCCGCCGCCGCACGGCCGTCCACTGCGGACGGCCCAGCGCCATGAAGTCGTTGAGAGTGGGCCGGCACAGCGTCCCGGCGGCCAGCACCAGCTCGGCGGCCTCCGCCGCGGCCAGGTCGAGCACCCACGAACCGATCCGCACGCCGATCCGCGGCCGACCCCCGTCGGACCGAAACACCCCGTACGGCAGGTTCGTCACCCCGTACGGCGAACCGTCGACACCGGTCACCCAGGTCATGCGTCGTAGCCCCCGTTCACCAGCCCCAGCCGGATCAGATCGGTCAGTGGTTCCAGGATGCTGCACGAGCCGAAGCCGACCCAGAGCGGGCGGAGCGCGTCCAGCCGGCCGTTCGTGCGCTCCAGCAGCGGGCGCGGATCGGTGACGATGAGCAGCTCGGCGACCGTGCCCACGCCGTCGCCCTCGGCGGCCGCCAACGTCGCGGCCAGCACGTTGGCGTAGCCGTGGTGGGTGAACCCGGTCTCCGGGTCGAGGTGGCGGACCGCCTGGTGCAGCCCCGCGGTCAGCTTGAACGGCAGGTCCCGGTCCCGGCAGGCGCAGATAACCGCGGCCAGCTCGGCCGGCGTGGGGAATAGCTCGGCGGCCAACCCACCGGTGCGGAACTTGGCCGCGACCGGCACCCCGTCGGCCCGGGCGGCGGCGAGCGCGTCCAGCGCGCCCGTCAGCCCGAAGGTCAGCGGCAGCTCGGCGTAGACGGCCTCGACGTCGGGCAGGGAATCGGCCACCCGCAGCAGCTCGGCGATGCCGGGCAGCGGATCCTCGCCCCGCCGGGCGACCGCCACCTCGACCTGCCGGGCGGTGACGCCGTCCGGCGCCAGGAACGACAGCGCGAAGGGCAGGTTCCCGATCCCGGTGTCTCCGATCACGCCGACCACCAGGCCCTCGGCGGGGTCGACGAGACCACTCAGCTCGCCCGCGGCGACGGTCGAGGCCGGGACCAGCAGCGGGCCGACCAGGTCGGTGTACCAGGCGGCGCGGTGCCCGCGGTGGGCGGACAGGGCGTCGGGCAGCGCGGCGCTGCCCGGAGGGAAGACGGCGGCGTCATCCACCAGGCCGTCGAGGAGTGCGGGCACCTGCGTTGACACGGAACAAGAATGTACGGGACGCTACAAGGAACGGACAACAGCGTCCGATTATCGGACGCCCCCGGCCGGTTGACGGGACATATCGGGAGGCGAGATGCCGTACTACCGCAGCGTCGGCGAGGTGCCGCGCAAGCGCCACACCCAGTTCCGTCAGCCCGACGGCAGCCTCTACGCCGAGGAGCTGATGGGCCAGGAGGGCTTCTCCTCCGACTCGTCCCTTCTCTACCACCGGCGCGCGCCCACCGCGATCCTGGCTGCCGACGAGTTCACCCCGCCGGCGTTCACCCGGACGCCGAACCTGCCGCTCAAGCCTCGCCACCTGCGCACCCACAAGCTCGACGCCGGCGGTGCCGACCCGGTCCTCGGCCGGCAGTACCTGCTCGCCAACGACGACGTACGGATCGGGTACGTGCTCGCCGACCGGCCGTCGCCACTGTTCCGCGACGCCACCGGCGACCACTGCCTCTACGTCGAGTCGGGGGCGCTGCGGGTCGAGTCCCCGTTCGGCGTGCTGGACGCGGTGGCCGGCGACTACGTCGTCATCCCCACCTCGACCATCCACCGGCTCGTGCCCACCGGCGAGCAGCCCGTCCGGCTGCTCACCGTCGAGGCGTCCGGGCACATCGGCCCGCCCAAGCGCTACCTCTCGGTCCGGGGCCAGTTCCTGGAGCACTCGCCATACTGCGAGCGCGACGTCCGCGGCCCGGACGCCCCGCTGCTCGTCGACGGCGAGGAGGCGGAGGTGCTGGTCCGGCACCGGCGTGGCTGGACCCGCTACGTCTACGCGAACCACCCGTTCGACGTGGTCGGCTGGGACGGGCACCTCTACCCGTGGGCGTTCTCCATCCACGACTTCGAGCCGATCACGGGCCGGATCCACCAGCCCCCGCCCGTGCACCAGACCTTCCAGGGCCCGAACTTCGTCATCTGCTCGTTCGTTCCCCGCAAGGTCGACTACCACCCGGACTCGATCCCGGTGCCGTACAACCACCACAACGTCGACTCCGACGAGATGCTCTTCTACACCGGCGGCAACTACGAGGCCCGGCGCGGCTCCGGCATCGAGCAGGGCTCGATCTCGCTGCACCCGTCCGGCTTCACCCACGGCCCCCAGCCGGGCGCCGCCGAGCGCTCCATCGGTGCGGACTACTTCGACGAACTGGCCGTCATGGTCGACACCTTCCGCCCGCTGGACCTCTGCGACGCGGCCCCCGCCTGCGAGGACGACGGCTACGCCTGGACGTGGGCGCGTCGCGCCTAGATCACGAGCGGATGGCCGTGCGGGTGAAGATGGCGAATTCGGCGACCGCGGTGGCGGCGATGGCCAGTACGAGCGGCCACGGCGAGCCGACCACCGCGTACACCAGGAGCAGCACCGGCGCGGCCGCCACGGCGTAGATCGCCAGGGCCATCGTCCGGTCCGAGTGCAGCAGGGCGGGTAGGACGGTCCGGGTCAGCCCCGGCAGCCGAGCCGCGAGCTGCCAGACGACGATCGCCCCGGTGAGCGCGGCGAGCACCGCCAGGACGCGGGAGAAGCCGTCGTTCGCCGAGGCGGCGAAGGCCACGACCACCGCGGCCACCAGCGACCAACCAGCGCCGTAGAGCACCAGACGATGCAGGCCGTACGCGATGGTCCGCCCGGAGTCCATCCGGCGCGGGCTGATCGTGGCCGCCTCGGCGAGGTGTTCCAACGCCTCCGACCAGCGGCGCTGCTCCAGCCGGATGACACCCACGTCGTGCCGGGCGTCGGCGAGGCGCGGGTCGAGCCGCAGCGCCTCGCGGTAGGCCCGCTCGGCCAGGTCGAACAGCTCCAGCCGGGCCGCCACCAGGCCGAGCACCAGGTGCGCCTGCGGTTCGTCCGGGGTCAGCTCGACCCCGCGCCAGGCCGCGTTCAGCGCCGGCTGGCCGTTGCGCGAATCGGCCAGGAGCGCCGCCGCGCTGCGCTGGGCGTACGCGTCCGCCGGGCCGAGCGCGAGGAGCTGGTCGGCGGTGGCGGCCGACTCGGCGTAGCGCTCCAGGTCGGCCAGCGCCATGCCCCGGGCGACCAGCGGCGGGAGTGCCTCCGGTGCGGCGGCCACGGCCGCGTCGGCGGCGGTGAGCGCGTCGACCGGCCGGCCGGCCGCCAGGTGTACGCGGGCCAGCATGGTGAGCGCTTCCGGGTCGTCGGGCTTCAGCGCGAGCCCATAGGTCAGTTCCCCGGCCGCCTCGTCGTGGCGACCGAGTTCGGCGAGGAGCTGGGCGCGCTCGAGGTAGCCGTCGGCGGCGGAACGGTCGGAGGCGGGGTCGCTGGACATCGCGGCGAGCCTAGGTGGCCGGCGCGTCGTACACCAGGGCCACCGCGATGCCGGCGAGCCCTTCCTCGCGGCCGGTGAAGCCGAGCCCGTCGGTGGTCGCGGCGGAGACGGTGACCGGGGCACCGACGGCAGCGGAGAGAACCTGCTGGGCCTCCGCGCGGCGCCGGCCGATCTTGGGTCGGTTGCCGACGATCTGCACGGAGACGTTGCCGATCTCCAGGCCGGCGGCCCGCACCCGGCGTGCCGTCTCGGTCAGCAGGGCCACCCCGGACGCGCCCGCCCACTCCGGCTGGCCCACCCCGAAGGCGGAACCGAGATCACCCAGACCGGCGGCGGAGAGCAGCGCGTTGCAGGCGGCGTGCGCGGCCACGTCGGCGTCCGAGTGCCCGGCGAGGCCGTCCTGGTCGGGCCAGAGCAGGCCGGCCACCCAGCAGGGCCGGCCGGGCTCGAACGCGTGCACGTCGGTGCCGACGGCCACCCGGGGAACGATCATGAACCGAGGGTACGCGTCAATCGGCGGCCGCGAGCAGATGCTCGGCCAGCGCGAGGTCGAACGGGCGAGTGATCTTCAGCGCGTACTCCGAGCCGGGCACGCAGCTCACCGCGATGCCCTGCTTCTCGACCAGCCCGGCGTCGTCGGTGAGCGGATCGCCGGCCGCGGCGTGCGCGGCAGTGAGCACGGACCGGCGGAAGCCCTGCGGTGTCTGCACCGCGCGCAGGGCGGACCGGTCCACGGTGCCGAGCACCACCTCGTCGGCGCCGACCTCCTTGATCGTGTCGACGACCGGCAGCACCGGGATGACCGCGTCCCGCCCGTCGCGGACAGCCGCCGCGACGGACTCCACCAGCTCCGGCGGCGTCAGCGCACGGGCGGCGTCGTGCACCAGGATGATCGTCGGACCGGCGGGCACCGCGGCCAGCGCGGCGGCCACCGACGCCTGCCGCTCCGCGCCGCCAGGCACCACGGTCACCGGGGCGACCGGTGCGAGCAACTCGCGGACGGCCGTCACCTCGGCAGCCGGGGCGGCCACCACGATCGTGTGCACCGAGGGTGCGGCGGCCAGCCGGCGCACGGCGTGCACCAGCAGCGGCTCCCCGGCGAGCAGGCGCAGCGCCTTGGGTCGGCCGGGGCCGAGCCGTACGCCGGCACCCGCCGCAGGCACGAGGACCGCGACGTCACCGCGCGGATTCAGCTGCGCGGTCACGTCGCGGTCCTCGGTGGTTTCTTCGCTACGAATTGGGTACGACGATGCTGTGCGGACTAGGCCTCGGTGAGCACCTTGTCGAGCAGCGTCTCCGCCTCGTCCTTGGTGCTCTTCTCCGCCAGCGCGACCTCGCCGACGAGGATGTCACGGGCCTTGGCGAGCATCCGCTTCTCGCCCGCGGAAAGGCCCCGCTCCCGCTCCCGACGCCACAGGTCACGCACGACCTCGGCGACCTTCAGCGGGTTGCCGGAGGCCAGCTTCTCCAGGTTGGCCTTGTAACGCCGCGACCAATTGGTCGGCTCCTCGGTGTGCGGTGCCCGAAGAACGTCGAAGACCTTGCCGAGGCCCTCTTCGCCGACCACCTCACGCACGCCCACGATCTCGGCGTTCTCGGCCGGCACCCGGACCGTCAGGTCACCCTGCGCGACCCTCAGGACGAGGTACTGCTTAGGCTCGCCCTTGATGACCCGAGTCTCGATTGCCTCGATGAGTGCGGCCCCGTGGTGGGGGTAAACAACGGTCTCGCCGACACTGAAAACCATAGGTTCGAAACCCCTTTCGCTGTGTCTAGGGTAACACGGTCAGGCACCGATGTCTCACCGATGTCCTGACCGTTGGCGCAGCTCAGGGGCCCTGTGAGAGGTCTTTCTTCAGCTTGACAGGCGGTCAAACCGATGGTTCGAACACGCTCCGTAACGCACGGATGACTTCCCGGTACGGGTGAACAGAACGTCGAGATCAAGGGCTATGCGCTCACCTCATGGTATCCCGCCGGGCGGGACCGCGCCCAGGTGTAGCGGGAGGTGCCCCCGGTGCGGGACGCTGGAGGCAGCACCACACTCCGCTCTCGAGACGCTGCCAGGGGGTCCGATGGGCAAGCCGGACGCAGAGGGCCACGGGCTGCCCGACCTGCCACCCGAGTGGGGTCGGGTGGTCGTCCCCGACGACGCGTCCGCACTCGCCACCGAGGCCGCCCAGATCCGCCGTGAGCTGCGCCGGACCACCGGCCTACCGGGTGGGCACCGCGCCATGGCCCTGCCACTGCTGATCCTGCTGGTGGCCGTGCTCACCACACTGGCCGGCCTGCTGGCGGTCACCTGGCCGCGCGCCAACCGTGGCGCCGACCGCCCGACCCCGGCTCCCTACGCGCCACCCGCGCCCCTCGCCGGGCGGGCGCTGCCCGCGCTGGACCTGGTCGACGCCGGCCAGTCACCGGTACCCCTGCGCGGCCTACTGCCCGCCATGATCATCCTGGTGGACGGCTGCCCGTGCGCGGACCGGGTGGCCGAGGCCGTGGCGGCGGCGCCCGCCGGGGTGGCCGTGGTCACCGTCAGCGGAGGGCGGGCGGTTACCGCCCCACCGCCGGTCGGGCGGGACGTCCGCGCCCTGGCCGACCCCGCTGGCGGGCTGCGCTCGTTCCTGGGCGAGCCGGCGCGCAACGACACCGCGACCGCACTGCTGGTCGACCGCGCCGGCGTGGTGACCCGGGTGCTACCCGAAGTGGGGCCGGTCGACGCGTACCGGGAGGACCTGACCGCCCTCGCCCGCTGAGGTGGCCTCGCCGGACGGCCCGGCCAGCGAACGCCGGACGTACGGCTCGGGTCAGGACAGCTCGACGAATTGAGCCTCGACGTCGACCGGCTCCTCGCCGGCCGTCGACAGCGACACCCGGATCGGGCCACCGATCGCGTCGACGTCGGCCATGTTGAGCGCGCCGTCACAGTCGATCCGGGACGGTCCCGTCAGCCGCGCGCCGGTGACCACCACCAGCATGCCGCCCGGCCGGGTGCAGCGGTACTGCAGCAGATAGCGGCCGCCGTCGCCCGAGGCCTCCCGGATCACGCTCTTTCCAGGGGTGAGCGTCGCCCGCTCCCGCCAGATCGTCGCGCTGAATCCGGGCAGCCCGTCCGCCGGGTCCCCCTGGGATACGAACTCATCCGCGGGGCCGTCAAGGTCGGTGATCCTGCCCGTCTCCGGGTCGATCCACACCGACGAGGTCTCCCCCTCGCGGGCGATCACACTCGTCTCCGAATCCAGCTGCACCGTGCGCCGCACGTCGGGCACGCCGGAAGGCGTGCCACTTCCCGGCCCGATCTCGTCCGGCCGGACGGTCGGGGTGGGAGCCGGCTGGGCCGTCGCAGCGGGCGCGGCGGCACGCCACCACCAGCCGCCGACGGCCAGGGCGGCCAGGGCCACCCCGACCAGCGCCGCCGAACGCAGCCGGTCGTCCGCCGCAGCATCCATGCGGCGAGCGTACCGGCCGGGTCGCGCGGCGATCAGCCCTGTCGATCGAGCAGCACGGCGTACAGGGTGAGGCCGGGACCGAACGCCAGCATGACGATCCGCCGGGGCGCCGCCGTCGCGCGGCTCAGCCGATCGAGGATCAGCAGCACGGTCGGGGAGGAGCAGTTGCCGTGCTCGTCGAGCGTCGCCCGGGACGCCGCCAGCGCCTGCGGCGGGAGGGCCAGCTCCCGCTCGACCACGTTGAGGATGCGCGGCCCGCCCGGGTGCACCGCCCAGCCGTCCACCTCGGAGACCGTGGTGCCGTGCCGGGCCAGCAGGTCGTCGACCAGCCCACGGACGTGCCGGGAGAGCACCTGCGGCACCTTCGGCGACAACCCCATCCGGAAGCCCGCGTCGGTGACGTCCCACGTCATGTGGTCGGCGGTGGACGTGTCGGTGATCGAGGTGACCTCACGCATGACGTACCCCGGGCCGCCCGGCATCACCACGGCGGCGACCGCGGCGTCCGAGAAGAGCGCATGCGAGACGATCTGCTGGGTGTCCACCCGGGCGCTGGACGGCTGGATGTGCAGGCTCGTCAGCTCCGCGCAGAGCAGCAACGCTGGACGGCCCCGGGCGGTGACGAAGTCGCTCGCCGCGCCCAGCCCCGGCAGCGCCGCGTAACAGCCCATGTGACCGACGAACATCCGCTGGGTGTCCGGAGCCATGCCGAGATCCCGGGCGAGCAGGATGTCGAGCCCGGGGGTGGCGTACCCGGTGCAGGAACAGACGATGAACAGCCCGATGTCGCCGGCGCCCAGCCCGGCCGCGGTCAGCGCACGGCCGACCGCCTCCTTGCCCAGCGGCAGCGCCTCCACCTGGTAGCGGCGCATCCGG
Source organism: Micromonospora sp. NPDC005087 (assembly GCF_042872965.1). Lineage (NCBI taxonomy): Bacteria > Bacillati > Actinomycetota > Actinomycetes > Micromonosporales > Micromonosporaceae > Micromonospora > Micromonospora sp. NPDC005087. Next base: position 182,559 of record NZ_JBIALB010000004.1, on the reverse strand, counting down.
CGTTCGGTCGGCCAGTCCGAGACGTCCTCCAGCAGGGGATTGACCGCGGCCTGTCGGCGCGTCACCCCCGAGTTCGCGAAGATCCGCTGGGCCAACGACCGGGTGGTGCCGGAGAAGTGCCGGGAGAAGAAGCCCTCCCACAACTCGTCCTGCGAAGCGGACGGCGGCTGTGCCGTCCCGAGCCCCGCGATCACTGGTACGGCCACGATCCCCACCTCTCGTCCGACCCGATCCTCCCCCGACTCCTCCCCCCCGGCCATCCCGGCCAGCCGATCCCCCGCGCCGGTCCAGCCGCACCGGCTCACCAACGTGGGGCCGATCCGTCACGGTCCGGATCCCCGCCCAGCGCGGCAATACCGAGCCAGTCGGCGCAGACGTCCGACGTGGCCGGATGCAGCGAGCCGCAGCGGGCGTCCCGGTAGAGACGCTCCAACGGGTGGCCGCGCCGCGTCGCCGAGGTGCCCGCCGCCTCCAGCATCGACGCCGCCACCTCGGCGGCCGTGGTGCCGGCGAGCAGCTTCGCCCGCCACACCCAACGGTTGGTCTCCGCGTCACCCGGCGTCTCGTCCACCCGGCGGGCCGCCTCGGCCACCACCAGCTGGGCCGCCGCCGTGGCCGCGTCCGCCCGCCCCAACCGCGCGCGCACGGCCGGCAGACCGGCCAGGTTGCGGGCGTTGAGGTGCTCGGCCGCCGCGTCGATCGCCGCCCGGGCCACCCCCACGTAGACCGCCGCGTAGCTGGCCACCAACCAGTGCGGCATCAGCTGGGCGACCACCAGGGCGAGCCCCTCCACTCCGCCCAGCAGCCGGTCGGCCGGCACCGTGACGTCCAGGTGCAGGTCGTGCGACGAGGTGGCGCGCATGCCGAGCGCGTCCCAGGTCGGCTCGACGGTCAGGCCCTCCGGGCCGGCAGGCACCAGGAACTGGGAGACCACCGACTGGTCCGCGGTGCTGCGCGCGGCCACCAGGTAACCGTCGGCGTGCCCGGCGCCGGAGCAGAAGGTCTTGCTGCCCTTGAGGCGCCAGCCCGCATCGGTCGCCTCGTAGACCGTGCTCAGCTGGGAGAGCCGGGCCCCGGCGCCGCGCTCGCTCATCGCCACCGCGTACCAGGAGCCCTGCGCCGCGGCGGTGAGCAGCCGGTCCCGGGCGGCCAGCGCCTCGTCCGGCACGCCCAGCGCCTCGGCCAACTCCTCGGTGACCGCGCCCAACGCGCCGGTCACCGAGGCGTGCATGTTGAACACCAGGGCGGTCGCGCCGTTGCCTCGGGCAAGTTCGGTCGCCACCGCGGCGTACTCGGCGAAGCTGGCGCCCAGGCCACCCAACGACCGGGGCACCATCAACCCGAACAGGCCGGCCTCCCGCAGGTCACGGAAGTCCTCGACCGGAAAGGAGCCGTCCCGGTCGTGTTCCGCCGCCCGCGCGGCGAACCGCGGCGCCAACCGGCGGGCCGCCTCCAGCGCGTGCACCGTCATATTGCCCCCTTCTCGGCGTCCCTTACCCCCGCCACGGCCCGACTATCCGTTGCGGACCCCCCGGCCCTGGTATAGCACCGCGGTGGACCGGGTCGGCACGATGCGCGGAGCACGGCCGGTGGCCGCCGCACCGGGCCTCCGGGCGGCGCGGGCCCGCCGCAACAGCCAGGTGACCAGGCCACCGACCTGAGGTCGGATGCCGCGCAGCCGCAACACGACGCCATGCCGGGCGCACTCGGCCACCAGCGCCCGGGCATCCACGAACAACTGTGGATCGTGGATGCCGCGCGGCACGGTCGGCAGTCGCTCGGCGATGCGCACCGCGACCAGCCGGGCCAGTGCGGTGTCGTTCAGGGTGTCCAGCACCAGCAGCCCACCCGGGCGCAGCAGCCGGCACGCCTCGGCCACCGCGCGCGGCCAGGCCGGGACGTGTTCGAGCAGCTCACCTGCGGAAACCACGTCGGCGCAGCCATCGGCGAGCGGGACCGCGGTGACGTCGGCCTGGATCACGCGCACCCCGTGCCCGGCTGCCTGGACCAGCGCCGAGCGGGTCAGGTCGACCCCGACGTGCCGGTATCCCTTGCCAGCCAGGTGCGGCGCGAGCAGCCCGGCACCGCAGCCCAGGTCGACCAGGAGCGCGTCAGGGCGGGCAGCCGGTGGCACCAGTGCCGCGCGGGCCTCGGCGAGCCAGTGCAGCATCGCGAACGCGCCATCCGGCCGCCACCACTCACCGGCCAGATCGTCGTACTGGCGCGGATCGTTGCGCGGCAGCACCCGGGGGCCGGTGGACGCCGCGGCCGCAGCCACGTCTCGCATGGCTCCGAGCGTGGCACGACTGCTCGGTAACGACCAGACTTCCCTTATGTCGTCGAGGGTGTTAGGGCTGGTCAGGGCGAGCCATCCGGAACCGGCCGCGGCGGTGACCACAGTGGCGGGTCTGCTGGCCTGGGGAGTGGGGCACCGGCCGGCCGGAATCGCCTCGGTGGTGCTCGCGGTGCTGGCCAGCCAGCTCGCCGTGGGCTGGACCAACGACGCGCTGGACGCCGAACGGGACGCCACGGTGGGGCGTACCGACAAGCCGGTCGCCACCGGCGCGGTCGGCCGCCGCACCACGGCCTGGGCCGCGGCGGCGGCCGCGGTGGCCTGCCCGCTGCTGGCGCTGACCACGAACCCCACGGCGGCGTTCTGGCTCACCGTCGCCCTGGTCTCCGCGCTGCTCTACGACTGGCCGCTCAAGGCCACCGCGTTCTCGGTGCTGCCGTACGCGGTCTCCTTCGGCGCGCTGCCCGCCTTCGTGGTGCTGGGGCTGCCCGACGAGCCGACCCCGCCGGCCTGGCTGCTGGCGGCGGCCGCCTGCCTGGGTGCCGGGGCGCACTTCGCCAACGTCCTGCCTGACCTGGCCGACGACGCCCGCACCGGGGTGCGGGGCCTGCCGCACCGGTTGGGCCCAACCGGCAGCCGGGCCGCCGCGGCCGGGTTGCTCCTCGCGGCGACCGCGGCCCTGGTCCTCGGGCCGCCCGGGCCACCGTCGGTGATCGGGATGACGGCGGTGGGCGCGGCCGCCGTGGTGCCGGCGCTGGGCTGGTACGCCGGGCGCTCGGCGGTCCGGGCCGGCCGCCGGCCGGTGGCCGCCTTCCGGGCGGTGATGCTGGTGGCCCTCATCGACGTGGTCCTGCTGGTGGTGAGCGGTCGGGTGGTGTGACCGGCACCCGGGAAGGTGGCATTGCCCGGGTCCGCGTGCGGGCCTCGATCAGCTCCAACTACCCTGGAGCGCGGTCTGCGCGGGTATGGCCACCGTGCCCGGCGTACGGCCGGGTGGGGATCGTGACGAGGAGGACCGACGTGACGCGCTCGATCAGGGGATCCCGGCGGGCGGCCCTGTTGCTGTCCGGGATTGCGGTGACGACCAGCCTGCTGGCGTCCGGGTGCGGCGCCGGCCAGATCGCCGAGACCGCCAAGAAGGCGACGTCGGTCCAGGGCGTGAACCTCTCGTCCGGCAACGGCGTCTTCGCGGTGCGTGGCCTGCTGGTCGAGTACCCGGGCACCGAGGGCTACCGGGCTGGGCAGGACGCAACACTCAACGCCGTGATCTACAACGACTCGAAGGACACGGTGACGGTCACCGTCACCACCGAGAGCGCCCGCGAGGTCGTGATCAGCGGCGGCTCGGAGAGCCCGTCGCCGTCCGCCTCCGAGTCGGCCTCCGCCAGCCCGTCCGCCTCCGACTCCGGCTCGGCCAGCCCGTCGGCGACCCCGTCGGAGACCGGATCGTCCTCGGCCACCCCGTCCGCCCCGGAGTCCGCGCGGGCGTCCGGCTCGGCCAGCCCCTCCACTCCGGGTCAGCCCGCCCGGATCGAGCTGGCTCCGCTGAGCTACCTCCAGCTCAACTCCGAGGCCACCCAGCAGCTCCGGCTGATCGGCCTGACCGAGGCGCTGCGCTCCGGCCAGAACGTCGTCGTGACCTTCGACTTCGGTAACGGCAACACGCTCACCGGCCCCGCGCCGGTCGCGGTGCCGCTCACCCCGGCAGCGCCCCCCTCGCCGATCATCGAGCGCGAGGGCGGCTACGAGGGTGACGAGGGCGGCACGACCCACGGCTGACCCGAGCGACATCGACAAACGCCCCGGCGTGGTGACCACCACGCCGGGGTGTTTTCGTCGTACGCGAGGGCTAGCGTCCTGATGTGACCACCTCCCGATCGACCCCTCCGCGCGGCGGCACGGCCAGCGGCGCCCGCGGTCGGTCCACCGCCCGCGAGCCACGCCCGGCCTACGAGTGCGACGCCTGTGGCCACCAGCCGCCGAAGTGGGTGGGGCGCTGCCCGGAATGCGGCGAGTGGGGCTCGGTGGTCGAGTGCACGGTGACCGGCCCGACGGTCTCCGGTCGGGTGGTCAGCTCCCGGCTTCCCGCCGAGCCGGCCCGACCGATCGCCACCATCAGCGCCGCACCGGCCCGCGCCCGGCCCACCGGGGTGAGCGAGCTCGACCGGGTGCTCGGCGGCGGCCTGGTCCCGGGCGCGGTGGTGCTGCTCGCCGGCGAGCCGGGCGTGGGCAAGTCCACCCTGCTGCTGGACGTGGCGCAGCAGTGGGCCGTCGGCGCCGGCAGCCCGTCGCTCGTGGTCAGCGGCGAAGAGTCGGTCAGTCAGGTACGCCTCCGCGCCGAGCGGATGGGCACCCTGCACGACCAGCTCTACCTCGCGGCGGAGAGCGACCTGGCGGCGGTGCTCGGGCACCTCGACGCGGTCAAGCCGGGCCTGCTGGTGCTCGACTCGGTGCAGACCATCTCGACGACCGGCACCGAGGGGGTGCCCGGTGGGGTGACCCAGGTCCGGGCGGTCACCTCGGCGCTGGTCTCGGTCGCCAAGGAGCGGGGCATCGCCACGGTGCTGGTCGGGCACGTCACCAAGGACGGCCAGGTCGCCGGCCCCCGGGTGCTGGAGCACCTGGTCGACGTGGTGCTGCACTTCGAGGGCGACAAGCACTCGTCGCTGCGGCTCGTGCGCGGCGTCAAGAACCGGTTCGGCGCGGCCGACGAGGTCGGCTGCTTCGAGATGCACGAGGGCGGCATCAGCAGCCTCGCCGACCCGTCCGGGCTGTTCCTGACCCGTTACTCCGAGCCGGTGCCGGGCACCTGCGTGACGGTGGCGATGGAGGGGCGCCGCGCCCTGGTCACCGAGGTGCAGGCACTTATCGGCGCGACGGTCGCCGGCTCGCCCCGGCGTACGGTCTCCGGCCTCGACTCGGCCCGGCTGGCGATGGTGCTCGCGGTGCTGCAACGCCGCACCGAGCGGCTCACCCTGCACGACCGGGAGGTCTTCGCGGCCACCGTGGGCGGAATCCGCGTGGTGGAGCCGGCCGCCGACCTGGCGGTCGCGCTGGCGGTCGCGTCCGGCGGGCTCAACCTGGCCATCGCGCCGCACCTGGTGGCGATCGGCGAGGTGGGGCTGACCGGCGAGGTGCGCCGGGTCGGGGCGGTGCCGCGCCGGTTGGCCGAGGCGGCCCGGCTCGGGTTCAAGGTGGCCCTGGTCCCGCCCGGCTGCGGCCCGGCCAGCACCGGTGCCGGTCCCGAACAGATGCGGGTGACCGAGGTCACGGACGTCCGCTCGGCGTTGCACCATGCCGCTCGTGCGTCCGCCGAGTGACCCACCGTGTCGACGGGGACGGCGATACCGGACAGCACGCCGCAAGCGGGAAACGGCTGAAGGGGCGGCATCGTGACACATCACAGTAACCACGACAGCACCCACCGCACGGCAGTCCGTAGACTGTGCCCGTGCCGATCGACCGCGATACCACCAAGCCTGCCGGCGCGCCGCCCCACGCCCGCACCGGCGGCGTGGGCTCGCCCGCCCGCACGATCAGTGTCAGCGTGACCGCGGGAGCCGCCGGGAGCGCCGGGGACCCGCTGCGGGCGAACCTCGCCCTGATGGCACCCGGCACCGCGCTGCGGGACGGGTTAGAGCGCATTCTGCGCGGCCGCACCGGCGCGCTCATCGTGCTCGGCTACGACAAGGTCGTCGAGGGCCTGTGCACCGGCGGCTTCCCCCTGGACGTGGAGTTCTCCGCGACCCGGGTGCGGGAGCTCTGCAAGATGGATGGCGCGGTCGTGCTCTCCAGCGACGGCACCCGGATCGTCCGGGCGGCCGTGCACCTGATGCCCGACCCGTCCATCCCGACGGAGGAGTCCGGCACCCGGCACCGCACGGCCGAGCGGGTGGCCCGGCAGACCGGCTATCCGGTCATCTCGGTCAGCCAGTCGATGCGGATCATCAGCCTCTACGTCAACGGTCAGCGGCACGTGCTCGACGACTCGGCGGCCATCCTCTCCAGAGCCAACCAGGCGCTGGCCACCCTGGAGCGCTACAAGCTCCGGCTGGACGAGGTCTCCGGGACGCTCTCCGCTCTGGAGATCGAGGACCTGGTCACCGTGCGGGACGCGGTGGCGGTGGTGCAGCGACTGGAGATGGTCCGCCGGATCGCCGACGAGATCGCCGGCTACGTGGTCGAGCTGGGCACCGACGGCCGTCTGCTCGCCCTCCAGCTCGACGAGCTGATGGCCGGCGTGGACGCCGACCGGACGCTGGTCATCCGGGACTACCTCCCGGTCGGCCGCAAGTCCCGCACTCTGGACGAGGCGCTGGTCGAGCTGGACCTGCTCGGCGCCACCGAGCTGATCGACCTGGTGTCGGTGGCCAAGGCCATCGGTTACCCGGCCGCATCGGACGCGCTGGACGCCGCGGTCAGCCCTCGGGGCTTCCGGCTGCTGGCCAAGGTGCCCCGGCTGCCGGTGCCGGTGGTCGACCGGCTGGTGGTGCACTTCGGCAGCCTCCAGCGGCTGCTGGGCGCCACGGTGGAGGACCTGCAGGCAGTCGAGGGGGTCGGCGATGCCCGGGCCCGGGGTGTCCGCGAGGGGCTGTCCCGGCTCGCCGAGGCATCAATCCTGGAGCGGTACGTCTGACCCGGCTCAGCCGGTGACTGTGACCTTTACCGGCGCGCTGAGCTTGGTGCCGACCCGGGCGAACACCTGGTACGTCCCGACCGGCGGGAAGGGGCCGGCGGCCAGCCCACTGCCGTCGCAGCGGGTGGTGTCCCGCCCGTTCCAGCCCACCTCGTAGGAACGCTCGAAGTTCGGGGTGAAGGACTGCACGTCCGAACCCTTGACCTTGCCGCAGGTGTCCGACGACCACACCTTCTCGGCCCCGGACTTGATGAAGATCTCCTGAAGGTCGGCACCGACGTTCCGGCTGCACGTCCGGTCCGAGGTGTTCTTGATCTTGAGCTTCAGGTCGACGACCGCTCCGCGTTGAACGGAGGTGGGCCGTGCCACCGAGGTCACGCTGATCTCCGCATCGGTGCAGGTGCCGTCGTCCACCGACCCGGCAGCCGAGCCCGGTGGCGGGTCGTTGCTGGTGGTCTCCGGGCTCGGACTCCCGTTGTCAGGATCGTCGGACGCTGGCGGAGCGCCGGTCTGCGGGGTCAACACCGGCCCGCCGGGACCCGGGCTCGCGGCGGACGTCGGAGCAGACGTCGGCGTCTCCCCCGCCTGCGGCCGACCGTCGGAGCGACCCGAGCCGGTGCACGAGTAGAGCAGGACAATCAGGAAGAGAAGCCCCGCTCCGAGTACGACGGCGCGACGCCGCCAGTACACGGCGGGTGGCAGGGGGCCGACCGTCAGACGCATGATGCCTCCCACCGTAGCGGCGCTGCGCCCCCCAGCCCGCCGCGACGCGCCGGAGCGCCGCCGGCACCACCCGGTAACCGTCCACTGAGGACGACCTTGTCGATCGTCCGGCGCACCGTCAGAGGTAGACCTTGCGCTGATAGACGGCGTGTGCGCCGGCCACCCGGTCGAGGAAGAGCAGCCCGGCGCAGTGGTCGATCTCGTGCTGCAACGCGCGCGCCTCGAAGCCGTCGGTCACCAGACGGACCGGTTCCCCGCTGCCCGGCAGGTCGCCCTCCACCACCAACCGGCTGGCCCGCTTCACGTCCCCGGTCAGGTCCGGCACCGACATGCAGCCCTCCCGGCCTGGTTTCCACCGGGTCGCCTCGACCACCCGGGCGTTGCAGAGCACGAAGGTGCCGTGCACGGTGACGGCCTTCGGATGCCCGGTCACGTCGACGGCGAACACCCGGGCCGCCACCCCGATCTGCGGTGCGGCCAGGCCGACGCAACCCGGCGACACCCGCATGGTGGCGACGAGGTCGGCGGCCAACCGGACGGTGTCCCCCGCGGTTGGATCGACCTCGCCGCCGGCCCGGCTCAGCACCGGGTGCGGGGCCGACACCACCGCGCGCACCTCGCCCGGCTCGGCCAGCGACTCCGGCGTCCAGTCGCCCAGGCCGACGTACGTCCCGACGTTCCAGTCAGTGCCCGGGTCGCTCCGCTCGCCGGTCACAGCAGATCCGGATCCGCCGGCCGGAGGGTGACCTCGACCCCCAGCTCGGCAGCCGTCCGATGCAACCGGTCGGTCAGCCCGTCGGCGACGCCGGCCGGCAACTCCACCTCAGCCAGCACCACGTAGAGCGAGCCGGCCAACCGGGTACTCAGGTCGGTGACGTTCCCGCCGGCGTCCACCAGCACCCGGGTCATCGCCGCGACGATGCCCATCCGGTCCGACCCGTGCACCGCCATCACGTACGGCTCGCCCACCGGGGCCACCTCACCGTCCGGGATGACCGCGCGTACCGTCGCCAGAAGCTGACCCTCGGCGGCCAGCGGCGCCAGCGCCGCCTCGACCTCGGTGGCGGCCGGACCGGTGCAGATGAGGGTCATCGCGAAGTGCCCCCGCAACCGGGTCATCGTGCTGTCGGTGAGATTGGCGCCCAGTCGGGCCAGCACCTCGGCGACGTCGGCCACGATGCCCGGCCGGTCCCGACCGATGACGGTGATCGCGAGCTCGTTCATCCGGGCATTCTGCCCGATCCGTCGGCCGCCGCCGTGACACCCCGCCCGAGCCGCCCATCCAGCGGGAACGCGCCGCGTGACATCATCGACGGCGCGATGACTCAACCCGATTTCGCCACTCTGATCAGCCAGTGGTACCGACAGCACGCCCGTGACCTGCCGTGGCGCGAGCCCGGGGTCAGCCCGTGGGCCATTCTGGTCAGCGAGGTCATGCTCCAGCAGACGCCGGTGGTCCGGGTGGTCCCCGCCTGGCAGGCGTGGTTGGCCCGCTGGCCGGACCCGGCCGCGCTGGCGGCGGACAGCCCGGCCGAGGCGATCCGGATGTGGGGGCGCCTCGGCTACCCCCGCCGGGCGGTCCGGCTGCGGGAGTGCGCGGTCGCGATCGTGGACCGGCACGGCGGCCAGGTGCCGGACCGACTGGAGCAGCTTTTGGCGCTGCCCGGGGTCGGCACGTACACGGCGCGGGCGGTGGCCGCGTTCGCGTACGGGCAGCGGCACCCGGTGGTCGACACGAATGTGCGCCGGGTGGTCTGCCGGGCGGTGGCCGGCGAACCGGACGCGGGGGCGGCCACCCGGCCCGCCGACCTGGTCGCGACCGAGGAGCTGCTGCCCGCCGAGCCGGCCGCAGCGGCCCTGGCCAGCGCGGCGTTCATGGAGCTGGGCGCGGTGATCTGCACGGCCCGTTCACCGCGCTGCACGGCCTGCCCGGTCGAGTCGGTCTGCGGGTGGAGGGCCTCCGGGCAGGAGGCGCCGGCCGGACCCACACGCCGCCCCCAGCGGTACGCGGGCACCGACCGGCAGGTACGCGGGCTGCTGCTCGGGGTGCTCCGAGAGAACACCGGACCGGTGCCGCACCAGCGGCTGGACCAGGTCTGGACCGACGACGTGCAGCGCGCCCGGGCCCTGGCCGGCCTGGTTCAGGACGGGCTGGTGGAAGCGGTCGGGGCCGACTCCTTCCGCCTCGCCGGCGACGGCCCGTCCCTACCCGCCTGATCACCTCCGCCGACGCGGCCGGGGCGAGGTCGGCAACGAGCGCTATACCTCAGAGGCATATTCATACCTCTGAGGTATAGCGCCAAAGACAGTGACCGCCACCCGGTGGGGGCCGCATCGGACGGACACCAACCGCCGAGGGGTGGAAGCCGCGCACACGGCAAGGACACGGGGACAGCAAAAAAAGCGGGGCCCCGGTGGCTCGCGCCACCGGGGCCCCGCCCCTGATGCTGCTTGTGTTACTCGTCCGCGCCCGCGGCGGCGGTGCCACCGAGGTCGGCCGGCACGGCGTCCGGAACCTCCACCGGCTTCTCCGCGCCCCGGAACACGAGCTTGGACTTGTCGATGTCGTTCGGGTCGCCCTCGCAGTCCACCACAACGATCTGACCCGGGGTCAGCTCGTTGAACAGGATCCGCTCGGACAGGTTGTCCTCGATGTCGCGCTGGATTGTGCGACGCAGAGGACGGGCACCGAGCACCGGGTCGAAGCCCTTCAACGCCAGGTACTTCTTGGCGTTGTCGGTCAGCTCCAGACCCATGTCCTTGTTGCGCAGCTGCGTCTCGATCCGCTGGATCATGATGTCCACGATCGAGAGGATCTCGTTCTGGCGCAGCTGGTGGAAGACGATGGTGTCGTCGATCCGGTTGAGGAACTCAGGCCGGAAGTGCTGCTTGAGCTCGTCGTTGACCTTCTGCTTCATCCGGTCGTAGTTGGACTCGGAGTCCTCCGACGCCTGGAAGCCGAGCGACACCGCCTTGGCGACGTCCCTGGTGCCCAGGTTGGTGGTCAGGATGATGACCGTGTTCTTGAAGTCCACGATCCGACCCTGACCGTCGGTGAGCCGACCGTCCTCCAGGATCTGGAGCAGCGTGTTGAACACGTCCGGGTGGGCCTTCTCGATCTCGTCGAAGAGAACCACCGAGAACGGCCGACGCCGCACCTTCTCGGTCAGCTGCCCGCCCTCGTCGTAGCCGACGTAGCCGGGAGGGGCACCTACCAGCCGGGAGACCGTGTAGCGGTCGTGGAACTCGGACATGTCCAGCTGGATGAGGGCGTCCTCGCTGCCGAAGAGGAACTCGGCGAGCGCCTTGGACAGCTCGGTCTTACCGACACCGGACGGGCCGGCGAAGATGAACGAGCCCGACGGGCGCTTCGGGTCCTTCAGGCCGGCCCGGGTACGCCGGATCGCCTTCGAGACCGCCTTGACCGCGTCCTCCTGGCCGATGACGCGCTTGTGCAGCTCGTCCTCCATGCGCAGCAGGCGCGAGGTCTCCTCCTCGGTCAGCTTGTAGACCGGGATGCCGGTCCAGTTGCCCAGCACCTCGGCGATCTGCTCGTCGTCAACCTCGCTGACGACGTCCAGGTCACCGGCCTTCCACTCCTTCTCCCGCTGCGCCTTCTGGCCGAGGAGCTGCTTCTCCTTGTCGCGCAGCTGGGCGGCGCGCTCGAAGTCCTGCGCGTCGATCGCGGACTCCTTGTCGCGACGCACCTGGGCGATGCGCTCGTCGAAGTCGCGCAGGTCTGGCGGCGCGGTCATCCGGCGGATCCGCATCCGGGCACCGGCCTCGTCGATCAGGTCGATCGCCTTGTCCGGCAGGAAGCGGTCGGAGATGTATCGATCGGCCAGAGTCGCGGCCGCGACGAGGGCCGCGTCCGTGATCGAGACCCGGTGGTGCGCCTCGTAGCGGTCGCGCAGGCCCTTGAGGATCTCGATGGTGTGCGCCAGCGACGGCTCACCCACCTGGATCGGCTGGAACCGGCGCTCGAGCGCGGCGTCCTTCTCCAGGTGCTTGCGGTACTCGTCGAGCGTGGTGGCACCGATCGTCTGCAGCTCACCGCGGGCCAGCATCGGCTTGAGGATGCTCGCCGCGTCGATCGCGCCCTCGGCGGCACCCGCACCCACCAGGGTGTGGATCTCGTCGATGAACAGGATGATGTCGCCGCGGGTGCGGATCTCCTTGAGCACCTTCTTGAGGCGCTCCTCGAAGTCACCGCGGTAACGGGAACCGGCGACCAGCGCACCGAGGTCGAGCGTGTAGAGCTGCTTGTCCTTGAGCGTCTCGGGCACCTCGCCCTTGATGATCTTCTGGGACAGGCCCTCCACCACGGCGGTCTTACCGACGCCGGGCTCACCGATCAGGACCGGGTTGTTCTTGGTACGGCGGGAGAGCACCTGCATGACCCGCTCGATTTCCTTCTCGCGCCCGATGACCGGGTCGAGCTTGCCCTCACGGGCGGCCTGGGTCAGGTTGCGGCCGAACTGGTCCAGCACCAGGCTGGTCGACGGCGCGGCCTCACCCGGCGCGGCGCCCGCCGCGGCCGGCTCCTTGCCCTGGTAGCCGGAGAGCAGCTGGATCACCTGCTGGCGGACCCGGTTGAGGTCGGCGCCGAGCTTGACCAGCACCTGGGCGGCGACGCCCTCACCCTCGCGGATCAGACCGAGCAGGATGTGCTCCGTGCCGATGTAGTTGTGGCCGAGCTGCAGCGCCTCGCGCAGCGACAGCTCCAGCACCTTCTTGGCCCGCGGCGTGAACGGGATGTGCCCGCTCGGCGCCTGCTGACCCTGGCCGATGATCTCCTCGACCTGCTGGCGGACGCCCTCCAGGGAGATGCCGAGGCTCTCCAGGGCCTTTGCCGCGACGCCTTCACCTTCGTGGATCAGGCCCAGCAGGATGTGTTCCGTACCGATGTAGTTGTGGTTGAGCATCCGGGCCTCTTCTTGGGCCAGGACGACAACCCGTCGCGCTCGGTCGGTGAACCGCTCGAACATGCCCTCGTGCTCCTCACGTGCCGTGCGCCTTGATGGTCAAGATCTTGGCGGGGCCGGTGCACGAACGTCCGGGACGGGCGTCCGTGCCTCCTTACTCTATCGTCGCTGACCGACTCAGCTGAGGTCGTGTGTCTCGGGTACGGGTCGGTTCCACGTCGTTTTGCACAACCGTCCGCGCTCAGGAGGTGTTCCGGTACCCCTGTCGCTACGCGCAGAGCGAAATCCGACCGGCGCGACGGAAGCCCTCTCCCGGCTCCGGAGAGCTCCGGGGAGGGGGCCGGCGCTGGCGACGAACGCTGCGCCCGACCCTGGGGAGGGTTTTCCACAGGCTGTGGACAACTGCTCCACCGGTTGTGGACAACGTCGGTCGCGTGGGAATGCTTCCCGACCCTGGCTCGGCCTCCGGCCTCCGGCCCCGCGCCTGACGGGAATACGGCGACGCCGGCCCGGAGAATGCTCCGGCCCGGCGTCGGTGTCGCCCTGCGGCGGCCGCTGGCCACCAGACTGCTGAGGATCAGCGCTTCGCGTGGTACTCGTCGACGATCTCCTGCGGGATGCGCCCCCGGTCCGAGATGTCCTTGCCGGCCTTCTTGGCCCACTCCCGGATCGCCTTGTTCTGCTCCCGGTCGGCGGTCGCGCCGCCCCGGCCGCGGGCGGCCCGTCCTCCGATCACCACGCCGCCCCGGCCCACCTTGGTGCCGGCGCCCACGTAGGGAGCGAATACGTCGCGCAATTTCGCGGCGTTGGAACTCGACAGGTCGATCTCGTACTGAACGCCGTCGAGGGCGAACTTGACAGTCTCGTCCGCGTCCCCGCCGTCCAGGTCATCGACCAGCTTGTGAATGATCTGCTTGGCCACGTCCCACATTCCTTTCGAGCAGGGTGCTCCTGCTAACGAGAGCACAATAACCCCCGCGCCGCGCGCCCCGTCAATAGGATGCGGTATCGACGCGGCGCGAGGCGAGCCGGACTACTCCGGGCGGACCAACGGGAAGAGGATGGTTTCCCGAATTCCGAGCCCGGTCAGGGCCATCAACAGCCGGTCGATTCCCATTCCCATACCGCCGGCCGGCGGCATTCCGTACTCCATCGCCCGGAGAAAGTCCTCGTCGAGACGCATCGCCTCGTCGTCGCCACGGGCGGCGAGCTGCGCCTGGGCCACCAGCCGCTCCCGCTGCACCACCGGGTCGACCAGCTCCGAGTACGCGGTGCCCAGCTCGAACCCGAGCACGTAGAGGTCCCACTTCTCGGCCAGCCCCGGCTCGCTGCGGTGCGCACGGGTGAGCGGGCTGGTCTCCTCCGGGTAGTCCCGGATGAAGGTGGGCGCCTCCAGGCCGGGGACGACCAGCTCCTCGAACAGTTCCTCGGCCAGCTTGCCCGGGCCCCACTTCGGGTCCACGGCCAATCCCACCTTCTCCGCGTACTCCACGAGGCGGGACCGTTCGGTGCGGACCGTGACCTCCTCGCCAAGCGCCTCGGAAAGCACGCCGAACAGGGTCACCGACCGCCACTCACCGCCCAGGTCGAACTCCCGACCGTCGGCGTGGGTCACCACGGTCGAGCCGCTGACCGCGACCGCCGCCTGTTGCACGAGATTGCGGGTCAACTCGGCCATCGTGTCGTAGTCGCCGTACGCCTCGTACGTCTCCAGCATCGCGAACTCCGGTGAGTGCGAAGAGTCGACACCCTCATTACGGAAGTTGCGGTTGATCTCGAAGACACGGTCGACACCGCCGACCACCGCGCGCTTGAGAAACAGTTCCGGAGCGATTCGCAGATACAGGTCGGTGTTCAACGCATTGCTGTGGGTCACGAACGGTCGGGCCGCCGCGCCGCCGTGCAGCAGTTGCAACATCGGAGTTTCCACCTCGATGAAACCCTGCCCATGCAACGAATCGCGGATGCTGCGCACCGCCGCGGCCCGGGTACGGACCATCTGCCGGGCCTGCGGCCGGACGATCAGGTCGACGTAGCGCTGCCGGACCCGTGCCTCCTCGGAGAGGGGCTTGTGCGCCACTGGCAACGGCCGCAGCGCCTTGGCGGTCATGTCCCAACGGTCGGCCAGCACCGACAGCTCACCGCGGCGACTGGTGATCACCTCGCCGGCGACACCGACGTGGTCGCCGAGGTCGACCAGCCGCTTCCAGGCCTCCAGCCGCTCCGGCCCGACCCGGTCAAGCGAGAGCATCGCCTGCAACTCGGTGCCGTCGCCGTCGCGCAGCGTCGCGAAGCAGAGCTTGCCCGTGTTGCGTACGAAGATCACCCGTCCGGTTACCGAGACCTGGTCGCCGGTGGCGGTGTCGGTGGGCAGGTCGGCGTAGCGCCCACGGACCTCCGACAGGGTGGCGGTACGCGGGAATCCGACGGGGTAGGCCTCGATGCCGTCGG
Organism: Micromonospora sp. NPDC005087; assembly: GCF_042872965.1. Taxonomy (NCBI): domain Bacteria; kingdom Bacillati; phylum Actinomycetota; class Actinomycetes; order Micromonosporales; family Micromonosporaceae; genus Micromonospora; species Micromonospora sp. NPDC005087. The sequence continues at coordinate 167,531 of NZ_JBIALB010000004.1, read as the reverse complement.
CGATCATCCGGTCCCGCTTCTCCCGGCGGACCTTCATCTGCTCGGGAAGGTCGTCGGCGGGGTCCACTGGCACGGCGTTCTGCTCGCTCACGGCACGCTTCCTCGTCACGGAGATACGGGGGGTCAGGCCCGAGCGTACTCAAGCCTCCTGGGGGTCGTTACCGGATAACCTGCGCCTCATGGTCGATCACACTCACGCCCTGTCCTTCGGTGCCGCGGCCAGCGACTATGACCGGTTTCGTCCCAGCTATCCCGTAGAGGCGGTGCGCTGGGCGCTCGACGGGCTGAGCGACGCCGCGCAGGTCGTCGACCTCGGGGCCGGCACCGGCATCCTGACCAGGGTCGTACGGGCACTCGGCCACCGGGTGCTGCCGGTGGAGCCCGACCCCGGCATGCGGGCCCAACTGGACTCCGCCACCCCCGACGTCACGGCCCTGGCCGGCAGCGCCGAGTCGATGCCGCTACCGGACGGCAGCGCCGACGCGGTGGTGGTCGGCCAGGCCTACCACTGGTTCGACAAGGAGCGCGCGCACGCCGAGGTCGCCCGCGTGCTGCGGCCGGGCGGGACGTTCGCCCCGATCTGGAACACCCGGGACGATCGCGTCGACTGGGTGGCCGAGCTGGGCCGGATCGCCCACATGGGCGACCACACCACCGACCTGACCGAGTCGGTGACCGACCTCGGCCCGGCCTTCGACGCGGTGGAGCTGGGCGTGTTCGAGCACCACACCACCCTCACCCCCGACGAAGTGGTCGGGATGAGTCACACCCGCTCCCACTACCTGACGGCGGATCGCCAGCAGCGGGCGACCGTCGACCGGGAGCTGCGGCAGCTACTCGCCGGCCATCCGGACCTGGCCGGACGGGAGAGCGTCGAGCTGCCGTACCGGACCGTGGTCTTCCGCGCCCGACGGCGCTGAACCCCCACCGGAGTCACAGGTTCCGGTCGTAGACCATCCGCAGCCCGATCAACGTGATCATCGGCTCGTGGTGGGTGATGCTGTGGCATTCGTTGATCACCAGCGCGGCGAGGCCGCCGGTGGCGATCACCGCCTTCACCTCGCCCAGCTCCTCGGTCATCCGCTCGACGATCCGGTCCACCTGCCCGGCGAAGCCGAAGTACAGGCCGGACTGGAGGCACTCCACGGTGTTCTTGCCGATCACCGAGCGGGGCTTGGTGGCCTCGACCTTGCGCAGCTGGGCGGCCCTGGCGGCCAGCGCGTCGAAGGAGATCTCGATGCCCGGGGCGAACGCCCCGCCGAGGAACTCGCCACGACCGCTGATCACGTCGAAGTTGGTGGTGGTGCCAAAGTCCACCACGATCGACGGCCCGCCGTAGAGCGTGTACGCGGCCAGCGTGTTCACCACCCGGTCGGCACCCACCTCCTTCGGGTTGTCGATCGCCAGCTGAACCCCGGTCCGCACACCGGGCTCGACGATCACGCTGGGCAGGTCGGCGTAGTAGCGGCCGAGCATGGTGCGCAGCGAGCGCAGCGCGGCCGGCACCGTGGAGCAGGCGGCCACGCCGGTGATCTCGACGTTGTCCCCGGCGAGCAGGCCCCGGAACATCAGGCCCAGCTCGTCCGCCGTCGAGCGGGCATCGGTCTTGATCCGCCAGGAATGCACCAGCTTGTCGCCGTCGAAGGTCGCCAGCACGGTGTTGGTGTTTCCGATGTCGATGCAGAGCAGCACGCACGAAGCCTAGACAACGACCGTACGGACGGGCGCGGACCGGCCGGCGGACCGTATCCTGGTCCCATCACGACATGAACATAGGTCGATCCACGGCGCGGCCGGACGGGGAGCGGACATGTCGGGGACGTGGTGGGTGCGCGGGCGCAACACCCTGCGCCGGCGCCGGCGGCACGTGCTGGTGCTGGTCGCGCTGGCCGGCGGCGCGATCTGGATGATCGTGCAGGCGTGGCAGGCGTCCCGACGGGAGACCGGCAGCTTCGCCGGGGACCTCTACCTCAACATCGGCGCCGCGCTGATCATGACGCTGCTGACCTACGTGGTGCTCAACCCGCTCTTCCGCGAACTCCAGACGGTCAGCATCATCGAGCATCCCCGGCTGGACCGGGATGCGCTGATCGAACGGGTCGCCCAGTGCCGGGAGACCGTGGCCATCCTGGAGACCTGGACCAGCATGCTCGAGGGCCCGTACGCGACCCGGTTCGTGGCCGCGCTGCGCTCCGCGCTCGCCAACGGCGCCACCGTCAAGGTGCTGCTGCTGGACCCGGACTCACCGGCGGTCCGGCTGCGCGGCGAGGAGCTGCGCCGGCGGGACGCCTCGGTGGCCATCCTCAACAACCTGTGGCACCTGGCCCGGCTCCGCGAGGAGCTGCCGGAGGCGGCCCGGGCCCGGCTCCAGGTCCGGGTCTACAGCGCCGCCCCTTCCGTGCAGATGTACCGCTGGGACGGCAAGGCGTTCATCTCGTTCTTCCCGGTGCAGGGCAGCACCTTCGACACCCAGCAGATCGAGGCGTTCGTCTCCACCCCGCTGGGCGAGTTCGTCGACGACCGGTTCGCCGAGCTGTGGGAGACCGCGCCCCTGGAGGACCTGGAGGCCTGCCTCAGCCTGCGGCTCTGCCTACGCCAGGCCGGACGGGACGTGGAGACCTGCGAGGCGCTCTACGTACGCTCCGACGGCGACTGGTACATCGCCGGCACCGACCTGGTGCGCAACGTCGCCCGACACGGGCTGGCCGGGCTGAGTGTGGTGCTGGACCGGCCCGAGGTGGCGGGCGAGGTCTTCGCCATCGGCGAGGCGGACGAGCTGGCGCCCGCGATCTACAACCGGGTGCTGGAGCTCTTCCGGGCCAAGTACGGGCTCGACGGCCGGCAGGACACCGAGAACCGGGTGATCTTCAATCTGGCCGCCACCTCACTGACCACCGTCTGAGGCCCGGCCCGCCGCCGGCCGCGTACCCGTCATTCGATCCGCAGGTCCATCGCGATGTCCAGGATGGGCGACGAGTGGGTCAGCGCGCCCACCGAGAGGAAGTCCACGCCGGTGGCCGCGTACCGGCCGGCCACCTCCAGGGTGAGCCCGCCGGTCGCCTCCAGCTCCGCCCGGTCACCCACCGCGGCCACCGCCTCGGCCAGCGTCTCCGGAGTCATGTTGTCGCAGAGCAGGAAGTCCGCGCCGGCGTCCACCGCCTCCAGCGCCTCGTCGACCGTGGTCACCTCGACCTGCACCGGCACCTCCGGGAACGCCTCCCGGACCCGCCGGTACGCCGCGGTGATGCCCCCGGCCGCGAGCTTGTGGTTGTCCTTGATCATGGCCACGTCATAGAGGCCCATCCGCTTGTTGGTGCCGCCGCCCGCCCGCACCGCGTACTTCTCCAGCGCCCGCAGGCCCGGCGTGGTCTTGCGGGTGTCCAGCACCATCGCCTTCGTGCCGGCCAGCGCGTCCGCCCAGGCACGGGTGTGGGTGGCCACCCCGGACATCCGGCAGAGCAGGTTGAGCGCCGTCCGCTCGGCGGTGAGCAGCAGCCGGGTCGGCCCGGTCACCGTCGCCAGCACATCGCCGCGGGCCACCCGCTCGCCGTCGCAGGCCACCTGCGACACCTCGACGGTACGGCCGAAGCCGGTCACCTCGCCGACCAGCTCGAACACGGCGGCGGCCACGCTCAGCCCGGCCACCACGCCGTCCGCGCGGGCCACCAGATCGGCGGTGTCGGTCTGCTCCGCCGGGATGGTGGCCACGCTGGTGACGTCGAGGAAGTCCGGCCCCAGATCCTCGACCAGCGCGGTCTCGATCACCGTCCGCACCTGCGCCGGGTCCAGGCCGCCCGCCCGCAACGCCCGCTGCGTCGACTCCGTCAATGCCATCTCCGTTCGCGACTGCGGGGCTCGCAACACCGGCTCACTCCTCGCGCTCACTGGGCCATCTCCGTTCGCGACTGCGGGGCTCGCAACACCGGCTCACTCCTCGCGCTCACTGTTGCCGTCCCTCCCACTGCTGCGTCAACCGACCCTGCGCCCCGACCGACCCGACCAGGTGGCCCAACCACCGCTCGTCGGCCGTCGGGAAGTCCTCCCGCCAGTGGCAACCCCGGGTCTCACCGCGCGCGTACGCTGCGGCCACCAACGTCGACGCCACGGTGAGCAGGTTCGTCGCCTCCCAGTCGGCCGTCCGCGGCCGACCTCGGGCGGTGCCCATCTCGGTCAGCGTCCCGGCCGTCTCGGCCAGCGTGGCAGCCGAACGGAGCACCCCGGCGCCCCGGGTCATCGCCCGTTGCAGGGCCGGCGTCGCCTCGGCCGGCAGCACCCAGCCCGCACCACCGCGCCACGCGCCGGTGTCCGCCGGTCGGACCTGCTCGGGCAGGCCCGCCGCGATGTCGTCGGCGATCCGCCGGGAGAAGACCAGACCCTCCAACAGCGAATTGCTGGCCAGGCGGTTCGCGCCGTGCACGCCCGTGCAGGCGACCTCGCCGCACGCGTACAGGCCGGGAATCGAGGTGCGGCCGAACAGATCGGTGCGGACACCGCCGGAGGCGTAGTGCGCGGCCGGGGCGACCGGGATCAGGTCCGTGGCCGGGTCGACACCGATCGCCAGGCAGGACGCCACGATGGTCGGGAACCGCCCGGCCAGGAACTCCCCGCCCAGGTGCCGGGCGTCGAGGAAGACGTGGTCCGCGCCGGTGGCGAGCAGCACCCGGTGGATGCCCTTGGCCACGACGTCCCGGGGAGCCAGCTCGGCCAGCTCGTGCTGGCCCACCATGAACCGCTTGCCGTCCCCGTCCACCAGGTACGCGCCCTCGCCGCGCAGCGCCTCGGAAACCAGCGGCTGCTGCGCGTGCCCGGCGCCGGGCACACCGGCACCGGGCGGCGTCATGAGGGCGGTCGGATGGAACTGGACGAACTCCACGTCGGTCACCGCCGCGCCCGCCCGCATCGCCAGCGCCACCCCGTCCCCGGTGGAGACCGCCGGGTTGGTGGTGGCCGCGAAGATCTGGCCCATCCCGCCGGTGGCCAGCACCACCGCCCGGGCCAGCAGCGCTCCGACGCCGTCCTCGCTGCCCTCGCCGAGCACATGCAGGGTGATCCCGCAGGCCCGGCCGAGCCCGTCCGGGCCGTCGCCGGGAGCGCGCAGCAGGTCCAGCACCAGGGCGTGCTCGACCAACCGGATCCACGGGTCCCGCTGAACCGCCGCGTGCAGCGCCCGCTGCACCTCGGCCCCGGTGGCGTCCCCGCCGGCGTGCACGATCCGGTCCGCCCGGTGCCCGCCCTCACGGGTCAGCATCAACGAGCCGTCCGGGTGGCGGTCGAACTCGGCGCCGATCCGGATCAGCTCCCGCAGTCGGACCGGGCCCTCCTCGACCAGCACCTGGACAGCCGCCGGGTCGCAGAGCCCGACGCCGGCGACCTCGGTGTCCGAGGCGTGCGCCGCCGGAGTGTCCCGCGGATCGAGGACCGCCGCGATGCCGCCCTGCGCCCACCGGGTCGAGCCGTCATCGATATTGACCTTGGTGACCACCGTGACGTGCAGGCCCGCCTCGCGCAGGTGCAGCGCCGCGGTCAACCCGGCGACCCCGGAACCCACCACGATCACGTCGGTGGTCTCCACCCAGCCTGGCGCGGGCGCGGCCAGCAACGGGGGCAGGGCCGGCAGGTCGACGGTCGGAAGGTCCATCCCCCCAGTCAACCCGAACCGTCCTCGTCCGGGGCGCCGGGGGCGGGACGAGTGGTATGGGCTACCCCGTCCCGCACCCACCGCGCCGCGCAGACCGGTGGGCCATGGTCACTTCGTCCGGACCGGCAGCCCCGCCGGGCCCGCGCTCCGCAGCGAGGCGGTCACCGTACGGTCGCTGAGCCACAGGTAGCAGCGGACCCCCCGGTCACCGACCCGCCAGCGCCCCGCACCCGGCGGGCGAACGACCACTCCGCTGCGGAACCGCAGCTCGGCGTCGTCCGGCACCCCCACATACCGGCCGAGGACGCTGCGACAACCCGTGTAGAGCGGAGCCCAGTCGGCATCCCGGGTCGGGTACGGCCGGTCCGGCGCTCGCCAGACCCCGACGAACTCGGCGTCGTGCCGAGCGCCGCACTCCACCGGGATCAGCGTCTGCACGCCCCGGCCGGCCCCGCCGCGGGTCTGCTGACAGCCCAGCCGCAGCCCGGAGGGCCCCTTCAACGCGTCCCGCAGGCTGCCCGACCGGACCACCACCGTGGCCGCCGCCTCCACCGTGGTCAGCTCGCTGAGGTCGCACCGGTACCAGCGGGATCCGGCCGCCCAGCCCGGCGCCGAGGGCAGCGCCACCGACAGCCGCAGCCGGCCCGCCCGCCAGTCGTCGCCCACATACCCGGTGGCCCGGGTGTCGCAGTCGGCGAACGCGCCACGCAGCTCCGCCGAGCCACCGGCCGGGGCGGTGGCCCGCTCGACCGGAAAAGCGCCGACGTGCACGGTCTCCAACCGGTGCGGGCCGGCGCAGTCCATCGGCTGGTAGCTGGCCAGGGTGACCACGTCGGTGAAGTCGGCGGCCTGACACACCCCGGCGACCGGGGTGAGCGCCGCCGCTGGCGGCAGGGCCGCCCAGTCATCGGTCAGATCATCGTCCAGGCCGCCGTCTCCGGCGCAGCCGACCAGCAGAACTGCCGTGGCGGCGGCGGCGAGCAGGGTCGTCATCGCACGGCGCATCGCGGCCTCCCCCAGCCACCGACCAGCTTCCGACGGCGTGACAAGGGTAACCGGAAATGACCTTCCGGTGACAGACCGGAATCGCCGCGCGGATCAGACGCTGGCCACGGCCAGCGGGCTCGGCACCGGGTCGCCGGCCGTGCCCGGAGCCGCCGCAGCCGGATCGGCGCCCAGCTCGACCACCCGGTTGTCGGCGTCCACGTGCACCACCCGCGGCCGGTACGACCGGGCCTCGGCGTCGTCCATCTGCCCGTACGAGATCAGGATGACCAGGTCACCAGGGTGCACCAGGTGCGCGGCCGCGCCGTTGATGCCGATCACGCCACTGCCCCGCTCGCCCGGGATGACGTACGTCTCCAGCCGGGCACCGTTGGTGATGTCCACGATCGCCACCTGCTCGCCGGGGAGCAGTTCGGCGGCGTCGAGCAGATCCTCGTCCACCGTCACCGAACCGACGTAGTGCAGGTCGGCCTGGGTCACCGTGGCGCGGTGGATCTTCGACTTGAGCATGGTCCGCAGCATCGGGATGGCCTTTCGCGAAAGTGGTGGAGGGTGCGGCCGGGTCAGGGGCGGGGAGCGAGGTGGATGGCCGCGTTGTCGATCAACCGCGTGGCGCCCACCCACGCGGCGATCACCAGCCGCGCCGGCCCGGACACCGGCCCCGGCTCCAGCTCCGGATCGGTGAGCACCAGGTAGTCGAGCCGGGCACCCGGCGTACCGGCGCCGAACGCGGCGTGCGCGGCGGTCAGCACCGCCCCCGCGTCCAGACCGGCATCGGCGGCCTGGGCACCGGCCCGCAGCGCGGCGGACAGGCTCAGCGCGGCGGCGCGCTCGGGCCCGCTCAGGTAGCGGTTACGGCTGGACAGCGCCAACCCGTCCGGCTCCCGGACGGTCGGCACACCGACCACCTCGACCGGCACGTCCAGATCCCGGGCCATCCGCCGGACCAGGGTGAGCTGCTGGTAGTCCTTCTCTCCGAAGAACGCCAGGTCCGGCTGGGTGAGCTGGAACAGCTTCAGCACCACGGTGAGCACCCCGTGGAAGAAGCCGGGCCGGCTCGCTCCCTCCAACTCCTCGCCGAGCGGGCCCGGGTCGAGCCGCACCCGGGGCTGGCCGTCCGGGTGCATCTCGGCCACCGACGGGACGAAGACCACGTCGGCGCCGGCCCGACGGCACACCTCGAGGTCCGCGTCCAGGGTCCGCGGATAGCGGTCGAAGTCCTCGTTCGGCCCGAACTGCAACGGGTTCACGAAGATCGTCACCAGCACGTGGTCGGCCCGGTCCCGCGCCGCGCGCAGCAGCGTCTCATGCCCGGAGTGCAGGGCACCCATGGTCATCACCACACCGACCGTGCCCTTCAGCCCGGCACGAGCCTCGGCCAGGTCGGCGCGGGTGTGCACAAGCTGCGTCATCGCGTCACCTCCGTCCAGCACTGCGAGGCTCGCAAGATCGGCTCACTCCTCGCGCTCACGCGTTCACCTGCCGGGTGGTGTCGGCGAGCACGCCGAGCAGCGACTGCGCGTCCACCGGCCGCAGCCGGCCGGCGGCGATCGCCCGGTCGGCGGTACGCCGGGCCAGCGCCAGGTACGCGGGAACGGACTCCGGGGCGGTCGCGGCCAACCGGGCCAGGTGCCGCTGGACCGTGCCCGCGTCGCCACGCGAGACCGGGCCGGTGAGCGCGTCGTCGCCGAGCCGCAGCGCGTTCTCCAGGGCCGCCCGCAGCAACGGGGCGAGCACCTTCTCCGGCCGGGCCACCCCGGCGTCGCGCAGCCGGTCGGTGGCCTCGTTCACCAGGGTCACCAGGTGGTTCGCGCCGTGGGCCAGCGCGGCGTGGTACAGCGGGCGGTCGGCCTCGCCCACCCACTCGGGCACTCCGCCGAGGTCGGCGACCAGTCGGGCGGCCAGGGGGCGCAACTCCGCCGGAGCGGTCACCCCGTACGAGATGCCGGCCAGCCGGGTCAGGTCGTCCGGCGTACCGGTGAAGGTCATCGCCGGGTGCAGGGCGAGCGGCCGGGCGCCCACCGCGACGGCCGGCGCCAGCACGGCCAGCCCGTGGGCGCCGGAGGTGTGCGCGACGATCTGGCCCGGGCGCAGTGCGCCCCGGTCGGCGAGGTCGGCCACCACACCGGCCAGCGCGTCGTCCGGCACCGCGAGCAGCAGCAGGTCGGTGGCGGCGTGGGCGACAGCGGAAACCGGGCGGCGGGGCACCTCCGGCAGCAGCAGGGCGAGCCGGGCACGGCTGGCTCCGGAGCCGCCGGTGACGGCGACCACCCGGTGGCCGGCGGCGGCGAGTGCGGCGCCCAGCACGGCACCGACCCGGCCGGCGCCAACGACACCGACGGTGAGCAGACGGGAGGTGGCGGGGGGAGCACCGAGAACGGCGGGCCCGTGAGGGGCGGCCGGACGCGGGCGCAGCGGTGCGCTCATGACGACGATCCAGTCCTCGAGAAGGGGTACCGGTCGATCGCAAGTATGCGCCCGCGTCACAGAGCCGAAACAGGATGTGTGAAAACGTTCACCACCGAAGAATGGGCCCCTTGTTAACGCCTCAAGGGCCCTTCCCAACCGGTGCGGGACCAGCGGCGGGGTGCATCACCCGGGCAGCGGGGTGGAGGTCACGGCCGACCACGGTCGGGGCATGGCCCCGGGGCCGACGTGATCGCGCGCAGCTCGGTGGCCACCTCGGCGATCAGGTCGGTGAGCGGGGCGTCGCTGTCGGGCGCGACCCAACGGGCGTACGCAACCCGGAAGACTGTGACACCCGACTCGGTGGCCAGGGTGGCCGTAGTCTCGCCGAGGCCCTTGGCACGCAGCGCGGTAATGACCGCGGCCACCATTGAGGTCCCTTTGCGCAGCTCACGCTCCTGGAGCTCGGGGCTGCTCGCAATGATGGACTGGCGCACCCGGACCAGCTCAAGGCGGTCGGCGAAGATTTCCTCCGCCACCCGACGGAAGGCGACGACGACCGCCTCGAAAGGGGCGGCGTCCGTCTCGGCCACCGCCTTGACCAGGACCTCCTCCAGGTGCCCGCCGCCGCTGAAGAGCGCCTCGCGCTTGTCGCCGAAGAGCCGGTAGAAGGTGCGTTTGTCGAGGCCGGCGCGGGCGGCGATGTCGGCGACCGTCGTCTGCTCGAACCCGCGTTCACGAAACAGCTCGAAGGCGGCCGCCTCCAGGCGGCCGCGCGCGTCCGGTTGCCAGCGGGCCATGTGGCGATGGTATCCGATGTCACACCGCGACATTATTTCGTCCGAGGGATGTCGCGCGGTGACATCGCGAGCTACGGTGATGTCGCCAAGTGACATCGGTACTCACACGAAGGAACCACCATGCGCGTATTCGTCACAGGTGCCTCCGGCCATCTCGGCTCTGCGGTCGTGCCGGAACTGCTCTCCGCCGGACACGACGTCGTCGGCCTGGCACGCTCAGACGCGTCCGCCGCCACGATCGAGAAGCTCGGCGCCCAGGCACGCCGCGGCGACCTGTCCGACCTCGACGTGCTTCGGGAAGAGGCGGCGGCCTCCGACGGGGTGATCCACCTGGCGTTCCGCCACGACCTCATGATCAACGGCGACCTGGCCGGTGCCGCCGCGGCCGATCTGGACGCCCTCAAGGCACTCGCCGACGGCTTGGATGGCTCCGGCAAACCCCTCGTCGGCACGACCGGAACGGCCATGCTCGCGATGGGCGGCATCGTCGGCCGCCCCGGCACCGAACGCGACACCTTCCCGAGCGGCGGCTACCGGATCGACGCGGAGAACTTCGTAGCCAATCTTGCCTCCCGCGGTGTGCGCTCCTCCATCGTCCGGCTCGCGCCCACCGTGCACAGCTCGCTCGACCACTACGGCTTCATCACCGCCATCATCGCGGCCGCCCGGCAGAACGGGTACGCCGCATATGTCGGCGAGGGCGCCAACCGGTGGCCGGCCGTGCACACGCTCGACGCGGCCGAGCTCTACCGGCTCGCCCTCGAAAGGGCCCCGGCCGGTGCGCGCCTGCACGGAGCCGCCGACGAGGGAGTCCCCTTCCAGCAGATCGCCGCTGCCATCGGCCGCAACCTCGACATCCCGGTCCGAAGCATCAGCGCCGATGAGGCGAACGACCACTTCGGCTTCCTCGGCTCGTTCGTGCAGCTGGACAATCCGACGTCGTCCGCGATCACGCGCGAACTGCTGGACTGGACCCCCTCCCACCCCCGCCTGATCGCCGACCTGAACGAAGGGCACTACTTCCAGGCATGAGCCGCGAACGGCGGCCCTGACTCCTGCCGGGACACCGGCAGTTCCTGTCCGGCACTCGGCCGGGTGCGCGGGTCGATCCGCCAGGTGACCGTAGGGTCGGCACGGTGACGCACCCCGAACCCGGACTGAGCTGATGTCGATGCTGTGGCGGGACGCGATGAGCCAGGCCCTCTACGGGCCGGACGGCTTCTTCGTCGCTGGCACCGGGCCGGCCGATCACTTCCGAACCAGCGTGCACGCCTCCCCGGCGTTCGCCAGCGCACTGCTACGCCTGATCGCAGAGGTGGACACAGCCCTGGGCCACCCTTCCCGCCTCTCCGTGGTCGACGTGGGCGCCGGGCGGGGCGAACTGCTTCTTACCCTGCTCAGGCTCGTCTCAGCCGGGGACGCCGTCGGGCTCGCGGTGGGGGTTTCCGGGGAGCCCACCCGCTCCGGGCGGTCAGGCTTGATCCCTCCGCAGGCGGGCTCCCCGGAAACCCTGACTCCCACGGCCGCCGTCCGTCCCTCTGGGGACGAGCCGTCGGCGGTCGCCGTTCGTCCGTCGCTCGCGGAACGCGTGCGGTTCACGGCAGTCGAGTTGGCGCCCCGTCCCGAGCACCTACCGGAGGAGATCGGGTGGGTGTCTGAGATTCCTGCTGGGATCAATGGGTTGCTGCTGGCAACCGAGTGGTTGGACAACGTTCCGCTGGACGTGGCGGTGCACACGACAGATGGCTGGCGATATGTGTTGGTCGATCCCGAGAGCGGTTCGGAAACTGTTGGCGAACTGGTCAGCCTCGATGATCTTGATTGGCTCACGACCTGGACGGACGCGACCAGCGCGAGCGAGTCGGGTTTCCGGGCAGAAATCGGAAGGACGCGGGACGAGGCGTGGGCGGACGCGGTGAGCAGGATCGAGCGGGGGATGGCGCTGGCCGTGGACTACGGACATCTGCGGGAGAGCCGGCCGGTCGACGGGACGTTGACCGGGTACCGGGCCGGGCGGCAGGTGCCTCCGGTGCCGGACGGTTCGAGTGATGTGACCGCGCACGTGGCCATGGACTCGGTCGCCTCCGCCGGTGCGGCGGTCGCTCGGTGTGCGTACTCCCTGGTCTCGCAGCGGGAGGCGCTGCGGGCGCTCGGGGCCGACGGCGGCCGACCGCCGCTGAGCCTGGCCGGCACCGACCCGGCGGGGTACGTGCGGGCGCTGGCCGCCGCGTCGGCGGTGGCCGAGCTGACTGACCCGGCCGGGCTCGGCGGGCACTGGTGGCTGCGCCAACCGGTCGGCATCCCGCTCGGTCCGGCCGTGGCACGATGACGGGCATGACCACCGACGCCGGGGACCTCCGTGAACTGACCGTCGGCACCGGGGCCGGCCTGGTCGCCGGCACCGGCGATCAGCAGCTCGGCACCGACATGGTGCTGAACATCGGCCCGCAGCACCCCTCCACCCACGGCGTGCTGCGGCTGAAGCTGGTACTCGACGGCGAGCGGGTGATCGCCTGCGAACCGATCATCGGCTACATGCACCGGGGGGCGGAAAAGCTCTTCGAGGTACGCGACTACCGGCAAATCATCGTGCTGGCCAACCGGCACGACTGGCTCTCGGCGTTCTCCAACGAGCTGGGTGTCGTGCTCGCGGTGGAGCGGCTGATGGGCATGGAGGTGCCCGAGCGGGCCACCTGGCTGCGGATGGCACTGGCCGAGCTGAACCGGGTGCTCAACCACCTGATGTTCCTCGGCTCCTACCCGCTGGAGATCGGCGCGATCACGCCGGTCTTCTACGCCTTCCGGGAGCGGGAGACCATCCAGGCGGTGATGGAGGAGGTCTCCGGCGGGCGGATCCACTACATGTTCAACCGGGTGGGCGGCCTCAAGGAGGAGGTGCCGTACGGCTGGACCGGCCGGGCCCGCGCGGCGATCGGCGAGGTACGCCGGCGGCTCCCCGACCTGGACCACCTGATCCGGCGCAACGAGATCTTCCTGGCCCGGACGGTGGGCGTGGGCGTGCTCTCCGCCGCGGACGCCGCCGCGTTCGGCGCGTCCGGGCCGGTGGCCCGGGCGTCCGGGCTCGACCTGGACCTACGCCGTGACGATCCCTACCTGGCCTACGACCAGCTGGACGTGCCGGTGGTCACCCGCACCGCCGGTGACTGCCACGCCCGTTTCGAGGTGCTGCTCGACCAGGTGTACGCCTCGCTGGACCTCGCCGAGCAGTGCCTGGACCGGGTGGACCGGCTGACCGGGCCGATCAACACCCGCCTCCCGAAGGTGCTCAAGGCGCCGGAGGGGCACACCTACGCCTGGACCGAGAACCCGCTCGGCATCAACGGCTACTACCTGGTGTCCCGGGGTGAGAAGACGCCCTGGCGGTTGAAGCTGCGCACCGCGTCGTACGCCAACGTGCAGGCACTGTCCACCCTGCTGCCCGGTTGCCTGGTGCCGGACCTGATCGCCATCCTCGGCTCGATGTTCTTCGTGGTCGGCGACATCGACAAGTGACCGGTCAGCGCCAGCGGTCGGTGGCCGGGGCGCCCCCGGCGCGCGGCACGTCGTCCTGCGGCGGGTAGCCGTACCGCTCGTCGACCCGGCGTCGGCCGGCCCGCTCCGGCGCGGGCTCCGCCTGGTGGCCCCGCTGGCGCGGCGGGCGCCACTCGTCCGGCACCGGCACGCCGCCCACCGGCAGCGCCGGCCGGTCCGCCGGCTCGTCCCGCCAACCGCCGTCGCGGTCGTGCTGGCGCGCCGGCTCGTCCCGCTGGTACGGCTCGCGCTCGTCGTACCGGCGCGGCTCGTCGTAGTGGCGCGCGTCCTCGTGCCGGCGGGACTCCTCGTGGCGGCGGGGCTCCTCGTGCCGGACGGAGGCCCAGCTGTCGGCCACCCGGTACTCGGCGCCCGTGGCGTCGGCGTGCACCTCGGCCCGGCGCTCCCCGACCCGCAACTCACGGCCGTTCTCGTCGTCCCGAACGGCGGCCCACCGGTCACCGGCCCGCAGCTGCGACCAGTACTCACCGGTGTCGTCGGCCCGCAGAGCCGGTCCGGGCTGCGCCGCGGCCGTCGCCCGGTCGGGTTCCCGCTGCTCCGACCAGCCGCGGTCGTCGGGGCCCGCCCACGAATCCGGCTGCGACCGGTCCGCGACGGGCTGCGGCCGGGCCCCCCAGCCGGACTCGTCGGGCTGGGGGTACGCGTCGCGCGGATCGGTCCACTCCGGCTCGTCGCGGCGGGCCGTCCAGCCGGGCTCACCCCGGGTCGCGGGCTGCGCGCCCCGGGAACGCTCCTCCGCGCCGCCGCCCCGGGTCCACTCCTGCGCCGGCGGGGTCCACTGCCCGGCGTACCCGCCGCCGTACCGCGCACCCGGCTCGGCCGGGCCGCCGTCCACCACGGTGTGCCGGGTGGTGACGTGCACGGTCTCGGTGTGCCGCACCACCCCGACCGGACGGCGCCCCGACTCGGGGCGGTCGTGCTCACGAGGGCGGGGCACGGAGCCGTACCCGGCGGCGGCCGGCCGTTCCGGGCCGTACCCGGCGGCCGGTCGTTCCGCGCCGTACAGCCCGGCGGCCGGCGGCTCGGCACCGGCGTCGGGGGCCTCCCGGTGGTACGCCGGCTCATCATCGTCCGCGTGCTCGGGGCGACCCCACCGGGCACCGGCGTCCTCCGGGGGCGACACCCGACCCCGGCCCGCCGGGACGCCGCCGGGCACCGGCACGCGGCTGCGGGCGACCGGGACATCGTCGACCGGCTCGCCGGCCGATACCCGGGCCCGGCCGGCGCCCGCCGGTTCGGCGGCGGCGGGGACGCCGCCGGCGAGCGCAGCGCCGCTGGCGTCGAGGCGGCGGCGGACGGCGACGACACCCTCCTGGGCCCGGTGTGCCTGGTCGAGCGCCTGGTTACCGCGCTGCGCGGCGGCGACGATCTCGGCGCGCAGCTCCCGGCGGAGTTCCTCGATTTCGTCCAGCAGCTCATCGGCTCGCGCCGAGGCGTCCTCACCGTCGGGCCGCAGCGCGATGGACAGGCCGATCAGCACCACCGCCAGGATGGCGAGCACCGCCGCGAAGCGCAGCGGGCCGTTGCCGTCGGCGACCAGCAGGATCAGCGCCGCCACCGGAGCTAGGCCCACACCGGCCCAGAAGAGCAGGGTGAGCAGCGGCGGTTGACGCCGGGCATCGGGGGCGACCGGGGCTGGCATGGCTGTGCAGCCTACCGAGGATCCCCGCTCAGGGGAACGGACCTGAACACCCCTCGGGGAACTTGACCTGGCCATCCATCGCCGCATCTACATAACCCACTCCGTGACGATGCATGCACGTGGTTCAATCGGCGCAGGGCAATCATGGAGGTGGATATGAGAGCGTCGAGAACGGTGAAGCGCGTGTCCGTGGTGGCGGCAGCCGCCGTGGTGGGGGTCCTGGTGGCCGGCCAGCCGGCCTGGGCGGTGGAGCAGACCCTCAAGATGGGCGACATCAAATTCGCCCACGGGGGCGTCATCAGCAGCGGCTACACGCTGTACGCCTGCGACGACCGGGCCAACGGTATCGGCGCGGTGACCGAAGTCCGGCTCAACACCGGTTACACCGACAACGTCCGGGACCCCAACGGTTCCGCCACGGGGTGCGGCCAGAAGAACACCTCCGGTTCGTCGTACGCGCTGCAGTACCGGGTGTGCTCTGGTGAGGCGTGCACCGGCTGGGCGCGGGCGTACTGACCTGACGACGCCCCCGACCCGGTGAGGTCGGGGGCGTCGTCAACGCCTCAGGAGGCGGCTCAGCTGGTGGCGAACGCGCCGTCCGACGAGAAGATCAGGCCCACGCTGATGGTGCCGGTGCGCAGCCCGTTCTTGGTCAGCGGCCCGCCCTGGTCCAGCGAGGAGAACGAGCCCACCGACAGCCCGTACGTCTTCTCCAGGCCCGGCTTGCAGAACGGACGCTGCTGGCACTCCGGCGGACCACCCAGCACGGTCGCGTTGCCCGAGCACTTCGCGGCCAGCTCGGACAGGGTCCGCACGCCGTGCTTGTCGGCGAAGGCCTGCGTGACCGCGAAGGCGTTCTGGTCCTGTGCGGCGGCCGGGGCGCCGAAGGTGATGCCCACCTTGTCACCTTCGGCCTTCAGCGCGGTCACCGTGTTGTTGATGTCGGGCGAGGAGACCGGCTGGGCGTTCTGGCCGTTGGCCTTGGTGTTGAGGAACTCCGCCATGGTCGCCGCGTACTCCGGGACGACCTGCACCTCGCCCTTCTCCAGCGCCGGCTCGTAGAGCTCCCGGTTGCCGATCTGCTGAACCTTGACCTGGTAGCCGGCGGCGGTGAGCGCGATCCGGTACAGCTCGCCCAGGGTCTGGCTCTCGGCGAAGTTGCCGGCTCCCACCACGATCTCGCCACCCGGACCCTTGGCTACACCCGCGGTGACGTTGTTGGCGGAAGCGAACTCCTCGGCCGCCACCTTGGGGGTCTTACGGTCGTCGTTGACGGCCTTGTTGAGCTGGATCAGCTTCGGCGTGTCGAGCACGGCGGAGACCTTGTCCAGCGCGGCGATCAACTGCGGGTTGGCCGCCTTGCTGTTGACCGCCGGAATGATGTTGTCGGAGTTCTGGAGTTTCTTGTCGTCCTGCAGTGCGATGAGCTGCTGCCCGGCGACCGGGGCGCACCCGGCCCCGGAGGCGCCCTGCTTGGGCGCGTCGGTGCCGGACGAACCGGCGTCACCGCACCCGGTCAGAAGCCCTGCCGCGGCGACGGCGCCGACCGCGCCGATCGCCAGACGTGTACGTGCGCGCATGTGCCCGCCTTCCGTGTCCCGGCGCGACCCGTCCCGGGCCGGCCGCGTGTCCGACGGGCGATCCTGACTGTCGGCCGCCCGCGAATGTCCACCCAACATCCTCCGGGACCGACCGACAACCTGAGGTGGAGTTCGTCACCGCATCGTCACCGACAACTCGCTGCCGGTCGCCGGCTCGTCGACCGATCACCCGAACGGGTCGTCCCACGGACGAAACGGGCTCAGATCAGGCGCGGCCGGTGGCGTCGGCGGGGCGGGGTCGTCCCGCGCGTTGCCGGTCGCGCCGCAGCGGACGGGGGGTGACCAGCCGTTCGACACCGCCCAGGACCAGCTCGGCCAGCAACGCGAGCCCGGCCACAAGCACACCGCCGGCCAGGATCTGACCCCCGCCGGCCGCGATACTCAGGCCGAAGCCGGTACGGATGATCTCCCCGAGGCCGCCGCCGTTGACGAACGAGGCCAGCGCGGCGGTGGCGATCACCTGCACTGCGGCCGTCCGGAACCCCGCGGCCAGGTAGGGGATCGCGAGCGGCAGCTCCACCCGGCGCAGCACCTGCCCGCCGGACAGGCCCATCCCGCGGGCCGCGTCGAGCGCCTCCACGTCCGCCTGGCGTACGCCGGTGTACGCGTTGGCCAGCAGCGGCGGAACGGCGAAGACGGCCAGCGCCACCACCACCGGCGTACGGCCGAAGCCGAGGAACGTCAACGGCAGGATGGTCAGCAGCGCGAGGGTCGGGATGGCCAGCGTGGCGTTGGACACCAGCACCACCAGGCCACCACCCCGCCCGGTGTGCCCCAGCCAGAGTCCGAGCGGCCAGGCCACCAGGCAGCCGAGCGCCACCGCCGCGGCGGAGATCTCCAGATGCTCACCGAGCCGGTCCAGGATGCCGCCGGGATTGGTCCAGTTCAGCGGGTCGTTGAGCCACATCACCGCCTGGCGCACCGGGCTCGCCGCGACACTCACCGCACGCCCCGGGCGGACCAGGGGGTGACCAGCCGGCCGATGAGGACCAGCAGCAGGTCCAGGAGCACCGCGAGCGCCACGCTGAGCACCGTGCCGGTCATGATCTCGGCCTTGTAGAGGTTGTTCTGGAAACCCGCGAAGATCAGCTGCCCGAGCCCGCCGTGCCCGACCAGCACCCCCACGGTGACCAGCGCGACCGTCGACACGGTGGCCAGCCGCAGCCCGGTCATGATGCCCGGGATCGCCAGCGGCAGGTCGATCCGGAACAGCCGGCCCCACCGGCCGTAGCCCATACCCTCGGCGGCCTCGCGGACCTCGGGCGGCACCTGGTTGAGCCCCGCCACCACGTTGCGGACGATCAGCAGCAGTGCGTACAGGACCAGGCCGACCAGCACGGTGGTGGCGCCGGTGCCAAGGTAGGGCGCGATGAACGCGAACAGAGCCAGCGACGGAATGGTGTAGATCACGCCCGTGACGCCGAGGATGGGCCCGGCCAGCGGGCGGAACCAGTACGCGAGCACGGACAACGGCAGGGCGATCAGCACCGCGATCAGCACCGCGCGCCCGGTGAGGGAGGCGTGTTCACCCACCGCCGCGACGATCGTGTCAGAGTTGTCCCGCACGTACTGCCAGGAGAACCAGGGGTTACCCGGGTCAGCCAGGTAGCTCAGGCGGAAGGACATACGTGGACGTTACCCCGGAGGCCGCCGGCGGGACCGACTCCCCTCGCGCGGCGTCGATCTCCCTTCAGGGCATCCAGAAGCGCTACCCGAACGGCACCGAGGCCGTCCGGGACCTCACCCTGGAGGTCAGGGCCGGCGAGCTGGTGGTGCTGATCGGCCCGTCCGGCTGCGGCAAGTCGACGGTGCTCCGCATGGTCAATCGGCTGATCGAGCCCACCGCCGGGCGGATCCTGCTCGGTGACGAGGACGTCACCGACGTCGACCCGGTGCGGCTGCGCCGCCGGATCGGCTACGTGATCCAGAACGTCGGGCTGTTTCCACACCAGACGGTCCGGGCGAACGTGGCCACCGTGCCCGGGCTGCTCGGCTGGTCCCGTGACCAGACCCGGGTCCGGGTCGACGAGCTGCTCGACCTGGTCGGCTTGGACCCGGCCCAGTTCGGCCGCCGCTACCCGCACGAACTCTCGGGTGGGCAGCGGCAGCGGGTCGGGGTGGCCCGTGCGCTCGCCGCCGACCCCGTGGTGCTCCTGATGGACGAGCCGTTCTCGGCCGTCGACCCGATCGTCCGGGCCCGTCTCCAGGAGGAGTTCCTCCGACTCCAGGCCGAGGTCCGCAAGACGATCCTGCTGGTCACCCACGACCTCGACGAGGCGGTCCGGCTCGGCGACCGGATCGCGGTGCTCTCCCAGGGCGGGCACCTGGAGCAGTACGACACGCCGGCCGCCCTGCTCGGCGCGCCCGCCACCCCGTTCGTGCGCGAGTTCGTCGGGGCCGACCGGGGCATCCGCCGGCTCGCGGTCACCCAGCTCGACCGGGACGCGCTGGAGCCGGTGCCCGGCGACGCCGAGGCGGACCTGCCCACCGTGCCGCTGGACGGCTCCGCGTACGACGCGCTGGCGGTGCTGCTCACGTCCGGACGGGACCGGCTCGTGGTGACCGACGGCGGCCGACCCGTGGGCGCGCTCAGCCGGCAGCGCCTGCTCGACCTCGGTCGCGTGACGGGCTGACCCGCCCGGCTCGACCGGTCGGGTCAGGCCCGGCCGCCGAGGCTGGCGGCGCCGATGATCCAACCGCAGAGGAAGCCGTAGCCGGCGCCGCTGCTGGCATCCTGCAACGCGCCGAGCAGCGACGGGTCCTGGCCGAACGGCGCCGCCAGCACGGCGGCGAGCCCACCGGCCAGCACGTACGCGGCCCAGCCGGAGAAGAACTGGCTCACCGGGCCCGGCACCCGGGCCACCTGGGCGGTGGGCAGCAGGTAGAGCAGAGCCACCGCGAGGACCACCAGCAGGACGGCCCGCAGGTCGGCGGCGAGCAACCCGCCGGGCTGCCCGTCCGCGTCCAGCCGCCAGGCGGGCCAGGCGAGCAGACGCAGGTAGTAAGCGCCGGCCGACGCCGGGTCGGTCTGCGTGCCGACCCATCCGGTGTACGCCGGGCTGCCGCAGATCCCGACCAGCAGCAGCACGGCGAGCGCGCCGGTGCCGGCGGCCGTACCGTACCGGCTGGCCGGGCCGGTGCGGGTGAACCGCGCGATGATCCGCCCAGACCCCGAGCCGACCGACCGGGTGGACCTGGGCCGCCCCGGCCGGCTCAGTGCTTCAACAGGTAGTCGATGAAGGCGGCCCGCAGCAGCGGGGCCGACTCCTCGTAACCGTGGCCGGTCAGCTCCCGCCACAGAGCATTCGCCTCGTCGATGGTCGGGCCGATCGAATTCGGCGCGCCGTCCAGCACCGTCGCCTCGTCCGCGTTCGGCAGGTGCCGCAGCACCGACCAGTAGAAACCCACGTCACGGTGCTCCCGGGCCCGGGCGAACGCCCGCTCCCGCAGCTCCTCGGTAGACAGCGCGTCGAGCTCCTCGAACGAGGATCCGCCGGGGGTGGCGGCAGGTGTGTCGGTCATGCCGCCGAGCCTAACGGTCGAGATCAGCTCCGGCTCAGCGGACGCGACACGGCTCACCGCTCGCCGTCGTCCCACCGGCGCGGGCTGTCCTCCCAGCGCGGATCCCGCCACGGGTCGACCGGTTGCGGCGCGGCCGGCGTCGGCAGGGTGGGAGGCCAGGTGTCGACCGGCTGCGACCGCGGCATCGTCCAGCCCGTGCTGATCGTGCCGTCGCCGACCGGCTCGGGCGTGTCGGTGCTGCCCGTCCGGGGCCGCCCGAACGTCTCGACCAGGCGGGTGACCAGCAGTCCGACGCCGAGCGCGACGCCGCCGACCGTCCAGTGGTCGAACGTCCAGCCGCGCGCCAGCGCGTACGCCTGAAAGACCGTGACCAGGCCCACCGCCAGCAGAGTGCCGAGCAGGCCACCCCGACGGCCGTACGCGCTGGTGCCGCCGAGCAGGGCCACCCCGATCGCCAGCACGGTCCAGTCCAGCCCGGGATCGGGTGTGACCGGCCCGGGGCCGTTGGCGGCGAGCAGCACGCCGGCGAGGGCGGCAAGCACGGTGGAGCCGACCAGTGCGAACGCGGTGACCACGGCAGCCATCACTCCCCGGCGACGGGCCGGGTCGGTGACCGGCCGGTACCGGCCGACCAGCCGGCGGATCGCCCGGATGGCGCCGAACAGCCCGCCGAGGACCGCCACCGCGGCGAAACCGGCGAAGAGGTAGCCGGCGCTCCGCCCGGGGTCGTAGTCGCCCTGCACCAGCACGGGCGCCGACCGGCGTTCGATGTACACCACCACCCCGGCGGCGCCGGCGAGACTGGCCGCCCAGCCCGGCACGTGCAGCACCACCACCGCCAGCGCCAGCGCCAGCCCGGCCAGCGCGGCGACCCCGACCGCCGGACCGACCGACGCCACCAGACCCTGGTCACCCTGCTCCGCGTAGTGCAGCGCGGCGGCGACCGCGACCGGCCCGACGGCCAGGTTCGGAGCGGCGGTACGCAGGCTCAGCCCGGCCGCGAGGGTGAGCAGCCCGAGCCCGACCAGGCCGACCAGCAGGGTGCGCAGGCTGTCGCCACGCAGCACGTCCGAGTCGGCCCGCCAGAGCAGCCAGCCCAGAGTGGCGACACCGGCCAGCAGCAGGACCTCCCACCCCAGGTGCACGCCGACCCGGTCCCGACCGGGCTCACCTTGGCTGGGGTCGTCGAAGACGTTCTCCAGAACGGCGGCGGGCACCCCGGACGAGGGCTCTACCGACCCTTCCCGGCCCGCTTCTTCGTACCCCATGACGCCGCCTCCCCAGTGGCCGGCCGTCCCCGGTCCGGTACACGCGGACGGACCGGGGCGGCCGTTGCTCTCCGATCGCAGGCACCGTACCCGCGCCCGGAGCCGGGCGTAACCCCCTGGTCAGCGCTGGCCGGGGCGGCTCTCCCGCTGGTCGGGCTCACGCTCGTCGTCCGGGCGCTCCGGCACCCGGCAGGAACGCTCAAGCCAGAGCGCGGCGCCCACCAGCGCCAGCGAGGCGAGCAGACCACCCCCGGCGGCCGGCCGATCCTCCGTGGCGGCCCGCGTGGTCTCGACGAAGAGCCAGCCGGTCAGCCCGGCGTAGAAGCCGGCGAAAATGGCCGCGGCCAGCGCCGACGCCTTGGCCAGCACCACGAACCGGGCGACCATCAGCGGGTTGACCGGATCACGGCCGGGCTTGCGTTCGATGCGGCCCCGGGTGTTGACGGCGGCGTACGCCTCGAGCACCGCGAGCGCGGCCAGCGTCACCACCGGCAGCCAGGGCAGCCGGGGAATGCCGCTGTAGTAGAGGGTGCTGATCAGCAGCCAGGCCACCGCCGCCGCGGCCAGGGCGGCCACGACCAGGCTGGAGATCCGGGTGGGGCCCATCCGCGACCGGTCCGGGCCCGGCCCGCCCGGTGGTGGGGACTTCGCCTGCGTCATGCCGGCCGGCTCCGCTCGGTCATGCCGTCGACTCTAACGCCAGTTCCGGTCGGGGGCGCAGATCCAGCGCGTCGTCGGCGACCGGACCAGCGGTGAGCAGGTCGGTCAGCCAGCCGTGACCGGGCAGCTGCCCGTACGGCTGGATGTCGATCCACGGTCGCAGCACGAAGGCGCGCAGGTGCGCCCGGGGGTGCGGCAGGGTCAGCTCGGGGTCGTCACTGAGCACCGGCTCGTCGTCGTCGCCCCAGACCGCGATCACGTCCACGTCGAGGGTGCGCGGCCCGAACCGCCGCCGCGGGTCACGGACCCGACCGGCCGCGCGCTCCGCGGCCCGCGCCCGCTCCAGCCAGTCGCGTGGGGTCGCGGCGTCATCCTGGGCCAGCAGCGCCGCGTTGAGGTACGCGGGCTGATCGGCGTCACCCCACGGTGGAGTCTCGTACACGCCGGAGAGCACCAGCACGCTGTCCCCGAGCGTGGCGACGGCCGTACGCAGGTGGCCCAGCCGGTCGCCCAGGTTGCTACCGAGCGAGAGCACGGCCCGGGTCACCGGGCACGCGCCCGGCTCATGGTGACGGCCACGTCGGTGAAGGTGTGCGGCACCGGCGCCTCCGGCTTGTGCACGGTGACGGTGGCGCTGGTGACCCGCTCGTCGGCCAGGCAGACCGCGAGCAGCCGGTCGGCGAGGGTCTCGATCAGGTTGACCGGCTCGCCGGTCACCACCGCGACCAGGCGTTCGGCCAGCTCGCCGTAGTGGACGGTGAAGTTGACATCGTCGGTGGCGGCGGCCGGGGCGAGGTCCATCTCCAGTACGGCGTCGACGACGAAATCCTGTCCCTGGACCCGTTCGAAGTCGTACACCCCGTGCCGGCCCCGGGCCCGCAGGCCGGTCAGCTCGATCCGGTCGGTCATCGCTTTCCCTCTCGCTCGTGACCGGCATGGGCGGGGGCCACACGCGGTCTGCCAGTGGCGACCCAGACGGCGAGCGCGTCGGCGGTGGCCTGGACGTCGTGCACGCGTACCCCCCAGGCACCCGTCGCGACCGCGAGCACGCTGGTGGCGACGGTGGCCGCCTCCCGCTGCGCGGTGGGTCGCGGCGTTCCGTCCGGGCCGGCGAGCAGTCGGCCGAGGTAGGACTTGCGACTGGCGCCGAAGAGCAGCGGGTACCCGAGGTCGAGCAGCTCCGGCAGGCGGGCGCTCAACTCCCAGTTGTGCGCGGCCGTCTTCGCGAAGCCGAGGCCGGGGTCGACGACGATGCGGTCGGCGGCCACTCCGGCTGCCAGCGCCGCGTCGATCCGCTGGGCCAGCTCGGCCCGGACGTCCGCCACCACGTCGGTGTAGCTGGCCAGCTCACGCATCTCCCGTGAGTGGCCACGCCAGTGCATCAGCACCCAGGGACAGCCGGCGTCGCGGACCACCCGGGCCATGTCCGGGTCGGCCAGCCCGCCGGAGACGTCGTTGACGACGACCGCGCCAGCGCCCAGGGCCGCCTCGGCCACCCGGGCGCGGCTGGTGTCGATGCTGACCGGCACCCCGGCGGCGGTCAGCTCGCGGATGACCGGCAGCACTCGCTCGGCCTCGGTCACCGCGTCGATCCTTTCGGCACCCGGGCGGGTCGACTCACCGCCGACGTCGACCAGGTGCGCCCCCGCAGCACGCAGACGGACGCCGTGTCCGACGGCCGCGCCCAGGTCGGCGTACCGTCCGCCGTCGGAGAAGGAGTCCGGCGTGACGTTGAGGACGCCCATCACCACCGGGCCCGGGGCCCGCACCAGATCGGTCACGACTAGACGGTACCGGTCGTGGAGGTCGGCCCGGCCGACCCGGGTCCACCCCCGAGCCACCATCCCTGACGTGCGCATTGGAACAGGTGTACGATCGGTCGTCCGGGCAGCAACGGGCAGTCCCTTCGCGGCTTGTCGCAATCCGGGGCGGCCCGTACGCTTTGGAATTGGCCAGCATCGAGATGGCGAAGCCTGGAGGGAGGGCCGAAGCGGGGAAAAACCGCCCAAAGCTCGCCACTCTCTGTGGTGAGTAACGAACGCAGGGTCGAGAACGCTGCGCCCTGTGAGCACATTTCCCGCCAGGCTTGCCTACTGCACCGCCGCGGCACCGCCGGCCGCGATATGGGGAGGTTCCAGTGATCGCCTTCGAGCTCATGGAGACGGCGTCGTCCGGCGTCGCCCACGCGCTCTCCACCCTGGCGTCCGCTCCGCTCGCCGAGCCGGCACCGAAGGGGATCGACACCAACAGTGTGGTCACCTTCTTCGCCAGCAAGATCGCGCCGATCCTGCTCGCCGTGCTGGGCGTCATCTTCATCGGGCGGGCCAGCCGGGGCGAGATCTCCAAGGTGCTGACCAGCTCCGCGATCGCGATCGTCGGGCTGGCGTTCATCGCCGGCGCGGCCACACTCTTCTTCGTCGGCGATTACCTGATCGACCTGATCTTCGAATAGGCGCGTTCCCAGATGCGGCTGCGCACCGACGACGACATCTACCGGGCCCGCCTGGTCTACCTCGGGCCGCCCGGCTACACCCTTCCGGTCCACCTGCCGTACGCCCAGTACGGGCTCTTCATGCTGCTCGTCCCCCTCTACATGTTCATCCACTGGCTGTTCACGCTGACGGTCGAGCTCTTCCCGGCCTGGGAGATCGCGCTCGCCATCGTGACCACGTCGTTCATCTTCCGGCACGTCGACCCGGACCGGCCGGCGCGGGTGGTCATCCGCACCGCGCTGACCGACTGGCGACGCACCCGGGAGCCGGCGATCGAGCAGCGCGACCCGCGCCTGGTCGGCAGCCGGATCAGGATCCGGGAGGAGCTGGCATGACCGGGCGTACGCCGATCGGTCCGTCGCACGACGCGGGTAAGAGGCTGTCGGTAGACCTCGGGGCGAGCGAGGCGGAGTCCAGGCGGCGATCCGGCAAGGCGGGGATTGGTCCGGATACCGGTGTTGTATCCGGACCAATCCCCAACGCCGCCGGTCGTCGGCTGGGCCCGCCGCAGCCGCTGCGGGGTCTCCCGACAGTCTCTAAGGCGGTCGCATGAGTCGCTCTTCCACGCCGGGTTCCCCGGCCGGCCGTCCGGCCGCGCCGGCAGGTCACGGTGCGCAGTCATTCGACTACACCGAATCCGAGGACGAGGTCGCGCTCGATCCCGCGCTGGTGACGTCGCCCGGCCACGGTGCGGTCGGGGTCTTCCAGGCCCCCCGTCCAGTGCCCCGCCGGACGCCGCCCGCCGAGCCGAGCGCGGTGTCGGCCGGCGAGAACGCCGACATCGACTCCCCGTTCCTGGATCTCTTCGACGCGTCCCGGCCGGGCGCGACGCGTGCCGCCCCGGCGCCCCGGGAGCTGCCGGCGATCCCGCAGCAGCAGCCGCCCGCCGCCGAGCCGTCCCGACCGGCCCACCGGGTGCCGGACCGGGCACCCGACCTGGAACCGCCCTGGGCCCACGGCGACGCCCCCACCAGCAGCGGGCGGCCGGTCGAGCCGCGCCGCCGCGGCGGCAGTCCCGCGGGCGAGTCCCGGGTGCCACACCAGGCCGGCGACCGGCTTCCGATGCTCCGGCCATCGGACGAGGCCGACGCGACCGCCGCGGGTGCGCCCACGTCGTCGACCACCGATGCGACGACCCGACCGCCCAGCGCCGCGCCGGTCGGCCGCCCGACGGCCGGGCCGTCCAGCGCCGCCCCGACGGACCGGCCGGCCCTGGAACGCGCGCCACGCCGCGGCCCGGCGCGGCCGGGACCGGGCGGCGCGGAGCCGACCGGGCGGGAAATAGCCGCGCCCCGGCAAAAGGCCGTGAGCCGACAGGACCGGCCGACCCGGCCGGTCCGCGTCCGCGCCCCGAAGATCAAATTTGGGGACCGGGACCCGTCAGTCGAACTGGCCATCACCGAGATCGCCGGCCACCTGACCTTCACCCCGAACACGGTCACCGCCTGGTACTGGCTGCCCGAGGTGCGCTGGGCCTTCCGGCCCGACGCCGAACGCGAGGCGTTGCTCTCGGCGATCTCCGAGCAGTACGCCGGCCTGGCCGGCTTCCGGCTGCACCTGCGCCGCACCACCCGGCCGTTCCCCGCCGACGAGTGGGCCCGCACCATCGACGCGCACACCCCGGCGCCGCTGCCCGACGTGCCCGGCACCACCGGCTGGGCCGACCACCTGGTCGCCGCCCAGCGGCACCTGATGGCGGTCAACCACGCCGAGGGGCAGACCTACCTGGGGGTCACCTTCGCCCGCCGGTCGCTCGGTGACTCGCTCACCGAGCGGTTGCTGCGCACCTTCGGGCGCGGCACCGCCGAGGGGGAACGCCGCAAGCTGGGCCGCACCGTGGAGCAGTTCGACGAGGTGCTCGGCGCGTTCGGCATGCGCGGTCGGCGGGTCACCGCCCAAGAGCTGGAGTGGTTGCTCTACCGCTCGGTGGCGCTGTGCATGGCGCCTCCGGGCACGCTCTCCCCGGTGACCAACGGTCGCTGGGAGCGGGGTGACCTGCTCGCCCTGACCGAGCAGGTCGAGCGCTACCGCACCCCGTACGGCTCGACCGTGAAGCTGGTCAACCGCATGACCGGCGAGGAACGGCACGTCGCCGTGCTCGCCGTCGGCCGGATGGAGCCGCTGGAGATCCCGGAACGGCACGAGCCGTGGCTGCACTTCCACGAGCGCCTGCCCTGGCCGATGGAGATCTCCACCCGGGTCGACATCCTCGGCTCCGGCGACTCGTTCCGCAATCTCGAACACCGGCTGCGGATGATCCGCTCGCAGCAGCTCGACTACGCCGAACACGGCATCGACGCGCCGCCCGAGTTGGAGCGGCTGGCCAAGCGCGCGCTGGTGATCGGCGACGAGATGACCACCGGGCTGCCGGTCGACTCGGCCCGCGCTCACGGCTGGCACCGGATCGCGGTCGGCGGCCGGACCCGGGAGGAGTGCCTGGAACGGGCCCGCCGGCTCATCCAGCTCTACTCCCGGGAGCTGCGCATCTCGCTCCAGCACCCGAAGAACCAGGACTGGCTGGCCCGCGAGTTCATCCCCGGCGAGCCGATCGCCAACACCGGCTACGTCCGTCGGATGCCGGTCCCGCTGCTCGCCGCCGCGCTCCCCCAGGCCGCCTCCAACGTGGGCGACCGGCGGGGCGACCTGATCGGCCGGACCGCCGGCACCTGCCGCCGCCCGGTCTTCCTCGACCTGCACTTCCCCATGGAGGTCCGGGAACGCTCCGGGCTCGCGGTCTTCGTGGCGGAGCCGGGCGGTGGCAAGTCGACCCTGCTCGGCGCGCTGGGCTACCTGGCCGCACGGCGAGGGGTCCAGGTGACCCTGCTCGACCCGTCCGGGCCGCTGGCCCGGCTCTGCGCCATGCCGGAGCTGCGGCCGTACTCCCGGGTGCTGAACCTGACCGGCTCCGAGCAAGGCACCCTGGCGCCCTACTCGCTGATCCCGACGCCGCTGCGCAGTGAGTTCGGCGTTGGCGCCTCCGGCGACCGTGAGTTCGAGATCGCGGTCTCCAACGCCCGGGCCGAGCGCCGGATGCTGGTCCAGGACATCTGCATGATGCTGGTGCCGCCGCAGGTGGCCCGCGAGGCGTCCACCGCCACCCTGTTCCGGCACGCGGTCCGTCAGGTTCCCGCCGAGGAGACCTCCACCCTGGACGACGTGGTGAGCTGCCTCGGGCAACTCGACGACGATGCCGGGAAGGAACTGGCCAACCTCCTGCTCGACACCGCCGAGATGCCACTGGCCATGCTCTTCTTCGGCCGACCGCCGGAGGGGCTGCTCGGCGCCGACGCGGCGCTCACGGTGATCACCATGGCCGGGCTGCGGCTGCCCGACCTCAAGATCGAACGGGAGTACTGGTCCGCCGAGGAGGCACTCGCCCTGCCGATGCTGCACACCGCGCACCGGCTCGCCGTCCGCCGCTGCTACGGCGGATCCATGTCGTCGCGCAAGCTCGTCGGCCTGGACGAGGCGCACTTCATGGAGGGCTGGCGGTCCGGGCGGTCGTTCCTCGTCCGGCTCGCCCGGGACTCCCGCAAGTGGAACCTTGCCGCACTCGTCGCCTCTCAGAACCCGCGCGACATCCTCGGCCTCGACGTGCAGAACCTCGTCTCCACCGTCTTCGTCGGCCGGATCGCCGAAGACGCCGAGATCGCCTCCGAAGCGCTGCGATTGCTCCGGGTGCCCGTCAACGACGGGTACGAGGCCACCCTGGCGTCGCTCTCCGCCGCCGACACCAGCTCGGCCAACCGCCTCGGCTTCCGCGAGTTCGTGATGCGCGACGTCGACGGGCGGGTGCAGAAGGTTCGCGTCGACGTCTCGTACGTCGAAGGGCTGCTGGACCACCTCGATACGACGCCCGCCGCGATCGCCGCAGCGGCCGGAGTACTCCCGAGCATCCCCCTGCCGGATCTGGAGGCGTGACATGGCTAGGGGCCGCGTCGAGGTCCTCAGTCGAGCCGAGGCGGAGCCCAGACGACGTCCGGCAAGGCGGAGGTTCGGCCGGACACCGGCGTTGCATCCCGACGGACCTCCAACGCAGCCGGTCGTCGCTTGGCCCCGCCGCAGGCCGACCAGGGACCTCGACAGGGGCCCCAGGACCCGGGCACGGATCGCGGCGTTCCTGCTCGCCCTCGGCGTACTGGCCGGGGCCTCCCTCACCTGGCCGCTGATCGGCGCGGAGGCGGCCGCCGCCGCCCCGCCCGCCGCCCAGGCACGCGCCGACCTCTGCACGACACCGGAGTGGCAGGCCGACTTCCGGGCCTGCGTGGCGAAACTCAAGGAGGTCAGCGAGGACGAGGTCACCTGCCGAAACGCACCGACCCCCGGCACCCCCGACTCCGGCCTCGCCGGCTGGTTCGCCGGCCGGCCGGACTCCGCCAAGCAGTTGGGGCCGAAGGGCCTCTACAGCGACTACGGCTACGCCGGTTACAGCTATCCGACGTACGACATCCCAGGCGGATGCGCGTCGTCGGTCCTCCATCCGGACTACAAGTTCACCACCACCGTGGCGAACGGCGAGTTCATGATCGCGACCGCGATCGTCGGCGCCTCGAACGCACTGCGTGAGCGGGCCTGGGACCCCCGTTCGATGTGGGGTTGGGCCGATCCGCTGGTCGAGCAGGCGACCAAGGCCGTCTATCAGAAGGTGTTCAGTGTCTTCGGCATCGTCACGCTCTGCGTGGTGGGGCTGTACCTGCTCTGGCGCTCCCGCCAGTCAGACATGAGCAACGCCATGACCACTGCGGGCTGGGCGCTGTTGGTGATGGTGGCGGTCACCGCGCTTGCCGCCTGGCCGGTCAAATCGGCGAACATCGCGGACGGCACGTTGGTCACCACACTGGGTGTGGTGCACGACGCCGTGGGTCCCGCAGCCCGGGACACCCCGCCGGACCAGTGCGACGATCCGAATCCCGCGGCTTGCAAGGACAATCGCCCGCCCGCCGTGCGGGCCAGTGACACCGCCACCGAGGCGATGCTCTACCGGAACTGGCTACGGGGTGTGCTCGGCTCGGCCGACAGTGAAACCGCTCGCAAGTACGGTCCGGCGCTCTACGACGCCAAGTCGCTCTCCTGGGACGAGGCCGAGAAGCTGCGCGCCAACCCGGCCACCCGAGAAGCGACGATCAAGGCCAAGCAGCAGCAGTGGGCCCGGGTTGCTCAGCAGATCCAGACCGAGGACCCAGAGGCGTACGAGTACCTCCAGGGTGTCCGCGACATGGACCGGGTGGGTGCCGGCTTCATCGCGGTGCTGGCGTCGGTGCTGTTCGCCATGTTCGATCTGACCGCGTCGCTGCTGGTCCTGCTGGGCTTCCTCATCTTCCGGTGGGCAGTGATCGCGGCACCGATCCTGGGCACCGTCGGTCTGCTCCGACCAGCCAGCGCTGGGCTGCGGCGGCTCGCGAACGCCGTGGTGGCCGCGGTCTTCAATATCGCCATCTTCGGTACCGGGGCAGCGATCTACCTGTTCGCGGTTGACCTGATCATGAGCACACCAACCCTGCCCGGCTGGCTCCAGGTGGTGCTGGTCTGGCTCTGCGGGGTGGTCGGTTGGCTGCTGCTGCGGCCCTACCGTCGGATCACCCAGCTCGGCGGCAAGGACAGCAGCGAGGCGGTCAGTTCGGCCGGGTCCTGGCACCGCCGGTTCTTCCGGGACATGCGGACCGCGGCACGGCTGGACGTGGCAGAGCCGGGCGGCACGGCGGAGCCGGTGGGCGGCCGCCGTCGCTCACCCGTGGCGGAGCAGACCACGCTGCGCCCGGAGGCGCGGCGGGAAGACCCGGTCCTGGCGCCGACGGCCCAGGTCGACGGCCGGCGTCCCGGCGCCGAGCGCCCGGATGGTCAGGAACGCGCGGACGACGTGCCGAAGGAGGCGACCGGCGGCCGGGGCCGACCGGTGGCGCCCCAACCCCGTCGCCGGCAGCCGGCGACCTGGACCGAGCCGGACGTGCCAGCGGAGAATCCGTCGTTCGTGGTCTACCGACCGGGCTCCACAGAGCGTGCGCCGGACCGCACCGGACCGCGGGTGCGCTCAGAGGCGCGGTGATGGCGATGCGACGCGCAATGGAGTTCCTGTTCACGCGGGTTCTGCGGTCCCGGCTGGGGGTGGCGCTGGTGATCGCGGTGCTCGTCTTCGGGGTGCTCGGGGCGGCCCGGCTGGTCTCCGATCCGTCCGACCCGGCGGACGGGTTGAGCAGCCGGCCGGACCGGCCGATCACCACCGTGGACCCGACAGCCGGCGACGATGGCGCGATCTCCACCGAAGCTCCACCGTCACCGGTGACCCGACCGGGCGACCGCACGCCCGAACAGACCGCCGACCGGTTCACCACGGCCTGGCTCGGCCGCCCCGGCATGACTGCCGAACAGTGGCAGGCCGGCCTGCGCCCGCTGTCCACAGCGGCGCTGACCGAGAAGCTGGTCGGCGTCGATTCCGGCGGGGTCCCGGCCGAGGAGGTGACCGGCCCACCGGCGGTGCGGTCGCGCACCGAGACGTTCGTCGAGGTGGTGCTGCCCCTCGACACCGGCCGGCTCCGGCTGGAGTTGCTCGCTGCGGATGGCGGCTGGCTGGTCGACGTGGTGGATTGGGAGCGGCAATGAACGCCGGCAGCCGCGCCCTCCGTCGACCGGTGCGGGTCGGTGTGCTCGCCACAATGCTCACTGGCGTGCTGCTCCTGCTCTGCTGCACCGGGGGGACGGCGGCGTTCTTCCTCAGTGGCCTCGGCGGCGACGCGGAGAACGGGGACGCCCTCGCCGGCTGGGGCTGTGGCCCAATCCGTCCGGTGGACATCGCCGGCGAGCTGCCGCGGTTCACCGAGTACGGCGATGCGCAAATCCGCAACGCCGCCATCATCATCAAGGTCGGCCAGGACCTGGGGGTGCCGTCACGGGGCTGGGTGATCGCCCTGGCTACCGCGATGCAGGAATCCGCACTGCGCAACCTGGCGAACAGTGGCGTTCCCGCGTCACTGGCACTACCGCATGAGGGCGTCGGCGCCGACCATGACTCGCTGGGGCTGTTCCAGCAGCGGCCGGGGTGGGGCAGCGTCACCGAGCGGATGACCCCCGCGTACACGGCCCGCAAGTTCTACGAAAAGCTGGTCAAGGTGCAGAGCTGGCAGCGCCGGCCGCTGACGGTGGTGGCGCAGCAGGTCCAGATCAGCGCCTACCCGGACGCCTACGCCAAGCACGAGGAGTTGGCCAGCCGGATCGTCGACGCGCTGGCCGGCGGCGCGGCGCGCACGATCGAGATCAACGGCAAGGCGGTGTGCAACGCGGCCGAGCGCGGTCAGATCGCCGCCTCCGGCTGGACCGCTCCGATCCCGGGCGAGGTCGGCTCCGGCTTCCGCACCAGCAGCCGACCCAGCCACAACGGGGTCGACATCGGCGCGGCCAAGGGCACCGAGATCCGCGCCGCCGCCGCCGGCCGGGTCCTGGTCGCCCGATGCGACCCGGACGACCGTGGCCGAAAGGACTGCGACGTGGACGGGCACCCTGGCAAGGGCGGCTGCGGCTGGTTCGTCGACCTGCTGCACGCCGGGGGGTACATCTCCCGGTACTGCCACATGGTGGTCCGCCCCCGGGTGTCGCCCGATCAGATCGTGCCGGCCGGTGAGGTGATCGGGCAGGTCGGCAGCAGCGGCAACTCGTCCGGCCCGCACCTGCACTTCGAGGTGCACCTGCGCAACGACCGCACCAGCCGCGGCGCCATCGATCCGATACCGTTCATGCGCGAGCGGGGCGCCCCGCTGCGTAGCGCGGAGTGAGGCCACCACGGGCATGACCGGACCCCTGCCGGACCCGTTCGCCGACCAGCCCGACTGGGCGCCTCGGCCACCCCGACCACTGGCGATCGTGCCGGCCACCGAGCGCGTGGAGCTGCGCGGGCGACGGGTGCTGGTCGGGCTGCCGGGGCTGGGCTGGCGGGGCGACCTGCGGGCGGACGACCGGGTGGTACAGGGCGCCCGGACCTATGTGCCAGTGATCCCCGAGCACGAGTGGTACCGGGCCGAGGCCGACCAGGTCGAGGTGTTCGCGCCGCTGGTGCCGGTCGATCGGGTCTGGGTGGAGACGGTCGGCGACCGGCCCGAGCCGGCCGACACCCGGGCCAGCGGGATCCGGCTGGTCTCACTGGACGGCCCGGCCCATCGGCCCCCCACGCCGGTCTTCGAGGCGGATGCCGTCACCGGGCGCCGCGTGGTGCACATCGAAGGCGGCCTGGAGCACCGGGACCTGCGGGCGGTGACCGAAACCTACTCGGGTGCCGAGGGAGACATCTGCGTCCGGATCGCGCCTGAGGTGGAGTGGTATCGCTGGGCCTGGCGAGGCCAGTCCCCCACCACTCTGGAGGTTCCCGTCCACCTGTTGTGGATCGAGTGACGATCAACCGGCTCGTGTGCCGCCGCAGACCCGCCAACCATCATCGTCCTCGACGACATTGAACAACCAGTCCTCTCGTCGGCTGCTCCGAGGGACGCCATCGGCAGACCCGGCGATGATGAGCGTCGTGCCAACGGATTCACCGTCACGAGACGGAGTCCTGGTCAACGGGCCCCAGCTGACTCGCACAGTGACGTGGAATTTGGACTCACGCTGCTCCACCTCAAGGCGGAGGTCCCGCACGGCCTGAAGGTCCGCACCGCCCTTACAGGTGAAGAGGTCTGCCCTCGTATCGTTGCGATCCACGAGGAACGCGCGCAGGTAGTTGTCCACGACCACGTCGGGCGCGCTGCGGTCCGGGGCGGCAGCTCGGTTGTAAAGCACCACACCTGCAATGATCCCGCTCAACATCAGCACAGCGAGCACCCCGGCGACCACGGTGAGCACGGTGCGTACCCGGCGGCGTGGCTGCTGCGGCGCTGGCGTGGCCGGGGCGGGCGGCAGCTGCTCGGACGGCGTCCGCTGGGCCGGTACGCGGGAGACCTGGGAACCGGCGGGGGGCTGCACTGATTCCACCCCCTGAAGCTAACGGCTGGACGCCCCGGAGCCAATGCCTCAGATCCAGCGGATCGTGACGGACCCCTCCCCACCGGTGACATCCACGACAACACCGGCGCACCGCCGCGACACCTCCCGGAGGAGGGGCCCTGGCTGGGATACCGTCTCTGCTCAGGGAGGGGTTGCCAACCTCGGGCAGAGGGGGTGGACGCGGTGGCCGGTCCGAAGGCACGCACGAACCGCGCCGCAGCTCTGCACCGGCGGGCTGCGGCTGTCGCGACCGCCGCGGCCGGCATCCTGGACGAGACCCGACCGGCCCCCGCCGATCAGCGCCGCCAGTACGAGGTGGCCGACCGGCTGCGGGCGGTGGCCGCGCGGCTGGCTCCGGGATGGTCGGGGGCCGCCCTGGACTCGCTGACCGTGGATTCGCCGGCCGGCGACGGCCCGCCGTCCTTCGTGCGGGTGGGCACCGCGGCACCGCTGGACGACGCCCGTTTTCCCGCGCTGGTGCCGCTGGTCGGCACCGGGCATCTGAGCGTGGACACCGACGCCCGGGAACCGCGGGTGGCGGGGTTGATTCGGGCTGTGCTGCTGCGGTCGCTGGCGGCGGCACCGGCGGGCGCCCTGCTGGTGCGCGCGGTGGACGCCACGGGGGGTGTGCTCACCCCGTTCGGGGCGCTGGCGGATGCCGGCCTGTTGCCGCCGCCGGCGGTGGATGTGGCGGGTTTGCGCGCGGTGTTGACCGAGGCGGAGCAGTGGGTCGCGCCGGGGGCGAGTGGGCGACGCCGGCATGACCGGACGCTGCTGCTGGTGGTGGCCGCGCTGCCGGAGCTGACCGGCCCGACCGACCTGGCACGGGTCGAGGCGTTGGCTGAGCAGGGGCCGGCGGCCGGGCTGCATCTAGTGGTGGCCGGTTGGCCGCCCGCCGGCCCGTACGCGGCTCGGGGGCCACTGCCGCGCGCCACACCGCTGGTGCTGCGCAACGCGTACGCGCTGCTCGGTGACCCGCCGGGGGCGTCCTTCGCCAGCCCCGGCGCCGATTCGCCGGGCGGGCTGAACTCGCCGGTCTTCGTCGAGGCGGACCCGCCGGCCGACCTGGTCGACGCGGTCTGTCGGCGGCTCGCCGCGCAGGTGGAGGCGGGTTCCCGGTTGGCGCTGGCGGATCTGCTGCCGGCGACGGGTGAGGGGCTGTGGCAGTCGGATTCGGTGGACGGGTTGACTACCACGGTTGGTGACGCCGGGGGCCGCCCGGTGCCGCTGGGCTTCACCGAGCTGACCCCGCACTGGCTGGTCAGTGGCCGGTCCGGTGCGGGTCGCGCGGCGTTCCTGACCACGGCGCTGCTCGGGCTCGCCGCCCGGTACGGCCCGGACGACCTGGCGCTCTACCTGGTGGATCTGGGCGACGGCGAGTCCTTCGTGGAGTTCCTCCAGACCGAGCGGGACCGGTCCTGGATCCCGCAGGTGCGCGCGGCGGCGATGGCCGCGGATCGGGAGTACGTCCGGGACCTGCTGGATCAGTTGACGGTCGAGGTGCAGCGCCGGGCCGAGGCCGGCGGGCGCGCCGGTGGGCAGCGCTTCGCGGAGCTGCGCCAGCACCGGCCGTTGCCCCGGATCGTGTGCGTGCTGGACAATCTGCCGCTGATCTTCGCCGAGCGGGACCGGCTGGCCGCCGAGGTTGCCGCCCAGCTGGACGGGCTGGCCCGCGCCGGCCGGGCGTACGGCGTACACCTGGTGCTGGCCGGCGCGGGTGAGCTGGGGCTCAGCGGCCGGGCGGACACCGGGCACCGGGATTCGGTGCTCGGCCAGTTCCCGGTGCGGGTGGCGCTGCCGGGGGGCAGCCCGGTGCTGGAACCGACCAACGACTCGGCCGCCGGCCTGCCGGTGGGCAGCGCGGTGGTGAACACCGCGGGCGGGCTCGGCGGCCCCCGGGGCGCGATCCGCGGTCATGAACGGTTGATCCGCCACCCCGATCCGCAGGACCACCCGGGGGTGGTGGATCGGCTGCGGCACGAGCTGTGGACGGCACGGCCGGCCGGGTCGGTGCCGCCGGTGGTGTTCGCTGGGTACGCCCGTCCGTCGCTGGGCAACGATCCGCGACACCGTGCGGCGTTGGCCGGCCAGGCGCACGGGCCGGCGGCTCTGCTCGGCCGGGCGGTGGACGTGGCCCGCTCGACGGTCGCCGTACCGCTGGGGTCGGCGGCGGGGCGCAACCTGGCGGTGCTGGGATCCGGCCCGGCGGCGGGTGGGCTGCTGGCGACGGCGGCGCGGAGCACGGCGGACCACCATTCGCCGGGCACCGCCCGGTTCCTGGTGGCGGCTCCCGACCCGGGTTCCCGGCCGCTGGCGGAGGCGTTGACGGCGGAGCTGGCCGTCCGCCATTCGGCGGCCATGGTGGACCTGCCGACGCTGCTCGCGGACGCGGACGGGGAGCTGCCGACCTACCTGGTCGTCTTCGGTCTGGACCGGCCGGGGCCCCGCGAGCTGCCGGTGGACCGGCTGCGCGCGCTGCTGCGGGACGGGCCGCCGTCGGGTCGGCACCTGCTGGGCTGGTGGCGGGCGGTGCCACCGTTCGCCGCGTTGCTGGAGCCCGAGGGCGAGGTGGACAAGCTCGCGGCCGTGGCCGTGCTGGATGTGCCGGCGGCCCAGCTCGCCGCGGTCTTCGGCCGGCCGGTGGAGTGGCGGGCCCGTCCCGACCGGGCGGTGCTCTGGGACGGGCCGGACGAGCGGGGCACGGTCCTGGTGCCGTTCGCCGACGAGGCCAGGTGATCCGGCGGTGCGCGCGGGGGGTGTCGGGATGGGTCCGAACGCGACGGTGACCGGGCCGGGACGGCAGCGGACCGCCGAGCCGGACGGGGACGTCGCGCCAGCGCGCGCGGAGCCCACCACGGCCTGGTCGGAGTATCTCGCCGCGGCCCGCCAGCTGGACGGGGTACGCCGCAGCGCGGCAGCCGCCGCCGGTGAGCAGGCCCGCTCGGCGGAGGCCGCCCGGGAGGAGCTGACGGTGGTCCGCACCGGGCTCGCGAACCAGCAGGAACGGCTTTGTGAGCTGGGCGTACCGGCGATCTCGTTGGTGCCGTCCCCGCCGGAGGTGACCGAGGCGGCGCGGTCGATGGTGGGCGGCCCGGCGGCCGTGCTGGCGGCGCTGCGGGCCGCGCGGGGTGGGGCCGAGGCGGCGGACGCGGCGCTGGCCGCGCGCAGCCGGTTCCGCCCGGGGTCCTGGCCGACCCGGGGGCGCAACCTCCTGGTGTACGGGCCGTTGGCGCTGCTGGTGCCGCTGATCCAGGTCGTGGTGTTCGTGGCGACCGGGGCGGGCCCGGCGAGTGTGGCGGCGTTGATCTGCGGGCTGCCGATGCCGGCGGTCGCCTTCGTCGCCGGCTGGGTGGGCATCGGGCGGGTGTTCCGCGCCGCCCCCGGCGAGCGGCTGGACCGCACGGTTCGCTTCGGTGCGCTGGTCTGCCTGGTGCCGGCGGTGCTGGTCACGGCCGGCCTGTTGCTCGCCCTGCTGGCCGGCTGACGCAACGACCGGCCGTCCCAGGGTGGGGCGGCCGGCCGGTGACGCGTCCGGGTGTCAGCGGGGGATGATCAGCGCCATCGCCTCGGCCCGCGACTTGGAGTCCGTCTGCAATATGCCGCGCACGGCCGACGTGATGGTCTTCGCACCGGACTTCTGGATGCCGCGCATCGCCATGCACATGTGCTCGCACTCCAGCACGACGACGACGCCGCGTGGGGCGAGTTTGGTCATCAGCAGGTCGGCGACCTGCGAGGTGAGCCGTTCCTGCACCTGCGGGCGGCGGGCGAAGACCTCGACCAGACGGGCCAGCTTGGACAGGCCGGTGATCCGTCCGTCCGGGCCGGGGATGTAGCCGATGTGCGCACTGCCGCGGAACGGCAGCAGGTGGTGCTCGCAGAGGCTCATGACGTCGATGTCCCGGACGATCACCAGCTCTTCGTGGTTGGCCTCGAAGGTGGTGCTGAGCACCTGGGCCGGGTCGACCCGCAGGCCGGCGAAGAGCTCGGCGTACGCCCGGGCGACCCGGGCCGGGGTCTGCTGGAGCCCGTCGCGGTCCGGGTCCTCCCCGACCGCGATCAGGATCTCCCGGACCGCCTTCTCGATGCGACGCAGGTCGACCGCGTCCTCGACCGGGCGGCCGGTCAGCTTTCCGCTGATCAGCCGTGCGGCCACGTAGTCCAGCGCGTCGTCGCCGTCGGGCTCGGTCGCGGAGACGGCCAGCTCCCGGTGGGGGGAGCTGGCCGTCGGGTCGCTGCTCAGTGCGTGCCGTCCGAGTTGTTGGACGAGGTGCCGCCGCCGACCGACGCCTGCGCGCCGTCGGCCTGCGCCTGTGCCTTGAGCGCGTCCTTCTCCGCAGGGGTGAGCACGGGCGGCTCGGTGGAGGGCTGGCGCTTGCCGAAGCCGTTGTACGGCGCCAGCGGCGGGCGCTTGACCACCCGCGCGCAGATCCGGGCCATGTCGGCGGTGGAGAGGGTCTCCTTCTCCATCAGCTCGAGCACGATGCTGTCCAGGACGTCCCGGTATTCGACCAGGATCTCCCAGGCCTCATCGTGCGCCAGCTCGACCAGCGCCCGCATCTCGCCGTCGATCTCGGCGGCCACCGAGTCCGAGTAGTCCCGCTCGTGGCCCATGTTGCGGCCAAGGAACGGCTCGTCCCCGCTGGTGCCGTACTTGATCGCACCGAGCTTGGAGCTCATGCCGTACTGGGTGATCATCGCGCGGGCCAGTTGGGTGGCCTTCTCGATGTCGTTCCCGGCGCCGGTGGTCGGCTCGTGGAAGACCAGCTCCTCGGCGGCCCGACCGCCCAGCGCGTACGCCAGGGTGTCGATCATCTCGGCGCGGGTCTGGGTGTACTTGTCCTCGGTGGGCAGCACCAGGGTGTGGCCCAGCGAGCGGCCGCGGGACAGGATCGTCACCTTGTGCACCGGCGCGGCGTGCGGCAGCGCCCAGGCGACCAGCGCGTGCCCACCCTCGTGGTACGCGGTGATCTTCTTTTCCTGGTCGCTCATGACCCGGGTCCGTCGCTGCGGACCGGCGATCACCCGATCGATCGACTCTTCCAGCGAGTCGTTGGTGATTGCCCGCTGGTCCTTGCGAGCGGTGAGCAGTGCCGACTCGTTGATCACGTTGGCCAGGTCGGCACCGCTGAAGCCCGGGGTACGCCGTGCCACCGCGTCGAGGTCGACGTCCGGAGTGAACGGCTTGCCCTTGGCGTGCACCCGCAGGATGGCCTTGCGGCCCTCCATGTCGGGGGCGTCCACCGGGATCTGCCGGTCGAACCGGCCCGGGCGCAACAGCGCCGGGTCGAGGATGTCCGGTCGGTTGGTGGCCGCGATCAGGATGACCCCGCCCTTGGTGTCGAAGCCGTCCATCTCGACGAGCAGCTGGTTGAGCGTCTGCTCCCGCTCGTCGTGGCCGCCGCCCATGCCGGCGCCACGGTGCCGGCCGACGGCGTCGATCTCGTCGACGAAGACGATCGCCGGGGCGTTCGTCTTGGCCTGCTCGAAGAGGTCACGGACCCGGCTGGCGCCGACACCGACGAACATCTCCACGAAGTCGGAGCCGGAGATCGAGTAGAACGGCACCCCGGCCTCGCCGGCGACCGCGCGGGCCAGCAGCGTCTTGCCGGTGCCGGGCGGGCCGAACAGCAGCACGCCCTTCGGGATCTTGGCGCCCAGGGCCTGGTACTTCGCAGGGTTCTGCAGGAAGTCCTTGATCTCGTACAGCTCCTCGACGGCCTCCTCGGCACCCGCGACGTCCGCGAAGGTCGTCTTCGGAGTGTCCTTGGTGATCATCTTCGCCTTGGACTTACCGAAGTTGAGCACCCGGGAGCCGCCGCCCTGCATCTGCGACATGAAGAACAGCAGCAGGAGCACGAGCAGCGCGATCGGCAGCAGGTTGACCAGCAGGCTCACCCAGATGCTGTCCGACGAGACCTTGGCGTCGGCCGGGCCGGTGACCCGGTTGGCCGACTTGGCGTCCAGCACCTCGTTCCAGACCTCGTCACCAACCTGGTACGGGAACTGGGCCTCGATCTTGTTGGTGGTGGTGTCGCCGAACTTCGTCTTCTGGGCCAGGTCCAGCTGGAGCGTCTGCTCCTTGTCCTGGAAGACGACCTTATTGATCTTGGCGGTGTGGAGCTGGTCGAGCGCAACGGAAGTGTCCACGCGGTGGTAGCTGGGACCAGCGGTGAACAGCTGACTGAGCACAACGGCGCCGAGGATGACCAGGATGATCCAGACCACCGGTCGGCGGAAGAAACGCGTACGTTCCATACTGTTGTCGAGCGCCGGAGCGCCCGCATCCTCCTGATCGACGTCCTGACCGTCTGATGGTGTCGCCGCGGTTGAGCGGCGGCCGGAGCCGCCGTGCGGGCCGGCCTCGACCCCGAAGCGCGAAAACTGCCGCGCCGCGGTCATTCGACGGTACACCGTGTACGCGAGGAGTGAGCTTGCGAGCCCCGCACTCGGCACACCTTCGCCATCGACGGCGCGCACCGTGGGCAGGCTCGCCAGCCCTCACCGAAACGTACGGCGGGTCCGGGCAGAAGCCGGCGTGGCGGAGAGTCCGGCCCGACCACCCGAACGCCCGGTCACGCGATCGAGGGGGTCGGGCGCGGAGTAACCTCCGCGCCACCGGGCTCTACGGTAACCGGAAGAGCTGAGAGTGCGCTGAACGTCGGCTTGATGGGTGCCGATGCAAGTCGGCCTCACACCGGCGTCCGAGCGGGGTGTGCGCCAGGCCGGCGTCACTTCCGGGCGTAGACCTCCGGCTTGAGCACTCCGACGTACGGCAGCTCCCGGTAGCGCTCGTCGAAGTCGAGGCCGTACCCGACGACGAACTCGGTCGGGATGTCGAAGCCGACGTACTTCACCGGGACCGGCACCTTGACGGCGTCCGGCTTGCGGAACAGCGCGACCACCTCGACGCTCGCCGCCGAGCGGGACTCCAGGTAGCGCAGCAGCCAGGAGAGCGTGAGCCCGGAGTCGACGATGTCCTCGACGACCACCACGTGCCGGCCGGCGATGTCCCGGTCCAGGTCCTTGAGGATGCGGACCACTCCGGAGGAGGTGGTGCCCTGGCCGTAGGAGGAGATGGCCATGAAGTCGAGCTCGGCCGGGGGGCCGTTGCGGCCCAGCGCCCGGGCGAAGTCCGCCATGAACATCACCGCGCCCTTGAGCACGCAGACCAGCAGCAGCCCGTCGCCCACGTGGGCGTAGTCGGCGGAGACCTGCTTGGCCAGTTCCGCCGTCTTCTCGCGGATCTGGGCCTCGGAGATGATCACGTGGTCGATGTCGGCGTCGTACCAGGAGCCATCAGCCATGACTCCTAGCCTGCCGTACGTCGGATGGCCCCCGTCGGCGGGGCCGCACCTTTTGGCGCGGTCCCGCGCGGGATTTTCGTCGCAAAAACCATCAAACACATCAGCTGGTACGGGACTGCCAGCGACGGCCGTCGTCGCTAGGCTTCCAGTCGGCCGAATCGTGACTGTCGACGGTGAGGTTGGCCGCCGAGGCGGCGGCGAGCAGGACAAGGAACAGGAGGAAGAGCAGGAACTCCATGGCGGCGCTCACTTTCGCATGGTTGCTGTCGGTTTCGCCGCCGGTGCGCACCGGACTGAGACCAGTCTGCGACGAGTCGCGCCGACCGAACAGTGGCAGGAATGCCGCTGAGCATCGATTTACTGCCACCTCTGGGGTTACCCTCGTCACATGCTTCGCTCCGTGGCCGTCCTCGCCCTCGACCAGGTCGCCCCCTTCGAGCTCGGCGTGCTCGCCGAGGTGTTCGGCACCGACCGGACAGCGGACGGTTTCCCCGGTTACCGCTTCCATGTGTGCAGCCCCGACGGCGCGCCGGTACGCACCTCGTCCGGCTTCCACCTCACCCCGCACGCCGATCTCGGCCCGGTGGAGGACGCCGACCTGGTGGCCGTGCCCGCGCACACCCAGGGCACCACCGTTCCCGGCCCCGTGCTCGACGCGCTGCGCCGGGCCGACGCCCGCGGCGCGTACCTGTTCAGCGTCTGCTCCGGCGCCTTCGTGCTCGGCGCGGCCGGGCTGCTCGACGACCGGGAGTGCACCACCCACTGGCGGTACGTCGACGAGCTGCAACGCCAACATCCGCGCGCCCAGGTGCGCTGCAACTCGCTCTACGTCCAGGACGGCCGGCTGCTCACCAGCGCCGGCACCGCGGCCGGCATCGACGCCTGCCTGCACCTGATCCGCCAGGAGCACGGCTCGGCCACCGCGACCCGACTGGCCCGACGGATGGTGGTCCCGCCGCACCGCGACGGCGGCCAGTCGCAGTACATCGAGGCGCCCATCCCGAAGGCGCCCGAGGCCCCCACCCTGGAGCCGGTGCTGGAGTGGCTGATGGGGCACCTGGACCGGACGATCACGGTGGAGGAGTTGGCCGCCCGGGCCGGCATGGCACCGCGTACGTTCGCCCGCCGGTTCCGCGCCGAGACCGGCACCACCCCGCACGACTGGCTCACCAACCAGCGGGTGCTGCTCGCCCGGCGCTTGTTGGAGGAGACCCCGTTGAGCGTGGAGGCCGTCGCCGACCAGGCCGGCTTCAGCGACGCGGCGGCGCTGCGCCACCACTTCAGTCGCCGGGTGGGCGCCACCCCGCACGGCTACCGGACCACCTTCCGCGACCGCGCGCACACCGGCTGAGATCGGCCCGACACCAGCTCCGCAAAGGGCGTTCAGCTGACAGCGACGGGTGCCAGTCGGTCGGCGCGGCGGAGCACCCGGATGCCGCCGGGCAGGTCGGCGGGGCCCTGACCGTGCCACTTGGTGATCAGGGCGTCCAGCGCGTTGACGTGCCGATACGACAGCGCACCCGGCAGGGCACCCAGCTCCCGCGCCCAGGTGTGCAGCACCCGGCCGCGCACGGCGGGGACCAGGCCGGCCAGCGCCCGCACGGAGAGCCCTCCGTCGGAACACCGGGCCGCCGCCAGCGCCGTCTCCGCCAACTCGTCGAGGGCGGCGTTGTCGGCCGCCACCAGCCGGGCGGTACGCGCCAGATTGTCCAGCACGCCCGGCCCGAGCGCCCGCACCAGCGCCGGCAGCGCGTCGGCCCGCACCCGGGACCGGGCGTACGACGGGTCGATGTTGTGCGGGTCCTGCCACGGGCTCAACCCGAGCACCTCACACGCGGCGCGGGTCTGCTCCCGACTGATCTCCAGCAGCGGGCGCAGCAGCGGCACCCCGGCCAGGTCCCGGCGGACGGGCATCCCGGCCAGCCCGCGCGGGCCGGCACCCCGGGCGAGCGCGAGCAGCACGGTCTCCGCCTGGTCGTCGCGGGTGTGCCCGGCGAGCACCGCGACCGCGCCGTGCTGGCCGGCGACCTCGGTCAACGCCTGGTAGCGGGCCTCCCGGGCAGCCGCCTCGGGTCCACCCGGCCGCCCGGCCACCTCCACCCGGACCACCGTCGCCGGCGTGAATCCGGCCTCCCTGGCCCAGCTGGCCACCGCCTCGGCGCGCTGCGCCGAGCCGGCCTGCAGGCCGTGGTCGACGGTCACCAGGCCGGCGGCCCGACCCAGCCGGGGCGCCACGAACGCGGTGGCCGCGGCCAGGGCGAGCGAGTCGGCGCCACCGGAGCAGGCGACCAGCACCGGACCAGCGGACGGCAGCCCGGTCAGCGCGCGGCGGACCGCCACCCGGATCGCGGCCACCGGCGGGGCGAGTGCGGCCACCGGCGGACGATCAGCCGGCGGCCGGGAAGGTGCCGGCCGGGCCGTGCACCCGGGCCACCCAGGCGTCCGGATCGCCCAGCTCGGCGAGGCGGGGCAGAGTTAGCGGCGAGTTGAAGATCGAGTTGAACCCGTCCATGCCGACCCGCTCGACCACGCCGTGCACGAACTTGCGCCCCTCGGCGTACTGGCGCATCTTGACGTCCACCCCGAGCAGCCGGCGGATCGCCTTCTCCAGCGGGTTGCCCGCCTCGCGGCGCCGGTTGAACGACGCCCGGATCCGCTCGACGCTCGGGATCACCTGCGGGCCGACGCCGTCCATGACGAACTCGGCGTGCCCCTCCAGGAGGGTCATCAGCGCGGTGAGCCGGTCCAGCACAGCCCGCTGCGCCGGGGTCTGCACGATGTCCAGCACGCTG
This sequence comes from Micromonospora sp. NPDC005087, assembly GCF_042872965.1. NCBI lineage: Bacteria > Bacillati > Actinomycetota > Actinomycetes > Micromonosporales > Micromonosporaceae > Micromonospora > Micromonospora sp. NPDC005087. The sequence goes on along the minus strand of NZ_JBIALB010000004.1, from coordinate 123,882 downwards.
GTCCGGCTCTCCGGGTCGCGGACCGCCTCGGACAGGGTGGCCACCCCGCGCCGCAGCCGCTCGATCAGATGCTCGCCGCCGCTGGACGAGGCGTCCACGAACGCCTGCACCTCGCTCAGGAAGTAGGCCCGCATCCACGGCACCGCGGTGAACTGGGTGCGGTGGGTGACCTCGTGCAGGCACACCCAGAGCCGGAAGTCCCGCGGGTCGGCGTTGAGCTTGCGCTCCACCTCGACGATGTTCGGCGCGACCAGCAGCAGCTGGCCCGGGTCGGCGGAGAAGACCTCGTACTGGCCGAGCACCCGGCCGGACAGGTAGGCCAGCACGGTGCCGGCCTGCACCCCGGTCAGCCGGGACCCGATCGCCTCGGTCAGCGCGCCGGGCTGCTTGTCGCCGGAGAGCCTGCTGACCAACGGAGTGATCACCTCGCGTAGCCCGGCGATGTTGGCGGCGGCCCAGTCCCGGCGGTCGACCACCCGCACCGGCGGGTGCGCCACCTGCGCCCGCAGCCCCGTGTAGTCGGCCACGTGCCCGGCTGCCTCGTCGGTCAGCCGCCGCAGGTCGCCGACCACGTCGGTGGCCTCGGTGTACGACACCCGGGGGCCCGACTTGCTCAACGCCCCCGCGGTGGCGGCGGCCAGATCCCAGTCCACGAACTGCGCCATGGCCCCACCGTACCCGCGCCGCAACACCCCGGCCCGGGCTCGCGACGGCGGTCCCGGCCCACGGCCGACCGCGGAGCCGGGCCGGCGACGGTCAGCGGCAGCCGCAGCTGGCGAGCGCGGCGGCGATCCGGTCCAGCGCCGGCTGGGCGGTCTCCTTCCCGCCGGGCACCTTGTCGGTGAGCACCGCGAAGGTGAGCAGCCGGCCGTCGGCCGTGGTGACCAGGCCCGCGATGGCGTGCACACCGGTCAGCGTGCCGGTCTTCGCCCGCACGGTGCCCGCCCCGGCGTCGGTGCCGGGGGCGTTGCGGTAGCGGTCGCCCAGGGTGCCGGACCAGCCGCCCACCGGCAGGCCACCGAAGATCCCCGCCAGCTCCGGATGGTCGGGACTGGCGGCCAGCCGGACCAGGTCGGTCAGCAGGGACGGGCTGATCCGGTTGCGGCGGGACAGCCCGCTGCCGTCGGAGAGGGTGATCTCGTCGGCGGGCAGGCCCAGCTCGGCCACCTGGGCGTCCATCGCGGCGGCGGCCCCGTCGAACGAGGCCGGCTGCTTGCGGGCCAGCGCGACCTGCCGTGCCAGTGCCTCGGCCAGCAGATTGTCACTCTCGGCGATCATGACGTCGACCAGGCGGATCAGCGGCGGCGACTGCACCACGCCCAGCTCGACGCCGGGTGCCGGGGCAGCGCCACCGGCGGCCGCGGCCGGGGCTGTGCCGCGCTTGACGGCGTCGGCCGGTACGCCGAGCAGCCGCGCGAACGACCGGCCCGCGGCCAGGTCCGGCTCGGCGACCCGCTCGGCGGCACCCTGCCCGACGCCCGGGTCCCTGCGTGCCCCGTCGGCCATCAAGGCGGTCACCGCCCCGCCGGACCCGCCGGTGGGGATGTCGTCGTCCCAACCCGGGCCGTAGACCGGGCCGAAGTAGATCGAGCCGTCGACGATGACCCTGGTCGGGGCGACGCCATTGAGCGCGGTGCGCACCTGGGCGGCCAGATCGTCGAGGCGTGCCGCGCCCGGGTAGTAGCCCTTCTTGTCGACCGCGAGGGTGGGGTCGCCCCCACCGACGATCACCACCTCGCCGGGCTGGGCGCCGGCCACCGCCCGGGTGGGGATCCGGTACGCGGGGCCACGGGCGGCCAGCACGGTCACCGCCGTCGCCAGCTTGGTCACCGAGGCGGGCACCGTCCCGTCGTCCTCCCCCTTGGCGAACAGCGTGCGGCCGGAGGTCACGTCGGCCACCGAGACGTTCACCCGGTCACCCAGGTCGGCCACCCCGACCAGCGGGTCCAGCGCGGCCCGTACCCCGTCGGGGCTGGGCAGGGGGGCGTTCGGGTCCGGTCCGGCGAGCACGTCCGACGGGCCGGGCTCCGGGGTCGCCCCGGCGGAGTTCCGGGCGGGCTCGGCGTCGTCGCCCAGCCAGCCGGCGACCGGACCCGGCCGGGTCAGGCCGACCCCGACGCCGGCGAGCACCAGCAGCAGCACCAGGCCCAGCACCACCGGCAGTCGCCGGCGCGGCGCGGCGGGCGTGGGGAGCGGTGCGGCGCCGGTGGACGCGGGAGGCGACACGGCGCCGGCGGACGCGGGCAGCGCGGAGATCGGCGGGCCGAGCGGTGGGACGCCGGTCGGGATCGGGATGGTCGACTCGTTGCCGGACGGCGGGCGGCCCGGGGCCGGGCTGGTCGGGATCGCAGCCCTCCCGCTCGGCGGGGCGCTCGTCGGCCGGTTGCCGTCGAGGGTCGGGAAGCGACCGGCGTTCGGGCCTACGGGGGCCGGCCCGGCGGGCGGGCGCCAGGGCAACGGCGGGGGACGCTCGGGAACCGCCTCCGGCGTCGGAGGCGACGGCTCTGCCGCCCGAGGGAGGTGGGCGTCGGGCACCGGGACCCTGCCGGTGGCACCACCGGAGCCGGATCGCCCGGTACCGCGCGCGGCGCCCCCGTCCGGGCGGTAGTGTGAATCTTCCCTCCCCACGACCCCCTCCTCCCCCAGCGAAAATCGGCTTGGGTGACACTACTTCGGTTCGAAGACTATGCGGCGGCCGGAGTCGGCGGGTGGGCATTCACCTGTCCGGGGGTGCCGTCAGTGGTTTCCGTTAGCCAGCGTGGGCAGACGAGGGAGCGTGCAGATGGATTTCGACGTGACGGTTGAGATCCCCAAGGGTCACCGGAACAAGTACGAGGTGGACCACGCGACCGGCCGGATCCGGCTGGACCGCACCCTCTTCACGTCCACCCAGTACCCGGCGGACTACGGGTTCATTGAGGGCACCCTGGGCGAGGACGGCGACCCGCTGGACGCCCTGGTGCTGGTCCCCGAGCCGACCTTCCCGGGCTGCCTGATCCGCTGCCGCACCATCGGCATGTTCCGGATGACGGACGAGAAGGGCGGCGACGACAAGGTCCTCTGCGTGCCCTACGAGGACCCCCGCCAGGAGCACCTGCGCGACATCCACCACCTGGGTGAGTTCGACCGGCTGGAGATCCAGCACTTCTTCGAGGTGTACAAGGACCTGGAGCCCGGCAAGTCGGTGGAGGGCGCGACCTGGGTCGGCCGCACCGAGGCCGAGGCCGAGATCCACGCCTCCTACCAGCGGGCCCGGGACGCCGAGGCGCGCGGCGAATCCACCCACTGACGAACGCTGACGTGCCGGGCCCGGGGGCCGCTCAACCGAGCAGCCCCCGGGTCCGGTCGTACAGGTCGAGCACCGCACAGGCGACCGGCACCACGGCGACCACCAGCGCCGTGTCGGTCAGGTCCGCGATCCTGCCGAGGTACGGCGAGACCGGTCGGCGGGCGTACCCGGTGCCGGCCGCGACGGCCACCAGAGCCAGCGCCGCCCCGCCGACGACCAGCGCCAGCCGCCCGGCGTCGTCGGCCCGGCCGACGAGCACCGTGCCCAGCACCGCGTAGCCGGCCAGACCGGCGAGCACCGCCGGCACCCGGTGCCGCAGCGCGACGAAGAGCCGCGACCGCAGCAGCAGCACGGCCGAGGTCACCGCCACCAGCACCCGGCCGGCGGTGCCGCCGGCCACCCCCAGCACCGCCGCCGCGGCCACCGCCAGCAGGGCGTGCCCGAGCAGCATCCCGGTGAGCATCTCCTCGGTGCGGGACACCGCCGCGTGCACCCGGCCCCGGTCCGGCAGGTCCCGGGCCCGCTCCGGCTCCACGGCGGGAGTGGCGGCCGGCAGGGTGATCGGCGGCAACGGCAGCTTGCCCAGCCGGATGGCCAGCAGCGGGATCGCCCCGACGGCGAAGACCAACGCGCTGAGCAGCACCGCCGCCGTGCCCGCCGGGGTCAGCAGCAGCCCGCCGAGCGCCGCCCCAGCGCCGACCAGCCCCACCGTTACGCCGGCCACGAAGACCCGCAGCCGGCTGGCCACCCCGAGCAGCCCGAGCAGCGCGACCAGCAGGAGCGCCACCGAACCGGCCAGCAGTTCGGGCGCGCCGACCCAGCGCAGCGGCCCGAAGAGGCCGACCGGGTCGCCCGAGCCGACCGCTAGGGCGCCGGCCACGAACGCGTACGGCAGGGCGTAGCCACCGAGGGTCGCCCCGGCGGCGCCGTCGCCATTGGCACGGCTGGCGACCGTGCCGGCCACCGTGAGCAGAACCGCCACCACCGCCGCCGCGAGCCAGCCGCCGCGGTACGCCGGGCCACCGGCGAGCAGGGCGATCAGCCCGACGGCGAGCGGCACCGCGGCGCCCGCCAGGCCGGCCGCGCGGGTAGCGGTGGGCGACCAGGCGCCGCCGCGGCGACGGGCGCCGTCGGCGATCGCCTCCACCACGTCGTCGTACTCCAGCTCGGGCCAGTGGGCGCGGGCCGGCACCAGGTGCAGCACCTCACCGTCGCGGACCCCCTGTGGCAGCAGCGCCTGAGCGGTCGCCAACAGGGCGCCGTCGGTGCGGCGCAGCACCCAGCCGCCGTGCCGTTCGCCGTCGTCGGCCAGCCCCTCACCGGCGTGCCGGAGCACGTCGGGCAGCAGCTCGGCCAGGGGCACCTGCTCCGGCAGGGCGACGTCCACCCTCCGTTGCGGCGCGCTGATGGTGACGCGGGCCAGCCCGGTTGTCATCGACTGGTCTCCATATCGAGGGGGATCGGAGGCTGCGCGGACGACAGGACTTTACCTACCATGAGCCAGGCTCGGGTTACCCAGCGCAGTCAGGAGGCCGAGTGTCCACCGTTGTCATCAAGCGTCCGCCCCGCCGGCCGGCGCCGGAGATCCCGGCCGGTGAGCTACCGGTCGAGGCACCGCCGGAGATCCCCGCGGTGACCGGTGGACGGTGGCAGCAGATGCTCATGCTCGGCGGCACGGTGGCGATGGCGATGATGTTCGGCCGGGGCGGCGGCGCCTACTCGTACGTGGTGGGCGGGATGTTCGGGCTCTCCTCGTTGGCGATGCTGGTGACCTCCTGGGGCAGCGCCTCGGGCACCCCCAAGAAGTCCGAGATGATGGCTGCCCGCCGCGAGTACCTGCGCCACCTGGCCACGCTGCGCCGCCGGGTCCGGCAGACCGTCGGGCAGCAGCGGGCCGGGCTCTACTACCGACACCCGGACCCGGGCCGGCTGTGGTCGACGGTGGACAGCCACCGGGTCTGGGAGCGGCGTCCCGCCGACCCGGACTTCGCGGTGGTCCGGGTCGCCGTCGGGCCGCAGACGCTGGCCACCCCGCTCGTCCCACCGGTCACCCGACCACTGGAGGAGCTGGAGCCGATGACCGCCGGCGCGCTGCGCCGCTTCCTGGACGCGTACTCCGTGGTGCCGGACCTGCCGGTGGCGCTGTCGCTGCGCAGCTTCGCCCGGGTGTACGTGCGGACCGGCGGTCGCTCCGGCGGCGGACCGGCCACCGGCGGGCCGCCCACCGGCGACCCGGCCGCACAGGCGCTGGTCCGGGCCGTGCTGACCCAGCTGGCCGTCTTCCACGCGCCCGACGAGCTGCTGGTCGCGATCTGCGCCGGGCCTGAACGCCGGGCCGTCTGGGAGTGGGTGAAGTGGCTGCCGCACGTCCACCATCCCGGCCGCACCGACGCGCTCGGTCCGGTCCGGCTGGTCACCAGCTCCGCCGCCGAGCTGGAACGGCTGCTCGGAGACGTGCTGACCAGCCGGTCCCGGTTCAGCCCGGCCGGCCCGGCCACCGACGGCCCGCACGTGGTGGTGGTCCTCGACGGCGGCGACCTGACCGGTGCCACCGACCTGACCGGCGACGGCGGCATCGACGCGGTCACCGTCCTGGACCTGGACACACCGCCGCCGCGCCTGCTCGACCGGTACGCGCTGCTGCTGGAGTTGCGCGGCCGACGGCTGCACTCCTGGTCGATAGAGGGGCACGCCGAGGTGGGCACCGCCGACCAGCTCGACCCCGCCGACGCCGAGGCGGTCGCCCGACGGCTCGCGCCACTGCGCCTGGCCGGGGCGGCACGTGGCCCGGACGCCCCGCTCCAGGCCGAGCTGGGCCTGCCCGAGCTGCTCGGCCTCGGCGACCCGGAGAGCTTCACCGCCGAGCAGGGCTGGGCGCCGCGCTCGTCCCGGGACCGGTTGCGGGTGCCGATCGGGGTCGGCGTCGACGGCGGCGCCATCGAGCTGGACCTCAAGGAGTCCGCCCAGGACGGGATGGGCCCGCACGGCCTGCTCATCGGAGCCACCGGCTCCGGCAAGTCCGAGCTGCTGCGCACGCTGGTGCTGGGGTTGGCCGTCACGCACAGCTCCGAACAGCTCAACTTCGTGCTGGTCGACTTCAAGGGCGGCGCCACCTTCGCCTCGTTCGACCGGCTGCCGCACACCGCCGCCGTGATCACCAACCTGGCCGACGCGCTGCCCCTGGTCGACCGGATGGTGGACGCGATCAACGGGGAGCTGATCCGCCGCCAGGAGCTGCTGCGGCGGGCCGGGAACTTCGCCGGCGTGCGCGACTACGAGCGGGCCCGCGCGGCCGGCAGCCCGCTGGCGCCGCTGCCATCCCTGCTGCTGATCTGCGACGAGTTCTCCGAGCTGCTCTCCGCGAAACCCGACTTCATCGACCTGTTCGTGCAGATCGGCCGGCTGGGCCGGTCACTCGGCGTGCACCTGCTGCTCGCCAGCCAGCGCCTGGAGGAGGGCCGCCTACGCGGGCTCGACACCCACCTGTCGTACCGGATCGGGCTGCGGACCTTCTCCGCCCTGGAATCCAGGACCGTGCTCGGGGTGCCGGACGCACACGAGCTGCCCCGCTCACCGGGCCACGGCTACCTGCGCGCTGGCACGGACCCGCTGGCCCGGTTCCGGGCCGCGTACGTCTCCGGCTCGGTCCGCCGCCGGGCCGCGCCGACCGGCGCCACCGGCGGGGGCGGTGCCCGCCTGCTCACGTTCACCACCCACGCCGTGCCCGCGCCCGAGCCGGTCAGCCCGGCCGCGCCCGTCCTGGCCGAGGAGGAGAGCGGCCGGGAGACCCTGCTCGACCTGCTGGTCGACCGACTCGTCGGGCAGGGCCCGCCCGCGCACCAGGTCTGGCTCCCGCCGCTCGGCCAGCCACCGACCCTGGACGACTTGCTCGGCCCGGTCGAGGTGGACCCGGCGCGCGGGCTCACCGTGGGCAACCCGGAGCTGCACGGCGCGCTCGGGGTGCCGGTGGCCGTGGTGGACCGGCCGCTGGAGCAGCGCCGGGACCTCCTCTGGCTGGCGCTGGACGGCGCGGCAGGGCACGTCGCGGTGGTCGGCGCGCCGCAGAGCGGCAAGTCCACCGCGCTGCGCACGCTGATCTGCGCACTGGCACTCACCCACACCCCGGCCGAGGTGCAGGTCTACTGCCTCGACTTCGGCGGCGGAGGGCTGGCCGCGCTGCGCGAGCTGCCGCACGTGGGCGGGGTGACCGGCCGCGCCGACCCGACGGCGGTACGGCGCACCGTCGGCGAGATGACCACCCTGCTGGCCGAGCGGGAACGCCGCTTCGCCGAGCTGGGTGTGGAGTCGATGGCCGCGTACCGGCAGCGCCGGGCCGCGGCGGGAACGGCCAGCCAGCCGGGCGCCGACCCGTTCGGCGACGTGTTCCTGGTGGTCGACGGCTGGAGCACGGTGCGCGGCGAGTACGACGACCTGGAGCCACTGGTCACCGAGCTGGCCACCCGGGGCCTGTCGTACGGGCTGCACGTGGTGGCCACGGCGCTGCGCTGGCTGGACTTCCGGCCGGCGATCCGGGACCTGTTCGGCTCCCGGCTGGAGCTGCGCCTCGGCGACCCGGCCGACTCGCTGGTGGCCCGGCGGGCGGCCGCGAACGTGCCGGAGCGGCCCGGACGGGGAGTCACCGCGGAGAGCCTGCACTTCCTCACCGCGCTACCCCAGCTCGCCGCCTCGAGCGGGGACACCGCCGACCTCGTCAAGCGGGTCGCCGGCAGTTGGGCGGGCCCTCCGGCGCCCCGGGTGCGGCTGCTGCCGCCGGTGCTGCCGTACGCCGAGCTGGATCTCGCCGCGACGACCGGGTTGCGGCTGCCGATCGGCATCGCCGAGGCGGACCTGCGCCCGGTGGTGCTCGACTTCGCCACCGAGCCGCACTTCGTGGTCTTCGGCGACGCGGAGTGCGGCAAGTCGTCGTTCCTGCGCGCGCTGGCCACCTCGATCATCACCCGGTTCACCCCGGAGCAGGCCCGGGTGATCCTGGTCGACTACCGGCGCAGCCTGCTCGGCGCCATCGAGACACCGCACCTGATCGGCTACGGAACCGCGGCGGCGCACACCGCCGACCTGGTCGAGTCGGCGGCCGGCTACCTGGAGCGGCGGGCCCCAGGGCCGGAGGTCACCCCGCAGCAGCTGCGCGACCGGTCGTGGTGGTCCGGGCCGGAGCTCTTCGTGCTGGTCGACGACTACGACCTGGTGGCGGCCGGGCCGGCGAACCCGTTGCGGGCGCTGGAGGAGCACCTGCCGCACGCCCGCGATGTCGGCCTGCACCTGGTGCTGGCCCGCCGCTCCGGCGGCGCGGGCCGGGCCCAGTACGAGTCGATCGTGCAGCGACTGCGGGAGCTGTCCACGGCCGGCCTGGTGATGGCGGGCAGCCCGGAGGAGGGCGCACTGGTCGGGCCGGTCCGGCCCGGGCCGCTGCCAGCGGGCCGTGGTCGGTTGGTCACCCGGCGGGAGGGCGTACGCCTCGTCCAGCTCGCTCAGCTGCCACCGCCGTGACGTGTCTCCGCGGTTCCTCCCGTGACAGGTGGGGAAACCGGTAATCTCCGATCGTCATGGTTCCGTCGGGATGAATGGCAGAGGATGTGACTGGGGTTCGGCACAGCTGTCCGGCAGCGGCCCGACGGGCAACCGGCCGGGTGCTGCTCGGTGTGGTGGCGGTGCTCGCCGTCGTGGCCCCGGCCGCGGCCGCCGCGCCCGTCGCCGCGCCCGTCGCCGCGCCCGCCACCGGCGGACAGCTCGCCGGCGCGCCGGTGGTGTTCGCCCCTGGTGACAGCGTGAGCCGCACCGACCAGGTCCGCGACGAGCAGTGGCAGCTCGACGAGCTGCGCGCCGAGACGGCCTGGCGCAGCTCGACCGGGCGGGGGGTGACCGTCGCGGTGATCGACTCCGGGGTGGACGCCAGCCATCCCGATCTGGTGGGCCAGGTGCTGTCCGGTGTCGATCTGGTCGGCCCGGACGGCGGCGCCGGACCGGATCCGGTGGGGCACGGCACCACCGTCGCGGGCCTGATCGCCGGTCGGAAGGACGACAAGCGGGGCGTTGTCGGCCTGGCGCCGGACGCCCGGATTCTGCCGGTGCGCGTGCTCGACGACGAGAACCGCTACGACGACGCGCTGATCGTCGCTCAGGGTGTGCGTTGGGCGGTCGACCATGGCGCCGGCGTGATCAACCTGTCGCTGGGCGGCAGCGGCGACAGCCCCGCCCTGGCCGCGGCGTTGGACTACGCCTTCGCCCGGGACGTGGTCGTGGTCGCCTGCACCGGCAACCTGGCCACCTCCAGCAACTCCAAGGTCTGGTATCCGGCCCGTGAGCCGGGCGTGATCGCGGTCGCCGGCCTGGAACGCAGCAGCGACAATCTCTGGTCCGGTTCGATCACCGGGCGGGCGACGGTGCTGAGCGCACCCGCCACCGGGCTGGTCGGCGCCAAATCCCCGGACGGGTACTGGCGGGTGCAGGGCACCAGCTTCGCCGCGCCGCTGGTGACCGCCACGGCCGCGCTGGTGCGGTCCCGTTACCCGGGGATGCCCGCTGGCGAGGTGGTCAACCGGCTGCTGGCCACCGCGCGCGACCTCGGCCCGACCGGGCGGGACGACCGATTCGGGTACGGGGCGGTGGACCCGGTGGCCGCGCTGACCGCACAGGTCCCCCCGGTGACCGCCAACCCGTTGGACGATCAGACGTCACCGGGGGTGGTCGGCTTCGGCCCGGCCCCCGGTTCCGCCGACAACGACCCGGTGACCGGCGCCGGCAGCGACCCGCTCGGTCTCACCGCCCCCCGGCAGCAGACCCGGTGGACGGCCCGGGCGGCGGGCGGGCCGTCCGATTCGGCGCCGGAGCAGCTGTGGACCGCGGCCGTGCTCCTCGTCGCCCTGATCACCGGCGCGGCGTTGATGGTGCGGCGGTTCCGCCAGCGGGCCCGCTGATCGCTTCCGCCGCCGCAGGGCTGAGCGCACCGGCGGTGGGGTAGAACCGTGTCCATGAGCACGCCCGGCCCGCGCACCCTGGCCCACGCCTCCCACCCGTCCTGGTGGCGCCGCCGCCTCGACCCGGATCATTCGCTGGGCCTGCGGCTGACGCTGGCCGCGACGGCGACGTTCCTGGTGCTGGTGCCGTTCACGCTGCTCGCCCTGCTGGTGCTCGGGGGCTGGGCGCCGCTGCACCGGCTGGACGCGACGGTCACCGACGCGCTGCACGGCTACGCGCTCGACCATCCGGCCTGGGTCGCGCTGATGCGGGTCTGGACCGAGGTGTTCGCGCCGATGCCGCTGCGGGCCGGCGCACTGCTCCTGGTGATCTGGCTGCTACGCCGGGGAGCCCGCCGGCTGGCCCTGTGGGTGACCACCACCATGGTGGTGGGCGGGTTGATCGGCCCGCTGCTCAAGCTGCTCGTCGGCCGGGACCGGCCGGACCTGCTCGACCCGGTCGCCCGAGCCGTCGGCTACGCGTTCCCCTCCGGGCACGCGCTGAACGCCACCCTGGCGGCCGGTGTGCTGCTGCTGGTGCTCCTGCCGTACGCGGGGCGAGGGGCGTGGCGGGTCACGCTCTGGGTCGCCGCGGTGCTGGTCGCCGTGCTGACCGGCCTGAGCCGGGTGGCACTCGGCGTGCACTGGGCCAGCGACGTGCTGGGCGGGTGGCTGCTGGGTGCGGCGGTGGTCGCGGCGACCACGGCCGCGTTCACCAGTTGGCGGGCGCACACCGGCCTGCGGCCCGTCCGGGCGACCCGGGACGGCCTCGCGCCGGAGGTGAAGCGGGACCCTGGAGCCGCCTGAGGCGTGCCGACGACCACGACAGGGTACTGGCCGGCCCATGTCCGACACCGCGGTCCAGATCGTCCGGCGGGTGCTGCTGCCGGTGTCCCTGCTGCTCGGCGTCATGGTGCTGCTCGGGGTGCTGATCACCCGGGTGTTCGCCCGGACCTGGCCGTTCACCGTTGAGGACGCGGTGAACCGCGAGCTCGCCGCTGATCGCACCGCCGGCTGGAACGACGTGTCGCTGGTGTTCAGCACGCTGGCCAGCACCCAGATGATCGTGGTGGTCACCGTGCTGGTGGCGCTGACGCTGCGGCTCTGGCTGAACCGCTGGCGGGAGCCGGTGTTCCTGTGCGCGGCGGTGACCGCCCAGGCGCTGGTGTTCCTGCTGACCACGCTCGCAATCGACCGGCGGCGGCCGGCGGTGGAGCACATGGACGTCTCGCCGCCCACCTCCAGCTTCCCGTCCGGGCACACCTCGGCGGCGATGGCGCTCTACGTCGGCATCGCGGTCCTGCTGGCGCTGCGAACCCGTAGCACGGGGGCGAAGGTGGCCTGGTGGACGCTGCTGCTGGTGGTGCCGTTGAGCGTGGCGCTGACCCGGATGTACCGGGGGATGCACCACCCGAGCGACGTGGTGGCTTCCTTCCTCAACGGCGGCACCTGCGTGGCGATCATGGCGCGCAGCGTGCTCGATCGAGGGGTGCGGTGGGGACGGGCGAAGCTGCCCAGCGGCCGCAGGCCCGCCGCGCCAGCCCGGAGTTGACCAGGGTGCCGCTCAGGTGCACTCGCCGGTGCCGACGCGCCGGTTGCGTTCCGCGCCGGCCAGCGCCACCGGACGCGCCTCGGCGGCGGTCACCGCGAAGCCGGTGTTCGGGTCGTCGGCCGCCGCCGCGAAGATGACGCCGAGCACCAGGCCGTTGGCGGAGACCAGTGGGCCGCCGGAGTTTCCGCTGCGGACCAACGCTCGGATCGTGTAGATCTCCCGGGTGACGTCTCCGGAGGCGTAGATGTCCGGCCCCGTGATCCGGTCGACGTCGCGCACACGTGCCGACTGCGCGTTGTACGGGCCGTCGAGCGGGAAGCCGAGCACGATGGCGTCCGTACCGCTGCCCGCGTTGCCGGCCGCGAACCGCAGCGACGGGCCGGGCAGCCCGGGTACGAGCAGCACGGCCAGGTCCCGGTCCGGGTCGTAGACCACCACCTCGCCGTCGTACCGGTCGCCACCCAGCTCCACGGACACCGTGCGGGTGCCGGCCACCACGTGCGCGTTGGTCATGACCCGGTCGTCGGCGTACACGAAGCCGGAACCCTCGATCCGGCGCGAGCAGCCGGGCGCGGAGCCGAGCACCTTGACCACCGACCGCTGGCCGTTGACCACCACCTGGGAGCCGGCCAACGCCGGGTCGGGAGGTTCGACCTGTCGGGCACGGGTTGGTGCGAGGTCACCGAAGACGTCCGGGAAACCGTCGGTGTCGACGGTGTCCCGCAGCGCGGTGGAGAGCTCGTGGGCCTGCTCCGGCAGGACCTGGTTCACCACGGTGATCAGCGCGCTGTTGCGCACCGAGGCGGCGAGCCAGGGCACCGAGGACGAGCCGAGCGGCACGGCGACCAGCCAGGCGAGCAGGAGCACCGCGAAGAGCGAGACGAACGCCCCGCCGACGTCGTCGACCTGCTTGCCGACCTCACTGGTGATCGTCTTGCGCAGGTGCGAGCCGAGCCAGCCGGCGAGCGCCTGCCCGACCACGGCCAGCCCGAAGACCGCCACGAGCGAGATCAGCACCCGGATGCCGGGGTCCACGAACTGCCGGGCGAACAGCGGCCCGAGCTGGAGGCCCAGCAGCAGCCCGAGGAAGAAGCCGGAGAGCGACAGGATTCCGATGACGAAGCCCTGGCGGTATCCGCTGATCGCGAACACGAGCATGAGCAGCAGTAGGACGAGATCCACGACGGACACGGGTCCAGCGTACGGGCAGGGCGCCCGGCAGATGACCATCGCTTGCGGAAGGTGACCGCGGGGTCAGCGCAGGGCGGTCTCGTCGGCGTCGTCGGTGCCGGCCGAGGGTGCCGGCGTCGCCCCGGTGGGCGGCAGCTCGACAACCCGGCCATGCGGCCACGGGCGGGCCCAGCCGCCCATCTCCAGCAGGGTGGCCAGCACCCCGGCGGTGAACCCCCAGACCAGCATGCCGCGCGCCGAGAACGCCGGCCCGATCCAGCCGCTGGGGTGGCGGACCCGCAGCCGGTTGGCCGGGTCGACCAGCTCGCTGACCGGCAGCCGGGCCACGTGCGCCACCTCGGCGGGCTCCCGGGGGTGCACCGGGTGCGGGTCGTGCCACCAGGCCAGGACCGGGGTGACCACGAAGTCGCTGACCGGGATCCACAGCTTCGGCAGCTCGGCCAGCACGGTCACGCTCGCCGGGTCGAGGCCGACCTCCTCGTTCGCCTCGCGCAGCGCGGTGGCGCGGACGTCGATGTCCTCGGGGTCGGCCGCGCCGCCGGGAAAGGCCGGCTGACCAGCGTGGTTGCGCAGGTTGGCGGCGCGCTGCAGGACGAGCACGTCGGGGCCGGCGCCGGGCTGCTCGCCGAGCAGCACCAGCACGGCGCTCTGCCTGCCGCCCTGGGCCGGGGTGATCAGTCGGGTGAAGTCCTCCGCGCGGGCGGTGCCCAGCCGGCTCAGCAACGGCTCGATCCACTCGGGTGGTCGACGGGTCACGCCGGCACCGCCAGGCCGAGGTGCTGGCGGACCAGCTTGTCGAGCTGGGCGTCGTCGAGCGCGCCGGTGGCGTCGATGTGCCGGATCCGACCCTGGCCGTCGACGAAGAGGGTCAGCGGGATGGCGTTGCGGTTCAGCGCCCGTTGCAGCGCCTCGCCCTGGTCCACCAGGATCGGGAACCGGACGCCGAAATCGTCGCCGATGGACTGGGCGCCGTCGCGGCTGTCCCGACTGTTCACCCCGACCACCTGGAGCCGGCCGGCGGCCCGCTCGCTGAGCCGCTGGAAGGCGGGCAGTTCCTTGCGGCACGGCGGGCACCAGGACGCCCACACGTTGATCACCGCCGGCCCCGCCACATCCCGCAACGTGACCGGGGCTCCGCCGGTGAAGCAGGCCAGGGTCAGCTCCGGCAGTTCCTCCCCGCCGGTGGTGGGTGCCGCCGTGCCCGCGCCGGCCGTCGGTGCCGTGCTCAGCGCGGCGCAGTCCCGGAACGGCGACGGGCGCTGGGCGGCGGTCGCCCGGGGCGCGGGGGCGTCGTCCGCGCCGGCGGTGCACCCGGTGACGACGAGCAGCAGCAGCGGCAGGACCAGCAGGGCGAGGCGCCGGTTCACGGCACCTCCGCGGCAACCGCCTGGGCGGGCACCAACTCCGGGTCGACGCCGGCGGCCGCCGCGAGGTCGCGCGCCCGGGGCCCCTTGAGCAGCCTGGCGGCGGCGGCCGGCTCAGTCGGGCCGGTGCCGTACGAGGGGCAGAGCTTGGCCAGCGTGCAGGCGCCGCAGGCCGGCTTGCGGGCGTGGCAGACCCGTCGCCCGTGGAAGATGATCCGGTGCGACAGCATCGTCCAGTCGCGCTTGTCGTACAGCGCGCCGACCGCGTGCTCGATCTTGACCGGGTCGGTCTCGGTGGTCAGCCGCCACCGGTGGACCAGCCGCTGGAAGTGCGTGTCGACGGTGATGCCGGGGACGTCGAAGGCGTTACCCAGGATGACGTTGGCGGTCTTGCGGCCGATCCCGGGCAGCGTCACCAGGTCGACGAGCCGGCCGGGGACCTGGCCGTCGTACCGGTCGAGGAGGGCCTGTCCGAGCTTGAGCAGCGAGTCGGTCTTGTTGCGGTAGAAGCCGGTGGGCCGGATCAGCTCCTCCATCTCGCCCCGGTCGGCGCCGGCGTACGCCGCGGCGGTCGGGTATCGGGCGAAGAGCTTCGGGGTGACCTCGTTGACCTTCTTGTCCGTGCACTGCGCGGAGAGGATGGTGGCGACGGCCAGCTCCAGCGGAGTCGAATGATCCAGCTCACAGTGCGCGTCAGGGTGTGTCTCGGCCAGCACCCGGCCGATCTTGCGGGCACGGCGTTTGCGCCCGAGGTCGGTCTCGCTGGCACCGGGAGGGCTACTGGTCACGACGGTCAGCCTACGTCGCGCCCCGGACGTTCCCGCCGGGTCAACCGCCCGTCGGTGCGGAGATCTTGCCCTGCCCGTCCAACCGGGCGCCACCCTTCGGGAAGTCGCTGCGGCTCAACTCGGTGACCAGGCCCAGGCCCCGGTCGTCCGGGTCCATCGTCGGCTTGCCGGCGGAGTTCATGTACGTCGAGGTGAACGAGCCACCGGCCCACGTGCCGTCCGGCTTCAGCGACACCTTCAGCACACCGCCCCAGCCGAGCCGGCCGTCGTTGCTCAGCGAGTTGCCCCCACCGGCGAAGTTGCCCAGGCTGTACGCGATCAGCCGACCCCGGTAGAACTCCATGCCGCGCAGCACGTGCGGTCCGTGTCCGACGATCAGATCCGCGCCAGCGTCGATCATGGCGTGCGAGAACTTGACCGGGTCGCCCCGGTTCTCGCCCAGGAACATCTCGGTGCCCGGCTTCACCCGGGTCTTCTCCACGCCCTCGCCACCCATGTGCACCTGCACCACGACCAGGTCCGCCATCGTGGCGGCCTTGGCGACCACCGCCTTCGCCTTGGTGATGTCGACGAGGCTGTTGGACCAGACGTACGACGAGAAGCCCGCCACGGCGACCTTGACGCCCTTGACGTCGACCACGGTGATCTGGTCGGGGGCACCGGTGTGCTCCAGGTCGTGCTTCTTCAGCGCCTGCTGGGTGTTCCGGTAGCCCTTCGGCCCGTAGTCGTAGCCGTGGTTGTTGGCCTGGTTGAGCACGTCGAAGCCGGCGTCCCGCAGGTGCGCGGCGTACTCCGGTGGGGCCCGGAACTGGAAGCAGCGGGTGGAGTTGGCCCCGCACTTGCCGGTGCCGGTGTCCACCGTCAACGGCTCCTCCAGGTTGCCCATCACCAGGTCGGCCTTGAGCGCCTCGGTGACCGAGTTGAAGAAGCCCTTTCCGCCGGCGGCGGGCAGCCGGTTCGGCGCGTTGCCCATGATGATGTCGCCGGTGGCGGAGAGCGAGATGGCGCGGCCGGACGTCGTCGGGCCGTCGCTGCCCTTCGGCCCGGCCGTCGCGACCGGCGCGCCGGTGCCACCGCCGCCGGCGCCCGGCTGCCAGACGGGCGCCTCCGCGGAGTCGGCACAGCCGGCGACGAGCAGGGCGGCCAGCAGCGCGGCGAGCCCGAGGGCGACGCGGCGGCGCGGGCGGGGGGTGAGGGGCGCGGGAGCATACATCGCTGGCGACCCTACCGGTCGTCAAACGCGCCGACGAGGGCCGATCGGCCGGAAGTTCAGCCGGTCAGGCGTTCTGACCAGGGCACGACCGGCCGGTCGCCGCCGGCGAACACCGCGGCGTGCACCGCTCGGGCCAGCGGGGCACCCCAGGCGGAGCGCGGCCCGCCGTACGCGGCCTCCGGCCCGTCCACCGGGCAGAGCACGGTGACCGAGTCGGTCGGCGTGCCGGTTCCCGGCAACCCCAGCTCCCTGATCGCCTGGGTCTTGGCCTCGGTCGCGGTGGCCACCGCGTTGACCAGAGCTGAATCGGCGAGCCGCGCCGGCACGTACACCACGATGTTGACCGTGCCGACCCGTTGGGTGAGCGCGGCCGGAGCCGGCGCGGCGGCCGGCACGGGGATGCCGAGCCCGACCGTCGCCCAGGCCCGAACGCCGGTGTCGGTCCGGGTCACCACCTCGCCCACATCGACGCCGGTCAGCAGGCCCACCCCGGGCCCGTCGAGGGCCAGGTCGGTGGCGAGCGAGGCCAGGTGCGCGCCCGGGTCGTCCCGGTCGTACGACATGGGCACGGTGGCGTTGAGCACCCAGCGCCGGACGCCGATCCCACCGCCCAGCGGGCCGCTGCTGACGGCACGCAGGGGTCCGTCCGCGCGCCAGACGAGCAGTGGGATGTCCCGCCCGTCCTCGGTGCGGCTGGTCAGAGTCGGCTCGCTCAGCACGTCGGGCAGGTTACGCCCACCGATCAAGATTCCAGGGGCGACCTCTGATTCATGCTCACGTGCGCCTAGACTTGGCGGCGCGCGAGGGGATCAGCGGACGGCGGACCCGGCCGACGGACGGCACGCGCAACCGGAGGTGGGCGATGGACGAGGTACTGGCCCGCAGCGGGATCTTCCAGGGTGTAGACCCGGAGGCTGCCGAGGCGCTCGCCAAGGAGATGGAGACGATCGAGGTCCGCAAGGGCGAGGTCGTCTTCAATGAGGGCGAGCCCGGTGACAGCCTCTATATCCTGCTGTCTGGAAAGATCAAGGTTGGCCGCCGCGCGGCGGACGGCCGGCAGAACCTGATCGCGGTGATGGGCCCGTCGGACATGGTCGGTGAGCTGTCGCTCTTCGACCCCGGTCCGCGTACGGCGACCGCCACCGCGGTGACCGACACCCGGCTGGTGCGGCTGCGCAAGCAGGCGCTGCGACCGTGGCTGAACAACCGTCCGGAGATCGCCGAGCAGCTGCTCCGGGTGCTCGCCCGGCGGCTGCGCCGGACCAACGACTCGCTCGCCGACCTGATCTTCACGGACGTGCCGGGCCGGGTCGCCAAGAACCTGCTCCAGATGGCCGGCCGGTTCGGCACCCGCGACGGTGGCGTGCTGCGGGTGACCCACGACCTCACCCAGGAGGAGATCGCCCAGCTCGTCGGCGCCTCCCGGGAGACGGTCAACAAGGCGCTGGCCGACTTCGCCTCCCGCGGCTGGCTGCGGCTGGACGGCAAGAGCATCATCATCCTGGACCCGGAGCGTCTGGCCCGCCGCGCCCGCGTCTGAGCAGCACGTCTGTCCCCGCCCGCCGTCGATGACGGCAGGCGGGGACTTTCGTTGCGCCTGATGCTCACCGCTTCCTCGTCTGCCCGGCGCAGAATCGCTGGACGGGACGCCGGTCCGGCCGGAGGGTGGAGCGATGCTGAGCCGAGTCGCTGTCCTGTCCGACATCCACGGGGTGCTGCCCGCACTGGAGGCGGTGCTGGCCGAGCCGGACGTCGCCGCCGCCGACCTGATCGTGCTCACCGGCGACATCGCCGCCGGCCCGCAACCGGTCGAGGTGCTCGACCTGCTCGCCGGCCTCGGCGACCGGATCTGCTGGGTCGGGGGCAACGCCGACCGCGAGCTGGTCGAGGCCCGCGCCGGCCGGCCCGCCTCGATCGAGGTGTCGAACTGGGCCGCCGGGGAGTTGCGTGAGGACCAGGTCGCTCGGCTCGCCGCGTTGCCGACGACGGTGACCCTGGAGATCGACGGCCTCGGCCCGACGCTGTTCTGCCACGCGACGCCCCGCGACGACGAGGAGGTCGTGCTCGTCGACTCCCGGATGGCACGCTGGTCGGAGGTGTTCGCCGGCCTCCCGCCGGAGATCGGAACGGTGGTCTGCGGCCACACCCACATGCCTTTCACCCGCCTGGTCGACCGCCGCCTGGTGGTCAACGCGGGCAGCGTCGGCATGCCGTACGGCGGAGCGGGCGCGTGGTGGGCACTGCTCGGGCCGGGGGCGCAACTGCGCCGCACCGCGTTCGACGTGGACGCGGCCTGCGCTCGGGTGGCCGCTGAATCCACCTTCCCCGATGCCGTCGCCTGGGTCGACGAGTACCTGCGCTCCCAGTACAGCGACGCCGAGGCGCTGGCGGTCTTCGCTCCCCGCGACGGTCGCTGACACCGGTCCCGCCTACCGTGGCCGGGGCGAAGCCGCAGCCGGCTCGGGCTTGGAGGTCGCCTCTGCGCCTGTAGAGCTGCCCCAGATCTGGGACGGCCGCGCGTGTCTCCCGGCCAGCCCGGCACACCGACCTGGCAGGCGCCACGACCCGCCGCGGGTGACCTGGAGGGCGTCCCATTCCTGGGGCAGCTCTACAGGCTCACGGAGCACCGTCACCGACCGGCCTCCTCCAGAGGCAGCATCCGTCGTCGCGGAAGCCTAGGAAAAAGTCAGTCTTGACTGTTTGTTTCCGAGGCCGCAGGCTATGCCCGTGTCCACCGCATCGACGCGTGTCCCTCAGCAGGAGCGCAGTCGGGCCACCCAGGCCCGGCTGCTGGAGGCGACCGTCGACTGTCTGGTCGAGCACGGCTGGTCCGGCACCACCACGACCGTCGTCGCAGCCCGGGCCGGTGTCTCCCGAGGCGCTCAGCTGCACCACTACCCCACCAGGGCTGCGCTGGTCACGGCCGCCGTCGCCCACCTGGCCGAGCGTCGAGCCGACGAGCTGCGCACCGAGGCGGAGGCGTTGCCGGCCGGGCCGCAGCGGCTGGACCGGGTCATCGACCTGCTCGGCGTGGCCTTCACCGGGCCGCTCTTCGTGGCCGCGCTCGAACTCTGGGTCGCCGCCCGCACCGACCGGGAGCTTCGGGACGCCCTCGTCCCCCTGGAGGCGACGGTAGGCCGGGAGATGCACCGACTCACCGTCGCCCTGCTCGGCGTCGACGAGCGCCGCCCCGGCGTCCGGGAAGCGGTGCAGGCCACCCTCGACCTGCTTCGTGGGCTGGGCGTGGCGAACCTGCTCAACGACGACTCGGCTCGGCGCACCGCCCTGTTGACCACCTGGAAGCGCCAGCTCGCCACTCTGCTCACGCCCTGACCGCCGGCCGCACCGGCCCGCACCAACCGGAGGCACTATGGTCGACCTCAGCGACCTGCTCACGGACCTGGCCGACGAGTCCGCCCAGCTGGACGCCCTGGTGGCTCCGCTACCGGCGGCCGACTGGGCTCGGCCGACCCTCGCGCCGGGCTGGAGCATCGGGCACCAGGTCGCCCACCTCGCCTGGACCGACCACGTGGCGCTGCTGGCCGCCACCGATGCGGCGGCCTTCTTCGCGACGGTGAGCGCCGCACCCGACCCGGCCCGCATGGTCGACCACGGCGCCGAGCAGTTCCTCGCCCCGCCGGCGGAGCTGCTGACCCGCTGGCGCGCCGGCCGGACGGCGCTCGCCGCCGCGCTGGCCGCCGTCCCGGCCGGCGAGAAACTGCCCTGGTACGGCACCCGGATGTCGGCCACCTCCATGGCGACCGCCCGGATCATGGAAACCTGGGCGCACGGCGAGGACGTGGCCGACGCGCTCGGCGTCGCCCGCCCCGCCAGCGACCGGCTCCGACACGTGGCGCACCTCGGCGTGCGTACCCTCGGGCACGGCTTCGCCGCGCACGGCCGACCGGCACCGACGGCGCCGGTCCGGGTCGAGTTGACCGGGCCCGGCGGCGACACCTGGAGTTGGGGTCCGGCGGACGCCGCCGACCGGCTGACCGGCCCGGCCCGGGACTTCTGCCTGCTGGTCACCCAGCGCCGGCACCGCGCGGACCTCGCCCTGCTGGCCATCGGGCCGGTCGCCGACGAGTGGCTCGACGTGGCGCAGGCCTTCGCCGGCCCGCCGGGCGCCGGCCGGGAGCCGTCCGCGACGCCGGCCGGTGGGCAGGGAGTACGAGCGTGATCCGCATCGGCAACGCCTCCGGCTTCTACGGTGACCGGTTCACCGCCTGGCGGGAGATGCTCGACGGCGGCGAGCTGGACGTGCTGACCGGCGACTACCTGGCCGAGCTGACCATGCTGATCCTCGGCCGGGACCGGCTGCGCGACCCCGATCTGGGCTACGCGAAGACGTTCCTGCGCCAGTTGGAAAGCTGCCTCGGCACCGCCCTCGACCGGGGGACGCGGATCGTGACGAACGCCGGTGGATTGAACCCGGCCGGCCTGGCCGCCGCCATCGACCGGCTCGCCGGTCGGCTGGACCTGCCGGTGCGGGTCGGGTACGTCGAGGGCGACGCCATCCAACGGCCCGACGCGCTGACGGCGAACGCCTACCTGGGCGCGTTCGGGATCGCCGCCTGCCTCGACGGCGGGGCGGACGTGGTGGTCACCGGGCGGGTGACCGACGCGTCGCTGGTGGTCGGCCCGGCCATCGCCCACTACGGGTGGGGTCGCGACGACCTGGACGAGCTCGCCGGGGCGACCGTGGCGGGGCACCTCGTCGAGTGCGGCGCGCAGGTCACCGGCGGCAACTTCAGCTTCTTCACCGAGCTGCCCGACGGCGGGCACCGGCCTGGCTTCCCGATCGCCGAGGTGCACCCGGACGGCTCCACGGTGATCACCAAGCATCCGGGCACCGGCGGTGCGGTCACGGTGGAGACGGTCACCGCCCAGCTGCTCTACGAGGTCGGTGGGCCGGCGTACCTGGGGCCGGACGTGGTGACCCGGTTGGACAGCGTGACGCTGCGCCCGGACGGGCCGGACCGGGTCCGGGTCTCCGGCGTCCGGGGCACGCCGCCGCCGGCCACCCTCAAGGTGGGCGTCAACAACCTCGGTGGCTTCCGCAACTCGATGACGTTCGTGCTCTGCGGGCTGGACATCGAGGCGAAGGCAGCACTGGTCCGGGGGCAGGTCGAGGAGGCGGTGGGCAAGGACGGGCTGGAGTTCGTGCTGGCCCGGACCGACCATCCGGACGCCGTCGACACCGAGGCGGCCAGCGCGCTGCTCCACGTCCACCTGCGCGACAGCGACCGGACGCGAGCCGGCCGGGCCTTCTCGGCCGCCGCGGTGGAGTTGGCGCTCGCCTCGTACCCGGGTTGCACGCTGACCACCCTGCCGGGCGACGCCACCCCGTACGGCGTCTTCACCGCCGACACGGTGCCGCAGGACGCGGTTGCGCACGTCGCGGTGCTGCCCTCCGGCGAGCGGGTGCCGATCGCGCCACCGCCGAACACGTGTTTGCAGGGGCCCCCTGTACAACAAAATCCGATAAGAAGGGCCCCTTCCTTATCGCGGACCCGACGCGGGCCGCTCGGCGAGCTGGTCGGTGCGCGCTCCGGCGACAAGGGCGGCGACGCCAACCTCGGCGTCTGGGCGCGCTCCGACGCCGGGTACGCCTGGTTGCGCCACTGGTTGACCGTCGAACGGCTGGCCGAGCTGCTGCCGGAGACGGCACCGCTGGCAGTGCAGCGGTATGAGCTGCCGAACCTGCGTGCGGTCAACTTTGTGATCGAGGGCCTGCTCGGGGCCGGGGTGGCCGCGTCCACCCGGTTCGACCCGCAGGCCAAGGCGCTCGGCGAGCTGCTGCGCTCGCGGACCGTCGACCTGCCGGTCGACGTGCCGATCGGGCCCACGACTTCGGGCGGGGAGGGGGCGTGAGCATCGTGGACACGCCGGAGCGGCGACAGCTGCGCGAGCTGACCCGGGCTTTTGTGACCCGGGAGGTGCTGCCGCACCTGGACGAGTGGGAGCGGGCCGGCGAGGTCCCCCGGGCGCTGCACGCCACCGCCGCGAAGCTCGGTCTGCTCGGCATCGGCTTCCCCGAGTCCGTGGGCGGCAGCGGCGGCGACCTGCTCGACTCGATCCTCGTGACCGAGGAGCTGATCCGCTCCGGCGGCTCGTCCGGCCTGGTCGCGGCCCTGTTCACGCACGGCATCGCGCTGCCGCACATGGTCGCGGCGTCCGGTGCGCGTACCGGCGGGTCGCTGGGCGGCCGGCTCGGCGGCGTGTCGAAGCCCGGGGACGACGACCTGATCGAGCGGTACGTCCGGCCCACCCTGGCCGGCACGATGATCGGAGCGCTGGCGATCACCGAGCCGGACGGCGGTTCGGACGTGGCCGGCATCCGTACCACCGCCCGTCGGGACGGCGACCACTACGTGGTCAACGGGTCGAAGACCTACATCACCAGCGGGCACCGGGCGGACTTCGTGACCACCGCGGTCTGCACCGACTTCCCGGGCAGCGGCGAGCTCAGCCTGCTGGTCATCGACAAGGGCAGCCCCGGGTTCACCGTGGGGCGCCGGCTCGAGAAGCTGGGCTGGCACTGCTCGGACACGGCCGAGCTCTCCTTCGTCGACGTACGGGTGCCGGTGGCCAACCGGATCGGCGCGGAGAACACCGGCTTCCTGGCGATCATGCAGCACTTCGCCGCGGAGCGGCTCTCGCTGGCCACCCAGGCGTACGCCACGGCGCAGCGCTGCGTCGAGCTGGCGGTGCGCTGGTGCCGGGATCGGGAGACCTTCGGCCGTCCGCTGGCCAGCCGGCAGCTGGTCCGGCACCGGCTGGCCGAGATGCACACCCGGGCCGAGGCGGCCCGGTCGTACGTACACGAGGTGGCCGGCCGGGTGGCGGCCGGCGAGCCGGTGGTGACCGAGGTGGCGATGGCGAAGAACGTCGCCGTGGCCGCCTGCGACCACGTCGTCGACCAGGCGTTGCAGCTGCACGGCGGCTTCGGCTACCTGCGCGACGCCGAGGTGGAACGGCACTACCGGGACGCCCGCATCCTCGGCATCGGCGGCGGCACCACCGAGATCATGAACGAGATCATCGCGAAGGGCATGGGCCTGTGAGCGCGAGGAGTGAGCCGGGTTTGCGAGCCCCGCAGTCGCGAGCGAAGGAGATGCATTGAGCACCCTGGACAGCGCGATCGACCCGTCCGCACCCGGGTACGCGGCGAACCGGGCAGCGTTGCTGGACCGGCTGGCCGAGCTGGACGCCGCGCTGGACCAGGCCCGGGCCGGCGGCGGCGAGAAGTACGTGACCCGGCACCACGCCCGCGGCAAGCTGCTCCCCCGGGAGCGGATCGAGCTGCTGGTGGACGCCGACAGCCCGTTCCTGGAGCTGTCGCCGGTCGCCGCCTACGGCACGGACTTCCCGGTCGGGGCCAGCGTGGTCACCGGCATCGGCGTGGTCGAGGGCGTCGAGTGCCTGATCATCGCCAACGACCCGACGGTCCGCGGCGGCGCGGTCAACCCGTGGTCCCTCGCCAAGACCCGGCGGGCCGGGGAGATCGCGCTGGCCAACCGGCTGCCGATGGTCAATCTGGTCGAGTCAGCCGGGGCGGACCTGCCCACCCAGGCGGAGATCTTCATTCCGGGCGGCCGGGTGTTCCGCGACCTCACCCGGCTCTCCGCGGCGGGCATCCCCACGGTCAGCGTGGTCTTCGGCAACGCCACGGCCGGTGGGGCGTACGTGCCGGGGATGTCCGACCACGTGATCATGATCCGGGACCGGTCGCAGGTCTACCTGGCCGGGCCACCGCTGGTGAAGATGGCGACCGGCGAGGTCACCGACGACGAGTCACTGGGCGGCGCGGCGATGCACGCGGGCACGTCCGGGCTCGCCGACTACCTGGCCGAGGACGAGCGGGACGGCGTCCGACTGGCCCGGCAGTGCGTCCGCCGGCTGAACTGGCGCAAGCAGGGCCCGCCACCGCGCACGGCTGTCCCGCAGCCGCCGAAGTACGACCCGGAGGAGCTGCTCGGCATCGCCAGCGCAGACCTCAAGGTGCCGTTCGACCCGCGCGAGGTGCTGGCCCGGATCCTGGACGGAAGCGACTTCGACGAGTTCAAGCCCGCGTACGGTGACGCGCTGGTCACCGGCTGGGGCGAGCTGCACGGGTATCCGGTGGGCGTCCTGGCCAACGCCCGGGGGGTGTTGTTCAGCGAGGAGGCGCAGAAGGCGGCGCAGTTCATCCAGCTCGCCAACGCCGCAGACACCCCGCTGGTCTTCCTTCAGAACACCACCGGCTACATGGTCGGCACCGAGTACGAGCAGCGCGGAATCATCAAGCACGGCGCCCTGATGATCAACGCGGTGTCCAACTCGACGGTGCCGCACCTGACGGTGAACCTGGGCGCCTCCTACGGGGCCGGCAACTACGGCATGTGCGGCCGGGCGTACGAGCCGAGGTTCCTGTTCACCTGGCCGAACGCGAAGTCTGCGGTGATGGGCCCGGCGCAGCTCGCCGGCGTGCTGTCCATCGTGGCCCGGCAGGCCGCTGCCGCGCGCGGGCGCGACTACGACGAGGAGTCCGACGCGGCGATGCGGATGATGGTCGAGCAGCAGATCGAGTCGCAGTCCGGGGCGCTGTTCCTCTCCGGCCGGCTCTACGACGACGGGGTGATCGATCCCCGGGACACCCGGACCGTCCTCGGGCTCTGCCTCTCGGCGATCCACAACGGACCGGTGAAGGGCGCCGACGGCTTCGGTGTCTTCCGGATGTGAGGGGCTCGCTCATGATTCGCAGACTGCTCGTGGCCAACCGGGGTGAGATCGCCCGCCGTGTCTTCGCGACCTGCCGGGCGCTCGGCGTGGAGACGGTCGCCGTGCACTCGGACGCGGACGCCGCCGCGCCGTTCGTCGCCGAGGCCGACCAAGCGGTGAGGCTGCCGGGAAACACGCCGGCCGAGACGTACCTGCGGGTCGAGAAGATCCTGGATGCGGCACGCCGCAGCGGCGCGGACGCCGTCCATCCGGGCTACGGCTTCCTGGCCGAGAACGCCGAGTTCGCGGCGGCGGTGACCGACGCCGGGCTGACCTGGGTGGGGCCGCCGGCCAAGGTGATCGCCGCGATGGGCGACAAGCTGGCGGCGAAGGCGCTGCTCGCCGAGGCGGGCGTGCCGATGCTGGCCAGCTGGACCGACACCGACGAGATCAGCGACTTCCCGGTGCTGGTCAAGGCGGCCGCCGGCGGCGGCGGGCGCGGGATGCGGATCGTCCGGGACGCCGGGGAGCTTGCCGAGGCCGTCGCCTCGGCGCGGCGCGAGGCGGCCGCGGCGTTCGGCGACGGCACGGTCTTCATCGAACGGTACGTCGAGCGCGGCCGGCACGTCGAGGTGCAGATCCTCGGTGACGCCCACGGTCGGGTGGTGTCCATCGGCGACCGGGACTGCTCGATCCAGCGCCGGCACCAGAAGATCGTCGAGGAGGCGCCGGCGGTCGTCCCGGAGCGGGTGCGGACGGCGTTGCACGAGGCGGCGGTCGCCGCCGGTCGCGCGGTCGACTACCTGGGCGCCGGCACGGTGGAGTTCCTGCTCGCCCCGAACGGGGAGTTCTTCTTCCTGGAGATGAACACCCGACTCCAGGTGGAGCATCCGGTCACCGAGCTGTGCACCGGGCTGGACCTGGTCGGGCTGCAACTGCTCGTCGCGGAGGGGGAGCCGCTGCCGGCGACGCTGCCGGGCAGCACCGGGCACGCGATCGAGGTACGCCTCTGCGCCGAGGACGCGGCCGCGAACTGGCGGCCGGCCACCGGCACCCTGCACCGGTTCACGGTCCCCGGGGTGGCCTCCGAGTTCGGCGCGCTGGCCGCCCCCGGGCTGCGGCTCGACTCGGGCGTGGTGGCCAATTCGACCGTCGGCGTGCACTACGACTCGATGCTGGCGAAGCTGGTCGCCTGGGGCCGGACCCGGGCCGAGGCGGCCCGGCTGCTGGCCACCGCGCTGTCCCGCGCTGAGCTGCACGGGGTGACCACCAACCGGGACCTGCTGGTCCGGGTGCTGCGCAGCCCCGCATTCGCCGCCGTGGAGATCGACACCGGGTTCCTGGACCGGCATTCCGAGGTCTTCACCCCGCTGCTCCCCGCCGACCGGCTCCCGCTGGCCACGCTCGCGGCGGCTCTCGCCTCCGCCGCCGGTCGTCGCGCCGATGCTCGGGTGCTGGCCGGGCTGCCGTCGGGCTGGCGCAACGTGCCGGCCGTCCCGCAGGTCACCCGGTTCACCGGCCCCGACGGCGAGATCGAGGTCCGCTACCGGCTGGACCGTACGGGCGGGCTGGCGGAATGGTCCGCCGACCCCGGTGCCGCCGAGCCCAGCGCCGCCGACCCCGCTGTGGCACTGGTCGAGGCCACCCCGGACCGGGTGGTGCTCGACGTCGACGGGGTGCGGTGCGCGTACCGCGTACACCGGGTGGGGTCGGCGGTCTTCGTGGACGGCCCGGACGGGCCGGCGAGCCTTGCCGAACTGCCGCGTTTCCCGCTGCCCACCGCGGAGCTGGCCGCCGGGTCGCTGCTCGCGCCGCTGCCCGGCGCGGTGACCCGGGTGCACGTGCAGGTCGGCCAGCGGGTCACGGCCGGCGATCCGCTGCTCACGCTGGAAGCGATGAAGCTGGAACATCCCGTGCTCGCCCCGACCGACGGCGTCGTCGCCGAGCTGCCGGTGCCGGCCGGCGGTCAGGTCCGCACCGGCGCCGTGCTGGCCGTGGTCAATCCCGAGGAGGACCCCCGATGACCTTCGACCTCACCCCCGAGCAGGACCAGCTGCGCGACGCCGTGCGGGCACTTGGCCGCCGCTATGGTCATTCCTATTTCGTAGCGAAAGCGAAATCGGGGGAACACACCACCGAGCTGTGGGCCGAGGCCGGCCAGCTCGGCTACCTGGGGGTCAACATCCCCACCGAGTACGGCGGCGGGGGCGGCGGCATCACCGAGCTGGCCATCGTCTGCGAGGAGCTGGCGGCGGCCGGCTGCCCGCTGCTGCTGCTGGTGGTCTCCCCCGCCATCGCGGCCACCGTCATCAACCGGCACGGCACCGAGGAGCAGCGCAAGCGGCACCTGCCGGGCCTCGCCGACGGCTCCCAGAAGATCGTTTTCGCGATCACCGAGCCGGAGGCCGGCTCCAACTTCCACCGCCTGGGCACGGTGGCCCGCCGCGACGGTGACGGCTGGCTGATCTCCGGCCGCAAGTGCTACATCTCCGGGGTCGACGAGGCCGGGCACGTCCTGGTGGTGGCCCGCACCGAGGACGCGGGGACCGGAAAGCTCAAGCCGGCGCTGTTCCTCGTGCCGACCGACGCGGCCGGTCTGACCCGGTCCAAGCTGGACATGGAGATCCTGTCCCCGGAGAACCAGTTCCTGCTCTACCTGGACGACGTGCGGGTGCCCGCCGACGCGCTGGTCGGCGAGTCGCTGGACGCCGGGCTGCCGGCCCTCTTCGCCGGGCTCAACCCGGAGCGGATCACCGTCGCCGCGATGGGCGCCGGCACCGGCCGGTACGCCATCGAGCGGGCCAGTGACTACACCGCCACCCGCAAGGTCTGGGGCGGCCGCAGCATCGGCTCCCACCAGGGAGTGTCGCACCCGCTCGCGCACGCGGCGGTGCAGGTCGAGCTGGCCCGCTTGATGATCCAGAAGGCGGCCACCCTGTACGACGCCGGCCGCGACCTGGAGGCCGGAGTGGCCGGCAACATGGCCAAGTACGCCGCCGGGGAGGCCGCCGCGCTCGCCGTGGACACCGCCGTCCAGGTGCTCGGCGGCGCCGGCATGACCACCGAGTACGGGGTGGCCACCCTGCTCGGAGCGGTCCGGGCCGGCCGGATCGCCCCGGTCAGCCGGGAAATGATCCTCAACTTCGTGGCCCAGCACGTCCTCGGTCAGGAGAAGTCGTACTGACCGGCCCACTTCGCGGTTACGCGCCTTGGGAGCCCGGCCGTTCCCGGTAGTGGAGTACGGCCGCGGCCACTGCGAAGAGCAGCGCGGGCACCAGCACCAATGTCAGCCCCTGCGCAGGGGTGAGCGCATCGAGGACGCCATCGTGGGTTCCACGCTCGAGGAACGTCTCCGTGGTCCCAAGCCCCAGTCGGGTGAGCAGCAGCGTGACGCCCACCGGGACAACCAGCGCGAGGAGGCGCCGTCGCAGCACCGCCGGCGTGGACAGGATGACGAGGGCGAAAAGCAGGTATCCCACACTCAGCAGAATCGCTTCGATCTGGCCGACGCCGACGGTGAATATCCAGGAGGTTCGAACGGGTTCCGTCCAGCGGTCGGCAAATGCAACGGTGGCGATGCTCGGGGCACCGACGCTGACCAGCGTCGCCGCAGCCAGCAGGTCAAGCCGCCAGCGGCCGATGCCAGCTGTGCCGGAGCCGGGAGCGCGGACGACAAGCGCCACGGGGACCATCCCGGCCAGCACCGCCGGCCAGAGATTGAACACCGTGGAATATTGCCCATACGCCCCGGCGACCCGCACCACCTCGAACGCCGCAGCGCATACGGCGGTCGCGGCTGCTGTCCGGCTCCACCGCAATGCTGCCAACATCGCCACGACGAGCCACACCCCGGAGCCGAGCCACGACGGCCAGGAGACGACCTCCTGACCGAGCCCAAACGGATGGCCGTCCGCGAGCAGGGCGAGGTGCAACACCGGAAGGCGCGCGGCGCGCGCGAACAGCACCAGCGAGGCGATCAGACCCAGTACCGCTGCGGCTTCCCGCCAGGCATCGACCGAGAGTCGGGCATCCAGTTGGCGGACGTGCGCACGGAACGCCCCGCCGAGCAGGGCGAGCACGTCGCGCGCCGCGGGCCTTCGCTGGTCGGGCGCCGCGTCGTCCAGCAGCACCCCGAGCATCTCGTCCTCGTACTGTTGGCGGTACTCACGGGGATAGCAGGCCAACAGCCACCGGTAGACCTGGTCCAATCTCACGCCAAGCCGCCTTCGAAGATGAGGCCGGCACGGCGAAGTCGCACGTTCGCCGCCTCGGCGTTGCTCCGCAGGCGCGCCGACTCCTCGGCCAAGCGTCGCGCGCCGGGCGCGGTGAGTCGGTAGTACCGGCGCAACCTGGACTGCACCTGCTCCTCGCGATCAATGTCGATGAGGCCCTCGGTTCGCAGCCGATCCAGGGCCGCGTAGAGGGTGCCGGCGCGCAGGTCAACGCGCCCGTCGGAGATCCGGCGGACCTCATCGAGGACTGCGTACCCGTGCCGTGGGGCCTCGACGAGCGCGGTAAGGATCAGATAGGTCGACTCTTGCATGGAAGCACTCGCCATGATCACAGCATATACCGATCGACTGTATATACGACAGCTTCTCCTGCACGGACGGCAGGTCCGGCTGCTGCCGGCTGTCGCAGCCGGCGGCGGCGGCCAGGGTGAGGGTCAGGGCGACCGCCAGTGTCGTCGCGACCGAGCGGAGCCGGGACTGGGCAGTGCGTGTGGTCATGGGCGACCTCGCTGACGGAACCGGCCTGCGGGACACCGGGAGTAGCGATTTCGGTCCACTCCGTGTGCGCGCCGATCGGTCTGGTCGGTGGGGCCGGCTGGTGGCGTCGACCGGCACGTCGGACGGCTCTGTGGTTGACAGCGGGCCCTGTGACGACATGCTGGAGGGGTGAGTCGATTGTCCAGGTCCGATGCGCGGACGGTAGCGGTGGTCGCGGCGCTGGGAGCCCTTGCGGTGCTGGTCACGCTGGTCGTCTGGCGCCGCCAGGATCTTCTCGGCGTAGCCCTCGCGTTGCTCTGCGTCCTGCTGACCATGGTGGCCGGGGTGTCCGTGTCCGCCGCCCGCCAGGGCGACGACCCGGAGCCGGTGGACCGTCCGTTCGCCGCCGGGCCGCCGGAGTTGAGGCCGTACGGGATCGACGCGGATACGCTCGAAGCTCTGGACAGCCGGGACGCGTTGCGTGCGGTGCGTGACCGGCGGCGCGGGTTGGGCGGGCTCAGCGACCGGTGAGTGTGGGCGCGGTGAGCGCGTCGACGCCCCGCCCGGCCAGGCACCGGTAGGTCCGGTCGACGCTGCCGTCCACCGGCGGGAGCACCTCCAGGTGCCAGCCGACCGGGTCGCTGATCGCCGTGGTCAGTCGGAAGGTGGTCGTGCTGCACACCTGGCGCACCGGCTCGGCCGCGACCACGTCGTCGTATTCGGCGCCGACCAGGGACACCGGCAGGACGCCCTCGGCGTACGTCTCCCAGGTGTGCCGTCCGGTGCAGGGGACGCGGGCCGCCTCGGCGCGGGTGCCGCGGATCCGCACCGGGCCGAAGCACTCCAGCTCGGGCAGGCAGTGGGCGCCCTCGGGCAGAGCGGTCGGCGCGCCGGTGCCGGTCGTGCAGCCGGGCAGCGGCCCGGTCGCTGGCGCGGCGACCCGGCTGACCGAGGGGGACGGCTCGGGCGGTGGGCCGCTGCCGGCCATCCAGGCGCCGGCGCTGGCCGAGGCGGCGAGCGCGAGCGCCCCGGCACCGCCGAGGAACCAGCGCCGCCAGCGCCGACCGGCGGGGACCGTCGGGTGGACGTCCTCAACCGGGGGGCGCGGCGCCGGCTGGCCGGCGGCGTAGCCCGTTCCGCCGCTGACCGGGGCACCGCTGACCGGCGTCGACGGCGGGCCGAGCGGCAGGCTGGCGAGCAGCTCGTGCAGTTCGAGAGCGGAGGGCCGATCGGCGGGGTCGTTGGCCATGCCGGCGCGGAGTACGTCGATCAGCTCGTCCGGCACGCCGGGCAGGCGAGGAAGCGGCTGGTTGAACATCTCCAGCACGGTGACGAGGCTGGGGTTTCGCTCGGACTGCCAGCGTGGCGGCCGACCGTGCATCACCGCGTAGAGGGTGGCGCAGAGCGCGTACACGTCGACGGCCGGCGACGGTGGGCTGTGGTTGAACATCTCCGGCGGCGCGTACGCCGGGGTGAGCACCTCCAGGGTGACCGAGGCGTCGCGGTGCTCCGCGAGCACGGCCAGCCCGAAGTCGGCGAGCACCGCCGAGTTGAAGCCCGAGTAGAGGATGTTGGCCGGCTTGACGTCGCGGTGCAGCACCCCGGCCGCGTGCGAGTGGGCCAACGCGTCAGCGATCTTCAGGCCGAGGTCGCGGGCCTCGACCGGGCCGAGCGGCGAGGTGCGCATCCGTTCGGCGTACGAGCCGTCGCAGAGTTCCATGATCAGGTAGGGGTGCTGGTCGACGGTGACCCCGACGTCGAAGAGGTCGACCACGTGCGGGTGTGACGACATCCGCCCCGCCGCCCGCGCCTCGCGCAGGAAGCGGGCCTGGTCACGCTCGCTGTCCAGCGTGCGGTTCTCCACCTTGACGGCGACCTCGCGGCCCACCGAGATCTGGGTGGCCTGGTAGACGGTCGCGTAACCACCCCGGGCAAAGACCCGCAAGTCGGTCAGACCGGGCACATTCGGCACCGGCAAGCCGCCGGTCGGGGTGTCGGTCACTGCTCGAAAATACCCAACCCTGCCGGTGGCTCAGCGCACCGCGTCCGCCGGAGCGGCACCGGCCGCGCCGGGCCCCTCTCCGACATCGCCGGCCACGTCGGTGCCATCAGCCGTCGCAGCGGTGTGTTCCTCCGTCGCGCCAGCGCCGGCCGGCGCACTCCTACGGGCGTCCAGGCGCAGGCCGACGGCGGTGGCCAGCGCGCCAAGGCCCTCCCAGGCAGCCACCCCGAAGAACCGGTCCGGAGCGATCTCGGCCAGCACCGCGATGCTGAACACGGTGAACGTGACCAGCCGGAAGACCACCGTGAACCGGTAGAACGCCCGCCACTCGGTCACCGTGGCGAGCAGGTAGTAGACGCCCATGTTGAACGACGCCATCGAGGACGCCAGCAGGAAGGTGCCGGTGTGGTCACCGACGGCACGGCTGGCCGGCACGTCGAACCCGAGCATGCGCAGCAGCGCCTCCGGCCAGAGCAGCCCGAGCGCACCCATCAGCAGCGCCAGCACACCGAAGACCGCGATGGTCCAGCCCGCGACGGAACGCGGCAGCTTCATGGAGAGCCTCCCCAGGCACGGCGACGGTCACCACTGTGGACCCCGCACGGTGTTGACACGCTAGCCGCTCACCCCGACCACCACATCCCCGAAACCGTCAATAACCCACCCCACCACGCCAGCCCCCCGATCGGCGCGGGCCGCGGGGAGAGCGCCGGGTCAGGGGGTGGCGGTGAGGCGGGCGCGCAGGGCATCCGCCTCGGCGCGTTCGCTGCGCTGCTCGGTGGCGTACGCCAGGCGCACCGCCTCGTCCGCACAGGACAGGGCCTCAGCCGGGCGACCGCAGGCGGCCAGCGCCTCGGCCAGCACGCTGGCCGCGATCACCTGGCTGCGTACGTCCTCGGCCGGTGCAGTGACCGCCCGCCGTGCCCAGTCCAGCGCCTGGTCCCGCTGACCGTGGGCGAGCAGCGCCGACGCGTACCGGGCCATCGTCTGGCGGCGGGAGAAGAGCAGCGATGGCGCGTTCGCGGCGGCGGTGGCCACCGGGGCGAGCAGCCCGACCGCGGTCGCCGAGTCGCCAGCCGCCAGCCGGGCGGTCGCCAGCAGCACCCGGGGCGCGACCTGCGCCGGGGCCTGCGGGTTGTGCGGCTCCACAGCGGTCAGCACCGCGCGGGCGGCCTGCTCGGCGGTCTCGCAGTCACCCATGTCCAGCGCCACGAAGCCCCGCAGCGTGCCGGCCATCCCGGTGAGCAGCGGGTGCGAGGTCCGGTCGGCGTACGCCAGGGCGTCGGTGAGCAGGTCGGCCGCGTGTTCCGGCTCCCCCAGCCCGCGCGCCACCACGGCCCGGACCACCAGCGCGAACCCGCGCCCCCAGTCGTCGGAGGCAGCGGCGAACTCCCGGTAGGCGCGCCGGGCCTCCCGGTCCGCCTCGGCCAGGTCGCCCAGCTCGGCGGTGGCGAACGCCGCCACCGCCCGCAGGGTGCCCACCGCCCACGCCTCGCCGACCCGCTCGCCGAAGGGCAGGAAGACCCGCGCCAGCCGGCCCGCCTCGCGCAGCCGGCCCGCCAGCAGCCGGGCGAACGCCGCCGTGCCCCGCAGCCAGGCCCGCCCGTACGGATCCTTCAACTCGGCGAAGAGCCGTGCGGCCCGGCCGAGCACCGCGTCGGTGCCGGCGAAGTCGCCCCGGGTGGTGGTCACCCAGGCCAGGTTCTGCAACGACCAGGCCTGCCCGCGCCGGTCCTGTGCGCCGAGGCTCACCTGGTACGCGGCGGCCAACCGGCTGCTCGCCTGGCTCAGCCGCCCGGTCACGAAGTCGGCCATGCCGAGCCGCCGCATCGCCGAGGCGCGCAGGGTGGGCAGGCCGCCGTCCGTGGCCACCTGCAACGCCTCCTGCCAGGCGGCCACCGCCCGGCCCTGGTCGCCGAGGGTCTGCTGGGCCTGCCCGGCGAGCAGCAGGGCGCTGGCCCGAACTGCTTCGTCCCCCGCGTTCGCGGCGATCTTCTCGGCGTAGGCGAGCGCGTCGACGACCCGGCCGATCTGGAGCAGCGCCCGAGCGTGCACCACCCGGTCCGCCGCCGGCACCCCGTCGCGGGCCAGTTCGGTGGCGCGCTCGGCGTACTCCACGGCCAGCGCCGGCTCGCCGGCCGACAACGACCGGCGGGCGGCCCGGCCCAGCGCGGCGACCCCGAGCGGGGCCACGGCGCGGGCCGGCGCGTCCGGGCGCAGCTTCACCGCGTCCGCGAGCCTGGCGGCCCGCTCCACATGGGTGGCCACGAAGTCGTCCCGGGCCTCGTCGGTGAACCCGCCCGGCGTGCCGGCGGCGGCCTCGTCCCGCGGCGCAGCCCAGCGGGCCAGCGCGGCGTGCCGCTCGGCCAGCTCCGCCTTGCTCACCCCGGCGTACGCGGCTTCCCGCATCAGCGGAGTGGCGAACGCGTAGCCGAGGCGGGTGCGGTGCAGCATCCGGCGTTGCAGCAGTTCATCGACGGCCCGGTCGAGTTCCACCGCGGCCACGGCCGAGGGCCGGCCATCGCGGCCGCCGTGCTGCTCACGCAGCGCCTCCAACGCACCGGTGGGCACCGCGTCACCGATGACCGCGGCGTCGCGCAGCACCGAGCGGGCGTCCGGTGGCAGCGCGTCGATCCGGGCGGCGAGCACCGCGGCGAGGTCCCGGGAGAGCAGCCGGCTGCCCAGCGAGCCGGGCACCAGCCGCCAGCCGGCCGTCGAGCCCTGGTCCCGCTCGCCGGACCCGGCGCGGACACCGCGGGCCGGCTCCACCGTGGTCAGCGCCCCGCGCTCGATCAGCAGGGTGACCAGCTCGGCCAGGTAGAACGGGTTGCCCTGGGCGGTGGCGAGCAGCCGGTCCGTGTCGGCCGGCGGCAGCTTGCCACCACCGAGGTAGCTGGTGAGCAGCCGGGCCGCGTCGGCACCGCGCAGCGGCGGCAGGGAGTGCACCTCGGCGTCCGCGACCCGGGTCAGCGCGCCGGCGGTACGGACCAGCTCGGGGCGGCCGAGCAGCAGCACCAGCACCGGGCCGGTGAGCCGGGACAGGGTCAGCCCGAGGGCGCGGATCGTCTCGGCGGTGGCGTCGTGCAGGTCGTCCACCACGATCACCAGCGGCGCCTCGGCGGCGAGCCCGCTGAGCAGGTCGGCGACCGCGTTCGGCACCGCCTCGGCGTCGGCCGCCGGCGCGCCCGCGCCCCACTCGCCGTTGTCGGTGCCGCCGTGCGCGGGAAGTTCGGCGTAGCCAAGCAACGCGAGCAGCTGGTCGGTGGCGATCGGTGCGGTCTCTCCACCGGCGCGGGCGAGCCGCTGGCTGAGCCGGCGAAACCGTTCCTCGACCGCCGGCCGGGTCAGCGCGGTGGCCGCGTCACCGGGCAGGCCGACCGCGGCGCGGACCAGATCGGCCAGCGGCGCGAGCCGGCGCCGCTCACCGAAGGCGGCGCAGCGCACCGAGAGCACCCGGGCGCCGGTGTGCGCGGCGTACCGGCCGGCGCCGACGTCGTATCCGGCGGCGAGCCGTTCCACCTCGGCGGCGAAGCGGGACTTGCCGATGCCCGCCTCGGCGGTCATCAGCAGCACCCGCGGGTCACCCTGGTCGATCACCTCGGCGAGCCGGCCGGCGACCCGACCGATCTCGGTCTCCCGGCCCACGTAGGGCGCCTCGTCGCCGAGCCCCGACCGGGTGCCCGGCGCGTCCAGCAGACCCAGCAGCTCGTACGCCTCGACCGGTTCGCGCTTGCCCTTGAGCCGCAGCGGGCGCAGGGCACGCCATGAGGCCACGTGCCGGGTGGCGGCGGAGGTCCTTCCACCGGCGTAGACCGCGCCGACCGCTGCGGCGTCAGCCAGCCGGGCGGCGGTGTTCACCGTGTCCCCGATGACCGTGTACTCGATGGCGGCCTGGATGCCCGCGATGACGTCGCCGGTGTTCAGCCCGACCCGCAGCCCGAGCGGCGCGCCGCCGCCCCGCTCGTCGTCGAGCACCCGGCGGACAGCCCGCTGCATCGAAAGGGCGGCCCGGACGGCACGTTCCGCGTCGTCCTCGTGCGCCACCGGAGCACCGAAGACTGCCATGATCCCGTCACCGGTCAGCTTGTCGACGTGCCCGCCGAAGGTCTTCACCGCGCCGGCGAGGGCGGCGAGCACCCGGTCGGTGACCGCCCCGACGCGTTCCGGGTCGAGGTCCTCCGACCAGGAGGTGAATTCGGAGAGGTCGCCGAAGAGCACGGTGACCACCCGGCGCTCGGCCGCCGGCAACGTCGCGGCGGCCGGCAGCGCCGCCCCGCAGTTGTGGCAGAACCGCGCGCCGGGGACGGCGACGGTTCCGCACACGGGGCAGGTCACGTCTGCTCCAACCCACTGACCCGGGGCTCGGATTCCCCGGTGCCGACCCCCAGGTACTCAAGCTGGGCGCGGACCGACCACTCGGCGGCCCACCAGAGGGAGCGGTCCACGTCCGCGTAGACCGCGGCGACCACCTCAGCGGGGGTGTGGGCGCCCGCGGCGACGGCCGCCCGGACCTGGTCGAGACGGGCCCGGCGGTGGGCGAGGTAGAACTCGGCGGCGGCGGCGCAGTCGGCCAGCGCCGGGCCGTGCCCGGGCAGCGCCGGGACCCCGCGGTACGCGGAGAGCAGCTCCAGGCTGGTCAGGTAGTCGCCGAGGTGCCCGTCGGGTTGCGCCACCACGGTGGTGCCCCGGCCGAGGATGGTGTCACCGGTGAGCACCACCCGCTCGTCGCCGCACTCGACCAGGAAGCAGACCGAGTCGCCGGTGTGCCCCGGGGTGTCCAGCAGGCGAATCTCCAGGCCGAAGCCGTCCAAGTGCTCGCCCGAATCGGTCAACGGCGCACCACCGATGGTGTGCGCCGCGTCGACGGCGAGGACGTGCACGCCGCCGAGGAGCTCACTCAGGCGGGCGGAACCCTCGGTGTGGTCGGGATGGCCGTGGGTGATCAGGATCAGCCCGATCGGGCCGTGTTCGGCGATCCGGGCCAGGTGCCCCTCGTCCGCCGGCCCCGGGTCGACCACGACGCCGTACTCCGCCGTCGGGGCGCGCAGCACCCAGGTGTTGGTGCCGTCGAGGGTCATCGGACCCGGGTTCGGCGCACGCAGCAGCGTCACCCAGCTCGGCAGCTCGTCGGCGAGCGCCGCCGCCGGCGCCGTCACGTGCCCGCTCATGGCTGCGATCGTACGACCCCGCGCGCCACACCCCGCGATCTTGCACCTGCGGTCCCTGATTCGTCCCCGTTCGGGGCTTTCATCGGCCAGGAAGCGCACGACCGCGGGGCCGGCGACGCGTCAGGCGACCTCGAGGATCAGCTCGACCTCCACCGGCGCGTCCAGGGGAAGCTCGGCCACCCCGACGGCGCTGCGGGCGTGGCGGCCGGCCTCACCGAAGACGGTGCCCAGCAGGTCGGAGGCGCCGTTGATCACCGCGGGCTGGCCGGTGAAGCCGGGCGCGGAGGCCACGAACCCGGTCAGCTTGACCACCTTGACCACGTTCTCCAGACCGACCAGCGAGTCGACCGCAGCCAGCGCGTTGAGCGCGCACCGCTGGGCCAGATCCTTCGCCTGCTCGCCGGAGATACCGGCGCCGACCTTGCCGGTGGCCAGCAGCTTGCCCTCGGCCATCGGCAGCTGCCCGGAGACGTACACGTGCTGGCCGGACTGCACGGCCGGTACGTAGCTGGCCACCGGCGGCACCACCTCGGGCAGTTCGAGACCCAGCTCGGCGAGCTTCGCGTGCGGACCGTTGCTCATGCCTTGGGCCGCTTCAGGTACGCGACCAGCTGGTCCGGGTTCGGCCCGGGGACCACGGCGACGAGTTCCCACCCGTCCTCGCCCCAGTTGTCGAGGATCTGCTTGGTCGCATGGACCAGCAGCGGGACCGTGGAGTATTCCCACTTCTGCATCGCTGGAGGGCTCCCTCTCGGTGCGGACGTATTCGAGGCACAGCCTACGGTCCGCTGGCGGGGCGAGGTGCGGGACGCTGCTCCGGCGCGGCCGGCAGCTCACCGCAGGGCCCCTCGTGCTCGTACCCCTGGGGGCAGCGGGAGCGGTCGGGCAGCAGCAGGTCGCAGAAGACCCGATGCCGGTTGTTCTGGTCGTCGGCGTTGGAAACGGTGGTCTCACCGGCGTCCAGCTCCGGCAGGAAACCCAGGGACACCGCGACCCGACCGGCCAGCGCGGTCGCCGCCGCCAGGTCGGGCACCCGGATCGGCAGGTGGATGACGAAGCCCGGCTCCTCGTCGTCCCGGCCCCGCTCGGCGGGGCGACCCGACGCGAGGACCACCTCCGTCGGCTCCGGCACCCGGCGGTACGACCGCTCGTTGACCGGCAGGCTGCCGACCGGCCCGTCAGCTTCGCCCCGGGACCCGGACCGGCGCAGCCGGTCGTTGGTTGGGAACTGGGTGCGAGGGATGTTGTCCACGTCGCGCATGCACTGCCTCCGGTCGTACCTGTCGGATCACGCCTCCGATCGGACCATCCATCCGTCCCGGCCCCCGCACCCGGGATCGAAGGTAAGGTCCGTGGCCGCAGTCCCGCCAACAGGACGCGCACGGCCGGTAACCCCTAGTCACATATGCGACACATCGCAGGTGGGAGGCCCTACGGGGCACCGCGTCGGAGATCCCGTCGGCCGGATCCGTCGCCCGCCCGGCCCGGCAGGGGCGACACCGGTTCGATGATTGACCGCTACCCTTCCGGTCGGACGGTCGCGCAGCGCCGGCCACCCGCTCGATCACGCTCGGCGCCAGGGGTGGCGGCGGGCGCCCGCACCCCCCGGGGGAAAGACATGACCCAACCGCCCAGCGGCGACCAGGCCGGGCCGCCCGCACTCCCGCAGGCCCACCGGGATCCCGCCGGTCCGGCTGTTCCCGACCAGCCGGCCCCCGCGGCGCAGCCCGGGCCGCTCGCCCTGCCTGCCCCGCCCGAGGGTCCCGGCGGCTCGGCACCGGCATCGGGTGCCCAGGACCCGTCGGCGATCCCGTCACCCCCGCCCGGCTACCCCCCGTACCAGGGCGCCGCCGAACCCAAGAAGAAGCGCGGCCTGCTGATCGCGGCGATCGCGCTCGTCGTGATCATGGTGCTCTGCGTGGGCGGCGGCGTGGTGGCGTTCCTGACCCTGCGCAACGCCGAGACCGGCGAGGGCGCCAAGGAACCCGCGGTCGCCGTCGACGAGTTTCTCACCGCGGTCTACAAGGACCGCGACGCGACCAAGGCGGCCAGCCGCGTCTGCGCGGCCGCCCGGGACGACGAGAAGATCGCCGCGAAGGTCGCAGAGGTGCAGAAGTACGCCGCCGAGTACAAGAACCCCCGCTTCCGGTGGACCAGCCCGAAGGTGGACAACCAGACCGGGGCACGGGCGACCGTCTCCACCCGGGTCACCATGACCACCTCCGACGAGAAGGTGGCCGACCAGGACCTGCGCTTCACGGTGGTGCAGAAGTCGGGTTGGTGGGTCTGCGAGGTCGCGTGACCGGCAGGCCTGGATAGGCTCGACGGGTGCGTGCAGCTGAGCGGCCGACCGACCCGGCCGGTACCGGATGGTCGGCCCGTCTCCACGTGGTGACCGGCAAGGGCGGCACCGGCAAGACCAGCGTGGCGGCGGCGCTGGCCCTGGCGCTGGCCGCCGGCGGCCGGCGCACCCTGCTGGTGGAGGTCGAGGGGCGGCAGGGCATCGCCCAGCTCTTCGGCATCGACCCGCTGCCGTACGAGGAGCGGCACCTCGCTGACGCCCCGGGCGGCGGTGAGGTGCGCGCGCTGGCCGTGGACGCCGAGGAGGCGTTGCTCGAATACCTCGACATGTTCTACAAGTTGGGTGCCGCCGGCCGGGCGCTGCGCAAGCTCGGCGCCATCGACTTCGCCACCACCATCGCCCCGGGCCTGCGTGACGTGCTGCTCACCGGTAAGGCGAAGGAGGCCACCACCCGCACGTCCGGGCAGCGGCGCGTGTACGACGCGGTGGTGCTGGACGGCCCGCCGACCGGGCGGATCGGCCGGTTCCTCAACGTCACGGCCGAGACGGCCCGGCTGGCCAAGGTGGGCCCGATCAAGACTCAGAGCGAGGGGGTCGCGGCACTGCTGCGGTCCCCGATAACCGCGGTGCACGTGGTCACGCTGCTGGAGGAGATGCCGGTGCAGGAGACGGTGGACGCCATCGCCGACCTGACCTCGCTCGGCTTCGGGATCGGGCGGGTGATCGTCAACGGCACGCGGCCACCGGTGCCCTCCGGTCGGGCGGTCACCGCGGCCGAGCTGAAGCGTGGGCTGGTCGCCGCCGGGCTGCCGGCCGACCGGGAAACCGTCGCCGGCCTGCACGACGAGGCGCGTGACCAGCTCATCCGGCGCGAGTTGGAGGATTCACTGCGGGCCGAGCTGGTGGAGCTGGGGCTGCCGATGACCGAGCTGCCGTTGCTGGCCGACGGGGTGGACCGGGCGGGGCTCGCGACGCTGGCTCAGGCCCTCCTCCGGGCGGATTGACTCACACCTGAGGTCGGCACGGGCGCACGGACCCACCCGGCCCGATACGCTCGATTGGTGCCTTCCGAAGACGCGGCGCCGCAGCTGGACGTCGACAAGATCCTCGCCGACCCGGGCGTGCGGATCGTCGTGTGTTGCGGTGCCGGCGGGGTGGGAAAGACGACCACGGCCGCCGCGCTGGCGCTGCGGGCCGCCGAGCACCACGGCCGCCGCACGGTGGTGCTCACCATCGACCCGGCCCGCCGGTTGGCCCAGTCGCTGGGCCTGACCGAGCTGGACAACACGCCCCGGCAGGTCAAGGGGATCGACGTCGAGGCCAGCGGCGGCGAGCTGCACGCCATGATGCTGGACATGAAACGCACCTTCGACGACGTGGTGCTGCAGCACACCGATCCGGCGAAGGCGGCGGAGATCTTCGCCAACCCCTTCTACCAGGCGATGAGCTCGACCTTCGCCGGCACGCAGGAATACATGGCGATGGAGAAGCTCGGCCAGTTGCACGCCCGGGGCGAGTGGGACCTGATCGTCGTGGACACCCCGCCGTCCCGCTCGGCGCTCGACTTCCTGGACGCGCCGGCCCGGCTCTCCCGCTTCCTCGACGGCCGCATGCTGCGACTGCTGCTGGCACCGGCCCGCAGCGGTGGGCGGAGCATGTTCAGCCTGGTCACCGCCTCGTTCGGGATGTTCTCGAAGGTGGTGCAGAAGGTGCTCGGCGCGCAGCTGCTCACCGACCTGTCCGGCTTCGTGGCCGGGCTGGATTCGATGTTCGGCGGTTTCCGGCAGCGGGCCGAGCAGACGTACCGCATCCTCCAGGCACGGGAGACGGCCTTCGTGCTGGTCGCGGCGCCGGAGCCGGACGCTGTCCGGGAGGCCGCCTACTTCGCCGGCCGACTGCGGGAGGAGAACATGCCGCTGGCCGGTCTGGTGCTCAACCGGGTGCACCGGCCTGCGGTTCCGGAGCTGGACGCCGAGCGGAGCCGGGCCGCCGCGGAGCGGCTGGCCGAGCTGGGTGGGCACGAGGCCACCGCCGACGTGCTGCGGGCGCACGCCGCGCTGGCCCGCCAAGCGGTACGCGAGCAGCAGGTGGCCGCGCGGTTCACCGAGGCGTTCCCGGCGGTGCCCGCGGTGTCGGTGACGGCGCAACCCGCCGACGTGCACGACGTCGACGGGCTGCGGACGATCGGCGCGGCGATCAGCCGGCCGTGACCGGCGTCAGGTGGCCGCGCTGACGAGAATCTTGTCCTTGCCGGCCTTGTCCTTGCTGTTCTTCTTCATCGCGGCCTCGAACATCTTGCGCCAGCTCGTCACCTGCGGGTGACGACGCAGCAGCGCTCGGCGTTCGCGTTCGGTCATGCCACCCCACACACCGAACTCGATCCGGTTGTCCAGCGCGTCGGCCAGGCACTCGTACCGAACTGGGCAGCTCCGGCAGATCCGCTTCGCCACGTTCTGTTCGGCGCCCTGTACGAACAACGCGTCCGGGTCCCCGTTCTGACACGCCGCCAGCGACGGCCAGTCAGTGATCATGCCCATGTGTACACGTCCCCCCTTGCAGTACCTACCGACCTCGTTGCACGTCAGCCGGCAATTCCCCCCGATCGCCCGGCTCGCCTTCCCCAAGGCGGCGCGAACGACATGTGGCGCTGTCGCCGCCCCCCATCATGCTCTGTAGTCGACTGATTACGCAACGTTGTCGGCGAAATCCATCATTCCGGACACTCCCGGCTTCCCGGGCGCTCGACCGCCGGTTACCCCGTCGAGGTCGGCGAAAACGCTGCGCCGCTTCCTTCGATCGGAGGAGACTCACGCCAGGTCAGACGCAACCACGCACCGGGGGTCGTGCGTTTAGCACAACGAGGGCAGCGCGCGCAGGAAATGGGGAAGAACGCCCCAGCGCCCCCTCGTTCCCTACTCGCGTACCCTGCTGAGGTGACCTGGATGCGGAAACGTGACCACAATGTGCTGACCAACGCCGCATCGCTGCTCGTATGTGGCCTGCTGGCCGGCGTGGTGGTCGCCGCGGCGGCCTTCCCCGCAGTGGCGATGTCCGGCTTGGCCGCAAAGGCCGGCGCCGAGACATTCGGCGCCCTGCCCACGGAGCTGACGGTGGCCCGCGCGCCACAGCTCGGCTACCTGTACGCCTCGGACGGCAAGACACCGCTGGCGATCATGTACGACGAGAACCGGCGCGACGTGAAGCTCGCCGACATCTCGCCGGACATGCAGAAGGCCATCATCGCGGCCGAAGACCACGACTTCTACAAGCACAACGGCGTCGACATCAACGGTGTCGCCCGCGCGTTCGTCAACAACCAGAACGAGAGCGCCGGCCGGCAGGGCGCCTCGACGCTGACCATGCAGTACGTCCGGCTGGCCATCGCGTACTCGGCCACCCACCCGGCCGACGTGGTTGCCGCGACCGAGGACACCAGCGCCCGCAAGCTCCGCGAGATGCGGCTGGCCCTCCAGGTCGACAAGGAGTTCTCCAAGGACGAGATCCTCACCCGCTACCTCAACCTCGCCTCGTTCGGCAACGGCGCGTACGGCGTGTACGCCGCCAGCCAGGTCTACTTCGGCAAGCCGCCGAGCAAGCTCAAGATCGAGGAAGCGGCGCTGCTGGCCGGCATGGTGAAGGCGCCGACCACCAACGACCCGACCACCAAGGCCGGCTTCCCGCTCGCACTGAACCGACGCAACTACGTCATCCAGAACATGGTCGACATCAAGGCCATCACCCAGCAGGAGGCCGACGCCGCCAAGGCGACCAAGCTGGTGGTGAAGGACAAGCGCACCCCCAACGGCTGCGTCGCCGCCAACGTCAACAGCTGGGGCTTCTTCTGCGACTACTTCTACCGCTGGTGGATGCAGCAGGAGACGTTCGGCTCGACGTCGTACGACCGTGAGCGGCGGCTGAAGAGCGGCGGCTACACCATCATCACCTCGCTCGACGTGCAGGCCCAGAAGGGCGCCGACGCCGCGGTTCGCAGGGCCAAGAAGGAGACCTCCAAGGAGGCCGCCATGGTCGCCGTGGTGGAACCGGGCAGCGGGCGGGTTCGGGCGCTCGCGGTCAACCGCCAGTTCAAGCTGGACGACCCGAAGAACCCGAAGAACAGGATCTCCAGCGATCCCGCGAAGAAGAGGAAGGGCATCCGGGGCAACTACCCGGCGACGGTCAACCCGCTGCTCACCGGCGGCGACGGCATCACCGGCTACCAGGCCGGCTCGACGTTCAAGATGTTCACCGTCGTGGCGGCGCTGGAGAAGGGCATCCCCCTCAGCTACACCATCAACGCGCCGAAGCAGTTCAAGTCGGAGTACATCATCCGACCAGGCCCAGCAGCCTGCGCCGGGACCCACTTCTACTGCCCCACCAACTCGACCGACAGCATGGCCGGCGTGCACACCATGTGGGGCGCGTTCGGCCGGTCGGTGAACACCTACTTCGTGCCACTCCAGCAGCAGGTCGGCGCGGAGAACGTGGTCAAGGCCGCGAAGAGGCTGGGCATCAACTTCCGAGCCCAGGAGGACCTGGACCTGGAACGGGGGGCGCACCAGTGGGGCGCGTTCACCCTGGGCGTCTCGCAGACCACCCCGCTGGACCTTGCCAATGCCTACGCCACCCTGGCCGCGGACGGCAAATTCTGCGAGCCGATCCCGGTGCAGGAGATTCGGGACCCGGAGGGCAAAAAGCTGGACATCGCCAACCCGCGCTGCGAGAAGCGGTTCAGCACCGAGGTGGCCCGCGCCGCTGTGGACGCGGCCCGTTGCCCGGTCGGTGACCGGTCGACGACCTCCAGGTGCACGGGAGCCACCGCCGGCAACGTGCGGAGGGACGTCGGTGCGCCGGTGGCCGGCAAGTCCGGCACCACCGACTCGGAGAAGACCGCAGCCCTGGTCGCGATGACCAAGCAGTACGCGGTGGCCGGCATCATGGCCGACCCGGACTGGCCGCAGACCAACGTCAAGATGAAGCACGGCGAGAAGGACGGCATCAACCCGCCGGTGTGGGAGACGCTGCGGGACGCGATGAAGGGCAAACCGGATATCCCGTTCGACCCGCCGGGCCAGAAGATCTCCCAGGGTGACCAGCGCAGCATCCCCAGCGTGAAGTGCGCGTCGGTGGACAGCGCGAAGTCCCGGCTCAAGGACGCCGGCTTCGACCCGGTCGTCTCCGACACGAAGGTGACTTCGACGTGTCCGGCTGGCACCGCCGCCGGCACCAGCCCGGACGGGCGCACCATCAAGGGCGGCGTGGTCACCATCCAGGTCAGCAGCGGCGGCGGCGCTCCCCCGCCGGGAAACACCACGCCGAACAAGCCGAACCAGCCCGGCACCCCGGGTCGACCCGGCACGGGCCGCCCGGGCGGCTGAGCCGACGAGCAAGACGCACGAAACGGGCGGGCACCTTCGAGTGCCCGCCCGTTTCGTCTGCCCGGACTGCGTCGGCGGGTTTCAGGGCCGCGCGGTGTCCGGACCGCGCGGTGTCGGAACCCCGTTGGTCTGGGTGCCGCCGGTCAGAGGCCGAGCTGGCGGCGTACCTCAGCGGCCACCCGACCACCCTCGGCCTGGCCGGCCACCGCGGCCTGGGCCGCCTTCATCGCCGGGCCCATCTGGGCCTTCCCGGTGATGCCGCCCGCGGCG
Organism: Micromonospora sp. NPDC005087; assembly: GCF_042872965.1. NCBI lineage: Bacteria > Bacillati > Actinomycetota > Actinomycetes > Micromonosporales > Micromonosporaceae > Micromonospora > Micromonospora sp. NPDC005087. Next base: position 78,982 of record NZ_JBIALB010000004.1, on the reverse strand, counting down.
AGTGCCCCAGACACCAGCTCGGTCAACTCGGCGTCCGAGAGCTGCTTGGGCAGGTAACGGTCCAGCACCTCACCCTCGGAGGTCTCCTTCGCCGCCTGCTCGGCGCGGCCCGCGTCGGCGAAGGCGGTGGCCGCCTCCCGGCGCTTCTTCGCCTCCTTGGTCAGCACCACGAGCACCTCGTCGTCGGTGAGCTCGCGCTTGGCCTTGCCGGCGACCTCGGCGGTGCCGACGGCGGCCAGGGCCATCCGTAGCGTGGAGGTGGTCAGCTCGTCGCGCGCCTTGAGCGCGGAACGCATGTCGGCGGTTAGGCGGTCCTTCAGCGTGCTCATGGACGGTCAAACTACCCTGAACGGCATGCGAAAGCGCACACTATTCCGGCTCGCCGCCGGAACCGCCGCGGTTGGAGCGGCCACCCTCGCGTACGCGTCACTCGTCGAGCGCAACATGTTCACCCTGCGGCGGTACGACGTACCGATGCTGCCGGCCGAGGCGGAGCCGCTGCGCGTGCTGCACCTGTCGGACCTGCACATGATGCCCGACCAGGCGCGCAAGCAGCGCTGGGTGGCGTCGCTGGCCGCCCTCGACCCGGACCTGGTCGTGGTGACCGGCGACAACATGGCGCACCCGGGCGCGGTGCCCGGGGTGTTGCGGGCGCTGCAACCGCTGCTGGACTACCCGGGCGCCTTCGTGTTCGGCTCCAACGACTACACCGGGCCGGTGTGGAAGAACCCGTTCACCTACTTCCTGCCCGACCGGGAGTACACCGAGGGCGTCGACCTGCCCTACGAGGAGCTGCGCCAGGTGTTCACCGGCGCCGGCTGGTTGGACCTGAACAACGCCCGCACCATGCTCAAGGCCGGCGGCCGGCAGATCGACCTGGTGGGCGTGGACGACCCGCACATCGAGCGGGACGACTACGGCGCCGTGGACGGCCGGGTCTCATCCTCGGCGGACCTGTCCATCGCGCTGGCGCACTCCCCCGAACCACGGGTGCTGGACCGGATGGCCGCGGACGGCTTCGGGCTGCTGCTGGCCGGGCACACCCACGGCGGGCAGGTCCGCGTACCGGGCGTCGGGGCGTTGGTGACCAACTGCGGGCTGCCCCGCTCGATGGCGCGCGGGCTGCACCGGTGGCCGGGCTCGGACTCCTGGCTGCACGTCTCCGCGGGCCTGGGCACCCACCCGACCGCTCCGGTCCGCTTCGCCTGCCCCCCGGAGGCGACCATCCTCACCCTGATCCCCCGCTGACCCGCGCGCCCGCGCCGTCCCGGCGTCCCGCCGTCAAGATCCGCCCCCCGGGGGTACCGAGTTTGACCATCGGGACGGGTGGGCTACTATTTGTCGGCACGCCTCGGGGTGTGGCGCAGCTTGGTAGCGCGCTTCGTTCGGGACGAAGAGGTCGTCGGTTCGAATCCGGCCACCCCGACCAGAGGTAAAGGTCAAGGCCCCTCCACCGAGGGGCCTTGATTCGTTTCCGGCGCTCACTGTCCTGCCGGAAGCAGCGAGAAGGCAGCAAGCGACGCGGGCAAGCGGATACGGTCCGGTCCTGTAACCCCCGGCCGCCGACCGACACAAGTAGGGGTATGAGGGAAGTCGACGCCCGGGGAGCCGACTGGTTCCGCGGGATCTACGCACGGCACTATCCGGACGTCGTGCGCTACGGACTGCGGCGACTCGACGGCCTGACGGCGGCGGAGGAACTTGCCCAGGAGGTGTTCCTGGTGGCCTGGCGGCGCCGGTCGGAACTGCCGGCGCGGACGTTGCCCTGGCTGTACGGGGTCGCTCGTCGGCTGTTGGCCAACCATTGGCGTACCCAACGGGCCGTACCGCCGCCCGTGGAGCTGACCGAAGCTGCCGCGTTGGACCGTCATGACGGCGTCCTGCGGCTGGTCGATGTGCGCGCGGCGCTCAGCCGGCTGTCGGACGACGATCAGGAAATCCTGCGGCTGGTCGGCTGGGAGCAGTCATCGCTGAGCGAGGCGGCACTGGTCCTGGGCTGCGGTGCAGCCACGGCCAAAGTGCGGCTGCACCGGGCTCGACGGCGACTGACCGAGATGCTCCGGGAACAGTCCGAACAGACCCCCTTACTCGACGGCCAGCTGGGAGGAGCGCGATGAACAAGCGAGTGCGTGAACTGCTGGAGGCCGCTGACCCGGCCCGCGGGATCCAGGTGGGGGCCGGTGACGTCGAGGAAGTGTTGCGGCTCGCCAGCAACGACGTCACGTCCTACGACCAGGTGGTACCTGCTCGGCGGGCGCGGCGACTCGTTGCCGTCGGGGCGGCCTTCGCCGTAATCGCCGTTGCGGCAATGACGGTCACGGTCCTCCGGCCCACCGCCGGGCCCTCCGGATCATCCCAGCCTCCGATCGTTCCGGGTGCCGCTGGCGTCCCGGCCCACTGCCTGAGCACGATCGCGGACCGGATGCGGGCCACGTCGTACGACGGAAAGGCCGGACGGTATGAGTACCTGCACCGGAGGGGGCAGAGCGGCAGCTCGGGACTGCGACCGGGTAGCCGCACTCAGTCGGTGAGTGTGCTGTTCAGCGAGGAGACGTCGCGGTGGCTCGCGGCCGACGGCTCGGGACGCATTCGCATCGTGCGAGGAGCAGCGACCTATCCGGACGAAGCATCACGGAACTTCTACGCTGAGCACCCAGACATGATCCCGAAGGAGGGTTCCGACACGGACGACCTGCGCCCCGGAGACTTCAGCGTCCTGCCACTGCCGGCGGCGGAACCCGCGGCAATGGGCCAGGCGCTGTACCAGGCGCGGGAGAACGGGCCATCGCACGTGCTTGTCAGCGTCGCGGAGCTGAACAACGAGCGGGTCGTGGACTTCGCGCATCGGGTTGCGCTGCTGCGGTTCCTTGCCGGAACGGAGGGGGTGACCTGTCGCGATGAGCAGACTGACCCGGCAGGACGGACCGGGATCGTGGTGTCAGCCGACCTCGGCCGAGGTCCCCAGCCGAGCCCCGGCGATTGGGGCAGGGAATATCTGCTTTTCGACCCGCAGACCGGGGAGTTGCTGGCCAGGGGCTACGGTGCCAACTCCGCAGCGGGCGGTATGTCATGGTCGACCGTGTACCTGGAACGGGGTTACACGGACGTGCTCGGCTGACGACGTCACGGCGACATGCGGTTGGCCGGCCGAGCGGGGAAAGCCGTTGTGACCCGGGTTGAACGCCCACGGCACGTCCGGATGGTGCGGTAGAACTGTCGGGTGAGCCGAACCCGGCTGGAGGTGTTCAGTGATGCGGTCTTCGCGGTCGCGATCACGCTTCTCGCGCTGAATCTGGCGGTGGCCGGCCCGGGTCATGGCCCGCTCCTGCATCAGGTCGCGGAACACTGGCCCTCATTCGTCGCCTACCTGATCAGCTTCGCCACGATCGGGCTGATCTGGGTCAACCACCACGCCCTCATCGACAACCTCGTCGTCATCGACCGGACCCTGGCCCTCCTCAACCTCATCCTGCTGCTGTTCGTGGTTCTGATCCCGGTGGACACGGCGACGGTGGCCAAGTACCTCGCCCTGGGCGGGCAGGACGCCCAGGTGGCGGTGACTCTGTATGCGGCTGCCTTCCTGGGGATGGGGCTGAGCTTCGCTGGGATCTTCGAATGGACCTTGCGGCCGGGCCGGCTCCCCCAGCCCGTGCCGGCGGGGATCCGTTGGAGGGCGCGGCTGCGATTCGGGGCAGCATCGATCCTGTATCTGGCCGCGATCGCCGCCGCCTTCGTCAGCCCGCCGGTGGCACTGGCCATCATCGCCGGCGTCCCCGTCTACTACATCTTCGAACGCGCCCCGGCGCTCGGCTCCCCCGCAGGCGCGCGGCAGCAGTGAGCCGCTGCCGGACGAGGGTTCAGCCCCCGTCCGGAGCCAACCGTCGTCGAGCAGGCCTACGCCGAGTTGTCGGTTGACCACGTCGAGGGTCTCCGCCGCACACCGGCCGGGCGCCCTGCTGACTAGCATCGACCGTGATGGAGCTGCTGGAGCGCGCAAACGCGCTCGCCACCCTGGACAGGCTGCTGGCCTCCCCCGGCGGCGCGATCGCGCTCGTCGCCGGCGAGGCGGGTGCCGGCAAGTCCGCCCTGGTCAACGCGTTCGCGGCGACGGCCGAGCCACGTGCCCGGGTGCTCTGGGGCAGCTGCGACCCGCTGCTGACGCCCCGGGCACTCGGCCCACTGCACGACATCGCCCGTCAGGTCGGCGGCGTACTCGCGGAGCGACTGACCGCGCTGCACGCGGCGGCGGAGGCCGAACGCCGCGGCACGGTGTTTGACGCGCTCCTCGACGAGCTGACCGGTCCCCGGCCCGGGCGCCGGGCGGTGATGGTGGTGGAGGACGCGCACTGGGCGGACGGGGCCACTCTGGACCTGATCGCGTACCTGGGGCGACGGTTGGCACGCCACCCGGCGCTGCTCGTACTCACCCTGCGCGACGACGAGGTCGGAGCGGAGCATCCGCTGCACGGCGTGCTCGCCGGCCTGCCCCGGCCGCTGGTCCACCGGCTGCCGCTGCCCGCCCTGTCCACGGACGCCGTCGCGGCGTTGGCCCGCCGCGCCGGCCGCGCCCCGGCGGGTTGTACCAGGCCACCGGGGGCAACCCGCTGCTGGTCACCGAGGTGCTGGCCGCGACCGGTCCGGGTGTGCCGCCGACCGTACGCGATCTGGTGCTGGCCCGGCTGGCCGCGCTGTCGCCGCCGGCGCGGGAGGTCGCCGCCCTGGTCTCGGTGGTCCCGTCCCGGGCCGAGCCGTACCTGCTGGTCGATCATCCGCCGGCTGCCGTGCAGGAGAGCCTGGACCGGGGCGTGCTGGTGCCGGCGGGCAACGGGGTGGCGTTCCGGCACGAGCTGCTGGGCCGGGCGGTGCGCGAGTCACTGTCCCCGGTGCGCCGGGCCGCGCTGCACGCGGCCGTGCTGGCCCGGCTCACGCCACGGGCCGACGTCGACGCCGCCCGGCTGGTGCACCACGCGCACCACGCTGACGATCCCACGGCGGTTCTGCGCTGGGCGCCCGTGGCGGCGCAGCGGGCGAGCCGAGCGGGGGCGCACCGGCAGGCGGCGGACCACTACACCGTCGCGCTCCCGCACGCCGCGGGTCTGCCGCCGCCACGCCGTGCCGCGTTGCTGGAGGCGTACGGGACCGCGGCATATCTGGCCGGGCTGGGCGCGCAGGCGCTCGCCGCACGGCGGGACGCGCTGGCCCTGCGGGAGGCCGAGGGCGAGCCGCTGCGGATCGGTGAGAACCTGCGCTGGGTGTCCCGGCTCTCCTGGTGGACCGGGGACAGCACGGCAGCCCGGGCGGCGGGCACCCGCGCGGTCCAGGTGCTGGAGTCCACGCCCCCCGGCGTGCAGTTGGCCATGGCGTACAGCAACATGTCGCAGCTGCTCATGCTCGGTGACGACATCGACCGGGCCATCGACTGGGGTGGCCGGGCCCGGGAGCTGGCCCGACGGCTCGGCGACGTGGAGACCGAGGCCCACGCGCTGGTCAACGTCGGCTCGGCGCGCCTTCAACGCGGCGACGTCGCCGGGGTCATCGAGCTGGAACGCGGGCACACGCTGGCCGCCGCCCACCACCTCGACGACCACGCGGCCCGCGCGCTGGTCAATCTCGCCACCGTGTCGGTGGACTGGCACCGGCTGACGCCGGCTGCCGAGGCGCTCGATCGCGCGCTGCGCTTCACCACCACCCGGGACCTCGACGGGTATTCCCGCCATCTGCTCGGCTACCGCGCCCGGCTGCGGCTGGCCACCGGAGACTGGTCCGGCGCCCGCGCCGACGCCGAGCAGGCGTTGAGCGGCACCGAGCAGCCCGGCGCGAGTCTGGCCCCGGCACTGGTCACGCTGAGCCGGCTGGACGCCCGGTGCGGCGGCCGGGCCGGGCCACACCACTTGGACGGCGCGACCCGCTGGGCCGCGCAGAGCCGCGAACTCCAGTTCGTCGTGCCGGTGGCCGCGGCGCTGGCGGAACGGCACTGGCTGGCCGGCGAGCCGACACGGGCAGCCGCCGAGCTGCGCCGGGTCCACGGGCTGGCGGTCGACGCCGGGCAACCGTGGTTCGCCGGGGAGCTGGCGTACTGGCTGTGGCGGGCCGGGGAGCCGGTCGGAGACACCGGGGCGCTGGCGTCCCCGTACCGGCGGCTGATCGAGGGCGACTGGGCCGGTGCGGCCGAGGAGTGGCACCAGCTCGGCTGCCCGTACTCCAGGGCCGAGGCGCTGGCCTGCGGCGACGACCTGGCGGCCGGCGAGGCGCTGCGGATCCTGGACGGGCTTGGTGCGGTCGCCGTGGCCCGGCGGTTCCGGGCCGAGCTGCGCGGACGCGGGATGGCCCGGGTGCCACGGGGGCCGCGCCCGGCGACGGCCGCACACCCGACGGGCCTGACCGCCCGGCAGCGGGAGGTGCTCGCGCTGCTCGCCGAGGGGCTGAGCAACGCCGAGATCGCGGCCCGACTGTCGCTCTCCACCCGGACCGTCGGTCACCACGTGTCGGCGGTGTTGGACAAGCTCGCCGTGCCCAGCCGCGGTCAGGCGGCCGCGGCGGCCCGCCGGCAGGGCCTGGTGCCGCCAAAATAGGTGTTTCTGCCGATCCCCCGGGGCAGCGCCCCACCTAGCGTCGGTGGCACAACGATCCGTCCGAGGGGGGACCACATGACCACCGCACTCGATCTCAGCGCTGTGAAGGCACGCCAGCAGGTGACCTGGGCCAGCGGCGACTACGGCGCGGTCGCCGCGCTCATCCACCCGATCGCCGAGTGGCTGGTGGCGGCAGCCGACCTGCCGGCCGGCGCCCGGGTGCTGGACGTGGCGACCGGCACCGGCAACGCCGCCATCGCCGCCGCCCGCTGCGGCTGCGTGGTGACCGGCGTCGACTACGTACCCGAACTGCTGGAGCGTGGCCACGCCCGGGCGGCGGCGGAGCGGCTGCCGGTCACCTTCGTGACCGGCGACGCGGAGCGGCTGGCGTACCCCGACGGTTCCTTCGACGCGGTGCTCTCCGTCGTCGGCGTGATGTTCGCGCCGGACCAGGAGCGGGCAGCGGCGGAGCTGCTCCGGGTCTGCCGACCCGGCGGCACGGTGGCGTTGGCGTCGTGGACGCCCCAGGGATTCATCGGCGAACTGTTCCGCACGGTCGGGCGCCACGTGCCGCCGCCGGCCGGGCTACGCCCGCCGGTCCAGTGGGGCGACGAGGGCCGGGTCCGCGAGCTGCTGGGCGGGTCCGTGGGCGAACTGCGGGCGGTACGCCGTGAGTTCGTCTTCCGCTTCGGCACCCCGGAGGAGTTCGCGGACTTCTTCCGGGCCAACTACGGGCCGACGCTGAAGGCGTTCGAGGCGCTGCCCGAGGAGCGGCGCCCGCAACTGCACGCCGACCTGGTGGAGCTTGCCCGGACGCACAACCGCGCCAGCGACGGCACGGTACGGATCCCGGCGGAGTACCTGGAGGTGGTGGCGCAGCGGGCGCCCGAGCCGGCATGACCCGGGGGTAGCCGGATCGGGCGTGGCGTCAGTCCTGCCGCTCGGTGCGCTCGATCTCGGCGAACGCGGTGGCCAGGTAGCCGTCGAGCGGCCGGCCGGCGGTCGACAGCAGGTCGGCGACGAGTAGCGGGGCGTGCCGGGCGACCGCCGCCGGGCCCGGCGGGTTGTCGTCGTCGCCCGGGTCGTACACGCCGAGCGCCCCGGCGAGCAGCACCAGCACCACGTGCGGGTCGACCTCCGGAAGCCAGCCGGCGGCCGAGCGAACGCAGGCCTCCAGCACCTGGCGGACGTCGTCGCCGTCCAGCCCGTCCGGATGTGTCTCCTCCAACAGCAGCCGGACCGCCGCGCCGAGCACCAGGCCGGACCGGTCGGCACCGGTGAGCCGCTGCACGGCCGCCTCGTACGCCGTGGGGTCGCGCTGTTGTGCGGCGGCGACGGCCTCGCCGGCGGCGACGGCGATCTCACGGGCCGGTGCGGGCAGGTGTCGCCAGGTCACACTCACGGCGCCAGCATGGCAGAGCACACCGACGGCTGGCATCCGCACCGACCGTGCGTGCCGCCGGGCTGGACGGACCGGGGCGTGGGCTCCGTCACGGACCCGCCGCCTCGTGCGCGGGGAGCGCCGTAATCGGTTCGCCAACCGTCACACCCGGCGAACAGAATGCCGGACATGCTGCGTCGCTCCCTGCCCCGCCGTTCGGAAGCTCGCCGGATCCTCCTCGGCACCCTGCTGTCGGCGATCGGGCGCGGGCTGACCCTGCCGTTCCTGTTCATCTACCTGACCGACGTGCGCGGGCTCACCGACACCCGCGCCGGCCTGGTGATCGGCTGGTACGGCGCGGTCACCCTGGCCCTGTCGCCGCTGGGCGGGACACTGATCGACCGGTTCGGCGCCCGCCGGGTGGTGGTGCCGTGCCTGCTGGTCGAGGCGGTGGGCACCGGCTCACTGGCGCTGGTCCACTCGACCGGCTCGGCCCTGCTGGTGATGACGGTGATCGCGATCGGCAGCTCGGCGATCTGGTCCGGGCAGAACACGATCCTCGCCTCGCTGACCGACGACGGCGAGCGGCAGCGGGTCTTCGGTCTGAACTTCGCCCTGCTCAACCTCGGCATCGGTATCGGCGGCATGACCTCCGGCGCGATCATCGACACCGCCCGGCCGGGCACCTTCCAGGTGATCTACCTGCTGGACGCGGTGAGCTACCTGATGCCGGCGCTGATCCTGCTCACCCTGCCGGGCGTCGGCCACCGCCTCGGCAAACGTCGGACGGGCGGCGAGCCGTCGGCCGGCGGCTACCTGACCGTGCTCCGCGACCGCCCGTTCCGCCGGCTGGTGATCTTCGGACTGGTCCTCACCACATGCGGGTACGCCCAGATCGAGGTGGGCTTCGCCGCGTACGCCGTGCGGGTCGCCGAGGTCAGCCCCCGGGTGGTGGCCTGGGCGCTCGCGGCCAACACCGTGATGATCGTGCTCGCCCAGCTGCTGGTGATCCGCCGGATCGAGGGGCGCAGCCGCACCGCCGCGCTCGCGGTGGTCGGCGCGGTGTTCGCCACCGCCTGGTTGGTTCTCGGCGCGGCCGGCCTGGTCAGCACCGGAAACGCCCTGGTGGCCGCCCTGTGCGTGGTGGCCTGCTCGGCGATCTTCGGCTTCGGCGAGACGATGCTGTCGCCGGTGATGCCGGCGCTGACCAACGCGCTGGCCACCGATGAGCTGCGCGGCCGGTACAACGCCATGAGCTCGATGATCTTCGGAGTCAGCGGCGTGATCGGTCCGGTGACCGCCGGCCCGCTCATCGGTGCCGCGAACGGCATGGTCTGGGTGGCGGTGGTGGTCGGCGGCTGCCTGGTGGCCTCCCTGGTGGCGCTCTCGCTGCGCCGGCTGCTCACCCCCGAGCAGGACGGCCGGGTCACGACCGGCGCAACCTCCCCCGAGCCGACACCCGCCACGGCCTGACCACGCCCCGCGCCCGCGACCGTGGCGTCGTACTCCGGAACGGGTCGGGCCCCGGAGCGGATGCTCCGGGGCCCGATCGTCGCGGGGTCGCCCGTCAGGCGGCGGGGACCTCGGCGGTGGTGCGGATCCGGTCCAGCGTCGGAGCGGAGACCGGCGACTGCGCGGTCAGGTACGCCACGAACGCGTCCAGGTCGATCTGCCCGGTGACCAGGTTCGTGCCGCCGGTGAGGGCGCTGAACCCGTCGCCGCCCCCGGCCAGGAAGTTGTTCACCGTCACCCGGTAGGTGGCGGCGGTGTCGACCGCGGTGCCACCGAAGGTGAGGCTGCCCCGGACGACGCGGGTGCCGACGCACGGGTCGGCGGCGGTGCCGGTGGTGCCGTTCGGGTCGACCACGTAGCCGACCGTCGCGGACGGGTACAGCGTGCGGCCGGTGACGAACTGCTGCTCGAGTACGCAGTAGAGCTGTGCGCCGGTCAGGTCGAGCGTCACCAGGTTGTTGGCGAACGGCTGCACCGTGAACGCCTCCTCATAGGTGACCGGTCCGGCGTCGAGGTCGGCTCGCACCCCGCCCGGGTTCATGAACGCGGCGACCGCGCTCTGCTCGTCGTCGGTGGCGGCGAGCTGCGCGTCGGCGATCACGTTGCCCAGCGCGGACTCGCCCATGGTCGTACCGAAGAGGGTCTCCTGGGCGCGGGTGATCGCCTGGGTGGTCTCGCCGACCTGACGGTCGGCGACCGGGCCGAGCACCGTCTTGTACCGGTCGATCAGAGCGGTCTGCTTCGGGTCCTTGGCGACGTCCCGGCTGACCACGACGTTGTTCGCCGCGGCGGAGATCACGTCCCCGCTCCGACGGTCGATCTTGAGGTCGATGTCGGTGACCAGGCGGCCGAACGAGCTGGCACTGGTGACCAGCTTGCCGTTGATGTCGCAGTTGTACGCCTGGTGGGTGTGCCCGCTGACCACCACGTCGATCGACGGGTCCATCCGGTTGGCGATGTCCACGATGGGGCCGGTCATGCCGACGCAGTCGTTGATACCGCCGGTCGCGGCCTGGGTGCCACCCTCGTGCAGCAGGACGACGATCGTCTCCACGCCCTTGCGGCGCAGTTCGCGGGCGTACCGGTTGGCGGTGACCGCCTCGTCGGCGAACGTGAGGCCGGCGACGCCCTGCTGGCTGACGATCTCCGGGGTGCCCTCCAGGGTCATCCCGATGAAGCCGACCTTGACGCCCTGCACCTTGTGGATCGCGTACGGCGCCATCAGCGGCTTGCCGGTCGCGGTCTTGAAGGCGTTCGCGGACAGGTACTTGAAGCTGGCGCCCCGGTACGGGGTGCCGTCGGCGCAGCCGTCCACCGGGTGGCAGCCGCCGTTCTGGATCCGCAGCAGCTCGGCCGCGCCCTCGTCGAACTCGTGGTTGCCGACGCTGGCGTAGTCCAGGCCGGCCATGCTCAGCGCCTCGATGGTCGGCTCGTCGTGGAACGCCGCGGAGAGCAGCGGGGACGCGCCGATCAGGTCACCGGCGGCGACCGTGATGGTGTTCTTCTTCTTGGCGGCGGCGCGCAGCTCGGCCAGGTGGGTGGCCAGGAACTCGACGCCGCCCGCGGCCTGCCCGGCGATGGTGCCGCTGGAGCCGCTCGGCGGTTCGAGGTTGCCGTGGAAGTCGTTGAGGGCCAGCAGGGTGACGTCGACCGGCTTCGGCCTCGCGTCCGCCTGCTCGGGGGTTGTGGCGACCGCGCCGAACGCGGCCAGCGCGAGCGCGGTCAGGCCGACGGCGGCCCGACGCATCCCGGGGATGGACATGGAACTCCTCGTGAGAATCGGCGCGTGCGGTGCCCGGACTGTGGGTCGACCGGGCCGCCGACCGACGCCGTCGGAAGGGTCGATCGCGGATGCCGGCGGTGGGGATCGCCGCCCGCCCGGACAGCCTCTCATCCAGAAGCCCACCGGTCGACCCGGCGAGCACATCGGAGCCGCGAATGCACCGGACGGCCCGGAGGGGCGGCCGACGGGATCGACCTGAGCGTCCGTTGACGACGCCGCAATCCAGAAAGGACGCGGTCCACGACGCGCGGCGGTCACCCGACGGCGAGTGCCTCGGTTACGAGCGCCGCCACGGCGTCGGGCGGCCAGCCGTCCGCGACCCCGGGGCGCCGTGCCAGGTAGCCGACGATCCGCTCGGCCGGCCAGCCGTGCGACTCGTGCAGCCCACGGGCGATCATGCTGAGGTAGACCGGCGCCGGTGGACGGCAGCGCACGGCGGACGCCGGCTCCGGCGCGGTGAAGGTGAGCATCGGGGCCCCAGCGCGGTGGCCCGGGCAGACCAGCGTCTCGTAGCGCCCCGGGCCGAGCGTGGCTCGCCCGTCGGCGACGGCCGCGTCGATCGCCGCACCGGTCGCCGGGGTCAGGTCGGCGGCGTGACCTGCTGGCCGGTACATCTCCTGCGCCGCGATGTCGGTGAACTGCTCGAGGGTGACCAGGTAGGCGCGGGCGGCGGCCACGCCCGGCAGCTGCGGGTCGTAGAACGCCATCCCGCCGGTCCAGGCGCCGGACTCCCCGGCGAAGTAGATCCCGCCGGGCAGCGACACCGGCACCGACCGGCTCGGTGGACGGCGGTCCCGGCAGCCCGGGTAGGTCCGCCGCCCACCGGGTGGGCAGCCACCGTCGATGTACCACGCCAGCCGGGCGGCGTGCATGTTCGAGCCGTAGGCGACGTACCAGACCAGCCGCTCTTCAGCGTCGACCACGACGGGCGCGCTCAGAAGCCGCACGTCTGGCCGGCGGAGTGGCTCACCTGCACGGTGTGCGTCACGCAGCCGCCCGGCTCTACCGCGTGCAGCAGGAAGGCGGTCGGCTCGGCGACCCAGCCGATCAGCTCGTCGGCGCTCATGGTGAGCGTGCTCTGCCGCCAGGTGCTGGGTGCCACGGTGAGCACGGTGCCGGCGTACCCCGTGGTGACCGGGCGGTGCAGGTGCCCGGCGGCGACCCGCACGACGTGCCGGTGCCGGCCGATCACCTCGGCCAACGCGTCCCCGTCGGCGAGCCGGACGGCGTCGGCCGCCGGAATGCCGACCGCGACTGGCGGGTGGTGCAGGCAGACCACCGCGGGCACCTCGGGCCGGCCGGCCAGCACGCCGTCGAGCCAGCCGAGCTGCTCCTCGCCGAGCTGGCCGCCGTCGCTGCCGGGGATGAGCGAGTCGAGCACCACGACGGTCGCCGCCGCATGGTCGACGTGGTAGTAGGCGGAGAATCCGCCGCCGAGCCAGGGCGTGCCGCCGAAGGCGTCGAGCAGGGACTCCCGATCGTCGTGATTGCCGGCGACCAGGTGCACCGGCAGCGGGAACCGGCCGATCAGCTCGCGGAGCACCGCGTACTCGTCGGGTCGGCCGTGGTCGACCAGGTCGCCGGTGATCACCACGCAGTCCGGTCGAGGCCGCAGCGCGAGCACCCGCCCGAGCGCGCTGTGCAGCCCGGCGGCCCGCTCGGCGGCGAGCACGCCGGTGGTCAGATGGGGGTCACTGAGCTGGGCGATGAGCATGGCCCGCCTCCTGGGTGCCGGAGGCTCCACGCTATCGCCGCCCGGCGCCGTCCGGGGGCCCGCGCCGCCCACAGGCTGCGTCCACAGCCTGTGGATGGCACATGTGTACGAAGCTCGGCCGGCTCCGGGCGACCGTGGGTACGCTTGATCGTGTGGCTTGGCGCCGGCCGGCCCCTCCCCGACCTGGAACGACGTGCGAGTGGATCATCAGCGAGTCATCCGTGACGTCACCGTCCGCCTGCCGATGGCGTCGAGCGCGCAAGAGGCCTGCCGGTGGACGGTCACCGCGCTGTCCCGCTACACCCCGGCGACCATCTCCGTGCTGCTCCAGGTCCACGACCGGCTGCGCTGCGTCGCGGCGACCGGCGCCTGGCAGGTCTTCGCCACCGTGCCGCCGGGGACCGGGATCGTCGGCCGGGTGTACGCGACCGGCGTCGCGGCCGTCGTCCCGGACGTCACCGCCGACCCGGACTACCTGCCGGTGCGCCCGGACGTGACCGCGGAGCTGTGCGTGCCGGTGCTTGATCCGTCCGGCCGGGCGATCGGCGTGCTCGACCTGCAGTGGAGCGGGCCGGTCGACCTGGAGCCGTGGCGGGAGACCGCGCAGCGGCTGGCCGCCCGGCTCGGTGCGCGCATCGTCGCGCTCGGCGGCCCGCCGGCGGAGAGCCGCAGCGAGAAGCTGCTCCGGCACGCCGCCGCGCTCTCGTCCGCGCCGACCGAACGGGAGCTGATGGGCGCGGCGAGCTGCGCCGCCCGGGAGGTTTCCACCCTCTCCACCGCGGTGCTGCTGATCGCCGGGCCGGAGGGTGCCCTCCTGCGGCCGTCGCCGCTGGTCCCGGGCGAGTTGGAGACCCGGATCCGGGCCGAGCTGACCGAGGCGGGTCCGGCCGCGCTCGGTCGGATGGTCGACCGGGCGCACCGGTACGGCGCCGGGTACACGCTGGGCGAGGCGGGTCAGCCACCGACCGAGGACTACCGGCCGTTGACCCGGGCCGGGGTGCGCACGCTGGTCGCCGTTCCCGTCGGGCCGACGGACGCGGGCGGGCTACTGCTGGTCGCCGACGAGCGGTTGCTGCGCCCCGACCCGACCACGGTCAGTCTGATGGAGCTGCTCGCCCGGCAGGCCTGGACCAGCCTGGACCGGCTGCGCACGCTGGCCCGGCTACTGGAACAGGCCAGCTCCGACCCGCTGACCGGGCTGCGGCACACCGGCCCGTTCGGGCAGCGGATCGCGGCCGCCACCCCTGGCCGTACGGCCCTGCTCGCGATCGACGTGGACGGTTTCAAGACGGTCAACGACACGTACGGCCACCAGGCCGGCGACCGGGTGCTGGTCGGCCTGGCCCGGGCGCTGGAGGGGGCGCTGCGGCACGGCGACGAGCTGTACCGGATCGGCGGTGACGAGTTCGTCGCGGTGATCGAGGTGAGCCGCCCGGAGGAGGCAGTCCGGATCGCCGAGCGGCTGACCGAGGCGGCTCGGCGGACCGGCCGCACGATCAGCGTGGGCGTGGCACTACCCCGCCCCGGCGAGTCGCCCGATCTCACCCTCCGCCGCGCCGACCAGGCCCTCTACGCCGTCAAGCGCCAGGGAAGAGACGGCGTCCACCTGGCCGCCGCCTGACCCGGCTCCCGGCTCGTCCGGGCGGGAGGGCCGGACGGGCCGGCTCAGGCGGTCAGTTCCTTGGCCAGGAGTTCGGCGATCTGGGCGGTGTTCAGGGCCGAACCCTTGCGCAGGTTGTCGCCGGTGATGAAGAGGTCGAGGGCGCGCGGGTCGTCGAGGGCGCGGCGGATCCGGCCGACCCAGGACGGGTCGGTGCCGACGGCGTCGATCGGCATCGGGAACTCACCGGCGGCGGGGTCGTCGACCAGGATCACCCCGGGGGCGTTGCGCAGCGCCTCGCGGGCACCTTCGGCGTCCACCTCGGTGGCGAAGACCGCGTGCACGGCCACCGAGTGGCCGGTCACCACCGGCACCCGGACGCAGGTGGCGGAGACCTTCAGGTCGGGCAGCCCGAGGATCTTGCGCGACTCGTTGCGCATCTTCATCTCCTCGGACGACCAGCCGCCGTCGGCCGGTGAGCCGGCCCAGGGCACCACGTTGAGCGCCAGTGGCGCCGGGAACGGACCCACGTCGTCGCCGACCGCCTGCCGTACGTCGCCGGTGCGGGATCCGAGCGAGCGATCCCCGGCGACCTTGACGAGCTGGTCGTGGAGGATGTCCACGCCGGCCTGACCGGACCCGGACACCGCCTGGTAGGAGGCGAGCACCAACTCCCGCAGGCCGTACTCGCGGTGCAGCGGGGCGACCGCGACGATCATCGCGAGGGTGGTGCAGTTGGCGTTCGCGATGATGCCCCGGGGCCGGTTGCGGACCTGCTCCGGGTTGATCTCCGGAACCACCAGCGGAACGTCCCGGTCCATCCGGAAGGCACCGGAGTTGTCGACCACGACCGCGCCACGGGCGACGGCGACCGGCGCCCATTCGGTGGAGACCTCGTCGGGTACGTCGAACATCGCCACGTCGACGCCGTCGAACGCCTCCGGGGTCAGCGCCTGGACGACGAGCTCCTCGCCCCGGCAGCGCACCCGCCGCCCGACCGAACGCTCCGAGGCGAGCGGCCGGATCTCGCCCCAGACGTTGCGACGCCCGGTGAGCAGCTCACACATCACGGTGCCGACGGCACCGGTCGCTCCGACCACGGCGAGGGTGGGCAGCGCCGTCATCGGCGCTACCTACCCGTCCCCGCGTAGACCACGGCTTCGGTGTCGCCGCCCAGCTCGAACGCGTCGTGAATGGCGCGGACGGCGGCGTCGAGGTCGGTGTCCCGGCAGACCACGGAGACCCGGATCTCGGAAGTGGAGATCATCTCGATGTTGACCCCGGCCGCGCCGAGGGCCGCGAAGAAGCCGGCGGCCACACCGGGGTGCGAGCGCATGCCGGCGCCGATCAGCGAGACCTTGCCGACGTGGTCGTCGTAGAGCAGGCCCTTGAACTTGACCGGCTCCTGGATCTTGCTGAGCGCGGCCATCGCGGTCGGACCGTCGGTCTTGGGCAGGGTGAACGAGATGTCCGTCCGGCCGGTGCCCTCGGTGGAGACGTTCTGCACGATCATGTCGATGTTGATCTCGGCGCCGGCGACGGTGTCGAAGATCCGCGCGGCGGCACCCGGCTCGTCGGGCACCCCGACGATTGTGATCTTGGCCTCGCTGCGGTCGTGCGCGACCCCGGTGATCAGTGCCTGCTCCACGGAAAGGTCCTCCATCGATCCGGTGACCATCGTGCCGGTGTTGGTCGAGTATGACGAACGGACGTGGATCGGCAACCCCGCCCGCCGGGCGTACTCCACGCTACGCAGGTGCAGAACCTTCGCGCCGCACGCGGCCAGTTCCAGCATTTCCTCGTACGTGATGTGGCGGATGTGCCGGGCGTTGGGCACGATCCGCGGGTCGGCGGTGAAGATGCCGTCGACGTCGGTGTAGATCTCGCAGACATCGGCGCGCAGCGCGGCGGCGAGCGCGACGGCCGTGGTGTCGGAACCGCCTCGGCCCAGCGTCGTGACGTCCTTGGTGTCCTGCGAGACGCCCTGGAAGCCGGCCACGATGACCACCGCGCCCTCGTCGAGCGCGCCCTTGAGCCGCCCGGGGGTGACGTCGATGATCCGCGCGCGGCCGTGCACCGAAGTGGTGATCACGCCAGCCTGCGAGCCGGTGAACGAGCGTGCCTCGTACCCCAGGTTGTGGATGGCCATGGCCAGCAGCGCCATGGAGATCCGTTCCCCGGCGGTGAGCAGCATGTCCAGCTCGCGGCCCGGTGGCAGCGGGCTGACCTGGTTGGCCAGATCGAGGAGCTCGTCGGTGGTGTCACCCATCGCGGAGACCACCACCACCACGTCGTCGCCGGCCTTGCGGGCGGCGACGATGCGCTCGGCCACCCGCTTGATCCGCTCGGCGTTGCCGACGGAGGACCCGCCGTACTTCTGCACCACGAGTGCCACGACGGTGCACTCCCTCCCAGTGACCCTGAGCGTGCCGACGCCGCCGGAACCGGGGCCGGCGGCGCGTGTCAGACCCCTTGAGGGTATCGGGCGGGCCGCCACGCCGGGTCGGGTGATCCCACCATCCGGCCCGACCGGGCCGGGGGCGGCGCGGGCGGCCCGGTCCGCGGGCTCGGGCGGTACGCGGGCGCGGTCCGGCCCGACACGCCGGGGCGAGCCGCGTACGCGACGGCCCCCACCGGCCGCCGGGACCCACCAGAATGGGCCGGTGCCCGTCCTCACCCGCTCGGCCGGCCGCGTGCTCGGGCCGCTCCTGTTCGCCCTGCCGGCGCTCCTGGTCGCCTGCACCAGCGAGCAGCCCTCGCCCCCGCCGCCCATCGATCCCGGGCCGGTGGAGGTGGACGCGGCCCGGGACGAATTGGCCGCGCTCGCAGCTGCCGCCCAGGACCGCCACCTGGTGGCGCGGTACGCATTCAGCCGGGCCGGTCAACCGGACCGCACCATCGTGTTCACCAGCGCGAATGACGGCAGTTGGCGGGTGGACGTGCCGGGTGGCGCGCTGGGGGGCACCGCCGACGTCTCGCTGGCGGCCACCGCCGACGGGCTGTTCCAGTGCGCCCTGCCGTCAACGGGGTGGCCGGAGCCGGCGCGCTGCGTACGCCTCGGCGAGCGTGACGACGCGCTTCCGCGTCGGCTGGACCCGCAGGTCCAGCACCCGCTCACCGACTGGCTGGACGTGCTCACCGACCGGCGCGCGCCGCTCGCGGTCGCCCCGGCCGACACGCCCGAGGGCCTCACCGGCACCTGCTACTCGGTGGACTCCACCTCCGCCTCGCTCAACGCCCCGTTGGACGTCGGCATCTACTGCTACGACCGGGACGGCACGCCGACCGGCGTCCGGACGGCGACCGGGACGCTGAAGCTCGCCGCTCCGCCCGGTCCGGCTCCGGCCACCGTGCAGCTCGCCGGTCCGGTGGCGGACGAGGAGCCGCTCGGCACCGCGGCTCCGCCAACGCCCGACCCGTCCGACAGCCCGGGCGCGGGAACGCTCTGATCTTCGTTCCGTTACGGGTGCGTTTAACCACATTTCGAGAGGCCGCCCTGAGTGGCGAATCACCCGTAAAGGACGATTTTTGACATGGCTGACCTGACCCCGCTGCTCGCTTTCCGCTGGAGCCCTCGGGCCTTCGACCCGAGTGCCGACCTGACTCCGGACGAGGCGGCCTCGCTGCTGGAGGCGGCGCGCTGGGCGCCGTCGGCGGACAACGGGCAGCCCTGGCGGTTCGCCCTCGGCCACCGGGACGACGACAACTGGAAACGGATCCTGATCAACCTCCCGGACAGCGACCAGGGCTGGGTCCGGCACGCCGCGACCCTGGTGGTCGGCGCGCACATCGGCGGCGACGCCGAGCGGGCGGCATACGACCTCGGTCAGGCGATGGCCCACCTGACTTTGCAGGCAACCGCCCTCGGCCTGCACGTGCGCCAGCTCACCCGCTTCGACAAGACCGGCCTCGCCACCGAACTCGACCTGCCCGGCGGCGTCCGCCCGCTGGTGGTCGCCGCTGTCGGCCGGCTCGGGGACCCGTTCGCTCTCCCGGCCGACCTGCGCGCGCGGGAGACCGGCCTGCGTCACCGCCGCCCGGTCGTCGACCTGTTACTCGCCTGATCGGGTCACCCGCCGCGGCTGGCCCGGAGCAGGACCTTCGCGGCATCAGTGTGGCGATAGAGGACGTGCCGACCCTGTCGGGACCGGGAGACCAGGCCGGCGGCGTGCAGGGCGGCCAGGTGCTGGGAGACGTTTCCGGCGGACATCCCGGTGAGTCGGGCCAGGTCGGTGGTGGTCGTCGCCATGTCGAGCAGGTGCAGCAGCGCGGCCCGGCCGGGGCCGACCACGCGTGCCAGCGGGTCACCGGGCGGCGTCGCGGTCGCCTCCCAGAGCGTCCCGACCGCCCGGACCGGGTACGCCCCGGCCGGCACCGAGTCCTCCAGCAGGTTCCACAGCACCCTCCGGTCGGTGAACACGCCCGGATTCAGCGCCAGCCCGCGATCGCGGAGGTCGAAGTCCCGCTTGAAC
Source organism: Micromonospora sp. NPDC005087 (assembly GCF_042872965.1). Lineage (NCBI taxonomy): Bacteria > Bacillati > Actinomycetota > Actinomycetes > Micromonosporales > Micromonosporaceae > Micromonospora > Micromonospora sp. NPDC005087. The sequence goes on along the minus strand of NZ_JBIALB010000004.1, from coordinate 59,948 downwards.
GGGTCGTCGGTGACCACCCGGTCGCCGAGCCAGCGCAGGCTCGGGTGGAGCTGCTCGAACAGCCGACCGGCACCGCCTTCGGCGAGCTGAGCGGCGCGGTACGCCACGTCGGCGTCGAGCAGCGCGCGCATCCGCAGCCAGTCCGGGGCGATCGCCTCGTCGTACCAGACCCGCACCGCGCCGATGAGCTGCGGCAGCAGCCCACGAGGATCGGCGAGCAGCGCCCGCCCGAACGGGCTCAACGGTCGGCTCGGGGTGGTCGCCAGCAGATCCCGGACCACCACGTCCGGCGGCGTCGCCGCGATCTGGTCGAGTTGCTCGGCCATCTCCATGTTCGGCCGGGCCGCCGGGGTGAGGAAGTCGGGCAGCCAGCAACGCGGCCGGGTCAGCTCCACCAGCGGTCGGACCCGGCGGGCCACCTCTGGACGACGCAACGTCACCCGGGCCCGGTCGATCCAGGGCAGGTGCACCGCGTAGCGGACCGGGCTGGCCAGTGCCCACATGCTCATGACCGTCTCGTTGGCCGGCGACACGGCGAGCCGCACTCCCGCGACGTCGGCCAGGCTGAACCGCAACTCGGACACACGCACCCCCGGGCTCAGGATTCGGTCCAGCCTAAAAGACTCGACCGGGCCCGTGGGGGCACGCTTCACTCACCGGTCATGGGGGCCAGAGACACCATCCGCACCGCCGTCCGAAACGTCGTACCGCCGGCTGGGCTGACCCGCGCCCTGGCGGTGCAGGCCATGGTCGGCGCCGTCGGCGGCGGCCTGTTCCAGGCCGGCAGCGCCGTCTTCTTCACCCGGGCGCTCGGGCTCAGCGCCGCCCAGGTCGGGCTGGGGCTGTCCATCGCGGCGGGGGTGTCGCTGCTGGGTACGGTGCCGCTGGGCGGACTCACCGACAGGTACGGACCGCAGCGGGTCTGGATTTTCGGGCTGGTGCTGGACGCGGCGCTCTTCGCGACCTACCCGTTCGTGGGCGGCTTCGCCGGTTTTCTCGCCGTGGTGATGGCGCTGGCCGCCGTGGACGCCGCGACCGGGGTGGCCCGGCAGGTTTACTCGATCAACGCACTCCCCCCGGCCGAACGGGTCACCGCGATGGCGTACCAGCGCTCGTCGCTGAACGTCGGATTCGGGCTGGGTGCGGTGATCAGCGGCCTGGTGCTGGCGGTGGACACGATGGCGACGTACCGGGGGATGGTCTGGTTCATCGCGGCGGTGTTCCTGGTGACAGCTCTCTTCGTACGGCGACTGCCCCGGCTGCCCCAGACGACTCGGCCGGTGGAGCCGATGGGCCGGCTCGCCGTGCTCCGGGACCGCCCGTTCATGGCGGTGTCCCTGCTCTCCGGGCTGCTCACCGCGCACCAGACGCTCTACCTGACGGTGCTGCCGCTCTGGATCCTCACCCACACCGACGCCCCGAAGACGGTGATCGCCGGGCTGGTCCTGCTCAACACGGTCCTGATCGTGCTGCTCCAGGTACGCGCCAGCCGGGACGCCGACACTGCGCCGGGCGCGGCCCGGGCCTCCCGCCGGGGTGCCCTACTGATAGCCCTGTTCTGTCTGGTCCTGCCGATCTCCGGGGTGACCCGGGGCGCGCTCACCCTGGTCGTATTGGTGTCGGCCGCGACGCTACTGATCCTGGCCGAGCTGATCGAGTCGGCGGGCACCTGGGGGCTCACCGCCACCCTGCCGCCGGCCGCGCAGCGCGGCGCGTACGTGGGGGCGTTCCGGCTCGGCACGCAGGTGCAGTACCTGATCGCGCCGGCGGGGTTGACCGCGCTCGGGGTGACGACCGGCGGGTGGGGCTGGATACCGGCGGCAGCGATCTTCGCGCTGGTCGGGCTGGCGATCGTACCCGTGGTGGGCTGGGCCGAACGGACGCCGCGACTGAGTGCCGTGGCCCCCGAGCAGGTCATGACCCCGGTCCCATAATCCGGACCTACCTTCCCGCTCCTCGCCGCATCACGTACGGTTACTTGGTCATGTGGCGGGCGCTTCTCCTCCTTAGCCGCCGCGACGAGGCCTGACCGGCCGGCACCTCGTCGCGGAGTCGCATCGCGCCGTCCAGCACATCCGAACTTCTTCTCGGCACCGCCGCGCACCGTCGCCCGGCATCTCGCCGACACCTTCCGATCTGCTGACGCCACATGTTCCAGGGAGCACTCTGAGATGGCTCAACCTGTCACCGACGCTGAGACCGATCCGATCGCCCGGCAAAGCCCGAGCCGGATGCCGTACCACCGCTACCAGCCCTACCGCGAGCAGTTCCGGGTCGACCTGCCGGACCGCACCTGGCCCACCCGGCACGTCGACGCCGCGCCGCGCTGGTGCGCCGTGGACCTGCGGGACGGCAACCAGGCCCTGATCGACCCGATGTCGCCCGAGCGCAAGCGCCGGATGTTCCAGCTGCTGGTCCAGATGGGCTACAAGGAGATCGAGGTCGGCTTCCCGTCGGCCAGCCAGACCGACTTCGACTTCGTCCGGCAGCTCATCGAGCAGGACATGATCCCGGACGACGTCACCATCCAGGTGCTCACCCAGTGCCGGGAGCACCTGATCGAGCGCACGTTCGAGTCGCTGCGCGGTGCGAAGCGGGCGATCGTGCACTTCTACAACTCGACCTCCACCCTCCAGCGTCGGGTGGTCTTCGGCCTGGACCGGGACGGCATCACCGACATCGCCACCTCCGGCGCCCGGCTCTGCCAGAAGTACGCCGAAATCCACACCCCGGACACGGACATCCACTACGAGTACTCGCCGGAGTCGTACACGGGCACCGAGCTGGAGTACGCGGTGGAGGTCTGCGCCCGGGTCATCGACGTGATCGACCCGACGCCCGACCGGAAGCTGATCATCAACCTGCCGGCCACCGTCGAGATGGCGACGCCGAACGTGTACGCCGACTCGATCGAGTGGATGCACCGGCACCTGCCGCGCCGGGACAGCCTGGTGCTCAGCCTGCACCCGCACAACGACCGGGGCACCGGCGTGGCCGCCGCCGAGCTGGGCCTGCTCGCCGGCGCGGACCGGATCGAGGGCTGCCTGTTCGGCAACGGCGAGCGCACCGGCAACGTGGACCTGGTGACGCTGGGGCTCAACCTCTTCTCCCAGGGCATCGACCCGATGATCGACTTCTCGAACATCGACGAGGTCCGGCGGGCCGTGGAGTACTGCAACCAGCTGCCGGTGCACGAACGCCACCCGTACGCCGGCGACCTGGTCTACACCGCCTTCTCCGGCTCCCACCAGGACGCGATCAAGAAGGGCTTCGACGCCCTCACCGCCGACGCGGCGGCTGCCGGCGTACCGGTGGACGAGCACACCTGGGCGGTCCCCTACCTGCCGATCGACCCGAAGGACCTGGGCCGCACCTACGAGGCGGTCATCCGGGTCAACTCGCAGTCCGGCAAGGGCGGCGTCGCGTACATCATGAAGAGCGAGCACCAGCTGGACCTGCCCCGCCGGCTCCAGATCGAGTTCTCCGGCGTGGTGCAGCAGGTCACCGACCACGACGGCGGCGAGGTCGACCCGGCCGCCATGTGGGAGATCTTCGCGACGCACTACCTGCTCGACCACCAGCCCGACCCGGCCGTACGCCTGGCCGGCTACACGATCAGCACCACCGACGGCAAGGTCGAGATCGAGGCTCAGGTCGGCGTGGGCGCCGAGCAGCGTTCGCTCGCCGCGGTCGGCAACGGCCCGATCGACGCGTACGTCAACGCGCTCCAGTCGGTCGGGGTGGGCGTCCGGGTGCTCGACTACCACGAGCACGCGCTCTCCTCCGGCGGGGACGCGCAGGCCGCCGCGTACGTGGAGTGCGAGGTGGACGGCCGGGCGGTCTGGGGCGTGGGCACCGACGCCAACATCGTCACCGCCTCGATCAAGGCGGTCACCAGCGCCGTCAACCGCGCCCGCGGCTGAACGCACCCTCCGGACGTCGAAGTGTAAGGAAGGGCCCCTTATTAACGCCTGGCGTTAATAAGGGGCCCTTCCTTACTTCGGGGGTGTGGCGGCGGGCAGCGAGTGGCAGGGCTGCGACGGCGGGGCCGCGCGGGGCGGCCGGTGGACCAGGACGAGGGCCAGCACCGCGCCGGTCAGCAGCAGGCCGGCGCACCAGGTCATCGCGCCCCGGAACGCGTGCGTCAGGTCGGCCTTCTGCTCGTACCCGCCGCCGGAGAGGCCGACCAGCAGCGGCAGCGCGGCCACCGCGAGCAGGCCGCCCGCCCGGGACGCGGCGTTGTTGAAACCGCTGGCCACCCCGGAGAACCGGTCCTCCAGGGCGGCCAGCACCGACGCGGTCAACGGCGCCACCACCAGGGTCAGCCCGAGACCGAAGAGCAGCACCCCGGGCAGCACGTCCCGCCAGTACGACGCGCCCGGGCCGACGCCGCGCAGCAACAGCAGACCGACGGCCGCCACCGCCGGTCCGACGGCCAGCGGCAGCCGCGGGCCGATCCGCGCCGACAGCGCGCCGGCCCGGGCGGAGCCGATCAGCAGCAGCACCGTCATCGGCAGCAGCGCGATCCCGGTGCGGAAGGCCGACCACTCGACCACGTTCTGCAGGTAGACGGCGAAGAAAAAGGTGAAGCCGCTGAGCGCGGCGTAGACCACCACGGTGAAGATGTTCAGCACCGAGAAGAGCCGGCTGCTGAACAGCCCGGTGGGCAGCATCGCGGTGTCTGCGCGCCGCCGTTCCAGCAGCACGAAGGCCACCGCGGCTAGCACACCGACCAGTGCCGCGACCACCACCACGGCCGAGTCGAAGCCGCGCGCCGGCGCGTCGATCAGGGCGTACGTGACGCCGGCGAGCGCGAGCGCGCCGAGCAGCGCCCCGGCCACGTCGAACCGGCGTCGGGTCCGGCCCGGTCCCACGGTCCGGGATGCTTTCTCGTCCCGGCTCTCCGGCACCCAGCGCAGGGCCGCCAGCAGTACCAGCACGGCGATCGGCAGGTTGAGGAAGAAGATCCACCGCCAGGACAGCGTGTCGATCAACCAGCCGCCGATGAACGGACCCAGTGCGGTGGACACGCCGGACAGCCCGGCCCAGGCGCCGATCGCCCGACCCCGGTCGTCCGGGTGGAAGCTGGCCTGGAGCACCGACAGCGATCCGGGGGTGAGCAGGGCCCCGCCGGCGCCCTGGAGGAACCGGGCCGCGATCAGCCAGCTGGTGCCCTGGGCAAGCCCACAGAGCACCGAGGCGGCGGTGAACCAGACCACCCCGGTCAGGAAGACCCGTCGCCGGCCGAAGCGGTCCCCGAGCGCGCCGCCGAGCAGCACGAACGCCGCCAGCATCAGCAGGTAGCCGTTGACGGTCCATTGCAGATCCGCCACGTTTGCGCCGAGGTCCTGGCCGAGCTTCGGCAGCGCCACGTTGACGACCGTGCTGTCCAGGAAGACCATGCCGGAGGCGAGCACGGTGGCGAGCAGGGTCCCCCGGCCGGCGGCGGTCCCCATCCGCAGTGCCGGCGCCGGTACGGGTGCGGTCATCCCACCAATCTGCCTTGCAGCATGTGGGAGACGCCACGAAACGCCGAAACCATCCCCGGGTACTGTGCGCAATCGCCGGGAGACCGCAAGCTGGAGAGGTGTCGTCTGTGCGTACCAGATCAGGACCGCGCGCGGCGGTGGCCGCGCTCGTCGCGTCGCTGGCGCTCGGCGTGGCCGGTTGCGTCCCGCCCGATGAGCCGGACACCGCGCCACCGGGTGGCGGCAGCAACGCCGTTGAGCAGTTGGGCCAGCTGACGGTCGCCAGCGCCGGCTCGATGAAGGGCTACAGCCGTGAGCACTTCCCGCACTGGCGGAACACCGGCAAGAACTGCGACGTGCGGGACACCATCCTGCAGCGCGACGGCAAGGACGTGAAGCTCTCCGGCTGCAATGTGGTCGGCGGGCGCTGGGAGAGCGTGTACGACGGTCGCAGCGCCACCGATCCCTCCGACGTGGACATCGACCACATGGTGCCGCTGGCCAACGCGTGGCGTTCGGGTGCCGACGAGTGGAACGACGCGAAGCGCGGCGATTTCGCCAACGACACGACGCGGCCTCAGCTCCTCGCGGTTTCCGCGTCCTCCAACCGGGCAAAGGGTGACCAGGACCCGTCCCAGTGGAAACCGGCGAACCGGTCGTACTGGTGCCAGTACGCCGAGAGCTGGGTGACGGTCAAGCACCACTGGCGGCTGACGGTGACCAGCGCCGAGAAGACCGCCCTGACCGAGATGTTGGAGGGCTGCACATGGGCGAACAAGCCGTGACGGGCGCTGGGGGAACCCCCGCCCCGGAGCAGACGCCGGACGCGGGCGGCGACGACGCGGCTGCGGCCGGCAGCGCGCCGGCCGGACCGGCGACCGCGGGCATGACCGTGGACGGCAGCACCGGCACCGCCGGCACGGTGCCCGGTGCGGGGATGAACGCGGACGGCCCCAACCCGCCCGACACCGCGACGCCGGGCGCCGGCATGGATGCGGACGCGGCCAGCGGCGCCACGCGTACCGCGGACATCGTCCCCGGGCCGGGCGGAGTGATGACCGACGAGGTGGGTGTGGTGACCGGGGAGCTGACACTGCGCACCAGCTACGCCGACGGCCGGGTCACGCTGAACGTGCAGTACAAGGACGCGGACGAGTGGTACGCGGTGACCGGCGGCTCGGTGCCGCTGCCCGACCCGGCGGGTCTCGACGCGGTGCACGGCGTCGCGGTGGCCCTGCTGCACCGTCCGGAGGGCTGAGCCCCACGCCGGGGCACGCCAGGCCGCAGTGCCCAGGGGCCGTCCTGTGACAGGACGGCCCCTGGCTGCGTCACGGGGTCGGGATCAGCTCGCCCGGCGGGTCGACCGGGCCGGTGCCCTCGGTCGGGCGGACCAGCTCCACCTCGACCTCGTGCGGCCGTTTCCGGCCGGCGGCGATGTCCTCGGCGAAGTGGCAGGCCACCCGGTGCCCGCCGACCACGTCGCGTAGAGCCGGCCGCTCGTCCGCGCAGCGGGTCGGCTGCGCCCACGGGCACCGGGTGTGGAACCGGCAGCCCGACGGCGGGTTGGTCGGCGAGGGCAGGTCGCCGGCGAGGAGGATCCGCTCCCGACGATCCTCGACCACCGGGTCCGGTACCGGCACCGCGGACATCAGCGCCCGCGTGTACGGGTGCATCGGCTCGCGGTACAGGTCGTCGCTGGACGCCTCCTCCACCAGCCCGCCGAGGTACATGACGCCCACCGTGTCGGCGATGTGCCGGACCACCGCCAGGTCGTGAGCGATGATCAGGTACGTCAGGCCGCGCTCGTTCTGCAGGTCCTCCAGCAGGTTGAGCACCTGGGCCTGGATCGACACGTCCAGTGCGGAGACGGGCTCGTCGGCGACGATCAGGTCCGGGTCGAGCACCAGCGCCCGGGCGATGCCGATTCGCTGGCGTTGACCGCCGGAGAACTCGTGCGGGTACTTGCTCAGCGCCGACGCGGGCAGGCCGACCGCCTCCAGCGTCTCGCGCAGCCGCCGGTTCGTCTCGGCCTTGTCACCGGCCAGGCCGTGCGCCTTGAGCCCCTCGACCAGCAGCGATTCCACCGACTGGCGGGGGTCGAGACTGGACAGCGGATCCTGGAAGATCATCTGCATCCGGCGCCGGGCCTGACGCATCGACTCGCCCTTGAGCGAACGTACGTCGGTGCCGTCGAAAACGATCTCGCCGTCGGTCGGCTCGACCAGTCGCAGCAGGCCCCGGCCCAGCGTCGACTTGCCGCAGCCCGACTCGCCGACCAGGCCGTACGTCTCACCCGCCTGAATGCTCAGCGAGACGCCGTCCACCGCGTAGACGTACCCGACGGTGCGGTCGAAGAGCAGGCCGCTCTTGATCGGGAAGTGGACCTTGACGTCGCGCAGTTCGACCAGAGGTCCGGTCTGTTCGGTCATCGGACCGCCACCTCCTCGGAGACGGGGTTGTTGCAGCGGATGTCGCCGCCGGTGGCGGTGGGTTCGAGCGGCGGAGGCCCTTCCAGGCACGCGTCCACGACGTTGTCGCAGCGCGGCGCGAAGGCGCACCCCTCGGCCCACGGGATGTTGTCGGAGACCGACCCGCGGATCGCGTGGAGCCGCTCACCACGCGGTGAGTCGAGCCGGGGCACCGAGTTGAGCAGCCCGTGCGTGTACGGGTGCCGGGCGTGCGCGAACAGCTCGTGCCGTCGTGCCCGCTCGACCACCTTGCCGCCGTAGAGCACGTTGACCGTGTCGCAGAGGCCGGCCACCACGCCCAGATCGTGCGTGATCATGACGAGCGCGGTGCCGGTCTCATCGACCAGCTGCTTGAGCAGGGTGAGGATCTGCGCCTGGATGGTCACGTCGAGCGCGGTGGTCGGCTCGTCGGCGATCAGCAGCCGAGGCTTGCAGGCCAACGCGATGGCGATCAACGCGCGCTGGCGCATCCCGCCGGAGATCTGGTGCGGGTACTCGCTGAGCCGCCGCTGCGGATCCGGAATCCCGACCGCGTCGAGCAGCTCCCGCGCCTCCCGCAACGCCTGCTTGCGGTCCCGACCCTGGTGGCGCTCCAGCACCTCGGCGACCTGGATCCCGATCGGGATGACCGGGTTCAACGACGACAGTGGGTCCTGGAAGATCATGCTGATCTCCCGGCCGCGCCGGTCGCGCATGTCGTCCGGCCGCAGCTTCAGCAGGTCGGCGCCCTCGAAGAGCACCTCCCCGGTGACCTTGTTGCCCCGCTTGGGCAGCAGGCCCATGATCGCCAGGCTGGTCACGCTCTTGCCACAGCCGGATTCGCCGACCAGGCCGACGGTCTGGCCCGGCTCCACGGTGAAGCTGACCTTGTCGACGGCGGTGAAGGGCCGCTCGCCGCGTCGCTGGAACACCACGCTCAGGTCACGGACGTCGAGCAGGCTCATCGGGTCACTTCCTCACTGCACTGGCGCGGCGCTCGCGACTGCGGGTCCCGCAAGCTCACTCCTCGCGCTCGCCACTGGCGCTCGTTGGTCGTGCTGTTCACTCGCACCGCCGTCACCGCCGGTTCTTCGGGTCGATCGCCTCGCGCATCGCCTCGCCCAGCAGGGTGAAGCCGAGCGCGACCACGATGATCGCGAGCGCCGGGTAGTACGCCAGCTCCGGGCGGACCTCGAAGTAGCGCTGACCGTCCACGCCGAGCATCAGGCCCCACTCGGCCCGGTTGATGTCCGGGTCACCGAGGCCCAGGAAGGAGAGCGCCGCGGCGTCCAGGATGGCCACCGCGAAGGTCAGGGTGGCCTGCACGATCACCGCGGTCAGCGAGTTGGGCAGCATGTGCCGCAGCACGATGTTGCGCTGCTTGACGCCGAGCGCGCGGGCGGCGAGCACGTGGTCGCTCTCCCGCTGGGCCAGCATCGCGCCGCGCAGCAGTCGGGCGAAGATCGGCACGTTCACGATGGCCACCGCGAAGATGACCGTCCACTGGCTCGACCGGCTGGCCATCGCGACCAGGGTGATCGCGAGCAGCAGGCTGGGCAGGGCCAGCATCACGTCGGTCAGCCGCATCAGGACCACGTCGACCCAACCGCCGAAGGCACCGGCCATCGCGCCGAGCAGCACGCCGAGCGCGAGACCGATGAGGGTGGCGAGGACGCCGACGAAGAGCGTCTGCCGGGCACCGTAGATCATCCGGGACAGGAAGTCCCGGCCGAGCGGGTCGGAGCCGAACGGGAACTCGCCGCTGGCGCCCGGGATGGAATCCACGGTGAGGTTCCTGGTCAGCTCGTCGAAGCGCTGCACCGGGTCGTGTTGGGCGATCAGCGGAGCGAAGATCGCCACCAGGACGAACAGACCCACGATGCTGGCTCCGACGATCGCCACCGGGTTGCGTCGCAGCCGGCGCACGGCATCGCGGACGAGGCTGATTCCGCCCCGGTCGGCCGCGCTCGCCTGGGCCAGCTCATCCAGGCGGGCCTTCTTGCGGTCGCCGAGCAGGCCGATGCTGCGCTCGCTCATGCCGGGGCGTGGCTTGTCGTCCCCACTGCGGGGAGCCGGCGTGCCGGCCTGGGTGATCGGGTCACTCATCGCACACGCACCCTCGGGTCGATGAAGGCGTAGGAGAGGTCGACCAGCAGGTTGACCACCACGAAGACCATCGCGGCGAGCAGGATGATCGCCTGGAGCACCGGATAGTCCCGGCCGCCGCTGATCGAGTCGGTGATCAGCGTGCCGAGGCCGCCCCAGTTGTAGACCTTCTCGGTGAGCACCGCGCCGGAGAGCAGCGCACCGGTCTGCAGGCCGATGGTGGTGACCACCGGCAGCAGCGCGTTGCGCAGGATGTGCCGGCCGCGGATGGTGCGGTGCCGCAGGCCCTTCGCCTCGGCGGTCCGCACGTAGTCCTCGTTGAGCACGTCCAGCACGCTGGCACGGGTGATCCGCACGATCACCGCGAGCGGGATCGTGGCGAGCGTGATCGCCGGCAGGATCAGGTGCCACAGCGCGTCGGCGCTCGCGTCGAACTCCCGGGTGAGCAGGCCGTCGAGCACGAAGAAGCCGGTGACGTTGGTGTTGTCCAGACCCGTGGTGAGCCGTCCGGACGGCGGGAACCAGTGGATGTTCTGCGTGAAGACATCCTTGAGCAGGTAACCCAGGAAGAAGATCGGGATCGAGATGCCGAGCAGGGTGCCGGCAATGGTGAGATTGTCCAGGGAACGTCCCCGCCAGCGGGCAGCGAGGTAGCCGAGCGGCACCCCGAGGCCGACCGCGATGATCATCGCGGCGAGAGCCAGCTCGATCGTGGCCGGGAACGCACGGCTGATGACCTCGGTGACCGGGTCACCGGTCCGGATCGAGTTGCCGAAGTCGCCGGTGACGACCCGCTGCATGAACTTGCCGTACTGCACCAGGACCGGCTGGTCGTAGCCGAGGGCCTTGGTCAGCAGGGCGCGGCGTTCGGGCGTGCCCCGCTCGCCGAGGAGCGCCTCCACCGGGCCGCCGGGCAGATTCCGCAGCCAGATGAAGATCAGCGCCGACAGCGCTATCAGCGTCACCACCAGCTGTAGCAGGCGGCGGACTATGACTCGCAACATCTCTCACACACCAGACTCTCGATGATCGCGGAATCGGCCCGGACCGGGGAAGGAGCCCCGGACCGGGCCGATTCGCGCCTACGGCGTCAGCCGACGTACGTCACTTGGCGACGCTGACCGTGTTGAACCGCTCGTCGGTCAGCGGGCTGGCCACCAGGCCCTTGACATCCTTGGTGACGACGATGGCCGGCGGCGCGTGCCAGACCGGCACGGCCGGCAGCCACTTGGCGGCGATGTCCTTGTTGACCTGCTCCCAAGCCGCCTTCTTGCCCGCCTCGTCGACGGTGGCGTCGGCCTTGGTGATGGCCTCGAACATCTCGGTCATCGACTGGTCGCCGAACTCGGCCTTGCCGCGGCCGAAGAACGTGCCGACGAAGTTGCCCGGGTCGTTGTAGTCACCGGTCCAGCCGAGGATGTGCAGGTCGTGCTTGCCGAACTGCTGCACGTCGTCCTTGAAGCCACCGTTCCACGGGCGAGGCACACCGTTGACCTTGATGCCCACGGCCTGCAGGTCGTTGGCCAGGACGGTGAAGATCTCCTGCGGGTTCGGCATGTACGGCCGGGAGACGTCCGGCGGGTAGTAGAAGTTCAGCGTCAGACCCTCGGCGCCGGCCTCCTTGAGCAGCTGCTTCGCCTTGTCCGGGTTGTACTCGTACTTCTGCACGTCCGGGGCGTAGCCGAGCACGGTGTCCGGCATGAACTCGTCGGCGACCTTGGCGCCACCCGGGCCCTTGGTCTGCACCAGCTGCTGGCGGTTGAGCGCGTAGGCGATGGCCTGGCGCACCCGCAGGTCCTTCAGCTTCGGGTTCTTCTGGTTGATGCCCAGGTAGAGGACGTTGAACGCCGGGCGGTTGATGACCTGGAAGCCCTCACCCTCGAGCGCCGTGCGGTCGGCCGGGGCCGGGAAGTCGATGCCCTGGACGGTGCCGGCACGGAGCTCCTGCTTGCGGGTGCTCTCGTCCTTGATGACCTTGATGATCATCTTGTCCACCTTGGCCTTCTCGCCAAAGTAGTCCGGGTTCCGGTTCAGGGTGATCTCGTTCTTGGCCTTGTCCCAGCCACCGAAGGTGAACGGGCCGGTGCCCACCGGGTTGGTGGTGGCGAAGGCGCTGTACTCGAACGAGTCGCCGTTCTGCTTCACCGTGTTGGCGTCGTACTTCCCCAGCGCCTCGGGGCTCGCGATCGAGAGCGAGGTCAGCGCGAAGGCGCCCGGGAAGGCGCCCTTGTACTTGTTCAGGGTCAGGACGGCGGTCCCGTCGTCCTTGGCCTCGCACTTGTTGTAGATCGACTCGCCGGCGCCCTCGGCCTCGTTCTTCGCGAACCCGCCGAAGGTGTCCATGTAGTAGATCATCTGGGACTGGGCGGCAGCGCCCTTCATGTTGTACCAGCGGTCGAAGTTGAAGCAGACCGCAGCGGCGTTGAACGGCGTACCGTCGTGGAACTTCACGCCCTGGTGGAGCTTGAACGTCCAGACCTTGCCGTCCGGGTCGTGCTCCCAGCTCTCAGCCAGGCCGCCCTGCAGCTCCGCGGTGCCCGGCTTGTGGCTCACCAGGGTGTCGAACATCTGCCGGACCGGCCGGAACGACTCACCGTCATCGTTGAAGATCGGATCGAAGTTCTTCGGGTCACCGGCACCCGCGAAGATGAAGGTGCCGCCAGTCTTGGCCTCGCCACTGTCGCCGTCGCGCTCGCTCTCCGCGCAGCCGGCCGCGCCGACCGCCAGAGCGGCAACGGCCGCGATGGCCACAGCCGTTTTAAGCCTTCTCGCCTGCATCTCTCACCTCTGTCATGCGCATGACCACGCCGAGTTGTGGCTCGGTCCGTGTGCGGGAGGCTATGACATGTCACACGCGAAGCGGAACTGGCGTCAGGCAATCGCTATCAAGCCGACACCTTGCGCGGGGGTCTGACAGTCGACGGCACGACGAACACATGGGGCGACACATCGATCCGCGCGGGGCGGGGCACCGCGACGGGGGTGGCATCGTCAGGGACGACACCACCCCCGGGGGTACGAATCAGACGGCCCGGCGCCCCTCGAAAGCCCGGCCGAGGGTGATCTCGTCGGCGTACTCCAGGTCACCGCCGACCGGCAGCCCGCTCGCCAGCCGGGTCACCGCGATCCCCATCGGCTTCACCATCAGCGCCAGGTAGGTGGCGGTCGCCTCGCCCTCGGTGTTCGGGTCGGTCGCCAGGATCAGCTCGCGCACCTTGCCGCCACTCAGCCGGGTCATCAGCTCCCGGATGCGCAGGTTGTCCGGACCGATCCCCTCCAGCGGATTGATCGCGCCGCCGAGCACGTGGTAGCGGCCGCGGAACTCACCGGTCCGCTCGATGGCCACCACGTCCTTGGGCTCCTCCACCACACACAGCACCTCGTCGGTACGGCGTGGGTCGCGGCAGATCCGGCACTGCTCGGACTCGGCCACGTTGTAGCAGGTCGTGCAGAACCGCACCAGCTCCTTGACCTTGCGCAGCGCGCCGGCCAGCCGGTTGACGTCGGCCGGATCCGCCGACAGGACGTGGAACGCGATCCGCTGGGCGCTCTTCGGGCCCACGCCCGGCAGCCGACCCAGCTCGTCGATCAGATCCTGGATGGCACCTTCGTACATCTGCCGGCTCAGAAACCGGGCAGGCCGAGGCCGCCCATGCCACCGGTGACCGGACCCATCTTGCGCTCGGTCAGCTCACGCGCCGCCTCGGCGGCGTTGTGCACGGCCGCGACGACCAGGTCCTCCAGCGTCTCCACGTCGTCCGGGTCGACGGCCTTCGGGTCGATCTTGATGGCCTTGAGCTCCCCGGAACCGGAGACGGTCGCGGTGACCAGCCCACCGCCGGCGGTGCCGGTCAGCTCGGCCTCGGCCAGCTCGGCCTGGGCGGCGGCGATCTGCTGCTGCATCTTCTGCGCCTGCTTCAGCATCTGCTGCATGTTCGGCTGTCCACCTGGGCGCACGGATGGCTCCTTCTCGCACTCGTCTGCTCGGCCGCCGCCCAGCCTATCCGCTGGGACCGACCCCGCCCCGCCCGGTGCGTCCGCCCACGCCGGAGCCGGAAGGAGTACACCTGTCACTACCCGGAACCGGCCACCTACGCGTAGTGCGGCAACACCCGCCGGTTTGGTCTGCTCGTCGGCATGAACCTCAACCGCACCACCCGGGTCGGCGCGCTGTGCTGGGTGGCGGCCGTACCAATCTTCCTCGCCGCCAACCTGGTCACCGGCCTTCGTTGGCGCCACCCGTCCTACAGCTGGGCCACCCACAACATCAGCGACCTCGGCAACGTCCACTGCGGGATCTGGGACAGCAGCCGACCCCGCTACGTCTGCTCGCCCTGGCACCCACTGATGAACACCGCCACGCTGGCCACCGCCGTTCTGCTCGCCGCCGGGCTCCTGCTGACCGGGCGGATCCTCGGTCGCGGCGGCGTGGTGCGGTCGGCCCAGACGCTGCTGTTGCTGGCCACCGGCGGGTACGCGCTGGCAGCCGTCTACCCAGCGGACGTCGACGAGAACCGGCACGTCCTCGGCGCTGTCCTGATCATGGGAGTGGGCAACCTCGGCCTGCTCCTCGCCGGGCTGGCACCGGGCACCACGATGCTCGGCCGGTGGCGCCGGCTCACCCTCACCGCCGGGCTGACCGCGCTGGTCGGGACGGTGCTGTTCTTCGCCCAGCAGGGTCTCGGGATCGGGGTGGGCGGCATGGAACGGGTCGCCGTGCTGCCCTTCCCGCTCTGGGCCTGCTGCCTCGGTGTCCTGCTCGCCGAGCCACCCGGCGGCGGGCGCAGCGCACCCGGTCGGCAGCGCCGACCGTCCAATGATCATCGCTGGCAGCGCCGCTAGCGGGCGTCGACCTCGTCGATCTTCTCGGCCCCGAACGTCTCGCGGAGCAGCCGTACCGCCTGCTCCTCGCTGGACTCCCGGGCGGTCTTCTCGTCGATGACCTCGTCCAGCGGCTCGTCGCCCGGGTCGAACCCCTCGTAGGTCGGGGTGGCCGCCGGTGCCGCGGCACCCGGCTTGGCACCGCGCAACGGACCGTCGAAGTCCGGGTCGTAGGGCGGTTCGCCGGCCCATTCGGCGTCCGCCGTGGGCCGGGCCGTCGCTCCGGTACGCGGACCGCGCCCCGCCGCTGCCGCGCGGGCGGCGGCGATGGCGCTGCTCACCGGTGCGCCGCCAGCGGCGGGCTGGCGGGCCGCCGGTGTGGGGTTGGCCCGCGCGTTCGGCTTACCGCCGCCGGTCGCGCCGGTGCCGCTTTCACCCGCGCGGCCCAGGTCGGTGCTGGTCGCACCGGCGGCCGTCGCGTCGGGGCCGCCCTGGTCCGTGCCGTTCGCGCCGGCGGGTGCCGAGCTGGCGCCGGCCGGCGCGGTGTCGGCGACGACGCCGCCCGGTCGGGCGGCCTCCGGCCAGTCCTCGTCATCCGTCGGCGCGGCGGCGGGGGCGCTGCCACCGGGGCGGGCCGCCTCCGGCCAGTCGTCCTCGGCTTCGGCCGGCGGAGCCGACCCGGACCGCTGCCCGCCGGGCTGCCGACCCGTGGCGCGACCGTTGGGGGCGTTTCCGTTGGCACCGGCGCCGGAGGAGACACCGGAAACGCCCGGCGCACCGGACGCGCCCCCGGGCAGACCAGCGCGGGAATCCGGACCGCCGGTCGGGCCGGGGGCGGCGGTCGCATTCGTCGGTGTGGGTGAGGCGTCCGCCTGCGTCGGCGAGGAAGCGGGTCGGGCCGGCGCGGCGGCCTGCGAACGCGGCGGGCCGGACAGCGAGACGCCGCCCCGCTCGCCGGCCACCTCGCAACGAATCTGCCAGCGCCCGCCCAACTCCTCGTAGAGCGCGTCGGTGAGCACCGCCGAGTGGTCGGCCATCATCTTGGCCAGCACGGTGGACTTGACCGTCAGCACCAGCGTGTCGCCGTCGAGGTCGCGCACCACCGCGTCGCGCATCAGGGCCGCGATCCGCTTGTTGGTCCGGTTGACCTTGCCGACCACGTCGGGCCAGACCCGGCGGACCGCGACGGCGTCCAGCGCCGCGGCCGGCGCACCGGGTCGGGGCGGCGCCGGCGTCGCCGGGTCGGGAAGCACCGCCGACGACGGCACCGCGCGGCGGGGGGCCGGCGACCCACCGGGCGAGCCGGGCCCGGCTGGCGAGACGGGTACGGCCCGATCGACGGTCGCCGACGCACCGGGGGACGCCGGGATCGGCGTGTCAGCGGCCGAGGCGGGAGTGCTCGGGGCCGATGACGGGGTGTTCGGGGCCGGGTCGACCGCCCACGGGGGTGCGGAGGTCGGGGCGGCAGCGGGTGCCGGGGACGGGGAGGCCTGCTGTGCGCGTACCGCCGGGTGGGTCGCCGGGGCGGAGCCGGCGGCGGCCGACGGCGCGTCGGCGCCGCTCAGGGTGAGCCGGCGTTCCATCCGCTCCAAGCGCTGGAGCAGGCCGCCGGTGGAGTCGTCCGCGCCGGGCAGCAGCATCCGGGCGCAGATCAGCTCCAGCAGCAGCCGGGGCGCGGTGGTGCCGCGCATCTCCACCAGGCCGTCGTGCACGATGTCGGCGCAGCGGGAGAGCGTGCCCGGACCGAGCTGGGAGGCCTGCGCGGCCATCCGCTCGATCTGGTCGGCCGGGCCGTCGATGAGGCCCTTCGCGGCGGCGTCCGGCACCTGCTGGAGCACGATCAGATCGCGCAGCCGTTCCAGCAGGTCGGAGGCGAACCGGCGCAGGTCGTGCCCGGCCTCGGCGACCCGGTCGACGGTGGCGTACGCGGCGGCGCCGTCCCCGGCGGCCAGCGCGTCGCACATCTCGTCGATCAGCGCGGCGTCGGTGACCCCGAGCAGCGCGGCGGCCCGGGCGTAGGTGACCCCCTCCGGCCCGGCACCGGCGATGAGCTGGTCGAGCACCGAGAGGCTGTCCCGCATGCTGCCCCCACCGGCGCGCACCACCAGCGGGAAGACCGCCGGCTCGACGGTCACCCCCTCCGCCTCGGTGAGCTGCTCCAGGTACGGCCGAAGCACCTTCGGCGGGAACAGCCGGAACGGGTAGTGGTGGGTCCGCGACCTGATCGTGCCGAGGACCTTCTCCGGCTCGGTGGTGGCGAAGATGAACTTGACGTACTCCGGCGGCTCCTCGACCAGCTTGAGCAGGGCGTTGAAGCCCTGCGTCGACACCATGTGCGCCTCGTCGATGATGTAGATCTTGAAGCGGCTGCGGGCCGGCGCGAAGAACGCCTTTTCGCGCAGCTCGCGGGCGTCGTCGACACCACCGTGGCTGGCCGCGTCGATCTCGATGACGTCGATCGAGCCGGCGCCGTCGGTGGTCAGCGAGCGGCAGGACTCACACTTGCCGCACGGCTCGGGAGTGGGGCCCTGCTCACAGTTGAGCGAACGGGCCAGGATCCGGGCGCTGGAGGTCTTGCCGCAGCCGCGCGGGCCGGAGAAGAGATAGGCGTGGTTGAGCCGCCCGCTGCGCAGCGCCTGTGACAGCGGCTCGGTGACCTGCTCCTGGCCGATCATCTCGGCGAAGGTACGCGGCCGGTACTTGCGGTAGAGCGCCAGCGTCACTCGTCCCGCCTCCTCTCGACCGAGCCATTCTGCGCCGCTCGGGCGCGGGTGACCACCCACCACCCCGGCCCGACGCCGGGTTGCCACGGGTTGCCCCGCTTGATCGACTCGGCTTCCTGGAAGTCGCGGTGTCCCTACGCCCGGGATGTCCCGACATCACGGATGTCGAGTGGATCAACCGGCCACAGACGAAAAGGCCTCCCGTGCACCCGGCAGAGCTCGCTTATCCTTGCTGCCTTCCGGCCCTGGGGAGGTTCACGAGATACCGCCGCACGGGAGGTGCCGCCAAGCCTACCCGACCGCTCGTCGATCTTCAGGGGGTGGTGGGGTGGCCGGGCTGGCGGGGGCCTGTATCCTGGCTCGCGGAGGATTCGCCTAGAGGCCTAGGGCGCACGCTTGGAAAGCGTGTTGGGTTTACACCCTCACGAGTTCGAATCTCGTATCCTCCGCTCGCTTGAGCAGCACAGACGCCCGGCAGACCATAATCGGTCCGCCGGGCGTTGATCTTGTGGTCTCATCGACGTCGTGGCGGACACGACGTGCCAATGGGACGAGACGTTGTACGCGGGCAGCGCGAGCCACTACAGCTCTGGACGCATGCCCTACCCGTCCCGGCTCGCCGAGGTTGTCGGGGAGGCACTCGGCCTCGACGGCACCGGCCGACTGCTGGACGTCGGCTGCGGGCCCGGATCGGTGACGCTCCTGCTCGCGCCCTTGTTCCAGGCGGCGGTGGGCGTCGACGCCGACCCGGACATGCTCACCGAGGCGCGGCGCAGAGCCAGCGAGGTCGGAGCCACAAACGTCGAGTGGCGGCACCTGCGCGCCGAGGCCCTGCCCGCAGATCTGGGCACGTTCCGGGTAGCCACGTTCGCCCAGTCGTTCCACTGGATGGACCGGCCTCTCGTCACCCGTCGGGTCCGCGACATGCTCGCGCCGGGCGGGGCGTGGGTCCACGTCAGCGCCAACACGCACCAGGGCGTGGCCGACGACGAGACGCTGCCGTACCCCCGGCCGCCGTGGCGGCAGATCGACGACCTGGTCGCCAGCTACCTGGGACCGGTCCGCCGGGCCGGTCAGGGATGGTTACCCGCCGGCACCCCCGGCGGGGAGGAAGAGATCATGCGGCAGGCCGGCTTCACCGGCCCCACCCGTCTCACGGTCGATCAAGGCATGGTCGTGGAACGCGGTGTCGACGAGATCGCCTCCGCGGTGTTCTCCCTGTCCAGCTCGGCACCGCACCTGTTCGCCGATCGACTCCCCGCCTTCGAGGCGGACCTGCGTCGCCTCCTGTCCGAAGCGGCGCGCGACGGCCGCTTCGCTGAGCGGAGACGAGGGATCGACGTCGTCATCTGGCACCCCTGACCTGGCTACCCGCCTGCGTGCCACAGCAACCGAAGCTGGCCGACCTCGGCGACATTCTTCATCAGCTCGGCGTTCACCCAGGCGATCATGTGGGCGACGGTGTGCTCGGGGTCGTCCTGCCACGGGAACGGCGCCGTACCGTCAAGGTCGGTCTCGCTGAGCCGGTCGAACACCGCCAACCATTCGGTACGGAGATCACGCAGCCACGCCACCGTCTTGTCGCCATCACCGGGCCAGTTGACCTCGGTACGCTCCCGCGCCGGCCGCCCCTGAAGGTGATCGATAGCGACGGTCCACCACCAGCCGATATGCCAGGTGATCCACCCGATCGTCGGAACGAGGTGATATTCGAACAGCGACCAGGTCAGTTCTAACTGCCAACGCAGCAGATCACCACCGGATGCAGGCACCAGGCGACCTTCCCACACCGCATGCACCGCGTCGAACGGCTTCTGACCACCACAGCGGCCGTGTGGATTGCCAACCCCGCCGGTCACCCACGAGCGCGTGCCCAGTACAGGAAGCGCTCGGCCAGGCGAGTCGGATCCACGCTGGTGAGCTGTTCGCCGGCCTCGGCCTGGATCGTCGCCAGGTAGACCATCAACGCCACGCGGTCGTGCCGGTACTCGGCGAGCAGCCGCAGCTTCGCCGCCGAGCAGGGCCAGGCGATGCCGCACGTCCCGCACCGCCAGGTGGGACGGGTCGGCAAATGGTTCCGGGATCGGCGGGGCATGGGCGGGCCTCCTTCACGGTGGAGGGGGGCCGCCCGGCCTCCCCGTCCGGGCGGTCCCCCGACTGACGCCGACCGCCGGGCTCCTTTGCCTCCACCGGCCGCGCCGTCTTCTGTGGACCACCCTTGCGCGCGTCACCAGACAGATACATCCCGTAGCGATATGGTCGTCAGATATTCGAGACATCCGATGGAGGGGCCGTGAACGACGCGCTGCGGGTGGCGCTCAGCGACACCGGGCACACCACCGAGTCCCTCGCCGAGACCGTCGGTGTCGACCCGAAGACCGTGGCGCGCTGGCTGACCGAGGGTCGCATCCCGCATCCTCGGCACCGGTTCGCGGCAGCGGAAGCCCTTCATCGGGACGTGTCGGACATCTGGCCGGACACTTCGAGACGTCGGGACCCCATCTGGTTCCGTCCCTGGCAGGAAATCGAGCGCGAGGCGGTGTCGCTGCGCTGGTACGAGTCAACCGTCCTGCCGGGACTGCTTCAAACCGAGGCGTACGCCCGTGCCGTGCTCAGCGGCGCGGGCCTGATCCCCACGGCCGACATCGAGCGGCACCTCACGGTCCGGCTGACCCGGCAGGGCGTACTCAAACGGGACGACCCGCCGCAGTTCACGGCGGTCATCGACGAGGCCATCCTTCGCCGGCCGGTCGGAGGCCGGTCCACCATGCGCGAGCAACTGCTGGCTGTGGTCGCGGCCTGCGCCGAGCCGCACGTCCGGGTGCACGTGGTGCCCGCCTCGGTCGGCGCCTACGCCGGTCTCAACGGGCCGTTCGTGATCGCCCACAGCCACGACCACCGGGTCGCCGGCTACCTGGACAACCAACTCCAGGGACATCTCGCTAGCGACCCGGAGGACATCGCGGCCATGATGGCGGCGTGGGAGAACGTGCGCGGCGAGGCGCTGTCCCACTGGCAGTCGGTTGAACTCATCACGGAAGTGGCGGAGACATGGAGCTGAACGGCGCCCGGTGGCGCAAGAGCAGCCGCAGCAGCGGCAACGGCGGCGCATGTGTCGAGGTCGCCGACAACCGTTCCGGCGTCGTGGCCGTGCGGGACTCCAAGGACCCGGCAGGGCCGGCCCTCACCTTCGCGCCAGCGGCCTGGCGCGCGTTCGTCACCCAGCTCGCTCGGCGGCCCTGACCGGGACCGACGCGTCCGGTCCGTCCGCCGGGGCAGGCGTGGCCCGGAGGGACCAGAGCGCAAGGGGCACGGCGGCGACCGCGGCGGTCAGCAGGATCAGGCGATGGTCGACGAGTTCGAGCAGGCTCGCGCCGGCCATCAGGGCCACAGTGGACGGGCCGAAGGTCAGCGTGTTGACCGTCGACGCCACCCGCCCGACCAGTTCGCCCGGCGTCTCCCGCTGCACCGCCGTCCAGACGGTGACCAGCACCAGCGGCACGCCGAGCCCCACCGCAACCCCGCCGGCGACCACGAGTCCGACCGAGGTCGTGGCCCGCAGGGCCAGCCCGACGGCGAAGACCGCGACCGCCCCGGCCACCACCCGCCGGTCACCGAAGCGGCGCAGCAGTGACCCGGCGGCCAGGCCGCCGAGAAGGGACCCGACGCCCTGCACGGTGGCGAGCACGCCGTTGAACTCGGGCGGCCGCCCCAGGCCGGCGTCCACCACGGCGTACGCGACGGCGCCGTTGAGCCCCATCAGCACCATGGTCAGCGCGGCGCAGCCGACCACGTGCCGTAGCGCCCGATGCCGACGCAGGTGTCCCCACCCGTCGGCGAGCTGCCGGCTCCAGCGCTCGGGGCGCCCCGGCGGCTGCTCGCGGACCCGGAGCGACCAGAAGACGAGGCCGGCCAGCATGAAGGTGGCCGCGTCCAGCAGCACCACGGGGTGCGCGCCGTACGCGGCGAACAGCCCCGCTCCGGCGAGTGGGGCGAGCAGCTTCATCCCCTCGTTGATCGTGGTCCGCAGCCCGTTGAAGTCGCCGAGCAGCGGGCCGGACACCACCGCCGGTACCAGCGCGGCCTCGGCCGCGTCGCTCAGTACGAAGCTGATCCCGTACGCGGTCATCACCACGAAGATCAACCACACCCGGGTCGCCGAGTCGACCAGCAGCAGCACCGGCAGCAGCGCCGCCATCACCGCGTGCAGGACGATCAGCAGCGGCCGGCGGCGGAACCGGTCGGCGAGCAGCCCCAGCAGTGGCCCGACCAGCGTCGGCGCCCACACCCCCAGGGTCACCAGGGCGGCGAGGCCGCTCGACCCGCTCAGCTCCTTCACCCAGATGCCGGCCACCAGCAGCATCGCCGCGGTGCCGAAGCCGGACACCAGCACCCCGCCGAGATAGCGGCCGGCGTCGCGGTTGGTCAGCACCCTGGCCGTACCCCAGCTCATCGCACCTCCCCACCACCGGCAGATTCTGCCCGAACGGCGGCCACGGCAGTTGTCCGGCCCGGCCGGCGGGTACGGTCCGGGGATCGACGGCGGCCGGCCCGGAATCCGTCGTACACATGTTCTATCCACAGGCTGTGGACGGCGGAGGGTTCGATGGGTTACCAGCTCAGCGCGGTGGTCGCGGACGCGGAACTGCTCCGCGAGCAGACCGCCGAGCTGGATCACGCGGTCCTCGGCGAGTTGCGCCAGGATTTCGCGCTGCTGCCGGTCACCCCTCAGTTGGTGGTGGAGCTGACCGGGTCGCTGCCGGATTTCGCGCTGGACGACCGGAGTGCCGAGCACCCGTTCGACCTGGTGTTGTCGCCGGCACTGGTCGAGCTGTTGGCCCGCTGGTCGCGGTCCGGGCCGGTGGCGTACCTGGAGGCGGAGTTCGGCGGCGGCGCCGGCTACCAGTCGGCGGCGGTATGGCTGGGCGGCGCGCTCTCCTGGGGGCCACGGTTCGACGACGTGCTCGACGCGCCGCGTGGACAGTGGCCGATCAACATGGCGCTCACCCGGCTCGGTGTCGAGCCGGGCAATTGGATCGACCCGTTCGCCGAGCTGGGGTTGCACCTGGAGAGCAACACCGACGGTTGGCTTGCGCACGGGCGGCGCCGCCTCAGCGCCGACTACTGGGATGAGCTGGTCGAGCAGTGGGAGAACCGGTGATCCGCCGAGCGGCATCGACCGTCGCCGACGGGGCCTGACGGCCCGGCACCCGCGCACAACGCCCGGCCGGTCCGTGACGGACCGGCCGGGCGTCGCCGTGTTCAGCTCAGAACAGCGGGCCACCACTCTGCGGCCCGGCGATCCGGAGGCCGTAGCGCTGGGGCCAGACGACCTGGGTGCGCAGGGTCAGCCCACTCCACGACCTGTTGAGCGGTTCGAGCCCGCCGGCGGCCCCGTGGAACGGGATGATGGTCCCGGACGGATATCCGGCAAGGTCACCGCTCACCTCTTCCCCGGTCGCCGCCACGACGGCGTCGAGCCCGCCGACGCCGTTGAGGTTCAGCAGGGCGACGGACGCGCCGAACACGTCTCGGCTCTCGGACCCGCCCGGGACGGTCGGGTGGTTCTGGTCGAACGCCTGGGCACCGCTCCCCGTCAGCCCGGCGGCGGAGCCCTTGAGCAGGGTGACGCCGCCCGCCTCGGTCTGCGAGCCGATGCCCTCGCCAGGGGCGCCGATCAGCACGTCCGCCCTGCCGTCGCCGGTCACGTCGCCGACCGCCAGCGCACCACCGAAGCGGTCGTCGTCCTCAGGATCTCCCGGTACGCCGGCCGTGCTCTGCGTGATGATTCTTGCCGCGCCGCTGGACAGGCCGCCGGAGCGGCCGGTGAAGACCGCGACGAGGCCGCCGTTGATGTGCGGGGTCTGCGCGCCGGGCGCCCCGGCGACCACCTCGCCCAGCCCGTCGCCGTTCACGTCGCCGATCGCGAGCGTGTCACCCAGGTACCACGCGATGGTGCCGCTCTGATCCTTCGGCCGCACCGCCGCACCTGTGACCGCGGTGGCGCCGGTGGACGACACACCACTCGCCGAGCCCCACATCAGGGTGACCATGCCGCTGCCGTCCGAGGCCACGCCGTCGTTCTCGCGAGGAGCGCCGATCACCAGGTCGTTGTAACCGTTGTTGTCGACCTTCCCGATCGCGAGTGAGAAGCCGAACTGGTCGTTGCCCTCGGCCCCGCCGGGCACCGCAGCCTGGTCCTGGTGGAGGTGCTGCGCTCCGGTGGCCGTGAGGCCCGTCGACCCGCCGAAGAGGACGGTGACCGCGCCGGCGAAACTCTTGCTCCCGATCGACTCTCCGTACGCGCCGATGGCGAGGTCCTCGCGGCCATCGCCGTTGATGTCACCGGCCGCGAGGGCAGCACCGAACTGGTCGAAGCTCTCCGGGTCGTCCGGAACGCCCGGCGAATCCTGGTTGAAGTGGATCGCCGAGTCGACCACCAGGCCCGTACGGCTGCCCGGGATGACCCAGACCCCGCCGGCGCGGGTCTTGGTCCGGGGATTCACCTCGTCACTGTTGCCGATGGCCAGGTCGTCGTAACGGTCGCCGTTGAAGTCTCCCGCCACGAGAGCCATCCCGAAACAGACGCAGCCGCCGTCCGGCGGCACGACGCCTAGGAGGTAATCGACCTGCGCGGCCGACGAGTAGCGCACGGTGACCACACCAGCCGGGGTCAGGGGCAGGTTGTAGTTGAACGGGTCGCCGGTGGCCGCGATGTCGTCGATGCCGTCGCCGTCGAAGTCGGAGCGGCCGGCGCCCTTGCCCCGTACCGGGGTGATCGTCCTTGGCACCGCGACCCTGTGGTGCTGGAGAACGATGCCCTCACGGGTGATGGTCCGGACGCCTCCCGCAGCCTGTGCCGGGACGCTGAGCGCCAGGCTGGCCAGAACGGTCGAAACTACTAAGATTGGTGCAGATCGCTGCATAGATACCCCGCTTCCGTTGGGCGCCTGGACACCGTAGGCGGACGGTCGGATCACCGAAATGAGGCGAACGGGCAGGGTTGACGACGGCCCGCCGAGGATCAGCCCACCAGAAATCCGGTGACCGGCAGCAACTTGGACGCCCTGGTTCCGTTGTGGACTGGGGGATTCCATGAAATTGCGACAATTTGCTTTTATTTCCGCGTTGCTGACGGCTGCCTCGATCGCCGGCAGCGGCGTGCCACCACCGGGGCCGGTCCCGGACGGCCGGCCCGCCAGCAGCGTGGAGATCATCGACCTGAACGGCCTGCGCAACATCGAGTTCGGCGACACCGAGGACGAGCTGACCCGCCGGGGCATCCTGCGTACCGACCTGGACGCCTGCGGGCCGATGCTCGCCGGCCACGACACGGTCAGCCCGGTCTTCGCCGGGGACAAACTGGTGCTGCTCTGGGTCGGCGACCCGATGCGGACACCGGAGGGCATCACGGCAGGCTCACCCGTCGACCAGGTCTGGTCCCGCTATCCGTCGGTCACCCGGTTGCGAGCTCCACAGGGGACGTACCGGCTCGATGGGCTGCTCGCCCGCAGCGGGGACCGCGCGTACCTCTTCCTGCACGACGGGCGCACGGTCCGCAAGACCATCGCCGGGTACGCCGACTGGGCCCGCCGCATGTTCGACGAGGGCACCGGCCCCTGCTGAGCCGCGGAACGACCGCCAGAAGTCGTACGAGTGGGCCTCCGCGAAACCCTTCGTGCCCGACCCGCCGCCGCCCAGCACCCGCACGTACGGCGAACCGCTGCGCAGTCGAGGCCAGTCCGCCCGGCCCGTCCGCGCGAAGTCGCTCCAGGCGCGGACCATCTCGTCGGACAGCCGCCGCTGGGGCGGCGTCAGCGCCTCGGCGTAGTCGACCGTGAACAGGTACGGCAGCTCGGCGCAGTGGTACGCGCCGGTCGGGTAGGTCGACTCCGGCCCGTCGGCGAAGAACGGCGCGTCGTCGTCGGCGAACTCGTAGGCGTACGTCGGCACCCGCCGGGCGAACTCCAGCGCGGCGGAGTAGACCGGCTCCGCGTAGTCGCGGTCGGTGAGCACGGCGGCCAACGTCTCGCTCGCCGATCGCGCGGCGTCGCGCGGATAGCGGGCCAGCACCTCCCCCGCCCGGTCACCGAAGGCGGCCCGCACCTGCTCGCGGTACTGCTCGTCGGTGAGCGGGCACGACTCGGGCTGCTCACCCGGCTCCGGTGGCGTCGGGCAGTTCATCCCACTGCGTTCCATCCCCCACACCAGGAGTCGGGACTCGTCCCGGTTCATCCCCGTCAACACCGGCATCGGATGCAGTCGCCCGGTGGCCAGCGCGTCCGCCGGGTCCACCGGCAGCGTGCGGCCGTCGACGACCGGACCGAGGTCGACACCCGCACCCGGGTAGCCGGCCGCCTCGATGAGACTGGAGGGGTCACGCCCGCGCAGGCAGGCGGCGACCGTACCCGGATCGACGCAGCCGACCCCGCGCGCGAACTCCTCGGCCGCCTCGGTCGCGCCGGCCCGCGTCTGCACCGGGTTGGCGCACGAGTTGCTCTGCATGACCGCCCGGTGGAACAGGCCGGCGGAGGCCGGCGCGGCCAGCTGCGCGCAGACACTGGTCGCCCCGGCGGACTGGCCGAACAGGGTGACGTTGCCGGGGTCCCCGCCGAAGGCCGCCGCGTTGCGTCGCACCCACCGCAGCGCCGCCTGCTGGTCCTGGAGGCCGTAGTTGCCGACGGACCCGCCCCCGTCGGCCAGCGCAGGATGCGCCAGGAAGCCGAGCGCACCGAGCCGGTAGTTCAGCGTGACGACGATGACGTCACCGCCGGTCGCCAGCCGCCGCCCGCCGTACACGTCCCCGCTGCCGAACCGGAAGTCGCCACCGTGCAGCCACACCAGCACCGGGCGGGGCGTCCGCGCGGCGGCACGCGGCGTGGTGACGTTGAGGTAGAGGCAGTCCTCGGACTCCGACGGATCGTCCATCGGCAGACCCTGGAGTTGGGCGCACGCGTCGCCCGGTCGGGTCGCGTCGCGTACGCCCGTCCAGGCGGCACCCGGCAGCGGCGGGGCCCAGCGCAGCGCGCCCAGCGGCGGGCGGGCGTACGGGATGCCCTGGAAAGAGCGGTGGTCCGCCGCCACGGTCCCTCGCACCGCGCCCTGGTCGGTCCGCACGACGGCCGCGCTCCGGCCGGTGGCTGCCGAGGCGCCCGGGCCGACGGCCACCATCGGCACGAGCAGCGCGACGGCACCCAGCGCGGCGACCCACCGCTTCGGAGAACCCGTTCCGAGGTACGGGATGCTGGCCATGTTTCCTCCATTCGTCGAAGCCGGTACGGCGTACGCACCGTGCTGCGGCGAGCATGCCGACCTGGCAACCACGCGACCAGGGAGCTCTAGTACGCCCGACCGCCGGGGCCGACGAACACCGACGGGCCGACTGTCGGTGCTCTAGTGCGCTACCGTCACAGCCCGACCGGCGGGAGGCCGACCGTGACGGAGATCGACGAGTCGACACCCCCGTACCTGCGCATCGTCGGGGAGCTGCGGCGGCGCATCGCCGCAGGCGAGTTGGGCCCCGGCGACCGGTTGCCGTCCACCCGGCAGATCGTCCGGGAATGGGGGGTCGCGATGGCGACCGCCAGCCGGGCGCTCACCGTGCTCCGCCAGGAGGACCTGGTCCGGGCGCTACCCGGTGTGGGCATGGTGGTGACCGGCCCGGAGCCGACCTCGGCCGCGCGGGGTGCCCGGGTCGACGCCCGGCGGGGCTCCGCCCGCGGCGTGACCCGCGATCAGGTGGTGCGGACCGCCACCGGCATCGCCGACTCCGAGGGGTTGGCGGCGCTGAGCATGCGGCGCATCGCGGCCGAACTCGACGTGCCGACCATGTCGCTGTACCGGCAGGTCCGCGGCAAGGAGCAGCTACTACTGCTGATGGCGGACGCGGCCTTCGCCGCGCATCGACTGCCCCACACCCTCCCGCCCGGGTGGCGAGCCCAACTGGAACTGCTCTGCCGGCTCCAGTGGTCGATCTATCGGCGGCATCCCTGGCTGGCCCAGGTCATCTCGCTGACCCGCCCACTCATGGCGCCGCACGCCGTCGCACACACCGAATGGGCCCTGCGCGCCCTGGCCGGGCACGGCCTGGACCAGCACACCCAGCTCCACCTGGTGGCCGCGCTGGCCAACCACGTACGCGGCACCGCCGTGAGCCTGGAGCGGGAGGCCGAGGCGGAACAGGACACCGGCCTGACCGACGACGAGTGGATGGCGGCCCAGGCCGAGGTGTTGACCGCGCTGCTCACGGCGGGCGAGTTTCCCCACCTGGCCCGGCTCACCCGGTCCGCGGTCGACCTCAACGTCGAGAGCCTCTTCGAATTCGGTCTGCAACGGCTGCTCGACGGGGTGGCGGCTCTGCTCGAACGATGAACGCCCGGCCGATCCGTGCGGATCAACCGGGCGTGTCGCCTGTTCGTGAGCGATGTAACCCTTTCGGCCGGAGGGACGCCTGACCTATCGACCGGGCCAGATGCCGGCCGGGCCGGTGACCGTCTCCAGCGCGGGTCCCGGCCCCACGTCCCATCCCGACCACGATAGGAACCCATGGTCAACCACCTGTTCCGACCAACGCTCCGCCGCGCGCTGCGGACCGGCTCGCTCGCGGCCGCCGTCGTCGCGTCGATGCTCACCACCCTCCCGGGCGCGGCGGTGGCCGCACCCAGCCCCGCCGACGTCGTCCTCGGCCTGGTCGCCGACCCCGGCGAGGTCGGCCCGGACGGCGGCCGCGTCCGCCTCCACGTCTCGGTACGCAACGCGGGGGGCGCCGAGGCCACCGACATCACCGTGAAACTGAAGTTGCCGGCCGACGCCACCCTCGGTTGGGGCGATGGACTCAATGGCTGGAGGTGCGACGCGGCCGCCGCCAAGTGCAAGTGGGGCGACCTCGCCGCGGGCGCCACCGCCGAGCTCGACGTCTGGGCGACCCTGCCTCCCGGCACCGACGGCCGGAAGGTGACGGTCTCCGCCACCGCCACCACCGAAAGCCGCGAGTCGTCCACCACCAACAACACCGGCACGGCCACGGTGGAGTACGTGGTGAAGCCGGACCTCAGCTTCTCTTTCGTTGAATGGGACGGGGGCGAGATCTCCACCCTCGGCGGCAACGGCTCGCGGGGTTCCGTGGGGGCCCGGGCGGTCAACGAGGGCACCGTCAGCGCCCCCGGTGCCCGCTTCACCTTCCAGATGCCACCGGGCGCCTTCGCCGGCGCCTGGACCCAGAGCGACCCATCGTGGACGTGCGACTTCTCCACCTCCACCTGGGTCTGTGAGAACGACCAGGAGATCCGCCCGGGCGAGGCGGCCCAGTTCAACCTCTACCCGTACTTCCCGGCCGGTACGGCGGGCGACACCCGGACGGTGACCGGCTCGGTGTCGACCCCGGCGATCGAGCGGTCGCTGGCCAACAACAGCGACACGACCACCTTCACGTACGCCGTGCCGCTTCCGGGCGATCTGAACGTCTACGGGCTCGACGTGGTCGCCACGGATGAGCTGCGGGCGAACCAGGAGTTCGAGGTGTCGGCGTACGTGTACACCGAGGGTGGCAGCCCGTCGGAGGACGTCGTGGTCCGGCTCCCGCTCCCGCCAACCGTCGAGTTCCTCTCGGTCGACGCTGGCGGCCCCGCCTGGGCCTGCCGGCTGGAGGAGACGACTGAGCGGGTCGTCGAGTGCACCCGTGACCACTGGGACATCGCCACCGACGGGCTCAACGTGCGGGTGAAGCTGCGGGCGCAGCCCGGCACGCCGGCCGGCCAGCTGACCTTCACCGTGACCGGGTCCGCCAGCACGCCGGAGTCGTCGACGGAGAACAACACCGCCTCGGACACCGTCACCTACGTCGCCGAGGGCGCCGTCACCGGCCGCGTCTGGCTCGACCTCGACCGGGACGGCCAGCGTGACGCCGGGGAGCCGATGGCCTTCGACAAGATTGCCGGACTGACCGTCGTACCGGAGACGGGCTCGCTGCCGTGGGACTGGCAGGGCATCTACACCAACACGGTCAGCGGGACGTACTGGGGCGGACGGCTGAAGCCGGGCCGGTACACCGTCAAGGTCATCCTGCCGGACGGCAGCAGCACCCAGTTCAGCACGCCCGACCTGGGCGACGACGCCACCGACTCGGACATCGTCAGTTACGTCGGCGGCTACTACCCGTACGGGCTCAGCGCCCTCGTCGAGGTTCGTGACGGCGCGGAGACCCCGGTGGACGTCGGCATCCTGCCGCAGTCCTGACGCCTGCCCGGAATCAGAAACGAAAGCGCCCGGCCGATCCTCACGGATCGTCCGGGCGTTTCTGCATTTCAGGAGCGGTGGCGGAGGGATTTGAACCCTCGGAGGGCGTTAACCCTCACACGCTTTCGAGGCGTGCTCCTTAGGCCGCTCGGACACGCCACCGCCGACGAGGGTACAGGACCGCTGGTTCCGACGCCGAACCGGTATCACCGGCAGCGGCCTGGCAGGATCTTTGCCATGAGTACGCACATCGGCGCGAAGCCGGGAGAGATCGCCGAGCGGGTCCTGATGCCGGGCGACCCGCTGCGGGCCAAGTGGATCGCGGAGACCTACCTCGAGGGCGCCACCTGCTACTCGACGGTCCGGGGCATGCTGGGCTTCACCGGCCGCTGGAACGGCGTCGAGGTCTCCGTCCAGGGCTCCGGCATGGGCATGCCGTCCGCCTCCATCTACGCCCATGAGCTGATCAACGAGTACGGCGTGAAGACGCTGATCCGGGTCGGCTCCTGCGGTGCCCTCAGCACCGACCTCCAACTGCGCGACGTGGTCGCCGCGATCGGGTCGTCCACCGACTCGAACATGAACCGGATGCGCTTCGACGGTCTGATCGACTACGCCCCGGTGGCCGATTTCGGGCTGCTGCGTACCTCGGTCGAGGTGGCCGAGCGGCGCGGCATCAGCATGCACGTCGGGCCGATCCTGGCCGCGGACGCCTTCTACACGGACCGGCCGGACCTCTACGACACCCTCGCCGACTACGGCGTGCTGGCGGTGGAGATGGAGTCGGCGGCGCTCTACACGATCGCCGCCCGGTTCAAGGCCCGCGCGCTGACCGTGCTGACCGTCAGCGACCACATCAAGACCGGCGAGAAGACCACCTCCGAGGAGCGGGAGCAGACCTTCAGCCAGATGGTCGAGATCGCCTTGGACACCATCATCGCCTGACCCTTTGGCGCACCCGCCGCCCCGTCGTCCGTCTGGACGGCGGGGCGGTGTGCTGTCGGTCGGGTGGCGGGGTGATGACGATCACGACGGAAAACAACACGACCGGTCGTGCTTTATTAGTACGGTGTCCCCATGACCGTCGACGGACGCCTCGCTCGGGGCGAGCGCAGCCGGAACGCCGCGCTGGACGCGGCCGTGGTGCTCGCCACCCAGTCCGGCCTGGACGGTCTCAGCCTCGCCCAGCTCGCCGACACGCTCGGCGTGAGCAAGTCGGGCCTCTTCGCGCACTGGCGGTCGAAGGAGGCGCTCCAGCTCGCCGCGATCGACCGTGCGGTGACGCTCTGGCAGGACCGGATCGTCGCGCCGGCGCTGCTCGCCCCCCGGGGCGTACGGAGGCTTCGCGCCCTGCACGAGGCACGGATCGACTTCTACGCCAGCCGGGTGCTCCCCGGTGGCTGCTTCTTCGCCAACACCCAGTTCGAGTTCAACGCCCGCCCCGGCCCGGTCCGGGACCGGCTCGCCGAGACGTACAGCCAGTGGACGGCGTTCCTCGAACTCCTCGTCCAGCAGGCGGTCGACGCCGGCGAACTCCCCACCGACCTGAACGTCCCACAGCTGGCGTACGAAATCGACGCGCTCGGGATGGGTGCCGCGATGCAGTCCCGGCTGCTCGACCCGGACGCCGCCTACCGCTACGCCCGCGCCGGCCTGCTGGACCGCCTGCGGGCGCTCTGCCCCAACCCCACCCTGCTAACGGAAGGCACCTCATGACCCACGCCGTCGCCGACCAGCCCACCGCCGAGTTCGGGCACGTCGAGCACGTCACGGTGCACTTCGACGACCTCGACGCGATGGGCATCCTGCACAACGCGCGTTACGCGGTGCTGCTGGAACGGGCCCTGACGCCGTACTGGACCGAGCGGGGGCTGGCCTACCGGGGCAGCGCCACCCCGCCGGACCTGTTCCACGCGGTCCGCGAGTTCACCATCACCTACCGGGCGCCGATCGCCGCCACGGGCCCGGTGGCCGTGCACTTCTGGCTCGAACACTTCGGCACCAGCAGCGCCGAGTACGCCTTCCAGTTCCGCTCCGTCGACGGCGACACCGTGCACGCCGAGGGGCGGCGGGCGATCGTCCGCCTCGACCCGGCGACGCTGCGGCCCGCGCCGTGGACGGAGGCCGCCCGGGCGGTGGCCGCCACCCTCCTCCGTACCACCGCCACCTCCGCCTGACGCGCTGCGGGTCAGCGGAAGAAGGCGCGCAGCACGGCCGCGGTCTCGGCCTCCAGCACGCCGCCGTAGACCTCGGGGCGGTGGTTGAGTCGGCGGTCGCGCAGCACGTCCCACAGTGAGCCCGCCGCCCCGGTCTTCGGCTCCCAGGCACCGAAGACGACGGTGGAGACCCGGGCCAGCACGAGCGCTCCCGCGCACATGGTGCACGGCTCCAGGGTGACCACGAGGGTGCAGTCGTCCAGCCGCCACCGGCCGGCCCGCTCGGCGCCCCTGCGCAGCGCCAGCACCTCGGCGTGCGCGGTGGGGTCGCCGGTCAGCTCCCGCTCGTTGCGCCCGATTGCCAGCTCGGTCCCGTCGGGGCCGTAGAGCACCGCACCCACCGGCACGTCGTCCACGTCGACAGCGCCCGCGTCGTCCACGGCGGGGCCGGTGACGGCGACCTCCAGCGCACGCCGCATCCACAGCTCGTGCCGCTGGCGCCGGCCGACCTCACCCGGGTCGGCCAGCCCCTCGTGGGCGCCCGGTCCGGCGCGGCCGACCGCGCCGGGGGTCGGCTGCCCCGGCCGGATCGTCTCGAGCAGGGGATCGGTGGCGTCGGCGGGCTCCCCGCCGCCCACCGGCGGCATCCCACCGTCAGACCCGGTGGGATCAGACCTCACGCAGGTCCTCGACCTCGTCGGCGCAGCCGAGCACCTCGCAGATCTCGGCGGTGACGTCGGCCGGCATCATCCCCTCGTGCGTGCACAGGGCCAGCAGTTTCTGCGCGGGGATGCCCAGGTTGGCGAGCAGGTCGGCGTCGCCCACCGGGTCGGCCTCCGGGTCGACGACGGGCTGCTCGCTCTCCTCGTCGCCGCTGGCCGCCGGGCGCGGCTCGTCGTCGCCGTCGAGCCCGGTGACCGAGGTCTTCAGATCACCGACCAGCAGCGAACCCAGCCGCGACTCCTCGGCGTACGCGGAGTCCGATCCGAACACCCGCAGGTCCTCGCCCTCGTCGAGCCGCAGGATCACCAGGTAGGCGTCGTCCGCCTCGACGAAGAGCAGCGAGATGTCGGCCTCCTGGTCGACGTCACGCAGCCGGTCGGCGACCTCGTCGATGTCGGTGGCGCCGCGCAGGTTGACCTCTGCGGCGGTCCAGCCGCTGTCGTCGCGCACCACGGCCGCAGCGAAGTACGACACGGTCCCCCCAATAGCCCTCGGCACAGCGCCGACTCGTTACGCGTGCACGTTAGCCGGTCGGGTCGGCAGGCGACCGGTCAACGCCCCGAAGGGCCGGTCATTCCTGACAAAGTCGGATCAGCCGGCTACCCGACGGCGGGTGGCGATGAGCTGGCGCAGACGCTCGGTGCGCAGCCGCTGGGGCCGGGTGCGCTGACGTACCTGCCGGGCCCCCGCCAGTTCGGCGAGCAGCTGCAGGCGGCGGCGGCTTCGATCGGGGTCCTGCCGCTGGGTGGTCCAGGCCATAGTGCCGAGCGTGCCCAGTCTCGGCAGCCACGTCAAGACGGCGTTCGCTGTGCAGCCAACCGGGCACGCGGCGCAGTCACCGTCGACCCGAACCGAGGCCCGCCGGCCCGTTCACCAGAGCGGCCAGTCACCACCGGTCGCCCACTTGACCGCCACCACGGCGGCGGCGATGCTCCAGCCACCGGCGGTGACGATGGCCACCCCGGCGGCCACCCCACGGTCGCCGAGGCGCACGAGGACCAGGGCTGTCGTCCAGGCCAGCAGACCGGCCACCACCGTCCACCACGCGTAGCTGGCCACGCCGGTGCCGAGCAGACCGAAGAGCACCAGCCAGGCGGCTGCCGCACCGCCGCCGGCGGCGACACCGCCGCCGGTGACCGGGTGCGGTTCGCGGTAGGTGGGGCGGGTCGGTGGCCCGGCCGGAAAGAGCCCCGAGGGGGTACGCGCGGCCGGGCGCGCGACGGCGTCGGGATCCGGGCCGGGATCGGGCCGGGCGATGGTCACCGTCGCTGCCCTCCCCTACACGCGTCGCTCGTGCCCACGGTACCGGTCTGCCAGGATGACCGGATGCCCTCGCCGACGATCGGCCGCCGCACGCGTCCGGCGTACCCGATCCTGCTGCTGCTCGCCCCGGTGCTGGCCGCCGGCTGCGCGACGACCCGGCCGGGAGTGCCAGCGGGTGGCGCCGCCCCGACGCCGCCGGCGGTCTGGGCGACGGCCGACCAGCCCGGGGCGCCATCCGCCACGCCGACGGCGACCGGTCCGGCCAGCACGGCGCCGTCGTCGGCCCGGCCGTCGACAGCCGCACCCCGCGCCGGGCTGCGGCATGTCTTCCCGGTACGCGCCGACGACGTGGCGTACCACCCGACGCACGGCGCCTACCCGGCGACGGACATCTTCGCCGACTGTGGTGAGCGGTTCGTCGCGGTGACCGACGGGACGGTGCTCGAGGTGAGTCGCACCGACCGGTACGACAAGCGCGGGCCGCAGGGTCCGGACAACGGGGGCCTGTCGGTCGCCCTGCTCGGCGATGACGGGGTGCGCTACTACGGCTCGCACCTGAGCGTGGTGACCAGCGGCGTCGACCCCGGGGCCCGGGTGCGCGCCGGGCAGCAGCTCGGCAAGGTGGGTCGCACCGGCAACGCGAACAACGTCTGCCACGTGCACTTCGGCATCTCGCCGCCGTGTACGGGCCGGGACGGCTGGTGGATCCGGCGCGGGGTGCTCTGGCCGGCGCGCTACCTGGACTCCTGGCGGCGTGGCGGCAATCGGGAACCGGCCGCCGAGGTGACGGCGTGGCAGCGTAAACACGGCTGCCCGAAGGCTCCCTGACGGGCCCCGCAACGGCTAGGTTCGGTGGGATGAAGGCCCGGGACCCCATCGCCGACCTGCGCCGGATCGCGTTCCTGCTGGAGCGGGCGAACGAGGCCACCTATCGGGTACGGGCGTTCCGGTCGGCGGCCAAGGCGCTGGCCGGTCTGCCTGCGGCCGAGGTGGCCGAGCGGGCCGGCAACGGCACGCTCACCAAGCTGGCCGGGGTCGGTGACGTCACGGCCCGCTGTGTGGCGGAGTCGCTGGCCGGTGAGGAGCCGGTCTACCTGCGCCGGCTGGTGGCGACCGAGGGCAGCGACCTGGACGCCGAGGCGACGGCGCTGCGCACCGCCCTGCGCGGCGACTGTCACACCCACTCGGACTGGTCCGACGGCGGCTCCCCGATCGAGGAGATGGCGCTGGCCGCGGTGGAGATGGGTCACGAGTACATGGTGCTGACCGACCACTCGCCACGGTTGAAGGTGGCCCGGGGGCTGACCGCCGATCGGCTGCGCCGTCAGCTCGACCATGTGGCGCAGGTCAACGCGGCGCTGCCGGAGGGTTTCCGGATCCTGACCGGGATCGAGGTGGACATTCTCGCCGACGGCTCACTGGACCAGGACGAGGAGCTGCTGGCCCGGCTGGACGTGGTGGTCGGATCGGTGCACAGCGGCCTGAACGACGAGCGGGCGAAGATGACCCGGCGGATGCTGACCGCGGTCGCCAACCCCCATCTGGACATCCTCGGTCACTGCACCGGCCGGATGGTGTCGTCGCGCCCGGCCGGGGTGACCGGGCCGGGCGACCGGGGGCACCGGGCCCGGACCCGGGCGGAGAGCGACTTCGACGCGGACGCCGTCTTCGCCGCCTGCGCGGAGCACGACACCGCCGTCGAGATCAACTCGCGGCCGGAGCGGCAGGACCCGCCGAAGCGGCTGATCCGCCGCGCCCTGGAGGCCGGCTGCCGGTTCGCGATCAACACGGACGCGCACGCGCCCGGCCAGCTCGACTGGCAGCGGTTCGGCTGCGAGCGGGCGGCCCGCTGCGGCGTCCCCGCCGACCGGGTGGTCAACACCTGGTCTGCGAAACAACTCGTGGAGTGGGCCGCCGACCGGCCCTGACGGATCGGCGGCCGCCGTGGGTCAGCGCTGGGCGGCGGGCTCGGCAGCGGGGGCGGCGGGCGCGCCGACGCCAACCAGCGGCCGCGGCCGCCGCCGGCCGAAGACGCCCTGCGAGACCGCGACCCCCAGCAGCACGATCAGCGCGCCGACCGGCTGGTGCCAGTTGAGCCGCTCATCGAGCGCCACGGCCCCGATCAGCACCGCGAAGATCGGGATCAGGTAGGTGACGGTGGAGGCGGTGCTCGCCCCGGCCACCCGGATGTTGCGCATGTTGATCACGAAGGCGAGCCCGGTGCCGAGCGCGCCGAGGGCCAGCACGCTGGCCACCACCTTCGGCGACAGGTCGGTGGGCAGCGGTGGCGCGCCCGCGACGAACGGGGTGACGATGGCCAACTGGCCGGCGGCGAGCAGCAACTGCGCCGCGGAGAGCGACAGGCCGGAGTGGCTGCTGCCCGCGACGAACCGCTTCTGGTACGGGATGGCGAGGCCGTAGCAGGCGGCCGCGCCGAAGCACATCAGCTGCCCGATGAAGTGCGCCCCGCCAATGCCCTCCCAGACCCCGAGCACCACGAGCACGCCCAGGAAGCCCAGCCCGAGCCCGACCGCGCGGCGTACGGTCAGCCGCTCGGTGCGGAAGACCAGCACCGCCAGCGGCAGCACGATCAGTGGCGTGGTGGCGTTCCAGATGCCGGCGAGCATCGACTCGACCCGCTGCTCGCCGTAGCCGAAGAGGGTGAACGGCACGGCCACGCCGAACGCGGCGACCACGAAGAGATGCGCCCAGACCCGGGGCTCGGAGGGCAGCCGGTCGCGCAGCACCGCGAGCACCACCAGCAGGGTCAGCGCGCCGGCGAGGACCCGGTAGAGGGTGAGCTGGACCGGGTGCAGCTCGGCCACCCCGACCTTGATGAACAGGAAGCTGGAGCCCCAGATGGCGGCGAGGGCGATGAATCCCGGCAGCCAGGCGCGCAGCGCTGCCTTGTCAGGAGTGATGTCGGTGTTCACCCCTGACACTCTTCCCGAGGCGTACGACAAAGTGGCACGACTTTCGGACACCATCTCTGACCACCACGGTGCCGCCAACTGCCAGCTGAACACGACAAACGTCGTCGACACCGGGGCGGGGTGGTCACGTAGGGTCGCACCGTGGGACGAATTGATGAACTCGCCAACCGCTACGTGGCCGAGTGGGCGCCCTTGAGCCCGACCGGCGCCACCTACGTCGGCATCGCCGGCCATGACGACCAGCTGGACGATCTCTCGCCCGAGGGTTACCGGGCGCGGGCGGACCTGACCCGCCGGACGCTCTCGGAGCTGGAGGTGACCGACCCGGACACCGAGGCGGAACGGACCGCCAAGGAGGCCATGCAGGAACGGCTCGGCCTGGACCTGGCCCGGTACGACGCCGGCGAGGCCACCAGCGAGGTCAATGTGATCGCCAGCGGGCTGCACGACATCCGCATGGTGTTCGACCTGATGCCGACCGCGACGGCCGACGCTCAGGCCAACATCGCTGCCCGACTCAACGGCTTCCCCGGCGCGCTGGAGGGCTACAAGACCACGCTGCGGGAGGCGCTCGCCGCCGGCCAGATCAGCTCGAAGGTGCAGCTGGTCGAGGTGGCCAAGCAGTGCGACGTCTGGGTCGACCCGACCGGGGACAACTTCTTCCACGGGCTGGTCGAGCGGCTGGGCGCGGACGGCACGCTCGGCGCCGAGCTGCGCCGGGGCGCGGCGGCGGCCACCGCGGCGACCGCGGAGTTCGGCCAGTTCCTGCGCGCCGAGCTGGCACCGCACGGGCGGGACAAGCAGGCCGCCGGCCGGGAACGCTACGAGCTCGCCTCGCAGTACTTCCTCGGCGCCAAGGTCGACCTGGACGAGACGTACGCCTGGGGGTTCGCGGAGCTGGCCCGCCTGGAGGCGGAGATGCGGGTCGTCGCCGGGCGCATCGCAGGCCCCGGCGCCAGTGTCGACGAGGCCGTGGCCGCGCTCGACGCCGACCCGGCGCGGACCATCCAGGGCAAGGAGGCGTTCCGGGACTGGATGCAGGCGCTCGCGGACAAGGCGATCAGCGAGCTGCACGGCACCCACTTCGACATCCCGGAGCAGGTTCGCCGGATCGAGTGCTGCCTGGCCCCGACCAGTGACGGCGCCATCTACTACACCGGGCCGAGCGAGGACTTCTCCCGCCCGGGTCGCATGTGGTGGGCGGTGCCGCAGGGCATCACCGACTTCTCCACCTGGCGGGAGGTGACCACGGTCTACCACGAGGGCGTGCCGGGTCATCACCTCCAGGTGGCGCAGACCGCGGTCCGCGCCGACCTGCTCAACCGCTGGCAGCGCCTGCTCTGCTGGGTCTCCGGGCACGGCGAGGGTTGGGCGCTCTACTCGGAGCGGCTGATGGACGAGCTGGGCTACCTGGAGGACCCGGGCGACAAGCTGGGCATGCTCGACGGCCAGGCGATGCGCGCGGCGCGGGTGATCGTCGACATCGGCATGCACCTGGAGCTGGAGATCCCGAAGGACAACCCGTTCGGCTTCCACCCGGGCGAGCGGTGGACGCCCGAGCTGGGCTGGGAGTTCATGCGGGGGCACTGCCGGGTGCCGGACGAGAACCTGCGCTTCGAGCTGAACCGCTACCTGGGCTGGCCGGGGCAGGCACCCTCGTACAAGGTCGGTGAGCGGATCTGGCTCCAGGCCCGCGAGGATGCCAAGGCCCGTAAGGGCGCGGACTTCGACCTGCGGGAGTTCCACCGGCAGGCGTTGGACCTGGGTGCGCTGGGCCTCGACCCGTTGCGCAAGGCGCTGGCCCGGCTCTGAGCCGTCCCGGCACCGATCACGACGGTGACGGACGCCGGCGGGACGCCCCGTACCGCCGGCGTCCGACGCCGTGTGGGTCCAGGGCCTAACCGAGCGTCAGCGCCAACGACGGCCGGGCGGTCAGCGTGTCGCTGGTGACGTACGCCAGGTCGATGACCGGCTCGGTGAACGTGACCGGGATGGGCAGGGTGACCGGTATGCCGTCCGGCAACGGCAGGTCC
Source organism: Micromonospora sp. NPDC005087 (assembly GCF_042872965.1). Taxonomy (NCBI): domain Bacteria; kingdom Bacillati; phylum Actinomycetota; class Actinomycetes; order Micromonosporales; family Micromonosporaceae; genus Micromonospora; species Micromonospora sp. NPDC005087. The sequence goes on along the minus strand of NZ_JBIALB010000004.1, from coordinate 21,041 downwards.
GGGGTGAGAGTGACCTTGATGCCGAGCAGCCGGCCGACGAAACGGGTGGCGTAGAAGGCCACGTCACCCCGAATGGTCAGCCGGTCGGTCGCGTACCGCTGGCTGCGTCCCTCGGGGCCGTCCGCGCGGAGCAGGAAGTCGTCGGTCACCGCCTCGCGCATGCTGAACTTCAGCACCTTGAGGTCGCCCTTCTCGGACCGCAGCTCGGTGGTGCCCTCGAACCGCAGCCCCGTCATGATGACCTTGGAGCCGGTGAGCTTGGACGGCGTCTGCGCGACCTTCGGCAGCGTCGGGTCGGCGGCGAGGCGCGGCAGCGGCTTACCCGGCTCCGCCTTGCCCGGCTTGGCGGGACGGGTCGGGGTCGGCGACGGGCAGTCCGTGGGCTCGGGGCGGCTGGCCGGTGGCCGGGTCGGCGTGCCGGTCGGCTTCGCTGACGGTGGCGCGGTCGGGTTCGCCGACGGCGTCGCGGTGTCGTCGCGGCGTCCACCGGTGAACAGGTCGCCGATCCCGTCCAGGATGTCGGTGATCAGGTTGCCGTCCGGGTCGCGCTCCGGCGTCGGGCTCGGGCTGGCCGTCGGCGTCGCGGTGGGCGCGCTCCGGCTGGGCGACGGGGTGACCACGCTGGGCGGGATGGGACAGGCAGTCGCGGCGGGCCGGTCGGGGGCGGCCTGCACGGGTCGGGGTTGGGTGGCCAGTCCAGCGGCCGCGACACCGAGCAGCACCAGGACGATGGCGAAGGTACGCGGATCAGCGGAGCGTCCCGGCAATTCGGGCGGCGCGCCCGCGTCGGCGATCTCGACCGTGGGGTCATCAACCACGCCGGGCTGCTCGGCTTCGACCTGCTCAGCGTCGGAACGCTCAGCGTCGGACTGCTCGGTGTCGGCCGGCTCGGTGTCGGCCGGCTCGGCGGCGGCCGGCTCGGCGGCGGGTGGGGCGGGGCGGGTGGGCGTCCAGGCGAAGGCGAGTGCGCTCCCGACCATGCCGAGCAGCAGACCGACGAAGAAGCCGCCGAGGTTGAGCCCGATGAGTGCGTAGACGGCGGTGACCGCCGCGACGATCGAGTAGAACAGCCGCTGCGCCGGGCTGAGCCAGAGCAGCAGGCCACAGGTCACCAGGATGACCGGGATCAACAGCGAGAGCAGGCCGGTGGCTCCGCTGTGGAAGCTCAGGCCGTTCAGCGTCATCCGGGTGGAGGCGAACATCTCCACCCCGGCCAGGACGATGAACAGGCCGCCCCAGAACGGTCGGCTCCGCTGCCAACGGCGGAAGATCCGCCACGCCTGAGCCGGATCGCCGGGCCGGGCGTGGGACGGGTTGTCGCTTGTCACGTACTCCTCCTGGCGGAGCGGGGACGGGGACACGGACGTGGCCCGCGGCGGTCGGCCACCGCGGGCCACGGCTCACCTCAGAAGCACTCCTTGCCCTTGGCGTCGTCGCCCACGTTGACCTTCAGCCGGAGTCCGACCAGGTTGAAGGTGGCCGCCGTGGTGTACCGGGACACCTGCTGGAGGTTGGTGATGGTGACGTGGTCGGAGTTCTGACCGAACGAACCGGCCTTCGCCGTCGGGTTCAGGTCGGTCGCGTCCCGGCCGATTTTGATGTTGGTGAACGTCGCGTTGCCGTTCAGTGTGTCCATCGCGATCAGCAGGTCCTTGGCCCGGGCGGGTTCCTTGCCCTCACCGGCGTTGATGGTGAGTACCACCGGCAGGCCGGGCAGGTCGGCGCGGACCGACTGGCAGAGGCTGTACAGCTCGGCGCTGCTGATCTCGGAGAGGGCGACCGGGTGGACCTCGCCGGCCTTACCGTCCTTGCCCTTCTCCCGGACGATGCCGCCGTACTGCTTGAAGCCGTCGCCTTCGAGGCGCTCGGCGCCGATCTTGAACGTCTGCCCGGACACGCTGATGTCGGAGGCGATCGCGCCGGTCGACATCCCGAACAGGATGGCGCCAGCGGCGGCCGTGGCGGGCACCATCATGGCGGCGAACCGCCGCCACCGGGTACGACCCTGATTGTCAAACCGATCCTGCACGGGTTCCTCCTCGGGCGGATGCGCGCGGGTGGCCGGTCCCGGACTGGCGGCCCGCACCGGGCCCGTCACCTGTTACCGGCGGGTAACGATCGAGCCTGATCGTGCACCCGTTGCGGCGCGGCTCACAACCCCCTGATTACCCAGCGGTAACAGACGGGCGACCGAACGGTGGCAGGGCGTCACGAAGTGTCGAGCCCTCCACGTGCAGAGTGGTCTGAAGTGCCGACAAAGCCGGCATATGCCCACTACAGGGCGACGGAGAGTCACAATCACATCGACCGATTACAATCAGGTAACAGATGTAAAGTGCGCAGGTCGTGGCCGCTGCGTGGGCGTCCGAGACGGGTACCCCCGTCACGCGACGAAGGGGTGGACCGCATCGCGGTCCACCCCTTCGTCGTACTTCCGGTCGTACGCGCGTCAGCGCTGCTCCACCTCGCCGGGAGCCGGGCGCTGGGTCGGCACCGTCGGGTCCTCGGACTTCCAGTTCGTCGATGCCGGCGGAATCTCGTCGGTCAGTGGACCGCCCTCCCGCTCGGACTCGTCGTCCCGCACCGCCGGCTGGTCCACCCGGGTCGGCGTCGGGTCCTCCACGGGCACCGGGTCGGCCCGGTGGCGCGCCTCGCCCGCCGGCACAGCCCCGCCTCGGCGGGCCACCAGCAGACCGGCGACGATCAGCAGCAGAGCCAGCACGGCCACGCCGATCGGGGCCCACACGCCGAGGATGGTGAGCTGACCGCGGCTCTCGTTGGCCCGCTCCACCGAAGCCTCGATGGTGGCGTCGTTGTAGGTGAAGTCGGCCTTGAGCAGCGAGATCGGGGTGCCGACGTCCGGCACCAGGGCCTTGCTCTGCACCTCCCGCACCTTGACGTACGACCCGGTGACCGGGTCGACCCAGAGCGTCCGGGTGTTGCTGTAGGTCATCGTGCCCTGGGTCGCGCCGGGGGCGAGGGCCCCCAGCAGCAGGCCGATCCGGTCGGCGGCCAGGTTCAGCTGCTGGTCGGTGATCACCTGCTCGAACCGGTACGCCTCGAGCCCGTTGACGTCCTCCGTGCCCTTGAACTCGGCCGGCAGCGCCTTCCGCAGATCACGGTCGAAGACGTCGTAGCTCCGCTTCTCGGTGTTGAACGGGAACTTGTAGACCTGGCCGGCGAACGTCACCTTCTCCCGCGTGCCGGTGTCGTCCAGGTACTGACCGTCCCAGTCCACGGCGGCACCGGAGACCCGGTCCAGCGCCAGCGTGGCACCGTACGCGTTGACCAGTTCCTTGGTGTCCGTCCGGTCGACCGTCTGACCGACCGTCCAGACCACCGTGTCGCCTTCGAGGTCGCCACTGAGGTTGGCGGTCTGCTCGCGGTTGGGCGTGACCAGGACGGTGGACTTGAGGTCACCCTGGTTGATGGCGATGGCGCCGTTGGCGATTTGAAGGAAGGTCGCACCCTTCGCCTCGGCGACGGACGTCGACGCCTCCAAATCGTAGGGCAGCTTGGTCATCGCGGGCTTGACGACGAACACCAATCCGGCGGCCAACGCCAGGAGCAGTACGCCGCCACCGAACAGCACGGCACCTATGGCGCGGTGCTTCATGTTTCCTCCCTGGAGGAGCTAATTTCGCCGCTATCGATCAGTGATGTGGCCGCGAGGTTACTACCTGGTCACATCGCAACGCGACCCCCGGTCAGCTCTGTTTTTCCGCCGCGCCGCCCGGTTCCGGACCGGTGCGCCGCAGGACGAGCACGAAGTTCCAGGCCACGATCTCCCGTACGCCGGGCACGCGGATCACCCAGCGGGCCCACCACGGGTGGTAGCGCGGTAGCGCCTCGAGCACCTCGACGTCGCGGCTGCCGCGGGCCCAGCGCAGGGCGTCCGAGATGGACACCGGGAAGAGCGTCTCGAGGTAGCGGTTCTTCGGCGGTCGGCCAGTTTTCCGCTGGTAGCGCCGCCGGGCCCGGTCGCCGCCGAGGTAGTGCCAGGGGGCCGTCTCGTGCCCGCCCCACGGTGACAGCCACGGGGTGAACGACACGAAGAGCACGCCACCGGGACGGGTCACCCGGGCCATCTCGTCCAGCATCCGGGTCGGCTCGGAGACGTGTTCCAGCACGTTCGAGGAGAACGTCACGTCCACGCTGGCGGACCGGACCGGCAGGGCGGTGCCGCTGCCCCGCAGCATGCCGGCGACGGACTCCCCGGCGGCGGAGAAGTCGCCGACGTCCGGGTCGAGGCCCACGTAACGGGCACCGGCGTCCCGGAAGGCGGAGGCGAAGTAGCCGGGACCGCCGCCGACGTCGAGCACGGTCCGCCCGGCGAGCGCGGTGTAGCCGGACACCTGACGTACCGAGTCCCCGGCCAGCAGGCCGTAGAAGTGGTCCGGGTCGGTCTGCTCGACCAGGAACGCCCGGAACAGCGTCACCGAGCGGCCCAGCGTGGCGAACCGGCGGCGGTCCGCCGGGCCAGCGACCCCGTCTGCTGTGGTCATCGCGCCACCGTCCCGTCCTCGTCCTGATCCGTGGGGCCGGCCGCGTCCGGCCCACCGTCGTTCGTCTGCGGAGACGGGTCCGTCGCCGCCTCGCCCGCGCCCGCAGGTACGAGTCGCTCGGCGGGCGTGCCGGGAGCCGGGATCACCGCCGCGGTGACCGCGGCGACCGCGACCAGCATCGCCGCCTGCACCCACGGGCCGTACGCCCACTCCTGCCCGTGGCCCTGCAACCGGCCCGTTACCGCGGTCACCGTGGCGACCGTCAGCCCGCCGAGCACCACCACCGGCAACGCCCGGATGGCGAGCTGCCGCAGCAGCATCGCGGCCAGCACGATGGCCACCGGCAGCACCCCGCCCAGGGCGGCGAGCAGCACCACCAGCAGGACGCCGATCGCCCACGCCGGGCCCTCGGCCGGAATCGTCCGGTCCACCCCGGCGCGGCGGCGGACCGGCCATGCGGCCAGCAGGAGCACCACCAGCGCGGCGAACGCGCCCGCCGCCAGAGCGCCCCGGTACGTCCGGTCCGGCGCGAAGACCAGCCGGACCTCCGCGGCGTCACCGGCCGGCAGCACCCATGCCTGCTGCCAGCCGTCCACCCGGGTCGTGGTCAGTTTTCGACCGTCCAGCGTGGCCGTCCAGCCGGCGTTGGCGTTCTCCGGCACCACCAGCAGCGCCGCACCGCCGGCGGCCACCCGCACCCGGCGGTCGGTCGGGTCCCAGTCGAGCGTGGTCACCGCACGGTGCCGGGGTGCCGGCACCGCCGCCTCCGGGCGCAGCGTGGCGTCCTGCACCAGGAAACCGGCCGACGGTGCGGTCGCGAGCTGGTGCCCTCCGGCCGGGAGGTCCACCACCGCCCCCGTGGAGCCGCAGATCGTCACCGGTGCCGGCCGCCCGGCCAGCACGTCGGCGAGCGTGGTGGTCACGGACGTCTCGTAGCGGTAGCCGTCCAGTTCCACGGCCGGGCCGGTGCCGCACCTCTCGGTGACCCGGGTGCCGCCGGAAAGCGGGCGGAGCAGGTCGTCCAGCGCCGGAATCTCCACCTCGGCGATCCCGGCGGTGGCGGTCCAGCCGTTACCGCGCCGGTCGGCGGTCCGCGCGGCGGTCTCCCGGACCACGATCTCGATCCGGTCCGTCCGGACCGCCGGGAAGCGGACCGTTCCGTCCGCGCCGACCGGCAGCACCAGGCTGCGGCCCGGGGTCCGTACCTCGACCTGGGTGGGCAGCGAGCCGACCGGCAACTCCGCGGGCCGCAGCCGCACCTCGGCGAGGCGTCGCTGCCCGGGCCACCGCAGCCGCAGCGTGGGGCGCAGGTCGCCGGTGTCCGCCAGCCAGGCCGTCCCCGGATCGCCGTCGACGGCCGCGTAACCGGCGACGGCCGGATCGCCGGTCAGGTACGAGGAGACGGTGGCCACCACCGGCACCCCGATCAGGGTGAGCTGACCGGCCGGCCGTGGCACGGCGGTGAGCGCCAGCCGGTAGCTGCCCGGGGTGGTGCTGCGGAACACCCGGTCGACGCCGAGCGGTTCCTCGCCGGCGCGGGCCAGGAAGCGGTCGCACCGTACGACCGCTCCGGCCGGCCGGGTCCCGGTGCCACCCGCCGACCCGTTCCCCGTCCCCGCCGCGTCCGAACCGGCACCGGGAGCGGAGGTCGGGAAGCAGGCGGGCCGGTCGCCCGAGCCGCGGCTGAACGACCAGGCCACCGGACCACCGAACCCGTTGGGCAGGTCGTTCGGCGCCCTGAGCGCCCGACGGGCGGTGGTGCCGGGGATGGCGAGTTCCCGGATGCCGACCCCGCCGTCGCGCCGTTCCCCGGCGACGGCCAGCACCGTGACCCGTACCCGGCTGGTCGATCCGGGCAACGTGTAGTACGAGTGGCCACCCAGCGTGTCGGCCACCTCGTGGTCCACCGAGCCCCGGTCGGTGGTGATCCGGAACCGGGTCACCGGCCAGCCGACCCCGAGGTCGTCGACGAACGCCAACGACACGGTCTCCACCGCACGCGGGGTGTCCAGGTCCACCTGGAGCCACTGGCCGACCGGCCCGGCCAGCGGCGCCGAGTGCCACGCGGTGGAGTACTCGCCGTCCACGGCGGCGAACGGCAGGTGCGACGGGTCGGCGGCGGCGAGGTTGTCCACGAAGCTGGTCGCGGTGCTCGCGCTGACCTCCCGCACCCCCTGGTAGGTGGCGATGGTCTGGTGCCGCTTGCCGGGGAACGGCAGCAGGTCGAGGGCGACCCGGCCCTGCCGGCCGGCCTCGGTGGCGGTCAGCGTCTGGCTGACGTTGTCCCGCACCCGGCCGATGTCGCGTTCCCGGCGGCGCAGCCCGTCGGTGACGATCCACCGCTCGTCACCGACCTCGGCGCGGTCCCCGGCCAGCACCACCGGCCGGTCCCGCTCCACCAGCCCCTGTTCGAGCAGGGGCAGCAGGGACTCCGGCCCGCCGCTGACCGTCGGCACGTCGTCGGTGAGCACCGCCGAGGCGACCAGCACCGGTCGCTGCACCTCGTACACCTCGATGGCCGGCACCGGGCCGGCGTCGTCGTCCATCGGGCTGCCCGGCGTGCGACCGGGAGCGGTGGTGGTCCCGAAGGTCGCCACCCGGGCGATGCCCGGCGATCCGGTCAGCGCACGGCGCAGCACCGCGACCGGTGGGGCGTCCACCTGACTCCGGTCGATGTCGTTGCGCAGCAGCACGTGCCGGAAGCCGGCACGGGCCAGGAAGTCGGCCAGCCCGGCCGACCCCCGGCCGCCGGCCAGGACGGTCTCGACGGTGTCCATCACCCGGGTGTTGCCGGCCGAGCCGAGCGGGATCTGGTTCCGCACCGCCCAAGGCGCTCCGGCGAGCGCCTGGAGCGGCTCGTCGACCGTCCGCCCCCACTCGTACTGGCCGAAGCCGGACCCGGGCACCATCAGCGTCCGGGCCAGCGCGTCCCGGTCGGCCAGCCACGTGGCCGCGGACCGCCAGTGCGGCGGCAGGTCCGACCAGCCCGGCCCGGGCCGCAGCTGGCCCAGCCAGGCCGGCGCGGCCGCGCCCAGCACCAGCAGCAGCACCGGTACGAGCGCCAGCGGCCGCAGCCGGACACCGGGGCGGCGCCGAGCGGCGGCGTTGTGCAGCCGGGTGACCACCGCGTCCACACCGTGCGCGAACCCGAGCATCAGCGGCAGCCGCAACATCGGGTCCAACTTGTGCACGTTGCGCAACGGGGCCAGCGGACCGTCCAGCAGCTCCCGGACCGGCCCCGAGAGCGGGCTGTCCAGGCTGCCGACGTAGCCCATGGTGAGCAGGGTCAGCCCGGTCAGGAAGCCGAGCACCAGGAAACGCCGCTCGGGCAGCAGGTTGCCGGCCAGCCCGGCCAGCCCGATCAACGCGACCAGCGCGGTCAGCGCCATCAGCGCCGGGTGGTCGATCAGCAGCCAACCGGCCGGCCACCACGGATCACCCTGGACGATGTACGCCACCCACTGGTTGGTGCCCCGAACGGCCTGGAAGAGCGACGCCACCGCCGTGGTCGTGGTGGACGACTCGATGTAGTCCAGGAACGGCAGGCTGTACTCGCCGAGCAGCAGCAGCGGCACGATCCACCACAGGCAGACCGCGGCGACGCTCAGGCACCACCAGCCGACCAGGCGCAGGTGGGCTCGGTCCCAGCGTCGGGTGAGCAGCCAGATCCCGGGCAGCAGCAGGGCCAGCACGACCACCGCCGCGTTGATCCCACCCATGCCGAGCACGGCCAGCGCGGAGAGCGCCGCGGCCCGGCGTGGCGAGCCGATGCGGCGGACCAGCACGAGCGGCAGCAGCACCCACGGCAGGAGCGCCGCGGCGAGCGTCTCCGAGGAGAGCGCGCCGATCTCGGTGAGCATCCGGGGCGCCAGCGCGTAGCCGAGCGCGGCCGCGTACCGGGTCGGTTCGGTGCCGATGTTCAACGCCCGGGCGAGCCGGAGCAGCCCGTAGAACGCGACCGCCAGCAGGAGCGCGGTCCAGGCCCGCTGCGTGACCCACGACGGTACGCCCAGCAGCTGCCCGCCCGCGAAGAACGGCCCCATCGGGAAGAGGTAGCCGTACGCCTGGTTCTGCAGTTCGCCGGAGGTCGCCTCCGGGTTCCACAGGTGCAGCGCGCGGGTCAGGAAGTGGATCGGGTTCGCGGCCAGGTCGAGCTTGGTGTCGAAGGTGACCTGGCCGGGCCGCTGCCCGAAGGCGATCGCGGTGAGCAGCAGCAGCGACAGCGCGGTCCAGGGCGCCGAGCGCACCGGCCGGGGGACGCGCGGCCGGATCATCGGCGGCACTCCGGGGGCAGGCAGCTCAGGTCGGCGAGCGCGGAGAAGAAGATCTGCCGGATGCCGCTGGGCTGCTCGGTACGGAACACCCGCCCGCCGGCCACCTTGACGATCGCGGTCAGCTCGTCCGGGTCGACGTCCCGGCCCAGCCCGATGAAGATGATCGGCAACGGCTTGCGGGGGTCCTGCAACCGGGTCAGCTCGGCGAGGAACTTCGACCGGCCGATGCTGTCCTCGTCCTCGTTCCGCCCGTCGGTCATGACCAGCACCAGGTTGATCCGGCCGGGCGTCCAGTGCTGCCGGGCGTCCCGGTACGCGGCCAGCGTCGTGTCGTACAGCCCGGTGCCCCCACCGGTCTTGACCCGGACGGCGGCGAGCCGATCGGCCAGCCGGGCCCGCTGGGCGCGCAGCGGGGCGACGGGCAGGATCTCCCGGTAGTCCCGGCCCCCGTCCACCTTGGTGGAGAAGACCCAGATCCCCAGCTCGCTGTTGTCCAACAGCAGACCGGCGCCCTCCTGGGCGGCCTTGACGGTCGCCCCGAGCCGGGTCTCGCCGGTGCCGGGCACCGGAGCCGCCATCGAGCCGGAGACGTCGATGACGGTGAGGATCCGGGCGCTGCGCTGCACGCCGCTCCAGCCGTTCAACACCTCGGTGACCGCCTCCTCGGCGGGCAACGGCACCGGGCTGCGCTCCTCCGCCCGCAGTCGGCGGTCGTCGGGAATGGCCGGCGGGAAGCCCGCCGCCGTCCGGAAGCCGAACCCGAGCAGCGCGTCCCGGGACTCGACCGTCAGCAGGTTGGCCAGGAAGCCCGCGGCCGCCTCCCGGACCTGGCCGCGGGCGGCGGGCAGCACCACGTACGGCAGGTCCAGCGACGGGACGCCGATCTCCGGGTACGCGGCGACCAGCTTGTTGGAGCCGGCCAGCGCGTTGTGGTCGAGCACGGCCTTCTCGCTGGCCGCCACCGCCTGGGCCTTACCGGCCAGCCCGCCCCCGGGTGCCAGCACGCCCCCGCCCTCGCCGGCGGGGAACGTCTCACCCGCGAGCCGGCGCAGCACCGCCGCCATCGCGGCGGCCGGTTGCCGCTCACCGGCGACCAGGGCGCGCACGCCGAGCAGCGCCGCGACCCCGGCCGGATCGGCGGCCGGGTCCGGCACTCCCACCGGGGCCGGACGGGCCTTCGGTCCGATCAGCGACGCCCACGTCACCGCCTTCGCCGGCCATCCCAGTCGACGCGCGGCCGGCTCGGTCACCGCGAGCACCACGGGGGTGCTCGCCACCGAGGTGCCCTCGCCCGGCACCTCGAAGGCGCCCCCGGCCCGGGCCCGGCGCAGCCAGAACGTGGACTCCGGCAGCCACGCGTCGGCGACGTCCGCCGCGTTGGCCAGTTCCCCGGCCACGGCGGCGGACTCCCGGGCCTGCACGGCGATCGACACGCACGGTTGCCGACCGACGCTGGCCCGTACGATCCGGTCCAGGGCCGGGGCGATCACCGGCGCGGCGGCCACCCGCAGCTGGACCCGCTCGGCGCACTCCGGCACACCCCGGTCCGCGCGCACGTAGGCCACGGCGGCCCAACCGATCAGCAGCAGCACCAGGGCGGCGCTGAGCAGCACCACCGGGGATCGGCGGAAGAGGGAGCGCACCGGCGCGAGCCCGTCGCGCAACACCGCCGGCCACCTCCTCGTCACGTACCGGCGCGTCCGTGCGCAGGTCGGAATCCATCGCGCCCGCCGGGCGGCGTCACCTGGACGCCGGCCGTCACGCGCGGTTGCGCTGCACACCCTGCCAAGCTTTTCCGCCGCCGGCAAACCCCCGATCGACGAGCGGTTATCCGATCTTCGCTGCCGGTGCGACCCATTGCGCCCACGGGCCGGGCCGCCCTAGGGTGGCGCGATCGTGCTCACTTACTCATCGGTAGGAGCAGCGTGGACCCCTCCGGCACCCCCACACGCCACGTCCTGTTCCTCAACTGGCGCGACACCACCAACCCGGAAGGCGGCGGCTCCGAGGTCTACCTCGAGCGGATCGCCGCCGAACTGGTCGCCATGGGCCACCGGGTGACCCTGCTCTGCGCCGCGCACGGCAACGCCGGCCCGACGGACACCACCGCCGAGGGCGTACGCGTGCTGCGGCGCGGTTCCCGGCACACCGTCTACGCCCGGGCCGCTCTGACCTGTCTCGCCGGCCGGTTCGGCCTGGGCCCGCTCGGCCGGCGCGGTCTCGGCCGGCCCGACCTGGTGATCGACGTCTGCAACGGCGTGCCGTTCTTCGCCCCCCTGTACGCCGGCCGACCGGTGATCGCGCTGGTGCACCACGTGCACCGGGAGCAGTGGCCGGTCGTCTTCGGCCCGTGGATGGCCCGGCTCGGCTGGTGGATCGAGTCGTGGCTGGCCGTCCGGCTCTACCGGCGCTGCCGGTACGTCACCGTCTCCGAGGCCAGCCGCTCCGAGTTGGCCGCGCTCGGGGTCGCCGCCGAGCGGATCGACGTGGTGCCCAACGGCACGCCGCCGGTGACCGGACCGCCGTTGCCGCGCACGCCACACCCGTCGCTGCTGGTGCTCGGCCGCCTGGTCCCGCACAAGCGGGTGGAGATCGCCCTGCGCGCCGTCGCCGAACTCGTCGGTGAGCTGCCCGACCTGGAGCTGGTGGTGGCCGGTCAGGGCTGGTGGGAGCAGCCGCTGCGGGAGTTGTGCGACTCGCTCGGCATCGCCGACCGCGTCCGGTTCACCGGCTTCATCAGCGAGGAGGAGAAGCACGCCGTGCTCTCCTCGGCCTGGGTGGCGCTCACCCCGTCGCTGAAGGAGGGCTGGGGGCTCACCATCGTCGAGGCCGCCGCGCGCAGCACCCCGACGGTGGCCTTCCGCTACGCCGGCGGCGTCGCCGAGGCGATGGTCGACACCGAAACCGGCCTGCTCGCCGACGACGAGGCCGAGTTCACCGCCCAGGTCCGCGAACTGCTCGCCGACGACGTGCGGCGCAAGGCGATGGGTGAGGCGGCGCTGCACCACGCGTCCCGCTTCACCTGGACGGCGACCGGGGCCCGCTTCGCCCAACTGGTGGCCCAGGCGACGGGCCGGGCCGGCTGACCCGAGCACCACGAAAGGGCGCCCGCGACCAGCGGGCGCCCTTTCGTCGTCTGACTTAGCGCGTGCCGTACAGCGGAGGCTCGGCGCCCTGCTCACCATTGACGTTGGTGGTGGCAGCCTCCTTGGCGGACGGGCTGAGCACATTCGCCAGACCGACGCTACCGAGCAGGCCGAGCACGACCCCGAGCACCCCGACGGCGACGAACGCGGGCAGGTTCCTCATCCACCTTCTCCTTCCGCGGGACTCGCGTGCCGGGACGCTACCACGCGGTAGCGTGCCCGCGCAGCGCCCGAAAAACCGATGGCCAGCACCACCGTTCCGGCGAGCAGGTGGGCCAGCCCGACCGGCCCGGGCCGGGTCGGCGCGGGCGGCGGAGACCAGCGCGGATTCTCGTACAGGGTCAGCTCCGGTCCATCGTGGACGATCCGCAGTCCGGCCAGGGCCGTCGGAGGCGGCGGCGGTCCCGCCGCCCGCTGGACCAGCACCCAGCGGGCGCCGGCCGCCGAAACCGGCGTCCCGGCGTCGAGGAGTTCCCGCACCCGCTCGGCGCGCGGGTCCTCGCCGGCCACCGCCAGCCCACCCACCCGCAGTGTGTCGTCGATCAGCACCGGCACACCGAGGTACCGGGGCGCCGGATCGATCACCACCTGGTCCCGGTTCCACCCGTAGCGCTGGTACTCCTGGAACGGCAGCGAGATCACCTCACCGGGCCGCTGCTCGACCAGCCGGGCCACCTTGGTCCAGTCCGCCGGCCAGGCCACCGGTCGGAGCCGACCCGCCGCACCGAACGCCAGGTCGGGCAGGAGCGCCACCGGCAGCAGCGCGGCACCGACCAGCAGCACCCGCCCGGTGGCCGGGTCGAAACGGGCGGCCAGCCGGTCGGCGAGGCGTTCCGCGCCGACCGCGGCGGCCACCGCCAGGGCCAGCGCGTACGGGATGAGCAGCTTCTGGCCGTCCCGGACCAGCCCCGCTCCGGGCAGGGTCGCGACCAGCCAGCCGAGCAGGTCCGCGCCGCCGGGCAGCGCGCCGAGCGCCGCCACAAGCCAGGAACCGACGGCGAGCAGGCCGAGCCGGCCGGTCACCGGGGCGGGCCAGCGCCGGCGCAGCAGCGGTACGCCGAACCCGGCGACGGCCAGCACCAGCACGGTGACCAGTGGCACCAGCAGCGCGCCCCGGGAGGCGGGCGTGGTCTGCCCGTTCCAGATGCCGCCGGTACCGGCGAGCGCCACCAGCGGCCCGGCCCAGTTCTCCGCCCGCGCCGCGAAGGCCAGCACGCCCGCCGGGTCGGATTTCCCGCTGCCGGTGCTCGCGAACCCGGCGACCAGCCACGGCGCGTTGAGCAGCACCGTCGCGCCCAGCGCGGTCGAGGCCGCCCGGGCCGCCCCCGGATACCGGCCGGGCAGCAGCACCGCGATCGCCACCAGCGCGATCACGCCGCCGCTCGGGGTGAGCGCGGACGCCGCCGCGGCGAGCAGCAGCCGCGGCAGCGCGCCGGGCCGGCCGGTCCGTACCCCGATCGCCGCCCGGACCAGCCAGGGCAGCGCGGCGTACGCGACCAGCAGCCCCCACTGGCCGACGAGCAGCCGCTCGGCCAGGTACGGCGTCCAGGCGTACCCGAGGGCGGCCACCACCCGCACCGCGACCCGTTCGGTCGGCACCAGCCGGGCCGCGCCGAGGGCCGCGAGGTAGAGGATCGCGACCAGCACCAGCCGTTGCAGCAACCAGCCCGGCACCAGCTGGTTGGCCAGCGCCACCACGGCGTCCTGCGGGACGGCCCGGGGCAGCGCCGAGGCCGGAGCGATCACCTCCCAGCCAAGCGCCTGCCGGGGCACGAAGACCATGTCGTAGCGGAGCACGTATCCGGGGAGCAGCAGCGGCGCGAGGACCACCGCCGTGACGGCGGCGGCGACACCGTGCGGCACCAACCGTTCGCGCATTTCGTCGACCCCACCCCGGTCCGGCGCGAGCACCCGTCGCGCTGGTGGCGGCCACTGTACGCGGACCGCCGTCGGCCCCTGAACCATCCGTTGACCTGATGGGGCCACCCGTCACCGGTGTGGCAGTCTTCCCGCCATGGCATTGACCGGATCCGAGGTGGACGCGGCGCGTGGCGAGACCGGCGAGGCCGGCGGACGGGTACGCGTCGATCCGATCCGACCCCTGGCCGTCACGATGATCGTGGTCAGCGTGCTGTGGCGGGCGCAGATCGCCTCCCGCGGCTACCTCGCGGCCGACGACTACGTGCTGGTCACGCAGTCCACCGAATCGGCCCTCACCCCGGATTTCCTGCTCAGCCTCTACAACAACCACTTCATGCCGGGCGGACGGCTGCTCACCTGGCTGGTCACCGACGCCTTCGGGCTCACCTACTGGCCGTACGTGCTGTTGATGGCCGCCGGTCAGGCGGTGCTCTCCGTCGCGTTCTACCGACTGCTGTGGGACCTGCTGCGACCGAGCCGCCTGCTGCTCGTCCCGCTCGGGATGTTCCTGTTCAGCCCGCTGACTCTGGAGGCCACCTCGTGGTGGGCGGTGGGCGCGAACATGCTGCCCATGGAGCTGAGCATGGTGCTCGCCCTCGGTGCCCAGCTCAGGTACGTCCGCACCGGTCGCAAGCGCCACCTGCTGTCGCTGGTCCTCTCCGTGCTGCTGGGTCTGCTGTTCTTCGAGAAGGCGCTGCTGGCCGTACCCCTGGTCTTCCTCTTCACCGTCTGCTTCTTCACCGACGGCGGTCCGGTCCGCTCGGTGCTGACGGCGCTGCGCCGCTGGTGGCCGTCCTGGCTGGTGCTGACCGCGCTGGTCGGCGCGTTCGCCGCGGTCTACCTGGGGCGCGCCGAGTCGTCCGTACGCCGGCCGGAGTCGGTGGAGGAGGTGCTGTCGTTCTTCACCCAACTCTTCGGTTCCACGCTCGTGCCCGGACTGTTGGGCGGCCCCTGGGGCTGGCTTGGCGCGGGAGACGGGTCGCCGGTGGTCGCACCGCCCGACCTCGGTCGCTGGATCGCCTGGGCGGTCTTCGCCGCGCTGATCGTGCTGACCGTGAAGCGGGACCGCCGGGCCACCCGGGCCTGGGTGCTGCTCGGCAGCTACCTGATCCTCGTCACGGCGCTGCTGGCGGCCACCCGGCTCGGCTCGGTCTTCTCCGGCGTCGCGGGCGGGGTACCCCGCTACGTCAGCGACGCCGTGGTGGTGGCCGCCCTCTGCGTCGGCGTGGCCCTCGTCGGGATCGCCCGATCAACGCCCTCCGGCGGCGAGCCGACCGACAACGAGTCAACTCCGCCCGCGGGGTCTCCGGCACCGCCCGCCGACGCGGAGCCGGCCGCGGCGCTGAGCGGGGTGGCGCCCAGGGCGCCGCGCTCGGAGCCGTCGCCGGCCGCACCGCGCTCCGTGGTCGCGGCCCACTCGTCCCGGGCCGGTGTGATCCACGCCGAGGCCCCGGACGACCCGGACCCCGGCCCGGCCGGCGAACCGACGACCGAGCCGGACACCCCACTCGACCCGGAGCAGGCAGCGGAGCCCCGGCCGACGGCAGGGCCGAGGCCCCCGGCGGAGCGCGCGCCGGAAACCACCGCGGCGTCCCCGGCCAGTCGAGGCGAGCGGCGGCCGTCAACGCCCCCACCGCCGGACTGGCTGGGGCCGGTGCCCGAGCGGTACCGCGAGGTGGTGACGGCTGGTCTGGCGCTGCTGCTGGTGGCCGCGATGTTCGGCACGGTCTGGACCACGTCGCGCTACGGCGACGAGTGGGCGAAGAAGTACGGCCGGTCCTACCTCGACACGGCCCGGATCGAGCTGGCCAGCGCCCCGCCCGGCACCGTCTTCTTCGACACGCCGCTCCCGAGCGAAGTCCTGTCGAATCTCTCCTGGCCGTACAACTACCAGTCCCGGTTCTTCGCGGCCGCCGGCTCGCGTCCGGAGTTCGTGACCGAGACGGAGAACGCCTCGATCCTGGACGGCCTCGGGCGGGTGCAGGTGGCCACCATTCAGGGCAGCAGCATCGTTCCGGGTCCGCAGGAGGGCTGCGGTTACCTGGTGACGCCCGGCCAGACCGTCCGGATGCCGCTGGACAAGCCACGGCACCACTGGGACTGGATCGTCCGTATCGGCTACCTGAGCTCGACCGATGGCATGGCCGTGCTGCGGTTCGGGCAGGGCAGCCACACGTTCCCGATCAAGAGGGGCCTGAACCAGCGCTTCTTCGAAATCACCGGCGGTGACGACGCGGTGGAGCTGACGGTGACCGGCTCGGACCTGACGCTCTGCACGAACGAGATCACCATCGGCGACCTGGTGCCGAAGCCCGAGTGACCACCGAAGAGCCCCGGCTGGTGGCGGAGGTGACCCGGCCCGACGCGGCGAAGCGCCCGGCCCGCGACAAGGGGGTCGTACGGCTCGGTGTCGCGGGCGCGGCCGTCACCGCCGCCACCATGCTGACCAACGGCCTGGCCTACCTGGTCCCCATGCTCGGTGCCCGGCAACTGACCGCCTCCGACCTCGGCGCGCTGGCCACGGTGCTCGCGCTCGGCGCCATCGCGGCAGTGCCCGGGTTCGGCCTGCAGATCGCGGTGGCGGCCCACCGCGCCAGGTGGGGGTCCAGCGGGACGACACGACTGGCGCTGCGTACCGCCGCGTTCACCGCCGGGGTGACCCTCGCCGCGGCACCGGTGCTCACCCTGGCGCTCCGGCTTCCGGTCGCACTGACCCTGCTGCTCGCCCCGACCACCTTCGCCACTGTGCTGGCCGGTCGCTGGCTCGGCGAGCTTCAAGGTGACCAGCGGTTCCTGCGGCTCTCGGGCGCGATGACCGGGCTCGCCGCCGGGCGTTACGGCGGGCTCATCGTCGGGCTCACCCTCGGGTGGGGACCGGTCGGCTCCCTGCTGCTCGGCATGCTCGCCGGCTTCCTCGTCCTGCCGCTGCTGGCCCGGCTCGCCGCCCCCGGCAGCACGGCCGTCAGCGGTGCCGCCCCTGAGCCGAGGGTCGCGCCCACCCCTGCCGGCGAGCAGGACCGCACACTGAGCGGCCGGCAGGTGCTGACAGCGTGCGGCGCCACCCTGGCGATGCTCGTCATCTCGTACGCCGACCTGATCCTCGCCCGCCAACTCCTACCGGCCACCGGCTCCGGCGGCTACGCGGTCGGGTCGGTGCTCACCAAGGGCGCGCTCTGGGCGCCGCAGGTGGTCACGCTGCTGGTGCTGCCGAGGTTGGCGTGGGGCGACCGGAGGGCTCGCGCGCTCGCGTTGGCGCTGATCGTGGCCTGCGGTGCGGTGCTGGTGACCGCCGCCACCCTCGCCGGTGGGCTGGCCTTCCGGCTGGTGGGCGGCGCGGACTACCTGCACCTGGCCGGCGCGGCCCCGCTCTTCGCCGCCACCGGCGCTCTCTACGCGGTGGTGTTCATGCTGGTCAACGACCGGGTGGCGACCGGTGCCCGATGGCCGGCCGCGCCGCTCTGGGTGGCCACCGCCGGCCTGGTCGGGGCGGCCCTGCTGGTGGCGCCGCGCACGGTCGAGGGCGTGCTCAGCTGCGCGCTGGTCACCGCCGCGCTGACCGCCGCCGTGATGATCTGGCTGACCGTTCGCCGTACCCGCGGCGGACCCCGGAAGACCGGCCACCGGTGGCCGAGGGTCAGTCGCCGTCGGCCAGCCAGGCGCCCAGCAGCTGGTGATCGATCGAGTCGACCCGGCCGAGCGGACGACCGGCGGAGACCCGCTCCCGCAGCTCCGCCCGCGTGAACCAGCGGGCCTCCAGCAGTTCCACACCGTCCACCCGGACCTCGTCCGATCCGGCGCTGGCCCGGAAGCCCACCATCAGCCCGGCCGGGAACGGCCACGCCTGCGACCCCTGATAGGCCACGTCCGTCACGGTGATCCCGGCCTCCTCGGCCATCTCCCGCCGGACCGCGTCCTCCAGACTCTCGCCCACCTCGACGAAGCCGGCCAGCGTCGAGTACGCGTCCTGCGCCGCGCCCGCGTGCCGGGCCAGCAGGCAGCGCTCCGGCACACCCGGTTCGTCGGGTGCCACCACCAGCACGATGATCGCCGGTTCGATCCGGGGGAACAGCAGCCGCCCGCACTCCCCGCCGGTGCACGTCCGCACGTGCCCGCCGCCGCCAGCCACAGCAGGCGCTCCGCACGCGCCGCAGTACCGCTGCTGCCGGTGCCAGTGCAGCAACCCCCGCGCGTACGCCTGGACGGCCGCCTCGGCCGGGTCCAGCCGGCCGACCAGTGCGCGTACGTCGACGGCCCGCGCCGCACCGGCCATCTCGACGGCGGACTGCTCGCCGAGCGCGGAGAGGTCCGCGGCGAACACGGCGGCGTCCCCGTCGAGCCCCAGGAATACGGACTCGACCGCGGCGGACCGGACGAGAGACGCCAGCTCCGCGGTCAACCGAACCGGGCCGTTCCCGTCGACGAGACAGCGGTCCCGCCACAGCGGCAGCACCACGGTGGTCGCGTCGGTGAGCAGTGCGCTCAGCCGGGCCGGATCGGTGCGCAACTCACCCGCCCGGTCCAGCCACCCGCCGCCGTACGCCAACACCCGCTCCGCAGTGTTCACAGCGCCACCGTGCCACGTGCGCGGTCCCACGCGGACATCGCCCCCGCCCCGCGCGACACGCCGGGACGACACGCGGTATCGGCACCGGTGGGCGTGCAGCCGACGAGGACGGCCGGGCATTCGTTACCGTAGGTGCCTCCGGGAGGGAGGACCTCCCGCGGCACCTGGCGATCGAGGTTGCAGTGACGCTGTACGGCGAAACAAGTCCACCCGCCGACGACCGGCCCACCGTGCAGGTCACCGCGGTCACCTGGCCCGACAACGGGCCGGGGCAGGTCACGCCACCTCCCATCGGCGAGCCGGAGGGCCGCCGGCGTAGCCCCCGCCGGCTACGGATGCTCCTCGCCGCCGGCGTCACCGGCGGCGTGCTCGCCGCCGTGGCGGGCGCTGGCGCCTGGGCGTACGCCGGGGATGTTCCCCGTGGCACCAGTGTGCTCGGCGCCGAGCTGGGTGGCCGGAGCCGTACCGACGCCCACCGGGAGCTGCGCGCGGAGCTGGACCGGCGGGCGGCGGCCCTCGCCGCGCCCCTGCGGGTCAGCGTCGGGGAGCGCACGGCCGAGATCAACCCCACCGACGTGGGGCTGAACGTCGACGTCGAGGGCACCGTGGCGGCCGCAGCCGAGGCCGACGCGCACCCGGTCAGCCGACTGGTCGGCTCCCGCACCGTCGACCCGGTCGTCACCGTCGACGTGGATCGGCTGGACGTCGCGCTCCGCAAGGTGCTCGGCGACCAGGCCCGCCCGATGACGATGCCGGCGATCACCTACAAGGGCACCACGCCGAAGGTGGTCCAGCCCAAGCCGGGGCTGGCGTTCGACCCGCAGCGTTCCGCCGACGCGGTCCGCGCCGGCTGGCTGACCGGCACCCAGGTCACCGTGCCGCTGGTGGAGAGCCAGCCGGCGACCACCGCCGAGGACTTGGACCGGCTGGTCGCCGAGCTGGCGAAGCCGGCCGTCTCCGCACCGGTCACCCTGCGCACCGATCGCGGCTCGCTGAAGATCCCGCCCGCGGCCATCGCGAAGGGCCTGCGGTTCACCGCCGACAAGGCCGGCAAGCTGACCCCGACGGTGGACGTCAAGCGGCTGCGCTCGGCGCTCGGCGACGACCTGGACGCCATCGAGGTGCCGCCGAAGAACGCGACGATGACCATTTCCGGTGGCCGACCGAAGGTCACCGACGGGCGACCCGGGCAGCAGCTGGACACCGCCACCCTGGGCCGTGATCTGCTCGCCGTGCTGCCGAAGCCGGACGGCCGCGAGGTGACCGGCGAACTGAAGCCGACACCGCCCGAGCTGACCGCGGAGAAGCTGGCCGGTCTCGGCATCAAGGAGCGGGTTTCCACCTTCACCACCCGGTTCACCGGGGGCATGGCCTCGTCGCGCAGCCAGAACATCGCCACGATCGCCAGGGAGGTGGACGGCACGGTCGTGCTGCCGGGAAAGACGTTCTCGCTGAACGGCCACACCGGCGAACGCGGCTACGCGCAGGGCTACCGGGACGCGCCGGTGATCCTGGACGGCAAGCTGGTGCCCGGTGTCGGGGGCGGCACCTCACAGTTCACCACCACGCTGTTCAACGCCACCTACTACGCGGGGCTGGAGGACGTCGAGCACAAGCCGCACTCGTACTGGTTCGACCGGTACCCGGCGGTCATCGAGTCGACCATCTTCTGGCCGAACCTGGACTTCAAGTTCCGCAACAACACCCAGTACGGCCTGCTCATCGACACGTCCTACACGTCGAGCACGATCACCGTGTCGATCTGGAGCACGAAGATCTACGACAGCGTGAAGACGGAGTACGGGCCACGCCGCAACACGACCACGCCGAAGCTCATCCACCTCGAACCCGGCCCGACGTGCATCCCGAGCAACGGCATCAACGGCTTCACCCAGGACGCCTTCCGGGTCATCAAGAAGGGCGGGGCGGTGGTCAAGCGGGAGAAGTTCACCTGGCGCTACAACGCGGAGCCCCGCTACGTCTGCGGCCCGAAGCCGTCCTGAGCGTCGCTGATCCACCGCAGGACCCGGGTGCTGCTGCGCACCGCCGTGACCACGGCCAGCACGCTCACCCGTGAGTAGCCTGGGCGCCATGTCGGAACCCGACGACTACGTCGAGCGCGTACTCGGCGCGCTGGAGTGCTACCAGCGCGCGGTACGGCGGGTGGCGGACGACTTCGCCCGGCGCGGTGCCGTCGTGGAGCCGCTGGACGTGGACCTGGGGGATCTCGACAACCTGCTGGTCCGTTACCGCTGGCGGGGACAGCCGGGCGATGCCCTCCTGGGCAGCCTCCCGGTGACGAGCGACGTCGAGCGGGCCGTCGTCGAGTTGGCAGACCTGTTGCAGGAGAAGGAGTTCGACGAGGGTGACACGGTCTGGCCCGGCTGTGCGGCCGGCGACACCCATCCGCCGACCGCGGCTGTGGTCGACGGTGTCGCCTGCTGGCAGTGCCCGCGGGCCCAGGCGGCTCTCTCCCGGATCGGATAGCGAATGGTGATCGGCAGATTTGGGTGCGGAAATGCGTCAGGGCCACCCCCTGAAGGGGTGGCCCTGACCAATGTTTGTCCGGCGGCGTCCTACTCTCCCACACCCTCACGAGTGCAGTACCATCGGCGCTGGAGGGCTTAGCTTC